>CAVJHG010000020.1:0-43448 GCA_963649335.1 bacterium
GTGGAGCGCCACCTTGCCAAGGTGGAGGTCGCGGGTTCGAGTCCCGTCTCGCGCTTTTAGATTTTTAGTTATGAAAGCCTTGCAAACTTGCGGTTTGCAAGGCTTTTTTCTTTTGCAAAATCCGTAAAATCAACCACATTTTGGGGTGACCTAGGGGAGACCTGTTGATTTAACGTTTCACTACGGTCGTCGCTAGCGAAGGTCCACTGGACCTTCAGCGACGTGTCGCGCTCTTGGTTTACAAGCGTAAAGGCACACCTAGATGTGTCTTTTGTTTTTATATCTTCTGGATAGAACCTGGACTTGAAGGTTTGTAATCTATGTTTTACACTTTCTTTATACATTCTTGTTATATTTATCCCTCATATTTAGAAAGGTATTTTCATGTACTTATGGATCATTGCGACGATTATCGCTTACTTTATCAAAGGCTTGTGCGGTTTTGCTAATACACTGGTATTTACTTCTATCTTGAGCTTTGGCACATCAAATGCCAATATTTCTCCTATTGACTTGTTGTTGGGGTATCCGTCGAATCTGATTATGACATGGAAGAATCGAAAGAGTCTTAATATAAAAGTGTATCTTCCCTTAGCAGTATTAGTGCTGGCTGGTAGTATTCCAGGAGCATTTTGGCTCAAAAATGTGGATGTTAGAATAATTAAGCTGGTATTCGGTTTTGTTGTGGCGGCTTTGGGAGTGGAGATGCTCTTGAGGGAATACAGCAGACAGAGTAGACCTTCTTCCAAAATAGTGTTGGCAATTATTGGCATGTTAGCAGGAGTACTATGTGGCCTGTTTGGTGTAGGCGCTTTGCTTGCAGCCTATGTTAATCGAGTGACTGATGACGGCAGTTCTTTTAAGGCCAATATCAGTGCAGTATTTATTGTAGAAAATACCTTCCGTATTGTACTTTACAGTGGATTAGGACTTCTGACACTAGACACCTTAAAATCAGCCATGACCTTGATGTTGTTTGCACTTATTGGCTTGCTTGCAGGTATTAAGTGTAGCAGCCTCATGGATGAAAAGCTGATTAAAAAGATAATATCTATTTTTTTAGTTTTATCTGGCGTTTTGCTGATATTAAAGAATTTATAGGAGGCATGTCACCATGGAGGGAAGGGCTATTTATCATTCGCCGGTAGGTGATATTCAACTGGAATGGGAGAATGGTGCTGTCATAGCGCTTAAGAATATAGATACAGAATTAAAAGCTAGTGAACTTAATGAACCTAATGAACTGACAGAGTTGGTATTTAGGCAGCTGGATGAGTATTTTGCTGGAAGACGCAAAGTATTTGATTTTCCTTATAGGCTGCACGGAACTCCATTTCAGGAGAAAGTCTGGAAGGCCCTTAGGGAGATTCCCTATGGTGAAACCCGCAGCTATAAGGATATTGCAGAAGCCATCGGACAACCAAAGGCCTTTCGGGCAGTGGGGATGGCAAATCACGCGAACCCCATTTTTATTGTCGTACCATGTCATCGTGTTATTGGGACAAGTGGAGCCCTTGTAGGCTATGGCGGTGGCTTAGAAATGAAAAAGGCTCTTTTGGAGCTTGAAGGATTAGCTAATAAGTGAGCAAAAAAGCTATTTATCTGCAGGATAAATAGCTTTTTTGTGGCTAGGTCTAATAATTTAAGTATACTAAATTCTCTCTTTTTTCATGAGTATAAATGCAAATATAAGTAGTCCGCAGGATATCCATATAGCTGGAACACCAAGGCTAAATGAAAAGACTCCGCCCAGACCTGCCCCTATGGCAAAAAGAAGGATGATGCCATAGTAGTGGAAGGCTTTGTAAAGCCTGGCTTTATCTCGGTCGCGAAAATAGGCTGACAGGCTTTCAGTGCCGCTTCGCAAATTGCCTATGCACATAGTGGAGGCGTAGGCAAAGCCATTGACCTTGCGGAAGGCCTGTACCTGCATGGCACAGCTGAAGGATACCAGCACAGTGGCAAAAATATTGGCAGAGCTAGGAATAAAGCCTACAACAAAGAGAATGATAATCTCTATAAGAAGTATAAGCTGGCGCCAGTGGAGTGCCTTCATGTTTTTAAGGTAGTGCTCCATTTGCTCGGTGATAATGATTCCCAGGGCAAAGGCCAAAACAGGTATGAGATATCTAGGTACAGAGCTTATATCGCCCCGCATCAAATCCTGGCTCATGAGCACTACGTTACCTGTCTGGGCATTGGAGAATACATTGTCCCTGACATCGTAGGTGTAGGCATCCTGAAAGCCGCCGGATATGGCCAGTATGCCGCTTAAGAAAAATGTCTCTGAAGTTTGTAGTCTGTTGTTTTTATTAATAAAATTTCCCATATTGAAGAGTATGATACCCCTGCAGGGAGCAAAATGCAACGTTATTTATGCATTTACTCCAGGGCCATGGTCTTGAGGCGGCCCATAAGGCTGCGGACAGCTGGTACGGCAAGTACTATGAGGGTGACGGCAGCTTCTGCAAAGATGTAGATGGCATTGTATGCCAGGGAGTAAGGCAGTGCGTTCCAGCCATCCCAGGCGTATTCACCAAAGAATATCCAGCCGGAGATTACGGCAAATACGTAGCGGCCAAGCACTGCAGCTATGTAGCCTTTTACAAGGCCAAATTTGCTGTTTGCAAAAAAGCCTGAAAGGCCCAGGGCACCAAAGGCCAAGATGTAATCAACAACAACCTGCAATGGGTATACGATGTATGGGTCAAGGATTAGGTTAAGAAGGCCATAGGCTACACCGGTGACGATGCCAACAAGAGGTCCAAACCAGAAGCCAGGCAGACATATTATAAGCATGGAAAAAAGTGTGATGGAGCCGCCTGTAGGGAAATGAAATACCTTGATGCAGCTTAAAACGAAGCCTAAGGCAATTGCAACAGCGCAAAAGGCCAACTGCTTAACGGTGAATTTTGTTTTTTTCATAAAAAAATCTCCTTTGCATATTAGATGCCAGGAGATACATATCTGATTATCAGCTTCCTTACGCCGGTATTATCCGGTTCAAGTAATAAGGGTCGGTGCTTGCGCACCTCTCAGCGTTAGCGCCCCTAGCAAATTATTAAGTTCTAGAAAAACATAGCACTATAGAAGAAGGACGTCAAGAAAAAATTGTAATCAAGCATTTTGGCAGAAAAAACGTCCCTACTATATTGCTATAAAAGTCCGATAAATTATAGGCATTTATACATATGCCTTTATAAAAATACCATCTTCCCTGTATTCTTCGCTAATCAGCTCACCCTGTTCTCTGATGCGGGCTATGCGGCCAGCCTCAGCATAAGGAACTAATTCCTCAATGTAGGTTTTGCCGCCTCTCAGCATGGTGGCAAGAATATCTTTCACCTTATCAAGGCCAAGGCCTGTTTTAACAGAGGCGTGTACTGTATAGTCAGCTCGCAGGTCGTGGTAATCATGCTGGTCAGGCACCTTGTCCACCTTGTTGAAAATGGTGAGTATTGGCTTGTTACCAACGCCAAGGTGGTCCAAAGTCTCGTAGACTATCTCCATTTGTCTGTCCATCTGGGGATTGCTTACATCCACTACATGTATGATGTAGTCGGCATATTTAGCCTCCTCTAAGGTGGATTTGAAGGCATCAATCAGGTGATGAGGCAGCTTGCGGATGAAGCCTACTGTGTCTGTCAGCAGGATTTTCTGGTCGTTGTCCAAAAGCAGCTCTCTGGTGGTAGGGTCCAGGGTGGCAAAGAGTGCATCCATTTCAAGTATTTTTGCGTCAGTCATTTTATTTAAAAATGAGGACTTGCCAGCATTGGTGTAGCCTACTATGGCGGCTACCGGCAGACCGTTGCGCTGCCTTTTGGCTCTTGTAAGCTCGCGGTGAGCCACTACGTCAGAAAGCTCTTTTTTCAGCTGTGATATGCGACCGGCAATGAGACGCTTGTCCATCTCAAGCTTTTTCTCACCGGGACCACGGGTGCCAATGGCGCCACCACCTCCTGCGGCAGTACCACCTACTCTAGACATATTTTTACCAAAGCCAGTAAGGCGGGTCATTTCATAGCGGAGCTGTGCCAGCTCAACCTGTATCTTGCCCTCGGCAGTGCCTGCCCTGGCTGCAAAAATATCCAAGATAATCAGGGTGCGGTCCATAACCTTGGTGTCTAAGGCATCTGCCAGATTGCGCATTTGGGCTGGGGTCAGCTCGTCATCGCAGACTATACCGGTGGCACCAGTAGCATCAATGAGCTCAGCAATCTCAGTCACCTTGCCGCTTCCCACATAGGTGCCAGGATTGCGGCGCTCCAGGTTTTGGGTTATCTGGCCTGCCACCTCAGCCCCGGCGGTAGCGCACAGCTCTGCCAGCTCTGCCAGGGAATCTGCTGTCTCTGCTTCATCTTTTTCACAGACAGCCACAAGTATTACTTTTTCTATTATTTTGCTTGTTTCAATCATAATATAGATATTAACATGACTGGGATTTATAAACAATTTGTAAATGTTCAGAATCTAAATAAAAAATAAATGCCATGGAAGCTTATCTGTAAAAAAAGAGAATTCTTTAAAAAAAAATCAGTCCTTTTTTTACTTGCAAACTCTATTTCACAGCCTCAAAGTCACCACTTTACCTGAAATAATTTTATTTACTGAACCTTGATTATAGAATAAAATGTAACTGTCCTTAGTGGGGAATATTAAAGCTTTGAATTTAGTCGGGGCTCAAGGGAGCCTTGGCAAAAATATAATATTTCCCTGGGATTATGCATGAATTATAGATGAATTAAAGGATAGATTATGAGCTTTGTACACCTTCACACCCACACGGAGTTTTCCCTTCTTGATGGGTCCAACAAAATAAAAGATTACGTCAAAAAGGTCAAGGACATGGGCATGACTGCCGCTGCCATTACTGACCATGGAGTTATGTATGGCTGCGTGGATTTTTACAAGGAGTGTAAGGCAAATGGCATTAACCCTGTTATTGGCTGCGAGGTGTATGTGGCTCCCGGTTCCCGCTTTGATAGAGAGCGTGTCCAGGGTGAGGACCGCTACTATCACCTTATTTTGCTGGCGGAAAATAACGAGGGTTATCAGAACCTGATAAAAATTGTCTCTGCAGGCTTTGTGGATGGCTATTATTACAAGCCTAGAGTGGATTTTGAAATATTACAGCGCTACCATGAGGGCCTTATATGCCTTTCGGCCTGTCTGGCTGGTGAGGTCGCCCGTCTTCTGAACCGTGGCCTTTATGATGATGCAAAAAAGGTAGCCCTTAAGTATCGTGATACCTTTGGAGAAAATAATTATTTTCTGGAGATGCAGGACCATGGTATTGCTGACCAGGCTACTGTCAACCAACAGCTGCTGCGTCTTTCCAAGGATACAGGCATTCCCTTGGTTGTCACCAACGACTGCCACTATACAGATAAGTCAGACGCTGCCAGTCATGATGTATTGCTTTGCATTCAGACAGGCAAAAAGCTCCAGGACGTGGACCGTATGCGTTTTGAGACAGACGAGTTTTATGTAAAAAGCGAGGAGGAGATGCTGTCTCTTTTCCCATATGCTAAGGAGGCTGTGCAACGCACTCAGGACATAGCCGACAGATGCCATGTGGAGTTTGAGTTTGGTGTGACCAAGCTGCCTCACTTTGAAGTGCCAGAGGGCTATGATTCCTGGACATATCTCAATAAGCTTTGCTATGAGGGCCTTGACAGGCGATATGGCAAGGAGGCTGAAGAGCTAAAGCCCCGTCTTGCCTATGAGCTTGAGACCATTAGAAATATGGGCTATGTGGATTATTTCCTTATAGTCTGGGATTTTATCAATTATGCCCGTACCCACGGCATTCCGGTAGGCCCGGGAAGAGGCTCTGCTGCCGGAGCCTTGGTCAGCTACACTACAGGCATTACAAATATCGATCCTATTAAGTACAATCTGGTGTTTGAGCGTTTCCTAAATCCGGAGCGTGTATCCATGCCCGATATAGATATTGATTTCTGCTATGAGCGTCGTTCTGAGGTTATTGATTATGTTATCAGAAAATACGGCAAGGACTGTGTTACCCAGATTGTTACCTTTGGTACCCTAAAGGCTCGTGGTGTTATTCGCGATGTGGGCCGAGTTCTTGATTTGCCATATGGTTACGTGGATTCCATTGCAAAAATGATTCCAATGGAGCTCAATATAACCTTGGATGGGGCCTTAA
This sequence comes from bacterium, assembly GCA_963649335.1. GTDB lineage: Bacteria > Bacillota > Clostridia > Lachnospirales > Lachnospiraceae > Pseudobutyrivibrio. The sequence continues at coordinate 6,170 of CAVJHG010000020.1, forward strand.
AAATGAATCATGAGCTTAAGGCCTTATACGATAGTGATGATCAGATAAAAAACCTTATAGATATAGCCCGTACCTTAGAGGGCCTGCCTCGAAATACCGGTATGCATGCTGCTGGTGTGGTTATTGCCGGTAAGCCTATGGATGAGTATGTGCCTCTTTCCCGTGGCGGTGACGGCACTATAGTGACCCAGTACATCATGACTACTATCGAGGAGCTGGGCCTTCTTAAGATGGACTTTTTGGGGCTGCGCACACTTACTGTAATAAGTGATGCTGTCAAGCTGGTGGAAAAGGATTACGGCATCAAGCTTGATATGGACGCCATTGACTACAATGACAAAGAGACCCTGGATATGATATGCGCTGGCAAATGCGAGGGCGTTTTCCAGCTGGAGTCTACTGGCATGAAAAATTTCATGAAGGAGCTGAAGCCACAGTCTATTGAGGATATTATTGCTGGTATTTCCTTGTATCGACCAGGCCCAATGGATTTTATACCTCAATATATACAGGGAAAAAATCACCCGGAGACTATTACTTATGAATGCCCACAGCTAGAGCCCATACTCAAGCCTACCTATGGCTGTATTGTGTATCAGGAGCAGGTAATGCAGATAGTTCGTGACTTGGCTGGATATTCCATGGGGCGTTCTGATTTGGTTAGACGTGCCATGTCAAAGAAAAAGCACCATGTCATGGAGGAGGAGCGAAAGAACTTTGTTTATGGCAACCCAGCTGAGGGGGTGCCAGGTTGTCTTGCCAATGGCATTTCTGAAGAGGTGGCAAATAAAATATATGACGACATGATTGCATTTGCATCCTATGCCTTCAATAAGTCTCACGCTGCTGCCTATGCAGTGGTGGCCCTGCAGACAGCCTACTTAAAGACCCACTATCCTATAGAATTTATGGCGGCCCTTATGACATCAGTCATTGATTCTTCCGGCAAGGTGGCCGGCTATATAGGTGTGTGCCGGGCAAATGGCATCGAAGTGCTGCCGCCGGATGTCAACTGTGGTACTGGCCGTTTTTCTGTGTCTGATGGCAAGATTCGTTATGGCCTTTATGCTATCAAGTCTGTTGGTCGACCTACCATTGATGCTATTCAGATGGACAGGGAGCAAAATGGCCCTTACCGAGACCTGGAGGATTTCTTAAAAAGAGTCAGCAAGTATGACGCAAACAAGCGCACTGTGGAAAATCTTATTAAGTCTGGCGCCTTGGATTCCTTGGAGGGTAACAGGCGGCAAAAATGCATGGTCTACTCGGATATTTTGGATTCGGTAAATAACTCCAGAAAGAACGAAGTGGAAGGCCAGATGAGCCTCTTTGATTTTGCAAACGATGCTCAAAAGGAGCAGCTGAAAATAAACCTGCCTAAGGCTGCAGAGTTTGACAAGGAAATACTTTTGTCCTTTGAAAAGGAACTTATGGGGGTATATGTCAGCGGACATCCCCTGGATGACTATATAGCCCTTATAGGAAAAAATGCTACTGCCAAGGCCTCTGATTTTGCTGTTGACGAGGAGAGTGGCATTGCTGCCATAAAGGATGGCACAGATGTGGTCTTAGGTGGCATGATTACTGCTGTCACTATAAAATATACCAAGACCAACCAGACCATGGCTTTTCTTACCTTGGAGGATTTGACCGGTGATGTAGAGGTTATTGTTTTTCCAAGAGACTTCGAGACCAACCGTAGCCTCATTGTAGAGGGAGGCAAGGTCTTTATCAAGGGCCGTACTCAGGCAGAGGAAGAGAAAAATGCCAAGCTTATCTGTTCTCAGATAAAGAGCTTTGAGGATGGAGGCAAGGAGGTTTGGATACAGTTTAAGGCCAAGGAAGACTATGACGAGGCTAGCTTGGCAGGTCTTATTCACTCCATGGATGGCAAGGATGCCCTGGTTATTTACATTTCATCAAACAAGGCTGTAAAGCGCCTGCCTCCTAATTTCAATATAGCAGCTTCAGCTGAAAACCTTGCCAAGCTGCAGCAGCAGTATGGAAAGAGCAATGTCAAGGTGGTGGAAAAGGCGATAGAGTTTTCTAATGGCAGCAGGCGTTATCGATAAATCAAGAGAGCCAGCCTTGACCTGTGATTTCGATGGTAGTTTAGCCTGTGATTTGCCTGAATATGTATTAAGAAAAAAAGTTAAAATTCACAGAATTTCCATCATAAAATATATTGAAATAGCTATTAAAAGAGGCTAAAATAAGCCTTGAATTGTTTTAAATGTAGGAGGAAAAAGAAAATGGCAGATACAGTTAACACAATTGGTGTTTTAACATCTGGTGGTGACGCACCTGGTATGAATGCTGCAATCCGTGCAGTGGTACGTCAGGCTATTGCAAGAGGAAAGAAGGTTAAGGGAATTCGTAGAGGCTATGCAGGCTTGCTGGCCAATGAGATTATAGATATGGACGCTCACAGCGTTTCAGATATCATCCAAAAGGGTGGTACTATTTTACAGACAGCCCGTTGTCTTGAGATGCTTGATCCAGAGTATCAGAAGCGAGCTGCTGAGAATGCTATTGCAGCAGGTATTGATGGTCTTGTAGTTATTGGTGGTGATGGTTCCTTCAAGGGTGCTCAGAAGATTTCAAAGTATGGCATCAACACCATAGGTCTTCCAGGTACTATCGATCTTGATATAGCATGTACAGAGTACACTATCGGTTTTGATACAGCTGTTAATACAGCCATGGAAGCTATCGATAAGGTTCGTGATACATCTACATCTCATGAGAGGTGCTCTATTATCGAGGTTATGGGTCGTGGCGCTGGTTATATCGCTCTTTGGTGCGGTATTGCCAATGGTGCTGAGGATGTTCTTCTCCCAGAGCGTTATGATTATGACGAGCAAAAGATTGTCAACCACATTATCGATGGTCGTAAGAAGGGTAAGCAGCATCACATCATCATTAATGCAGAGGGTATTGGTCATTCAACCTCTATGGCTAAGCGTATCGAGGCTGCTACAGGTATCGAGACCCGTGCTACTATCTTAGGTCACATGCAGCGTGGTGGTTCACCTACATGTAAGGATCGTGTATACGCATCTACTATGGGTGCTCTTGCAGTTGATCTTCTTTGCCAGGGAGCTAACAACCGTATCGTAGGTTATCGTCACGGCGAGTTCGTTGATTTCGATATCGATGAGGCACTTGCTATGAATAAGGATGTAGACGAGTACCAGTTTGAGATATGCAGGTCACTTTCTAATGATTTCAAGTACGAGCAATAATCAAGTAAAAAATATTATTTCACTGCAAAAAAAAGCCCGAGAGCGTCGTGCTCAAAGGCTTTTTGTGGTTGAAGGAATAAGAGCCCTTTATGAGGTGCCAGCCCATCTTCTCAAGGCAGTCTATGTGTCAGAGGATTTTGCAGCTGGCCCTGATTACCAGGCTTTTTCTGAGACTATGACATCCCTTTTTGGCAGCTTTAAGCCTGAGCTTGTGGCAGCATCGGTTTTTAAGACCATGTGTGACACAGTTACTCCCCAGGGGGTATTGGCTTTAGTGGCTATGCCAGAGTTTAGCTTTGAGGATGCCTTAGGGCAGTCTGATAAGAAGCCTTGTCTTGTTATATTAGAGTCCCTGCAGGATCCCGGCAATATGGGAACCATAGTTCGCACTGCAGAGGGGGCGGGAGTCACCGGCATCATTATGAATACAGGCACCGTAGATATATATTCTCCTAAGGTGGTTCGTTCTACCATGGGGTCTATTTTCAGGGTGCCCCATATCATAGTGCCTGATTTGCTTCCTGTAGTTGCCAGCCTCAAGCAGGATCATGGCCTTTCTATATATGCAGCCCATCTCAAGGGACAGGCCTACTATGACGCCTTTGACTATACATCTGCCTGTGGCTTTATGATAGGAAATGAGGGCAATGGCCTGACAGACGAGTTGGCCCAAGCTGCAACTGACTACTTACGTATTCCTATGGAGGGGCGTCTTGAGTCACTCAATGCTTCGGTGGCGGCTTCCATACTTATGTATGAGGCTCATCGTCAGCGCAGGCTGTAAAGCTTTGTTTTGAGGGCATTTCGACTCTAGCATGAGCTTAAATAAGGCTTGTGGAATGAAGAATCAACCATTTGATAAAGGGGGATTTTATGAGAATATGGTTCAAAACCTGGCAGGATAATCATATGCTTGCCGATTATATGGTGGAGGATTATTCTGAGGAGACCAGAACTCACAAGATATTTAATGCCTTGGATAAGGCCTGTCAGGAGTTTGATTTAAGCAAGCCTATTTGGCTTGATTCAACTATCAGAGATTTCAAGCGCCATGCCAAGGCGCGTTTTACAAGGGATGCCTTCGTGGATGAGGTGTCCTTTGATTTTTTGGAAATTCACGTAATAGAGGAAGACTAGAGTTTGTTGGGCTATAAGGCTGAGGCACCTATTATTAGTTATCAGGATATTTGCCTTGAAATTGCCTTCATCACACAGGCTTTAGTACAGAGGATGTATTTTGAAAAGTAAATCAGTAGATTTATTAAATGGATCTATAGCAAAGGGGATTATCAGTTTTTGTATCCCTCTTTTTATTGGTCAGCTTTTACAACAGTTATATAATGTGGCGGATGCATGGGTGCTAGGTAATTTTGCAGAAAACAATGCTTTTGCAGCTGTAAGCTCGGGAGGTTCCCTGAGCTTTTTTGTTGTAGGCTTTTTTGGAGGCGTTGGAGCAGGCGGTGGTATTATAGTTAGCCGCTATTATGGGGCTTCAGACCAGGATAATGTATCAAAGGCCATTCACAGCAATGTGCTATTTGGCATTATCTGTTCAGTGGCAGCCACTATTATAGGTCTTATTTTTGTACCTTTTATGCTTCGCATTATCAACACACCTGCTGAGGTATTGCCTTACGCCCTCACTTATTTCAACATCTATTTTGGCGGTATTGCCACCATGATTATGTACAATACCCTGATGAATATTATGCGTTCTGTGGGGGATAGCTATCATCCTCTTATGTATTTGCTTTTTTCATCAGTGGTCAATGTAGTTCTCGATATTGTCCTGGTAGCTGTTCTTGACTTTGGCGTGGCTGGAGCCGCTATTGCAACCATAGTATCCCAGGGCTTGTCAGCGTTGCTTTGCTTCCTGCGACTTATTAGACTTTCTGATGGCACGGGCATTGTATGCTCTCAGATATTTAAGTGGCATGGTTCTATTATGAAGGAGATAGTACGCCAGGGCCTGCCTATGGGTTTGCAAAATTCAGTTATTTCCATAGGAAATATTGTGGTGCAAAAAAATATCAATGCCTTCGGAGCCTACGCCATGAGTGGCATGGGAGCATATTCCAAGGTGGAGGGCTTTGTATTTTTGCCTATTACTTCTATATCCATGGCAATACCTACATTTATCAGCCAAAACTTGGGAGCAAGAAAATACGATAGAGCAAAAAAGGGGGCTGCCTTTTCTATAGCTACAGGAGTTATTCTGGCAGAGCTGATAGGCCTTGTATTTTATTTTAATGCAGATGCATTCTTAGGCTTTTTTGTATCTGATGCAAAGGCCTTATCTTACGGACAGATGCAGGTAGGGGTGGTAGCCTTTTTCTATTGTCTGCTTGCATACTCCCACTGTGCAGCAGGAGTTATGCGAGGAGCAGGCAAGTCTGTAGTTCCAATGATTACTATGCTTACTTTTTGGTGCGGAGTTAGGATAATATATGTTACAATAGCTATAGGATTGATTCCTCAGTTCACTACCATTAGCTGGTGTTATCCACTTACCTGGGGTTGTAGCTCTATAGTATTTACTATATGGCTTTTGACTCAGGATTGGACACATGCCTTTGATACACAAGGGGAGTTTGTATGACACTTGGATTTATGTTACAGGTATCACTTGAAATATGGGGGGCAGTGATTTGCCTTATTTCTGCCTTTATCATTATTTTTGCTGGAGGTAAAAAGAGCAACCGCAGCCGCAGTCTTATTGCAGCAGAGTGCCTTCTTGCTGTTATGCTTTTGACTGATAGCTTCTATTGGATATATGCAGGAGATACTTCATATTTCGCATATAACGTGGTGAGAGCTACGTCTTTTCTCACCCTAGCCTGTATGTATTTTTTTATGGTGGCATTAGTGCATTACTTTTTTGCCATGCTGGAGGCTTATGGAGTTTTTATCCCATCTCTTCCATACAGGTGCTGCTCTTTTGTTATGTGGCTTAATATGGCAGGCCTTGTGGTTAGCCAGTTTGTGCCACTATATTATTCATTTTCTTCAGACAATACCATTGTCTGGGCTAGGACAGGGGTTTTGATTCATGCCACCACCCTGGTATGCACGCTTTTCCTTATTGTATATTTTGCCCGTTATTTAAGGCATTTGGATAGATTTGACCTGGCATGTGCCTGCATATATATAGTGATTTCAGTGGCATCAGTGGCCTGTATAGTATGGAGCCTTAGCCTTAGGCTAGTCAATGCAGCCTGGGCAGCTGGCTTGCTTATTATGTTTGTGTCCTATAAGCTGCAGCAGAGCAAGACTATTACTGAAAAGGCTATGGATGCGGCAGAAATAGCAGAGCAAAATCGCAAGATGGAAAGAGCTAAGCTATTGTCTCAGATTAAGCCACAGTTTATCTATAGCACCCTCAACAATATCAAGTACATGTGCAAGGAGGACAAAGATGTAGCTGAGGCTTTAGACCACTTTGCCAAGTATCTGAGAGGCAGTATAGATATGGTGGATAAGAATACGCCAATACCTCTCTATCAGGAGTTGGATACAGTGGAGCACTTTGTATATATCAGCAAGCTGAAGTTTCATGATGAGCTGAGGGTTCGCTATGACATCAGGGTGGAGCATATGATGCTGCCTGCTTTGTCTATACAGAGTCTGGTGGAGATGGCTATCAATATGGGCATTACCACAAGCAAGTACGGCGGTCTTCTTACCATCAAAATATACGAGGAAGACGACAATTACTTTGTGTCGGTATTTAGTGATGAAGGCGGCTTTGATTATGACGATCCTATGTATGAAAAGCGGGACAGCCGCGATGTAGAAAGCCTGCGAGATAGAGTGCAAACTATGTGTGACGGTTCATTAGAGGTTCACAAGAGCCAGGAGGATGGCTTTAATGCCCTTATGATTATCCCAAAACACAGGCGAAAGACGGTATAGACATCCCATTCATTTTCAGGAGGTGACACAATATGGAAATGATTACCTTTATAGATGACAGTCCAGAGTCATGGAATACAGCCAAGCTATTATATGACTCTGCCATCAAAAAAATGCGTACCAAGATAGAGATTCTCAACGATGAGTTTCAACAGGTACACCAATACAATCCAATAGAGTATGTCAAGACTCGTACCAAGAGTCCTGAGAGTATAGTTAAAAAGCTCAAGAAAAATGGCTACGATGTAACTATCCAAAATATGGTGGAGCATTGTAATGATATAGCTGGTGTCCGTATTGTATGCTCCTTTACATCAGATATCTATCGTATCGCTGAGATGTTGGGACGTCAGTCTGATGTTACCGTAGTTTCCATCAAGGACTACATTAAAAATCCTAAGGAAAGCGGCTACAAGAGCTATCACATGCATATTACCATACCGGTATACTTGTCTGACAGGACAGTAGACACCAAGGTAGAGGTGCAGATTCGTACTCTTGGCATGGACTTTTGGGCCAGCCTTGAGCACAAGATATACTATAAGTTCGAGGGAAAGGCTCCTGACTATATCAGCAGGGAGCTTAGAGAGTGTTCCGATGTAGTTTCCACCATGGATGCCCGTATGCTTCAGCTTAATGAGGCTATTATGCAGACCAAACTTGAGGCCAATAAGGATGATCAAAAGAAGTAAGATTTATACTGCAATGTGCATATTGTTTGCTTTAACAGCATGTGCACTTGCAGTTTTTTTTGTTTATGAAGAAATAGGATTCGACCTTCCTGACACTATTGAAAGGTGGGGAGGTAAATATGAGGGGACCTTTTACGTTGAGGGAGATGACGTCCTTATAGCAGAGGACCTGACTACACCCTTTGATGTAGGCGGCTATTATGGCAAGGTTGTTTTATCTACAAAGCTTCCCTATACATTACAGAATGATACGGTTTTTTGTCTTCTTTCTGGAGTAGATTGCCGAATCTATGTGGATGGTATATTGCGCTATACCTTTGATTCATCAGACAACCCACTTCCTGGTGATGCAGTTAAGGTGGTGGTGTTACAGGTCCCACTGGAAAAAAGTGACGGGGGCAAGGTCCTTTCCATAGTGCGAAATGGTGGCGGCTCCGCTGTAACTGGTATCAAGCGTGTTTACTTGGGCAATTCCTTAAGGGTATATGAGGCTATTTTAAAGGAATTTGGATGGACCTTTTTCCCAGCCTGTATGCTACTTGTTGTATGCCTGGTTACCATAGGTATCGGTACTATTAAGAGGATATTTGGCAAGGATCTCAATCATCTTTTCCTTCTGGGATGCTGCTTCATATTGCCAACAGTGTGGATTATTTTTGATAATGTTCTTTTTCAATACCTTTTTGGCACCTACTACATAGAGGGTGTTTTAGAATATATGCTTGCAGTACTTTTGCCTATACCCTTTATGCTTTATCTCAACAGAATTCAAAATAGACAATATGAAGCCTTGTTTACTGGCCTTATAATAGGAGATTTTGCCACTCTTATTACACTAAGCTATGCTCATTTTACAGGAATGGCCAATTTCAGCAGGACTTTGCCCTATCTGGACCTGGCAGTGGTGGTTATTATAGCAGCTACTCTTGTGTCTGTAGCCTGGGATATTATAGACCATTCGGCAGGAGATTATTGGATATTTATCTTAGGAATAGCAGGCCTGGGGCTAGGTGGTATTGTAGATATCATTATGATGAATATGGGTCTGGAATGGCTAGATACTTTGGCTGTTACCGTAGGTCTCATTTTTCTTTTTGGATGCTCTATTATCAATGCGGCCCTGACAGCTGCAAGGAGACAACAACAGGCCTATGAGAGCCTGCGTCAGGGTCAGATTAAAAATGAATTTTTTGCAAAAATGAGTCATGAGATTCGCACCCCTATCAATGCTATTATGGGTATGAATGAGATGATTCTCAGAGAGGATGTCTCTGACGAGGTCAAAAAATATGCTGAAAATATAGGAACAGCTTCCGGCTATCTACTTGGTATTGTCAATGACATATTAGACTATTCCAAGATAGAACAGGGCAGGGACAGCCTTCTTGAGCTGCCTTACGACACCTTAGATATTATCACTACCATTCGTACTCAGATTAACAGCCATGCTGGCATGAACAAACTGGATGTACAGCTTGAGGTGGATGAAAAATTACCTTGTCGCCTTGAGGGCGACCTGCTTAAAATCAAGCAGACAGTGGCAAATATTGTTGATAATGCCTTTAAGTACACTGACAGAGGTTTTGTCCGCATAACGGTCCTGTCCCAGCCTCTTTTGGGAGAGCCTGGCAAGGTAATGCTGGCCATTCAGGTAGCAGATTCCGGCATAGGCATAAAGGAAAAGGACTTGGAACATGTTTTTGACGAGTATGTCAGAGTAGATGAAAAAGGCAAGCTTGGCACTGGTCTTGGCATGTCCATCGTCAAAAGCTTTGTTGATATGATGGGAGGATATCTGACTGTAGACTCCACCTATGGCGTCGGCTCAATATTTAATGTGGCTATTCCCCAAAAGGTCATAGATGGCAGGCCTATAGGACCTGAGACTGCCCAGCTTCAAAAGATGAAAGCTAACCAGCCATATAAGAGCCGTTTTACTGCACCTTATGCCTCGGTAATGGTGGTGGATGACAATGACATGAATATTATCGTGGCAAGGGGCTTGTTGAACCCATGTAAGATGGCTATTGATGCGGCTAACTCTGGAGAAAAATTCCTTGAAGCGGTGCAAAAGAAGCATTATGATTTGATCTTTTTAGACCATATGATGCCTGGCATGGATGGTATTGAGGCTTATAAGGCCTTGGATAAGCTGACAAGAAGGGGTAAAAATAAGTGCCAAAATACCCCGGTTATTGTTATGACAGCCAATGCAGCTGCTGGGGCAAGAGAGGAATATATGGAGGAGGGCTTTGACGACTATATTTCAAAGCCTGTGACGGCAGAAGCCCTGGAGGACATGTGTATTAAGTATTTGCCTGTTAATCTTGTGGTAATGAATGAGGATGATGAGGTATCAGATACAGTATTTCAGGCTTATGATGATGTGTCAGAGGCAGTATCCCAAGCTAAGGATAAGGAATTAGATACAGTATCACAGGATTATGCCGAGGCCAGAAATGGCCAGAATGTCGAGAATGCAGAGCAGGATTTAAGCCTTAATTCGAATGCCCCTTTAGTGGATAAAGCGGCAGCTACTCAATATACCTCCGGGGATGAGGATATGTATCAGCTTTTGGCAGACACCTTTTTGTCTGAGGCTGATGCTAAAATTACGGCCTTAAATGATTATCTTGCAGCAGAGGATTTCAAAAATTATCAGGTAGCCATACACGGCCTTAAGGGTACATCTAAAATGATAGGAGCTCTTTTGCTGTCTCAGGAGGCCTTGTCCCTTGAGACGGCATGCAAGGAGGAGAGATATGATTTTGTCAGGGAAAATCATGATAAGGTCATGAAGCTGTATCAGGCTACATTGATAGAGCTTAAAGAATATATCTAAATAATAGGGAGGTAGCATGGTTTTTACCATAATAGTTACGGCTGCATTGGGGCTGCTTTTTGTTATTCACGCAGGGGCCTTAATTCATGAATTATATTTAAAAAGCAAGCCGGGATATAGTAGAGGCAGCCGCATGCTGCAGGCCCTGTGGGGCATAAGCCTTATAGACTTAGCCCTCTTTCTTATAGCTTTGAGGGCGGTAGTCCATACTTTTTCTTAAAAAGCTTGCTGAAGTGATAGGCATCATCGTAGCCCACCTGCTGGGCTACCTCCTGAATACTGTTGCACTGGCCCTTTTCCAAAAGCTCCTTGGCATGCTCTAGACGAATATCAATGAGATAGTGTATAGGGGTGGAGCCGGTTTCGCTTTTAAATACCTTGGATATGTAGAAGGGACTCAGATACATATTGCTGGCTATCTGATCCAAGGATATTTTTTCGGCATAGTGTTCCTCAAAGTAGCTGGCTATCTGCTCCACAATGTAGAGCTTATTGACCGACTCAAAGGCGTAGCCCTTTTTAGGAGTGGCAGCCTTGGATTGGGCACGAACAAGCATAAGAAGTATTTGAATAAGGCAGGACTTCATCATGAAGTATCGGCCAGGCTGCAGCTGGGCGTTTTCCTGCTTTATGGTTTTTGCCAGGCGAAAAATCTTCTGCTGCAGCTCCCCTGTGGTGTGGATGATAGGCATGCCATCAAGGACAAAGTGGTTGGCGGAGCTGTTCTTAAAAGCCACGTCGGTAAAGCCTATAAAGCTTTCTGTAAAGGTATGGTCATCTATAGTCAGGGCCTGGTGATAGACCCCTGGGTTTATAATTAAGATATCTCCTAGCTTGACATCATATATTACATCATCTATGCGATACTGGCCCTGGCCATCCATAATGATGCTTATCTCTATCTGGTTGTCGTGACAGTGGTAGTCCTTTTCATCCTTTGTTCTAACCCCATTCCAGAAAAAAAGGAAGGTGGGGTTAAGCTCTTCTGTAAAAAAATCTTCGGTCATTTATATAATCTCCAAATGTATCTGCGCTAGTGCATCGTTTACAAAATAACTAGTCTATTCACTTGCCTGCAAATCCGATTGCACAGTCCAAAAAGCTTCTGCGTAGCCCGGATAGTTTATAGTAAATCTCAATAAATTCTTAATCAAATCTCAACCAATTTATTGTAACAGAATGGTAATTCCTCAGTAAAGCCAATATAGGGCAAAAATCTACATCAAAGATGCAAGATACTACATTTTCATTGTAAAGAGAATCCTTATACTAATAAAAGTAAAAAGCCAAGGGGATTAATAGCTTTTTTAAGGCTAGCCCTGCCGATTTATTTCAGTGGTCCAAATCCATCCTACATTGAGGGAGAGGGAAGCTAGGCCAACATTTTTGACAGTTTATAAGGAGCATACATATGGATGCAATGAAATGGTTTTTATCTTTTTTAAAAAAATACAAATGGCTTTTGGTCTTAGGCCTTGCCATGACCACGGTTATCTCCATTCTTGCAGTGGTAAGTCCCTATGTGTCCGGTCAGATAGTTGATGATGTAATAACAAATGGTAATTTGCAGCGCCTGCCTTATTTGATAGGCATTTTGGTTACTGTTACGGTAATTAGGGGAATCCTCAGATACTATTATCAGGTGGTTTTTGAGACTGCTTCCCAGGGTATGCTTTTTGAGATGCGAGATAAGGTATATCGCAAGCTCTTGCAGGAGGATTTTGCCTTTTACAATAGGAAAAGAACAGGAGATCTCATGTCCCGCCAGACCGGTGACATGGATGCCATTCGTCATTTTGTGGCCTATGTTATCTATGCAGTTTATGAAAATATTCTCCTTTTTGCATTTGCCCTGATAATGATTTTTACAATCAATTATAAGCTGGCACTTTGCATGTTTGTAGTCCTGCCACTGACAGCCCTTACCACATATTATCAGGCAAAGGATGTAAAGCCTGCCTTTAAGCGCAATCGTGACTGTTTTTCTTCCCTCAATGCCTTTGTTCAGGAAAACATAAGTGGCAACCGGGTGGTAAAGGCCTTTGCCAAGGAAGATTTTGAAATAAGCAAATTTAATAAAGAAAATGATGAGTTTAGGGATGCCCAGCTTGATGCATCCAAAATCTGGATGAAGTATCTGCCTGTTTTCGAGATACTTTCCAATGCCCTTACCATTATTTTGATGCTCTATGGCGGTTATATGGTTATTGCCGGGGAGATTACCCTGGGCAATATGGTTACTGTAAACGGATACTTGTGGATGCTAACCGTACCTCTTCGTATGGCAGGCTGGTGGATAAATGATATCCAGAATTTTGTAACCTCAGTGGAAAAAATATATGCCACTTATTCAGAGGAGCCATCGGTAAAGACACCGGCAAATGGCACAGTGAGAAAGCACCTAAAGGGTCAGGTGGAATTTAAGGACGTATCATATCAGGCAGACGGAGAGGATATAGTACAGGACATATCCTTTGCTGTGAAGCCGGGACAGACCGTGGGTATTATAGGATCCACCGGAGCTGGCAAGTCCACTGTCATGAACCTTCTCTGCAGGTTTTATGATGTAACAAAGGGCCAGGTTCTTGTAGATGGCATCGATGTTAAGGATATGGACCTATATGATCTGAGAGACAATATAGGTATGGCAATGCAGGATGTTTTTCTTTTTTCAGATACCATCGAGGGCAATATAGCTTATGCTAAGCCGGATTGCCCTTTCGAGGAGGTTCATGCAGCTGCAGTTAAGGCTGATGCCAATCATTTTATAAAAAATCTGCCAGATGGCTATGACACCATAGTAGGTGAGCGTGGAGTGGGCTTATCAGGAGGCCAAAAGCAGCGTATTTCCTTAGCCAGAGCCCTGCTAAAGGATCCTGCTATTCTTATTTTGGATGACACCACCTCAGCTGTAGATATGGAAACTGAGAGCTATATCCAGACTCAGCTAAAGAAGCTGAAGGAGGATTGCACAATTTTCATTATTGCTTACAGAATATCTTCCATAAAGGATGCTGATTTGATACTTGTTATGGATCAGGGTCGCATTATAGAAAGCGGTACCCACAGTCAGCTTTTGGAAACGGGCGGCTACTATGCTTCTACCTTTTATAATCAATATGGCCAGCTGCCTAAGGCATAAAAAACAGCTCAGTGGTGGAAAGCCTATCTTCTAAGCATTATGGGAGGGGCCAACATATTTACTAGAAAAACTGCTGATGTCCAAAGCAGATAACAATTTTCGTAGAAAGGATCATATATCATGGCCAGAAATACATATGATGTAGATGAGATATTAGAGGACAAATTTGACATAGGTCAGCTAAAGAGGCTTGTAAACTATATAAAGCCATATAAAAGGTCTATGGGCCTGGTAGTTTTTCTTATGCTGTCATCATCAGGCATTTCCATGCTGATACCTCAGTTTTTGATGAGGGTAATGGATGAGTGCATCCCAGCCCAGGATATGAGAAAGATAATTATTTACTCTGTCATGGCTTCTTTTATAGGAATATATGCCGCCATCTGCCTGCGTCTTAAGATAAAAATTACCAATGAGATAGGTCAAAATATCATACATCAGATTAGATACGATATTTTTGAGCACCTGCAGGAGCTGCCTTTTTCATACTATGATGACAGGCCTCATGGCAAAATACAGGTCAGGGTGGTCAACTATGTCAACAGCTTAAGCGACCTTCTCAGCAATGGTATTATTAATACCATAACTGATTTGTGCAACCTGATTTTTATTCTTATTTTTATGCTGACTATAAATGTAAGGCTGACAATAATTTGTCTTTGTGGCTTGCCGGTACTTATTTTTGTGGTAGTTTTTATCAAGTCTAAGCAAAGATATGCCTGGCAGGTCCAGAGTAATAAGCAGTCCAATCTCAATGCTTATATAGCAGAGAGTATCAATGGAATTAGGGTTACCCAGTCCTTTACCAGAGAGGGCAAAAATACAGATATTTTCAACCACTTGAGCTCAGGCTACAGGAGCTCATGGATGAGGGCTGTCAAGTTCAACTTCCTCATGGGCCCTAGCGTGGATATTATTTCGGTTATCACCACATCCTTTGTATATGTGCTGGGCATTGGCTGGATGACCCAGGGGGATGCTGGTATTACGGTAGGTGTGCTTGTTGCTTTTACAGCCTATATCAGCCAGTTTTGGAATCCTATCAACACCCTTGCTTCATTTTATAATTCGCTTCTTACTGCTATATCATACTTGGAGCGTATTTTTGAGACTATTGATGAAGAGGTGGCGGTAAAGGATGTGCCTGGTGCCTTTGAAATGCCTGACATAAAAGGCAAGGTGGAGTTTAAGGATGTGTCCTTTGGCTATGAGCCAGGGCAGCTGATACTCAAGGATATCAATTTTACTGCAGAAAGCGGCCAGTCCTTTGCCATAGTAGGTCCTACCGGTGCAGGCAAAAGTACCATAGTCAACCTGATTAGCCGTTTTTACAATGTTAATTCCGGCCAGATACTTATTGATGGCCATGATATATCCCAGGCTAGCATTCATTCCCTTAGAAGGCAGATGGGCATAATGATGCAGGACAGCTTTATATTTTCCGGCACTATTATGGACAATATTCGTTATGGCAATACAGTTGCCAGCGACGAGGATGTCATAAGAGCAGCCAAGACAGTCTGCGCCCACGATTTTATCATGGGCCTGGAAAATGGCTACGAGACAGAGGTTAATGAGAGGGGAAGCCGACTTTCTGCAGGCCAGAGGCAGCTTATTTCCTTTGCCAGAGCCCTCCTTGCTAATCCTCGTATTCTTATATTGGATGAAGCCACATCCAGCATTGATACAGAGACAGAGCTTCTTTTACAAAAGGGCTTAAACGAGCTTTTGAAGGGCAGAACTTCATTTATCATAGCCCACCGCCTGTCTACAATTAAAAATGCTTCCTGCATTATGTATGTGGATAAGGGGGATATACTTGAGAAGGGAAGCCATGAGGAGCTTTTGGCCTTAAAGGGGAATTATTATAAGCTTTATATGTCTCAGTATGATTTTTTGAAGGAAACTATAGGGGAATAGTTCCGACATTAGTTTTTGGTAAAATTAAGTGAGATTAACTTATAAAGGGCAAAAAAGTCCGTCGACCTCTCAGTCCAGTAAAATCAAGGGCTGACGGGGCATTGAGATTCTAAAAATAGGGTAAAAAAGTCCTGTTTTAGCCTAAAATCATTAAAAAAGTCCGTCGACCTTGGGGCAAAAAACGACAATTCTCGGAAAGCCAGTATTTACAAGGCTTTCGGGAAATTGCCACACTTGGGGTCGACGGACTTTTTGAGCAAAAAATGGTTGATTTTGGGGTGTTTTTGCATTAGTATGATTTCAAATAGTTGATTTTTCGGCTGTTGAACCTTACCTTATAGGAATTGACACTTCTTGATTAGATTCAAATATTGTCCTTCTTGTCTAGGTATGTACATGTTGAACCTTACCTTATAGGAATTGACACTCTCACGTGTGATATTCTCTACTGGAATAGTCATATCATCCTCATCATGTTGAACCTTACCTTATAGGAATTGACACTTGTTTTCCTTTCTTATTTCCTTGATTTGGTTTTTATAATTTGTTGAACCTTACCTTATAGGAATTGACACTATATAAACAACCTTACCATTCTTCAAATGTCTCCAATGATCAACTCTACTCCAGTTGAACCTTACCTTATAGGAATTGACACAACTTGCTGTAGACTTAAGGGTTTCATTCTTTACAATTGCAATTTCGTTGAACCTTACCTTATAGGAATTGACACAATTACAGTTAAGGCTT
Organism: bacterium; assembly: GCA_963649335.1. Lineage (GTDB taxonomy): Bacteria > Bacillota > Clostridia > Lachnospirales > Lachnospiraceae > Pseudobutyrivibrio. Next base: position 22,673 of record CAVJHG010000020.1, read on the forward strand.
TTGGATTCGTAGCTGCAGTAAACTTGTTGAACCTTACCTTATAGGAATTGACACACGCCTCCTTTTCTTTGTCTTTTGACGTTATCGTATTGAATAGTTGAACCTTACCTTATAGGAATTGACACTTTAATAACAATCATCACAATCATCTGCAAGAGTACCGTTGAACCTTACCTTATAGGAATTGACACTTACATATTTTTTCGTTATTTCATCCGCTGATAATTTCATAAACACAAGTTGAACCTTACCTTATAGGAATTGACACTTGCTTTACTAACTTTCTCACGAGTTTCTGGAGTTGCTTTGTTGGACCTTACCTTATAGGAATTGACACCTTTTACATCTTCATCCTTAATAAGTTTCGTAATTTTCTTGCAAGTTGGACCTTACCTTATAGGAATTGACACTTCTATCATATTCTGTATAGTCTATTTCGTTCATATGATTAGAACTGTTGGACCTTACCTTATAGGAATTGACACTCATACTCTTCGTCAATTGATACTTCAGGCACGCTCTGTTGGACCTTACCTTATAGGAATTGACACTTTTTTCGATTCATAACAACTGAAGCATATTCCAATTGAATTTCAAATGGGTTGGACCTTACCTTGTTGGAATTGACACATTTCCTTAATCTTTGCAATTTCCTGCTCTACGAGTTGGACCTTACCTAATAGCAAACGCCAGACTCCCTACACCTTCCGCATCCATATATCCAGCTCGTGACTCTCACCACGAGCATTTCTTTTATTCTCCCTATAATTCCACTTTTATAAGAACTAAGATATGTAGAATACAATCACAAAGCAAGAGAGCACTGCTGACAGGTGGTCATGTAAGTAAGGTTATTCCTTGGTTTTCGCGCCTGAATGTAATATCTGATCCTTCCTATGGAGGGGATTTGCTTGGACATAGTGAATTTTTTTATCCGCAGTAGTAGTAATTGCAGATAGGCCTTGAGCCTGCGGTAGAGTTTAAAAAGGAGGATTCTATAATGAGTTTATTTATACATATGTCAGAGGGAGCAGCTGTTGGTGGAACTGTAGGAGCTACAATTGGTATGTTAATAGGAGGAGCAGCGGCAACAACTGCGGCCATAGCCCTGGTTCCAGCATCCCTTTCAGCCTTTGCACTTGTAACAGCAGTAGGAGTAGGAACAGGAACTGCTTTGAGTTCATCAGAAATCGGAGGAGCAATAGGAACCTTGACGGGGGCAGGGGCCGGAGCTATATATGATTGCTGGAAGAAAACGGACTGATAGAGAAGGCATAAAGGCCAGCTAACATATAGAGATAAGATAATATTGCATTTCACCCACCCTTGGGACTACAATCAAGGAGTAACTATTGTTCATTGTTATGGGGGTGGAGCTTATGGGCATTAGTATTGATGAGGTTTTGTCGGAAGAGAACATAGCTGAGGCTATGTCTTTTTTAATGGAAAAACGTGACAGCTGTGGCATAGACGGAGTTATGCTGTCGGATTTGCCAGATTATCTGGAGGTCAATAAAGAACGAATTTATGACAGTATTTTGACCTGTAAGTATGAGCCTGGTATTGTGAAGCTTTCTGAGATAGTTAATTCTAAAAAGAAACATCGAACCATTTCCCTGATGAATTCAATAGACAGATTAATATATAGAGCCCTCTTGCAGGTGATGGCGCCTCTGTGGGAGCCTTTGTTTTCAGCCCACTCTTATGCTTATCAGGAAAATAAAGGAGTAAAGCAGGCCCTTGATGCAGCTGCAGAGTATATTAAGGCTGGAAATGAGTGGATAGCTGAGATTGATATCCACAGCTATTTTGACAATATTAATCATGGCTTGATGCTGGAAAAGTTAAAAGAAAAAATAGATGATGAGGCTATAATGTCATTGTTGGTGGGCTACATCAAGTGTAACGTTGCCGAGGAATATGATTATCATCAAAAGGATAAGGGCTTGCTGCAGGGAGGTCCATTAAGTCCCTTGCTAAGCAATATATACTTAAATGACCTGGATCAGCTTTTGGATAAAAAAGGAATATTCTTTTGCCGGTTTGGAGATGATATAAATATATATTGCCCTACCTCTCAGGATGCATTTGCCATGTATGAGTCTGTGGCACATCATCTTAAAGAAGTGGAGCTGTTGCAATTAAGCACCAGTAAAAGTGGTGTTTTTAAGGCGCTGAACAGAAAATATCTAGGGTATACTTTTGAGGAGAAAAGCGGTCAGATTGTAGCCCGCCGTGAGAAAAAGGCAGAGCGGACTGTGTATAGAGACTGGTATACCACAGGCATCACCAGGGTGGACCGGAACTATCACTTGATTAATAATGGTGTTTTGACCAAGAAGGATTATACACTTTTGTTTGAGAGTGAAGATGGTAAAAAGTATATCCCTGTCGAAACTACAGACTCCTTATATGTATACTCTAATACTATTTTTTCCACGAATTTCTTTGAGTTTGTCAATAAGCGGGGCATAGGTGTAAGTATTATTGACAAGCATGGTGAAAAGGTGGGCGCATTTATTCCTCAAAATAATCGTCGTAATATCAAGACAGAGTTAAGTCAACTAAAGGTATATGATGATGAGCAGGCCCGATTGAAATTGGCCAGGCGGCTGGAGATTGCCAGTGTGTCCAACTTACGGGCCAATCTGAAGTATTATGAGCGTCGGAAAAATTCGGTGGAGCTGGCAGAGGTTATTGCCAATATCTCACGATTTATTCAGAGGCTAAATGAGGCGCCAAGCATCAACGCTTTAATGACAATAGAAGCTCAGGCAAGACAGCAATATTACCAGGCCTTTAACTATATTTTGGAGGATCCTGATTTTATCTTTAGAAAGCGTACAAGAAGGCCTCCAGAGGATCCGTTAAATGCTATGATTAGCTTTGGAAATACTTTGCTATATCAGCGCATTGCTAACGATATTAATAGGACTAGTCTGGATATACGAATAGGAATAATACATGCCGCAGGAAGCAGGCCGGAAAGTTTGAATTTGGATTTGGCAGACCTCTTTAAGCCTATAATTGTAGATAGGGCTATTTTTACCCTGATTAACAGAAAAATGTTGAAAAGGGATGATTTTGTAGAAGTGGAAAATGACGGAATTTACTTAAGTAATTCGGGTAAGCGGACGTTTATACAGGAGTTTGAGAACAAGCTATATCAAAAAATAACCTTTGATGGAGGAGAGCATACCTATGATTATGTAGTAAAGACTGAGATACAGCATCTTAAAAATTATTTTGAGAGAGGCGACAAGTATAAGCCTTATAAGTATAGCTAGGAGGCGGCACTATGTTTGTAATAGTCGTGTATGATGTTAATGCAAAAAGAACCAACAAGGCACTTAAAATATGTCGTAAGTATTTAGATCATGTGCAAAAATCAGCTTTTGAGGGGACTATTACGGAGTCTAAGCTAAAGCATTTGAAAAATGAGTTAGCTCAGGTAATAGTCAAGGATGAGGACAGTGTTATGATATATAAGTTTGAAACCTTAAAATATACTAGTAAGGAGGTTATAGGCTTGGGGATGCAGGAAGGAAACTGCCTGTAAGGGGGCCTGTTACGAGAAGAAAGCTTGTGGTTGTAGCCAGGGGCTTTTTCTTTTTATAAATTTATAATTCTACTTTTATAAGAACTGACAATTGTAGAATACATTCATAAACAAGAGCAGCTGACTCTTCTGAGAGAGGAGGCTTGCTTAGGGATATTTATAGATTAAAACTAGGAGGTGTTACAGTGAATAAGAGAAATAAGATAGTAAGAAGAATTGTTAGATCAAGAAGAATTTGGAGGTAAAAAATATGGGAACAGTAATTCATTTGGTGGCATCAGCGGTGGCTGATATAGTTATTATTTTGTTGGAGGAGGCATAAAATGGCGGGAAAAAAGGATAATGTAGTAATAGCAGTAGTTAGTGACTTAACATCGGCTCAGGCAGCTGAGCTTCAGAAGCAGATACAGGTAGCCAAGCGAAAATGCGCGCCTCAGGGTCGCGGTACAATAGCAACAGGCACAAAAAACTCAGTGGGCGGACTTCTTCAGGCGGGCATAAAAAGAACTGGTATAGCAAGTAGAGGTTAAGGAGGATTGATATGATGTATAAATTATTAATGGCTGGGGACAGCATTTTGAATGTAACTGATAATTATGTAGTGATAGAGAGAATTGATGGAAGGGTGGATTTGTATGGGCTGTCGCAGGACAATGGCCATATTATAGTTACCGAGGAGCCAATTGCAAGTATAGGTTATGTAGATGAGGAGGATGATGAAGTAGTAGAGAAATATGTGACAGACAATGGAATAGAGGTTATTTATTTTTAAGGATAGGAAAAAAGGAGGTAAGTACAATGGGACAGAGAGACAGTATGCATCAGAAGGCACAGCGCCTGGGCAAGGAGAGAGACAGATATATATGCCAGGTCTGTGGCAGCAGGATTAACCCCGAGGGGCATCATATTATTAATTATCAGTTTGGTGGAGCAGCAACAGCTGACAATATAGTTACACTATGCCGGGACTGTCATAAGCAGGTCCACAGAGGAAATATGGACATAATTAAATTTTAGAATTTCATCATTATTTCACAGAAGGGGTATATACTAAAAACAAGTTAGCATTGTTTTCGAACTATTTCCGGAGGACTACTATGTCAAAGGTATATAACTCCAAAGAAGATCTTATCTCATATCTAAACAATCACCTTGGTCAGGATGTCAGTCGACTTGACATCATAAAAGACACGGGTATATCTAAGGCCAGACTCAGCGAGCTAATAAAAGAATTGAAAAGTGAAGGCTATAATATAGTTACACCGCCTAGAAGTGGATTGGTACGCCTTACGCAGGGAAAAATAAGCCAGACTATAATGGCTGCTGATGTAAGACAGTGGCTTATTATTTATATATTATCCAAAGAAAAGAGATGCACCTATGTTGAGCTGATACAACATCTATTGGGATTAAATGATTCGGCTTATATGTTAGAAAGCAAAATTCCTTGGGGGGTCTATAAGGATAGCGAGATTCAGGAAGCAATAGGCAGTGATATTAGTGGCTTGCTATCAGTCTATACTTTGCGGAAGGATTTGCAGCAGCTAATGGACTTAAAGTACGTGGAGCAGGGGAAAATCCGGGATAAGGATGGACTTCACGATAAGTATTGGCTTTCTGAAGGAGCTCCTTCAATTCTCTTTGAAGATGATGACAAAGTAGCTGACTTTTTTAATTATGCCTCCGAGCCTCTTGTAACAGCGGTACAGCCCTTGGAGTCTGCCATAGATAAATTAAAAAATATCTATAATTGGGATGAAGAGGACAAGGCTATAGCATTTCTAGGAAGGTCCAGAAGCATAGCAAAGGAGGAGATGGACAGTCTTAATCAATTCTTACTCTATCCATACAAAGAAAATCAGCTTGATATTACATACAACATAAAAGAAAAAGAGTCTCATTCAAAAATTATGGTGGGACGGTTATTTTTTTCAACTGAGGCAGGATGCTTTTATGCCTTGTGCAAGGAGGAGGCAAAAAAAGGTCGACAGATTCCTACGATAAAAAAGCTGACAGGTATAAAGGCTGCAAAGCCAATAGGGGTTAATACCTTTTGGAAATCTCAGGAGGCGAAGAAAATATATGAAGAAATACTAACTGGCTCAGAAGATGCTCCTGAGCAGGTAGTTGTATTGTTTAAGGACACAGACAATATTATTGAGCAGGTCAAGGATTTACAAGGTCTGCGACCCTTTTCTAAGCTAAAAAAGCTGGAGAAGCCAATAGAAGACTATGATTATGTTTACACTGATACAGTTAGGGGCACTACAAATATGGCGAACTATTTGCGAAGCTTTGGAGTAAATGCTCTTGCCCTAGCACCTGAAAAACTAAGAAAAAATATGAAGCGAACCTATGACAAGACAATAGATTTGTACAGGCAGCAGGAGGATTAAGCATGGGTAAAGAAGAGATATTGGATGAAGCAGGATATATTTTTTCCTTGATTATGTCTGATGTTTTTGATGCATCTGTTACATCATTGGCTTTAGCTTGCAAGGTGTCGGTAGGGCAGATGAGAAAAAACTTGGCTTTTATTGCTGACAATAGCTTGATTGGCGAGCTGCTATATTTTGAGGACGAGGGAGATGACTGTCAGGATGCTTTTCAGGAGGCAATTCTAAGCGGTAAATATGACGATAAAAATATAGTTATTGAGCGTGATAATTATAATTCAGATAAAATCATGCTTCCTGTTACATCCCAGGAAAAGGCTCTCTTAAAGGTCAAATATCCTAGCTTTGTAGAAGAAGAGGTGGCCTATGATGTAAAGGATATTGTGCCGCAGGTAAAAAAGAGTGTAAGAATGTGCTATGGAATTATAAAGGATGCCCTTAAGTCTCAGCAGATAGAAATGTACTATAAAAATAAAGGTGGAATTTATGAAAGGAGAGTATGCACCCCAGTTAGCTTGATACATGATTTGTCTACCAATCGGATATACTTTTCTGATACTCAGGATAACATATATCAGCTGGATCGAATTAGCAATGAAGGTTTGAAATATAAGGGGCCTGCTGATATGACAGGATATAAGCCAAATCCTAATCAGCCGTATACCTGGGGGGCTATTATTGACAGAAAGTCAAAGCCTAAGCATGTGAAAATAAAGATTTTAAATGATATCAGTGCCAACACCAAAAGCAAGATAAAGCGTGATCTAGAATGGCGGCAGGAAAAGAAGCTGTATGAGCTTGATGAAGTGACTTACTATGAGGACTATGTGATTGATCTGGATAATTTTTACAGCTGGCTTCGGAAGTATGGATCATCCTTTGAAGTGATGGAGCCAGTGGAGCTTATCAATATGGTGGTGAGTGAAGCAGGGCTGTGTAAAGCAGCCTATGAGATGCTAGATGAAGAGGGCAGGGTAGAGGCGATATTGAATGAGATTAATTGCTAGTAATTTATAATTCGAAAATAGTGCAAATTAGTGACAGTATTATTCTATAAGTGGTTATGAGCATAAGAGATAATTGGTCATTATAAAGGGACAAATTATTGATTTTTTAGAGAATAGGAGCAGCTTAGTATGGAAGAAAAAAAGAAAGAGACCCGTGATATATCGGATTTATTATTAGACTATAAGCCTAAGGGGGATGTGTATAGAAAAGACGATATCTTTAATGAAAAGGCTGATAAGAAGGCGGGTATTTTTCTTTCACTTAGTCCTTATAAAGAGGAGGTTGATCCGGGGAAATATTATGATGTTATAGATGATAATAATGATGGCTTAAGGTCTTATTATGGGCTTAGGACAAATGATGCGCCTATTCAATATCTGATAGATGAAGTGTATTTGGCAGGCTATAACCAGCTTAAAATAGTATGTATACAGACTCCCAAGACAGAGAGGACTTTTGATAAATTAAAAGCATTTATAAATGCTTATATTGCCTTTCGCCAGTGGAACATAAAGGCAGAGGTAGAGGCTATTGAGTATGGGGCAAATGATGAGAAAATCCAGGATAAAAATCTCTACTATGGATTTTATAAGGAGCTGAATGAGAAGGTGTCTGGTCTGGATGCTTTTTATGTGGACTATACAGGTGGCCTGCGTGATATGAGTTTTCTTATGGTAGTAGCTATTCGATTTCTTGAATTTAAGGGAATAAGGTGTGAGAAGGTTATTTATAGTGATTGGCATAAGACACCTGGTCAATTAAAGTCTCTCAATCAAGTGTATGGACTGTTTCAGTTTATAAATGGTATGAATGAGTTTGTTTCTTCTGGAACAAGCAGACAGCTGGATGATATGTTTGAGGAGAAAAATAATTTAATTACTGCCATTCACAAATTTTCGCATGCCACAAGTGTGGGAGATATGACATCATTTGATGACAGGTTGGCGGAGCTTAAGGAGGCACTAAAGAATAAAGAAGACACCCATGATTTGAACAGCCTTATGGTTGATTCAATGAAGGATGTAATAGAAAAGAAGATTTTTGGCGAAAATCAGGAGATTGATTATTATAGGTTGATCGATTGGTGTATTGAAAACAAGATGTACCAGCAGGCTGCGACTCTTTATATAGAAAAGGTTCCTGTAGCTTATTGGCAGAAGGGGATACTTAGTGATGGGGTTATTCCACTTAGTAGTGGGAAAAGCGAAGCAAGCTCACGGGAAGCCAAGACATTTTATACAGATTTGCCAGAAATGCTGGCTAAGGATAGGGATTTAATTAATTTTGAGAATCAAATAAAAGCAATATCGCCTCCAGGAGATAGTAAGCACTATGATTCTCATATTTTCAAGGATAAAATAAGAAGCAAATTGGCCAATTATGAAGAACCATATAATAGATTGGAAGAAATACTAAATCGCTGTTTTCAGGAATATCAAAATGCAGATAAAGAATTTAAACCATTGGGGGAGGAGTATAGTAAATACGTAATAAATTTTAATGATGTGGCTAAATTTTGGAATACTGTCACAGGAAAGAATGCACCATGGTTATTTCACTATATATATAGTGGCAAAGCTCTCGAAAGAAAAGATCAAGAATCAGATAAAACTAGAGTAATGTCATATATAAGCTTAGCCTATAAAAATGCAGATAAAGCACCTAAAACAAATGACGACAAACAGCTGTGTATATTATTGGCCTTTTATCTGGCTATAAAAATGCTTCGTAATAAAATGAGTCATGCTGCAGAGGAAATCACTGACGATGAAAATACAGTTATTAGTCAACTGGAAGAATTCTTTAGTGGGAGCCTAGAGGATGAAAAAGAGATAAAGGTTTCACTGAAAGAAGAGGATATTAAGAAATTACTTGAGCAGGCGATGAAATATACTAAAGCGGCCAAACCATTTTACAAAAAATGAAAGTCTTATGACTTAAAAGGAAGTTATTGAGAGGAAAATTAAATAAATACCAATTCCAAATGATATTACAGCAAGTACCAATGAAAAATTTAAGCCTTAGTGTTAATAATTAATAAATTTGTAGGAAGGAAACAAAGAATGTTTATCAATTTTTCAAATCATACCAGCGAAAAATGGAACGAAGAGCAATTGCAGGCAGCAAGAGTATATGGAGAAATTGTAGACATTTCTTTTCCTCAGGTGCCAGCCGAGGCTACTTCTCATGAGGTGACCTTAATGTCTCAACATTCTGCTCAACAGATTATTGATATGAAGCCAGATTGTGTATTATGCCAAGGGGAATTTTGCCTAGCCTATGAGGTTATCAGGTTACTAAAGGCTGCGGGAATAAAGGTGGTTGCCGCCTGCAGTGAACGAGATACAGTAGAAATATATGGAGGCAGTACAGTGAGAAAGGTATCTAATTTTAAATTTAAACAATTCAGAGAGTATTAAGAGGGCAAAACAAGAAAGGGGAATTATGAAGGCAGAATTAGCAGACAAGGAAGTATTGGCTGTATATGATGTTCGTGGCATACAAAGCTATATCTTTAAAACCAATGCTGTAAAGGAAATCGTAGGTGCATCCAATCTGGTGGAGGGGTTAATCACTAAGGGCTTGGAAGCCTACATCAAAAAATACAACTGTCCTGGGGACAAGTATATTTTGGACTGGAAAAGAGAAGCTGTAGACTTTCTTGCAGATTCATCGGTGCAGATGGAGGTTATGTTTGTGGGGGGAGGCAACGCCTATGTGCTTTTTAGAAAAGGGGCAGAATGCCAGAAGGTTAACCGTTTCCTTGCAAAATATGTGCTAGAGCAAACCTATTCCCTTAACTTAGCGGTGGCTGTAGTGGAGAAAACTGACTCTTATAAAAAGGACTATGAGGCCATCAATATAAGGCTTCGTGAAATTAAGGCAGGGATGCCTGCCACTCAGCCAATGGGGGCACTTCCTTTTATGGATGCGGACGCTGTTACCGGTTATCCTATTACTGAGTATGATAAGCAATCACAAAAGTACCTCTGCCATGAGTCTGCCTTAAAGCGTGCCAAGGCTGTAGACAAGGATGGCAATCAGGTAGGGGAAAAAGTATTTGATGATATGGTAACTGAGAAGGGTGACAACAGCAGTCTGGCATTGTGCCATATTGATGGCAATAGTATGGGACTTCGCATTCAAGCTGAAATGAGAGATGTTGCAAGCTATAGTGAAGCAGTTCCTAAAATGCGCAGTCTTTCCCAGGAAATAGCCCAGACCTTTGAAGGTAGCTTTAAGGACATGTGTGCTTATATTGATCAGATGGCACCTAGCATTAAGAGAATGTCCTCAGGAAAACACTTATATAGGAAGATTGTTTTGGCAGGTGACGATATTACCTTTGTATGTAATGCAAAGGCGGCAATTCCTGCAGTAAAACGCTTTTTAGGCAGTTTGGGTGAAAAAGCAGGGGGCTATAGTGCCTGCGGCGGCATTGCGTTTTTTAACAGTCATTTTCCTTTTTCCGATGCTTATGAGGTTGCTGAGGCCTGCTGTGATAGTGCAAAGCAAAGGGCCAAGGAAAAAGATAACAGGAAGGCTGATGGTGCAGTGGGCTGCTTCTTCGATTACCAGATATGCACTAATATAAGAGCTGCAAAGCTAGATTTTTACAGGGACAAGAATTATGTCATAAGAGGTAAGAGCTTTATTGCCAGACCTTATTTTGTGGCTAGTGCTGGTGATAATGAGGCTTTTGTCAAGCATAATGAAAAATACAGTGTGGAGAAATTAACATATTGGCTTGACTATTTTACTGGCAAGGATATTCCTAGAAGCAAGGCCAAGGAGTTGCGCAATATTATACCTCAGGGTGAAAATGCGATACGACGAGAGCTGTCATTTTTAAAATCCAGAGGGATTGATTTGGAAGTCAATGATGGATATGAGAATGATAGCTATAAGGTCTGGGATGATGCCTTAGAAATCATGGATTTGTATGTAAGTAAGGAGGCAGCAGATGAAGATAACAATTAAGCTTTTAAGTGATTTATGTACTTCCTCTGGCGAGACATACAACAGTCTGGTGGATACCGATGTAGTCTATGATACATATGGCCTGCCTTATATTCCTGCCAAACGCATCAAGGGCTGTATTCGCGAGGCAGCTATTGAAATGAAGGATATGGGCCTTATAAAAGCAGAGGATTTCTCAGCTCTTTTTGGAAAAGAGGGCCATAGCAGTTCAGGATTTACCCTTTCTAATGCCTATCTTCAGGACTACAGTGATGCAAAGGCTGCTTTGACAGCTTATCAGCAAGCAGATTTTGTCAGCCAACAGGCAGTACTTGATATCTATACATCTATGCGTACTCAGACAGCTGTCAATCTTGAGACAGGCGTAGCTGAGGAGAATTCTCTTAGAACAGCTCGGGTAGTCAACAAGGGGCTTGTGTTTGAGGCCTATTGTAATATTAAAAATCAGTCGCTTACAGACAGATTAAAAGAGGCTGTTTCTTTGGTTAAGCATATGGGAATTTCCAGAAGCAGGGGCTTAGGATTAGTAGAGATGAGGCTTGAGGAAGGACAGAAGACTGAGGCTTTCCATGTCCTTATAGATAAAGGTCAGCTTAAGGATAAGAATAAGCTCCGTTATACTATTAGTCTGAAATCTGCCATGATATGTAAATCAGCCCAGGGTAATCAGGCAAAGACCCAGGATTATATAGCAGGCAGTAAGGTACTTGGCATAATAGCTGGCGCCATGGGTTCAGAAAAGTATCAGCAATTAACAGTGACAGATGAGCTTATAGTGTCTAATGCCTATATTGTAAATAATGGTAAGCGATGCCAGGTGGGGCCAGTGTCTCTTCAAAAAGAAAAGGATCATTCTTGGCTGGATGGAACCATGACACTGCTTGATATGCGCTATAGACCAGATGTGACTGGCAAGCAAATGACACCGGCAAATATAGCTTATTTAGGGGAGGATGGCAGTAAGGTAGATGTAGTTACTGAGATTAGTTATCATCATAGACGACCAGATGACAAGTCTATCGGCAGAGCCACAGGAGATAATGATGGCTCCAGCTTTTACCAGCTGTGCAGTATCAGTCCAGGCCAGAACTTCAGTGGATATATATACGCCAGCTATAGCCAGGCAGAAGAGATATTAGAGGCAGTTAAAAATCTTGGACCTGTTCGCATGGGCTATGGCAAGTCCAGTGAGTTTGGAGCAGTGGATTTTACCATTGACCTGGTAGAGGCTGTTGAAGCAACATCAGAGATGGTACATGAAGCAGCAGTAACGCTGGTATCAGATATGATTCTTTATAATGAGGCAGGCTTTTTATCTACGGAGCTGTCGGTGCTGGGAGAGTATCTCAATGAGGTATTAGGTGTAAAGGATATTACTATAGAGAATCCCTTTTTGGTGTTTACAACAGTAGGCGGATATAACGTGACATGGAAGGCAAGAAAGCCTATATTTACAGCTTTTGCCAAGGGGACATCTTTTATCATTAAGTCTGCTACAGGCTTTGATGTAAATATTTTGAATAATACATTTATAGGTGAGCGTGTGGCAGAAGGCTATGGTGAGCTGATAGCAAGTAAGCTTTCCTCAAGCCCAGAGGTAATGGTGAAGAAGCCTTGTATTATGGATTTTAATAAAAATCAAAGCTACGGTGATGCAGATATTATTCAGACCCTGCTTCAAACTGAGTTTGATAGCAGGCTACAGAAGGAGATAATGGATCTTTTGGATAAAAATAAGGGGATCTATAAAAACAAGCCTGAGGGATTTAATGCGGCAGTGGCCAAGCTTAGAGTAATGTACAAAAATGAGACCAGCTATGAAGCTATGCAAGACCAGGTAAATGGCATTGAAGGCAAGGACAAGCAGGGACTATGTAGTCAATTATTGAAACTGGTTGATCCAAGCTGTTTAAAAAAGCAGATATCGGCAGGTCTCGAGTCAGATTACAATCTGTCATTTGACTTGAAAAAAACTGACCAGGAGCTTTTTAAATATGTATATGGAATATATATCGCTGAGCTGAAGCATTTTGCAAAAACACTAAACAGGGAGGGAGTAGCAAATGGCAGGTAAAGTAGTAAAAAGAATAGTGCTATTTATACAGTTGCAGCTGGTATCTCCCTTGAGTGCCTCCTCTGGCTTAGATGAGATAACGGATGCTGATGTCTTAAGGGATGCAACAGGGCAGCCATTTGTGGCAGGCTCTTCCTTGGCTGGTGCCATGCGTGCATACCTGGGAAAAGAAAAAACTGAGCCTTGCCTCATGGGATATGCCGGGAAAGCTGCAGGCAAGGACATTGGCAAAATGAGTTCCCTTTTTGTTTCGGATTTTGTTTTTGATACAAGCACTCTTGTAATTAATGTGAGAGATGGAGTGGCTCTTGAGGCAGATAAAAAGGTAGTCATGGCAGGAAGCAAATATGACATGGAAATTATTGAGGCAGGTGCCAAAGGCCATTTTTTCCTGGAGTTAACTATCCGTGATACTGATAATGAGGCTGAAATGAAGGAGGAGCTGGCTCTTGTTATTAAGGGTTTAAATGCAGGAGAAATCAGACTGGGAAGCAAGAAGACCAGGGGCTTTGGACAGGTAAAGGTCATAAAGCTTGCTGAGAAGCTTTATGATAGCAAAAATTGGTGCCAATATGCTGATGCTTATGCAAATGTAAATTGGGAACAGGAGCCAGATAAGACAAGTGAATGGCTGAGTATTGCACCTGATCAAGAGCAGATGGTACATATAGAAGTGCCACTGCGCATGCCTGGAGGCATTAGTATTCGCCAATATGCAGCAAAAAAGGGGGAACCTGACTTTGTACATTTGACTGACAATGGTAAGCCTGTTATTCCAGGCAGCAGCATGGCAGGAGCCTTGCGAGGTAGGATAAGACAAATTATCAGTCAGCTGCAGGTAAGTGGACAGGTACTTCCAGCTAAGACAGGGGATATAATTGATACAGCCTTTGGTTATGTAAATGGCAAGGTTGCCCATACGTCACTTGTTATTATAGGTGAGACTGTTATAAATAATGCAAAACCTCTTGTTATGGTGCGAAATGGAATTAGCCGTTTTGAGTCAGCCGCCAAGTCAGGAGCTTTGTATAAGGAGAAAACCTATGTAGATGGCACCATGACATTACATATTTGGGTTCGTAAAAATAAAACTCAGGATTATTGTTGGATTATAGGATTGTTGATGTTGGCGATAAAGGATTTACAAGAGGGAATTCTTGCTGTTGGTGGACAGACTGCTATTGGCCGAGGCATTTTGCTAGAAAATGGACCTGTTAAGATTGATGGACAGGAAGGCAAGGGAGATGAGTATATTGCAAATCTTGTGAATAATATGAGAGATGCTTTGGAAGAAAAAGGGGAAGGAGGCAGCTACTAATGAGATATATGGAATTGGCACCTGACAAGGGAGTGCTGTATGCCTTGTATACAGATCGTATGGAATATAAGCATTACATTAAAGCTCAGCTGCCTGCTGAAGAAGTAATTACACAACAATTATTGGAGCTGCATCTTTTTGACGAAGAAAAAGAATATCGCTATATCAACAAGCGCAAGGGTCAGATAGAACTGTGTATAGAGGATGAAGGGGTAGCACATGATGATATCTATGAGGAGACAGTATACACATTAGACCTTGCACAGGGGGTAGAGCATATTACATCAGATACCGCCAATAATAAGGTAGGCTTAGTAAATTACATTACCTATGATGAAAATGATTTGATGGTTATATCCAATTATAGACTAAAGGAGGTGTAGGCATAATGGCAAATGGATTTGTTAATCCCTATAATTTTATAGCTTTTCCACCAAATAAGGCTAGGGCTTACAAGGATGAGGATAAGCATACGGGTTACATCAGCTATACCATAACTACCAGGACACCTCTTTTTATACCTAATTCTAGCTCTGAGACAGCATTTGCAGAGTCGGATAATAATAGAGACCACAAATCATATGACTTTTTTTCTTATACAGATTTGGACCCACAAAAGCATTATGAGAATGAGCCTCACGAACCTGTGATTCCAGGCAGTGAGATGCGTGGTGTGGTGAGGAATGTATATGAGACCTTGACGGATTCATGTATGGGGCTTTTGAATGAGGATGAGTATCCTGTTAAGAGAAGTGGTGTTCAATTTTCGCCAGGACTGTTGACAAAAAAAGGGGATAAATATCAGATATGTAAGGCAAATTCTATTGCAGTTGGCAATTCTATAGATAAGGAAAAAGCGCCGGCGGGCTTTGAAAATATAAATAATGGTGACAAGTGTGAAAATGGCTATTTAATAAAGTGGGGCATGGGCGTAAATAAAAGACACTATCACTATTATATATTAAGTAAAGACGGGCGGGGTAACCCTCAAACTATAGATAAAGCCTTTAGTAGAGACGAATTAGAGAGAAAAATAAAGCCTTTGATACAGTCTTATTTAGACCAACCAGCCTTAAAAAAAGAAAATGAGGCTGCTTATAAGGACTATCAGAATGATTTAAAAGATTTTTTTGCTGGAAAAAAAGAGGTCTATTTTCCTATTAATTATTCCCAAGAGGGTAATTTGATATATCTAGCTCCTGCTGTTTTTTCAAAGGAAGTATCAGAAAATAGTATAGGCAAGCTTGCCGGTAAATTTGCTCCTTGTAAAGTAAATTATTGCCCTGCCTGTTCCTTGTTTGGCTATGTAGCTAAAGATGCCTCAGCAAACAGTAATATTCGTTTTACAGATTTGTATGTGAAAGAAAAAAAGGATGCGAAGGACTATTATGACAGGGATAAAATCACTATTGAAACACTAGGTGGTCCAAAGCTTGGGAATGTTGATTTTTACCTGAAAAAACCAGCTGGTGCGTCTTTTTGGAGCTATGACTATCATGTACAAGGGTGTCAAGTAAGAGAACAAAATGGACGCCTTAGAGGTCGTAAATATTATTGGCATCATAGCAGCTTTACTTATCGCAATGTTCAAGTAAGTAAGCTTAATAAGACCATTCGTCCAGTGAAAAAGGGGATTAGCTTTACAGGAAGATTATATTTTGAAGCTATATCAAATAGGCAGTTGAAGCAGCTTATTTGGATATTAAACTCTGGCAAGGATAACTTAGGATTAAAGCTGGGAGCGGCAAAGCCACTTGGCTATGGCAGTATTGAGTGTCATGTGGACAGTGTCATAGAGCGAGTTATATGGTTGGAGGGTGGCACTATAAACTATGAGAATAAGCTGGTGAAGTTTGATGATGTCACTTATGAAAATGCAGGCTTAAGTACTAGTGGACAGGTTAAGGCTGAATTTTATAAAATTGCTGGTCTTGATACTATACCAAAGGATATTCTGATTACTTATCCAAGAACCAAGCGCCAGAAAAATGAGACAGTAATGACAAAAGGATATGAATGGTTCGGATGCAATCATAACGGGGTCGCAAAAAAAAGGGGAACAGTAAAGATTGAAAAGGCCTTGCCTAATATATTAGATTCTGATATTACCCTGCCATACTATGAACAAAATGATAGTAATAAGAGTAATAATGGTAGTTACAGCAGGCGTTCAAATCAGAAATCTCAAGGTAATAATCGTCGGAAACATTGATAAATAAAAGGGAAAACTATGCAACTGGTAATTCACGTGCAGCTTGAACAAGCATTGTCACTGCCTCTTAATTACAACCATATAATACAGTCGGTTATATATCGGGCTATAGGTAGCTTACCAGAGTATTCCAGCTTTATGCATGACCAGGGCTATAGTGCCGGCGGTCGCAGGTATAAGCTTTTTAATTTTAGCCGTCTTTCGGGTGATTACTTTGTTGAAAATCGGCTCATGACATTTAAGACTTATATGTCATTTGAGGTGCGAAGTCCAGAGCCTATACTTCTTAGACTTTTGGGCCAATACCTGTGGGAAAATGGAATAACTTTTGGCGATGAGACATATAAAGATATAGAGTTAGAGTTGTATGATTATACTGTTGAGCAGGATTATTTGACTATCAATATGATCTCTCCGGTAACGGTGTATACGACAGATCAGCCAAGTGGACATACCTACTATTATGGGCCTGATCAGGAGGATTTCTATAACCTGATTGATGAGAATTTTCGTCGAAAATATCAGGCTTATTTTGGAGTCTTTCCTATAGAGCATTTGCAAATGAGTCTTGTAGAAGGGGACGAGCCAAAGAAGACAGTTACAAAATACAAGGGCTTGTATGTGACAGCCTGGGGAGGAAAATATAATCTGTCCTGTTCTAGAAAGTATCTGGATTTTCTGTACCAAACTGGTATTGGAAGTAAAAACGGCCAAGGCTTTGGACTGTTCGAGATTTTATAGTGGAGTAAATAAACAAAGGGCGTCTGCAGAATGCTGCAGGCGCCTTTTTTGAGAAAAGAAAGGAAACAAGGTCAGCTTGCGTGAGTTTTTTGTGGTGGTAAGGCCTGGGGCAAGTGAAACGCAACTGCTTAGCAAAGTATATAAGAAATAGCATAATTCGAAAATTAGAAGAAGAGAGCTTGCTATCCTATATGTATATCAAGAAATAAACCTTTATATTTTTAGGAGGATATAGACATGATGAATAATTTTATAAAAAAACTCACATTAAGTCAGGCGCATAGTATTTCATCCATTCTTATAATTTTGGCTATCGACGTAGGGGCAACATTACTTAAGGATTTGATTACAAGTGAGAAAAACAGATAAAACTCAGCAATGAGTATGTCATAGATAAGAGTAAAGAGAGGAACGTGAGAATATGACAGTGAGACCAATGTATAGAAGATGTTCAAAATGTAAAAGAGAGTATATTTTTAATCCAAGTGTAGGGCAATTTAATTGTCCAAGGTGTTATAAGAGGCAACATGAGTCGAATAGTAAAGAATATAAGGCAATACCTTACCTTTTAACATCCCCTAACTTAAAACAAAAGAAATCAAGTTAAAATGAGTAATAAAAACGCCCACGTCCTTAGACGTGGGCGTTATGCATAAGCACAAATATTATTCACCATCCGAAGCTGATTCGTAGCTGCCATCCTTCCAGGCCTGGAATTTTTCCATGACAGCATCGTAGGTCTTTGAGGAGATGTCTGGCAGGGACTTTCCCCAGGTGCTTGTGGCCTCCTCGTAGCCCTTTTTGAAGGCTGAAATCATGTCATCGGCCTTGTCAGTATCGCCGCCGGATAAGGCAATGGCAAAATCCACAATGCGGCTGGAGGTCTGGTCAACGCCCCAATATCCATCATCGGCTATATCTGCCTGGGCCTGGGCTATGGTGTCGGCATCTGCAGTAAAGTTGCCGGAAGCTAGTAGCGACCACATATCATCCTGGGAGGCTATGGCAAAGGCCTTGCTCTGTCCTTGGATGGTCTTTAGTACTATGTTGTAGAGGTTTTGGGTCTGCTTCTCTAGGTCTGCCTGCAATTGCTTTACTATAGCAGACCGGTCTGTGGCGGAGCTTTTGCTTGTAGAAGTTACACTATCTGAAGAAGTTGATTTTTCATAGACAGCAGCCTCAGATGAAAAGCTGCCTGACTTTGTTGTAGCAGAAGTATCAGTGCTATCTGAGTCTTGGGATTTGTTTATTGACTTACCATAGGTGGCAGTGTAGCTTGTGGTTACATTTGAAATAAAGTTTGTATCCATAATAGAAACCTCCTTGTCTCGTGGTTCTTAATTGTTATTTCGACAGAAATCCTTTTCTTATTATTCATATCGTACCTAATTGAGAAAAAATCACCTATAAATTGTTTTTATTTTAGTACAAAGCCGTTGCAAGACCTGGATTTCTTTGTTAGAATTATCTATATTGAATACAAAATACAGAAAAAATACAAAGTACACTTTGAGAATTTTTCTTTGGGGTGCTTTTTAAGTTGGAGTATTTACATGGATAAAATTTCCCTTCGGGCTTTGGCCAAAATTAATTTGGGCCTGGACGTAACCGGCATTAGAGACAATGGTTATCATGATGTGCGCATGATAATGCAGACCGTCAATCTTTTTGATAATCTGACTATTAACAAGATAAAGGATAATCAGGTCCTTATGTCTACTAACCTGCCATTCTTGCCAGTGGATGGAGACAATCTCTGCGTTAAGGCGGCTAACTTGCTTAGAGAAGAGTTTGGCATTACTACAGGCATCAATATAAGGCTTCAAAAGCATATTCCGGTGGCGGCCGGTATGGCCGGGGGCTCTACAGATGCAGCTGCGGTGCTTTTTGCCATGAATAGGCTCTTTGACTTAGGCCTGTCCAAGCAGGATCTTATGGATCGGGGTGTAAAAATAGGGGCTGATGTGCCTTATTGCATTATGAGAGGTACTGCCCTGGCAGAGGGCATAGGAGAGGAGCTGACGGCCCTTCCCGCCATGGTTAAGTGCCCTGTGCTTATCGCCAAGCCTGGCATCTCGGTTTCCACCAAGATGGTATATGAAAAGCTGGATGACTGCTTTGATTCAGTAGTTCACCCTGACATAGATGGCCTTATTGATGATATTAAGGCCCAGGATTTATCCGGTATATGTGCTCACATGGGCAATGTGCTGGAGGATGTGACGATTCCTATGCATCCGGTAATAGCAGACATCAAGCAAAATATGTTAGACCACGGAGCTGTAGGGGCCATGATGAGTGGATCGGGTCCTACTGTATTTGGACTTTTTTCAGATAATGCAGAGGCAAAGGCTGCCAAGGAGGCATTGACTGCCACCGGTCTTGTGCGTCAGCTTTATCTGACTACTATATATAACAACAGATATTAGGGAAGGAGAAGTATATGACCGACAATCTTAAGCTGGAAATGGATGATTTTTTGCCATTGAGGGACGTAGTTTTTAATACCCTGCGTCAGGCTATTTTAAAAGGAGAGTTAAAGCCGGGAGAGCGTCTCATGGAGATGCATCTTGCCAACAAGCTTGGTGTCAGCCGTACACCTATTCGCGAGGCTATCCGTATGTTGGAGCAGGAGGGCCTGGCCGTTACCATACCTAGAAAGGGAGCCCAGGTAGCCAAGATGACAGAAAAGGACCTGCAGGATGTCCTTGAGGTCAGAGATGCCTTAGATGAGCTGGCTGTTACCTGTGCCTTTGAACGCATGACATCAGAGCAGTTTGTTCAGCTCAAGGAAGCTATGAATGCCTTTGAAGTGGCTATTTCTACTGATGATGTGCGTCAGATAGTGGAGGCGGATGAGGCCTTTCATGATGTGATTTATGCAGCTGCAGCCAATCCAAAGCTGGAAAATATCATTAATTCTGCCCGTGAGCAGATGTATCGCTACCGCTATGAGTATGTCAAGGATGCTTCCGTATATCAGCAGCTTGTAGACGAGCACAAGGCCATTATTTCAGGCTTTGAGAAGAAGGATTTGCAATATATCAAGGATATTATGCATACCCATCTCAATAATCAGATCAATGCCGTCCGTATGGTTATCAGGGAGCAAAAATAATATGGAAAGACAAGCCTGCAGGGTCAGGGTTATATCCAGACAAAAAATGGGCCCTGATACTGATGAGACCATAGAAGAAATGAAGGGGGCTTTTTTAGAGCGAGGAGGGAAAAAATACATTTCCTATAAAAGAAGCTTTGAGGGAGGCTTCTGTGACGTGCTTCTTACCGTCACCATGACCCAGTTGCTTCAAGCTCAGCAGGGAGATATAGTCTCCCGCATGGAGTTTGTGGCAGGACAGCGCACCATAAACACATATCAGACACCAATGGGTAAGCTTGACTTATCTATTTTTACCAGACGATACTCTGTAAAACAGGTCAAAAATTCACTAACTATTGATATGGAATATGACCTAATTACAGGAGC
>CAVJHG010000021.1:0-39323 GCA_963649335.1 bacterium
TTACACACTTTTTAAGGCTTGTAGACAGTTTTATAAAGTATATCCTCAAATTGGTTCGACAGTGTCGAGCGAATTTAAATTACCAGATTTTGGAAAAAGTTCGACAGTGTCGAACGAATTTGTCACAGATCCGGATGTTTTAGTTAATAACTTATCTTTTTCACATATTCGAGAAATTATGGTTTTAAATGATGCGTTTGAACGATTTTTTTACGAAACAGAGTGTATGAAATGCAACTGGAATGTAAGAGAACTCCGCAGACAGATAAAAACTAACCTTTATGTAAGAGCTGGCATAAGTAAAAAACCAGAGCTTTTATTGAAAAAATCTGTTGATAACGCAAATGGAACAATGCTATCAATAAAAGACCCATTCACATTTGAATTTTTGGGACTTGATGCAAGGGATGCTGTGTCAGAATCTGATTTAGAACAGGCTCTTATGGATCATTTGCAGGAGTTTATGTTAGAACTTGGAGAGGGATTCTGTTTTGAGGCAAGACAAAAGCGGATTATAATAGATGATAAATATTATTTTATTGATCTTGTTTTTTATAATCGTCTTTTACATTGTAATGTTATCATTGAACTTAAGAATGATGAGTTCAAACATGAGGATTTAGGACAGCTTAATGCTTATGTAGGATATTATAAGAAAAATGAGATGACAGAAGGAGATAATCCTCCAGTAGGAATCCTGCTTTGTACAGACAAAGGTTCTCAGATGGTAGAATATGCCTTATCTGGAATGGATAACCAATTATTTGTTTCAACTTATATGTTGCATTTGCCTGATAAGAAGAAACTCGAAGAATTTATGTTAAAAGAGATAGAAGAAATGGGAATGTAAAGTTAAGCACTTTAGCCAATTATGGTTAAGGTGCTTTTTTTGCGCCTTGAAAGGAGGTGGTTACAGTTAAACACATCGGGGAAAGCCCGATTTAATCATTACAACAGGCATTGCCTGATCATATAGAGTAACTTTTAACAGCCGGTTAGGGATTATCCCTGCTGGCTTATTTTTTTATGACTATGTGTATAAGGATATGATGAAATATTCTATTTGTAACATGAAAAAATAAGGAATATACTTAAAATGTATAACCAAAGAGAGGCTAACGAGAATGTGTAGTGTGGCAAAACCAATTATTAAACAAATTAGAGATAATCGAGAAGCGTTGGATTTTTTTGAAACAGTATCATTGCCTGCAGAGGATGAGAAAACGCAGGCTATTATAATGAATTTCCCTACAGTTTATATTCATAATTGGCAGGATTCTGGAGCGTTTGAGGTATATGTTGGGGAGACAAATAATATTTTTAAGAGAACACGACAGCATTATGATGCTGCTTTAAATCAACCAGGATGGCGGAGTAAATTGTCGGAAAAAGACGCAAGTCTTTTTATTATAGGTCATGAACATTTCAATAAATCGTTAACACTCGATATAGAGAATCGCTTAATGCATTATATGATGAGCGTAGAGTGTGTGAAACGTGTATATAATTTAAGAGATAATCCGCAGACAAGTTATTATCCCATGGAAGAATTTGACGAAATATTCGGCAAAATTTGGAGAGGACTCAGAAAAGAAAATAAGTATTTATTTCCGACAGAAAGTGCAATAAAAGATTCAGCAATATATAAAGCGTCACCACTTCATAAACTAACTAACGAACAGGAAAAGGCAAGGGAACTTATTATTCAAAAAGTTTCTGAGGCACTCGAAAAAGAAGAAACGAAGCAACTAATTTTTATTGATGGTGAAGCTGGAACGGGGAAGACTGTTTTAACTAGCAGTACATTTTATGAATTATATTGTCAGGCAGAGGAGCGTAATAAAGCATTAAAATGTCAGTTGTTGGTTAATCATGATGAACAGATTATAGTATATGAGCAAATTGCAGAGAAGCTTGGGTTGTCAGAAAAATATGGGAACGTTGTTAGTAAACCTACGACTTTTATCAATAATCATTCAGAAAATGCTCCTATCGATGTGGTATTTGTTGATGAAGCACATTTGCTTCTTACACAAGGCAAACAGTCATATCGAGGTGAAAATCAGTTGAAAGACATTATAGATAGAGCTCGTGTGACGGTGGTAATGTTTGATGAAAATCAGATTCTCACAACAGAGCAGTTTTGGGAATCTCAGATTCTTGAGAAGTACAGAAACCAAGCAAAAGCGGAAAATAATCATATTGCATTATATAAGCAACTTCGTATGCAGGTAGATTCTGCAACAATGGATTGGATTGATTCCTTTACAAAAGAGAGATGCTTAAAGAAAATTCCAGATACATTTGGAGGATATGATATCAAGGTGTTTGATAAGCCTGAATTACTTGATGTGGAGATTCAGAAAAGAGCAAAAGAAAGTGATTCGATGTTATCAAGGGTGATTGCAACTTATGATTGGGAATATAGTTCCATTCATAAACCAGAGGACAGGCTTATGAGATATTGGGAAGTAATGATTGGGAAATGGCACAAGCCTTGGAATAGGGAGTTGGAGTCCGAACTTACAAGAAAAGAAAAAAGAGCTATCAAAGGATTAGCGTGGGCTGAACAACCGCAAACGATAAATGAAGTTGGTTCAACATTTACAATTCAAGGATTTGATCTTAATTACGCTGGAGTTATTCTTGGACCATCTGTTAAATATCGTAATGGAAAGGTAATATTTGATCCTTCGGAAAGCTGTAATGAGAAGGCAATTCGAAATAGAACATTATCTGATGGAACAAAACAGAAATTTGGTGAAATATTGATTCAGCATGAAGTGAGAGTCTTAATGACACGAGGAGTTAATGGAATGTATATTTATGCCTGTGATCCAGAACTTCAGAAAGCATTATTAGAAGCATCAAAATAAAGGAGTAAGTTTAATTATGAAGCAGGAAACGATAGATAGAATTAGAAAATTTACAGAGGACAGAGACTGGGAGCAGTTTCATTCGCCAGCAAATCTTGCAAAATCAATTGTAATTGAGGCGGCCGAGTTATTGGAGTGTTTCCAGTGGTCTGATGAAGAATATGATCTTCAGCATGTCAAGGAGGAGCTGGCGGATGTTTTGGTTTATAGCCAGAATCTGTTAGATAAGTTGGAGCTGGATGCGGATGAGATCATAAGTATGAAGATGTCGCAGAATGAAGCAAAGTATCCGGTAGAAAAGGCAAAAGGGAGCGCGGTCAAGTACGATCAGCTATAATAGTGGAGAAAGAAGAGTCGTTATAAGAATATGATAAAAATACTTTTCGTTTGCCACGGCAGCATATGTCGCTCGCCAATGGCAAAATACGTATTTCAGGATATGATAGAAAAAAAGGGTATAGCAGGAGACTTTTATGTGGACTGCGCTGCTATGACATATGAGGAGATAGGCAATCCCGTCTACCCACCTATCAGGCAGGTTTTGTCTAGTCACGGTATCGACTGCAGTGGCTATGCAGCCCGTCACATAAGTAAGGATGAGTACAGGGACTACGATTATATCATTGGCATGGATGGGGAAAACATGCGGGATTTGCGCTACCAGCTGGGGGATGATCCAGAGGGCAAGTTTTACAGATTACTGGATTTCACCGACAGGCCTAGGGATATAGCAGACCCTTGGTACACAAGAGAATTTGAAGTATGCTATGAGGATGTGATGAGAGGCTGCACTGGCCTGCTAACTCACTTGGGATATGCCTTATGACGCCTTTTATTTCTGCTGATAATACATGGGCCTTGTGGGCTATTATGGCAGGGTCCGTAGCTCTTGGTATATATCTGGAAAAAAGATATGCCTGGGCAAAGAGAGTGTCTGCCCTGGTGCTGGCACTTTTGTTTGGTATCCTTTTATCAAATATAGGCCTTATTCCTACAGAATCTGCGGTTTATGATACAGTGTGGGATTACCTTGTGCCCCTGGCTCTTCCCATGCTGCTCTTTCATGTGGATTTGAAAAAAATAGGCCACGAGGCAGGGGCTCTTCTTATAGCCTTTCTCATAAGTGCATTAGGCACTATTGTGGGAGGCTTTGTGTCAACACTTATTTTTAAAGGATGGATTTCGGAGCTGTCTGGATTGGCGGCAATGATGACTGGCACCTATATAGGAGGCAGTGTCAACTTTATGGCTTTGGCGGATACCTTTGGGGTCTCGGCAGACCTGGTATCGGCTGCCACCATAGCAGACAACCTCAATATGGCTATATACTTTTTTATACTTTTGTCCATACCTGTGAAAAATCGCATTGCCAGCCAGTCTAAGGACGTGGAGAAAAAGTCTCTAGAGCCAATGACAGCCCACAATTTATCCATGAGCCTTGCTGCAGCATTTATTATAGTAGCAATATCTATTGGCTTGGCATCTATTTTTGATGGTATTATACCTTCTGGCAATTTGGTCATTGATATTGTAAAAGGCCTTCTTGGCAGCAGGTACCTGTGGATTACTACTGTAGCTGTCTTTGCAGCCACGGCATTTCCGGGCTTTTTTGCAAAGCTGACAGGCGGGCAGGCTATGGGAACATATATTATATATTGCTTCATGTTTGTCATAGGAGCACCGGCTTCCGTAAGCCTTATTATAAAAAAATCACCGGTGCTGCTAATTTTTGCCATGGTTATTGTGGCCTTCAATATGCTCTTTACCTTTGTAATAGGAAAGCTCTTTGGCTTAGGCAGAGACCTGCTTATCGTAGCATCAAATGCCGCCATAGGAGGGCCTACCACGGCAGCATCTATGTGTATTGCCAAGGGGTGGGATGACCTGGTGGGGCCAGCCCTTCTTGTAGGCTCTTTGGGATATGTTCTGGGAAATTATGCAGGCATCTTGGTTGGCTATAGCTTGTCCCTATAACATAATATAGAAATTAGGTATACTCAGTCACATTGACTGGGTATATTTTTTTTGCTAGTATTCCTATTAAACTAGTAGGTAAATATATGTTTAGAAAAAAAAAGCTTAAGAAATTAAATATTTCCCTTATTGTAGTAGCTGCAGGCCTTGCCATGACAGCCTGTGGCACAGGTGGTAATAACTACATTATCAATGTATCCTATGACCCTACCAGAGAGTTTTATGAAAGCTATAATCAGCTTTTTATGGAACATATGGAGGGACAATTGCCCTCAGGCTTTGACATTATTCAGTCCCATGGGGGTTCAGGCAAGCAGGCCTTGGAGGTGGCCAATGGCTTAGAGGCAGATGTGGTTACCCTGGCTTTGGAGCAGGATATTACAGCTATCTCTGATGCAGGCCTTATTGAACCAGGCTTTAGCTCAGAGTTTTCTGATGATTCAGCTCCCTACACATCTACCATTGTTTTTCTTGTGAGAAAGGATAATCCAAAGGAAATCCTGGATTGGGATGATCTTATCAGGGAGGATGTAGGAGTAATTACCCCAAATCCTCAGACTAGTGGCGGAGCTAGATGGAACTACCTGGCAGCCTGGTATTATTTTGAGCAGGCTGGCTATACTTATGATGAGATTGTAGATGCCATGAAGCTTTTATACAGTCACGTGGTAGTTCTTGATTCAGGAGCCAGGGCATCTACCACATCCTTTGTGGAAAATGGCCAGGGGGATGTGCTTCTTGCCTGGGAAAATGAAGCTTTTCTGTGCATGGAGGAGTATCCAGGTCAGTATGAGATAGTGATTCCATCTACATCCATTCTCTGTCAGCCAACTGTGGCTGTGGTGGATGAGATGGTGGACAAGCATGCTAGCAGAGAGATTGCCACTGAGTATCTGTCCTATCTTTATTCTACTGAGGCTCAGCAGCTTATAGGTCAAAATTACTACAGGCCCGTGAATGAGGCGATTGCCCAGCAATATTATTATACCGGCTATAGTCGCACTATTGAGGCTATTCCTGATGATGGGCATTGGCTTATAGAAGATATAGACCTGACAGACATCAATCACTTTGGAGGCTGGGATGAGGCCACGGCAGTGCATTTTGCCGATGGAGGCATCTTTGACAGTATTTATGAATAAGAAAAAAGATAAAAGCGTAATCCCAGGCTTTGGACTTACCCTGGGCATTACAATTACACTTTTAAGCATTATAGTGCTGATACCCATAGCATCCCTTGTTATCTACACAGCCAAGCTGTCCATGTCAGATTTCCTTGATGTGGTGCTAAACAGGCGGGTGCTGTCAGCCTACTGGGTCAGCATTTTTACAGCCTTTGCAGCATCCCTTATTAATGCTGTTATGGGGCTTATTATGGCCTGGGTATTGGTGCGCTATGATTTTCCAGGGAAAAAGATAATGGATGGCCTGATAGAGCTCCCTTTTGCCCTGCCTACAGCTGTAGCTGGTATATCCTTAACACACTTGACTACCACAGATGGCTGGATAGGCAGTATTTTTGCAAAAGCAGGTATTGAGATAGCCTATACCAAGGCTGGTATTATATTTGCCCTGGTATTTGTGGGAATCCCATTTGTCACCAGGTCTGTCCAGCCGGTTCTTGCCAAGCTTGACGATAAGTATGAGGAGGCAGGTCAGATGCTGGGGGCTGGCTCTTTTACCATTTTTTGGAAAATAATTCTTCCGGAGATAAGGCCAGCGCTCCTGGGAGGCTTTACCATGGCCTTTGCCAGGTGTTTGGGAGAATACGGCAGCGTAGTATTTATAGCAGGCAACACCCCATATGATACTGAGATAGCCCCACTTATGATAATGAGCAAGCTGCAGTCCTTCGACTATGCAGGAGCTACGGCAATTGCGTTGGTAATGCTTGTTACGGCTTTTGTTATATTGTTTATCAATTCACTGATTCAATACAGGGCGGCAGCCAAGGTTAGCGAGGCATAATTATATGATTACTGAAAAAAAGGAAAACAAAATAGTAAAGTGGTTTCTTATAGCTGTCAGCTTTATATTTCTTTTTGTTATGCTGATATTGCCCTTAGCCTACATAATTATTACATCCTTGCAGGATGGCTGGGGAGCCTATGTATCAGCCATTACCGACAAGTACACCTTAAAGGCCTTGAAGCTGACCCTTGTGGCCACAGCCTGGGCCCTTGGAATAAATATATTCTTTGGCCTTTCTGCTGCCTGGTGTCTTACCCGCTTCGACTTTAAGGGGAAAGGCCTTATTTCTACCCTTATTGACCTGCCACTGACCATATCACCTGTTATTGCAGGTCTTATATTTCTTTTGACCTTTGGCAGGCAAAGCATTTTATACCCATACCTGGAGGAGCTGGGCATATCTGTTATTTTTGCAGTACCGGGAGTGGTGCTTGCCACAGTATTTGTTACTTTTCCATATATTTCCAGAGAAATTATTCCTGTACTTTCTTCCATAGGCACTAGCGAGGAGGAGGCGGCAGCCCTCATGGGCATGGATGGCTTTACCATTTTTAGAAAAATAACCTTTCCCCATATCAGGTGGGCGTTTTTGTTTGGTATAGTTTTGTGCAGTGCCAGAGCCATGGGGGAGTTTGGCGCAGTTTCTGTGCTTTCAGGACATTTGCGGGGGCTGACCAATACCCTGCCTCTTCATGTTGAGGTCTTGTACCAGGGTTATGATTACACAGGGGCCTTTGCGGTGTCATCCTTGCTTATGATGCTGGCTATTATCATACTGGTACTGAGAAATATCTTGGAAAAAAGGCTTAAGGGCACTACAAAGGACATCTAAAAAGGGAGCATATAGATGGCAGAAAATACATCCGGTTACGTAACACTAAAAAATATTAATAAAAATTATGGCAGCTATCAGGCCTCAAGGGATATCAATTTTTCCATTGAAAAGGGGCAGCTGGTAGCCCTTCTTGGACCATCGGGCTCAGGCAAGACCACCATACTTCGAATGATTGCAGGCCTGGAGCATCCTGATTCGGGAGATATCTTAATAGATGGCAAGCGGGTAAATGACCTGCCTGGCTCAAAGAGAGGTATAGGCTTTGTTTTTCAAAATTATGCCTTATTTCGCTACATGACAGTCTATGAAAACATTGCCTCAGGCTTAAAGATACAAAAGTGGCCTAAGGGCCAGATAAAGTCTCGAGTGGAGGAGCTTCTTGACTTGGTGGGCTTGCAGGGATTAGGGGACCGCTACCCAAGCCAGCTTTCCGGAGGCCAGCGACAGAGGGTGGCCTTTGCCAGAGCTATAGCTCCAAATCCACAGCTTTTGCTTTTGGATGAGCCCTTTGCAGCTATTGATGCCAAGGTGCGACAGGAGCTTAGAAGCTGGCTTAGGGAGATGATTACCCGTCTTGGCATTACATCTATATTTGTTACCCATGATCAGGACGAGGCCATAGAGGTGTCAGACCAGATAATACTTACCAACCATGGGCAGATAGAGCAAATTGGTACTCCTGCGGACATATATGCCAATCCCCGCACTGCATTTACAGCCAATTTTTTTGGTACAAATTCTGTGCTTGGTGATTACAATGGCCTTAGGACCTTTGAGGAAGTGACAGACTTTGATCAGGTCCTTATCAGACCTGAGTTTGTCAAAATATATAAGATGAATGAGCTGGTGCAATTTGCCATTACAGCTTCTCCGGCAAAGGTAAGGCGAGTGGTATTTCGAGGCGACCATAGCGAAATAACAGTGGAGCTTTTTGGCAAGACCATTATAGGCAGCCGCAACATGGGAGAACCCACCGTGTCAGTAGGGGAGGAAGTATATGTGCTGGTTTACAGGCTCTTTTTGGTCAAAAATAATGATGTAAGAGTTATGGACAATTATGTTCTCATGGGGGATGAAGTCTATACTCTGTGATATGTATGATTGGAATCTTCTTTAAAGAAAATATTGGGGCCATATTCAGAAGATTTCCAAATTACATTGATATGAAAAGGTGGTAAAGGGATGAAAAAGGAAGTAAGAAAAACGGATGTACTTATAATAGGTGGTGGCACTGCCGGCTGTTATGCAGCTTACACCATAGGCCAGCTTAGCAATTTATCGGTTACAGTGGTGGAAAAGGCTAATATAAAAAGAAGCGGCTGCCTGGCGGCAGGAGTTAATGCTATCAATGCCTATATTACTGAGGGAAGGTGCCCTCAGGATTATGTGGATTATTGTAAAAATGATGCCAAGGGCATTGTGAGAGAGGACCTCTTGCTTTCTATGTCTGAAAATCTCAATGAAGTAACGAAGGCTTTAGAGGACAATGGCCTTGTTATTTTAAAAGATGATCAGGGCAAATATGTCACAAGAGGCAATCGCAATATCAAAATAAATGGCGAGAATATTAAGCCTATTTTAGCCAAGATGGCAAGTGATAATGACAATGTAGAGATTATAAATCATGTCAATATTACAGATTTTATTGTAGAAAAAAATACCATAAAGGGGGCAGTGGGTTTTCATGTGGATGAGGAAATAGCCTATGAGTTTAAGGCAAAGGCAGTCCTTGTAGCTACTGGTGGAGCAGCCGGAATCTACAGACCTAACAATCCAGGCTTTTCAAGGCATAAGATGTGGTATCCTCCATTTAACACTGGAGCAGGCCTTGCTATGGGTATCAATGCCGGTGCAGAGATGACCACATTAGAGATGCGCTTTATTGCCTTACGATGCAAGGATACTATAGCCCCTACTGGTACCATAGCCCAGGGAGTACAAGCTAAGCAGATGAATGGTTTGGGGGAGATATACGAGACAAAGTACGGTGTGGCAACCTGCGAGCGAGTATATGGCACCACCAAAGAGCGCTTAGAAGGCAGAGGCCCTTGCTATCTGAAGACTGATGTAATAAGCCAAGAACAGGAGCAGGATTTATACAAGGCATATCTTAATATGGCCCCATCTCAGACACTCAAGTGGCTGGAGGGTGGTCAGGGCCCTAAGGAAGAAAATGTGGAGATAGAAGGAACTGAACCATATATAGTTGGTGGTCACACTGCTTCAGGCTATTGGATAGACAATAATCGCGCAACTACAGTCAAGGGACTTTTTGCTGCAGGGGATGTGGCAGGTGGCGCTCCACAAAAGTATGTAACAGGAGCTTTGGCAGAGGGCAAGCTGGCAGCATTGTCCATAATAGATTTTTTGAAAAATGAAGATAGCTCAGAGGCTGATGAAAAGACCGATGCTAAGGCAGAGGCTTTGATTGCTTCTTACGATACTTATTTTTCTAATAGGGCAAGTCTCATTACCATAGAGCAGGTGGAGGAGACCATGCAAAAGATTATGGATATCTATGCCGGCGGTATTGGTTCAAGCTATCAGTTTAATGACACAGGACTTGCTTTGGCAAAGGAAAAGCTGACAGGACTTGTTACAGTACTTGAGGCTCTTAAGGCAGAGGATATGGATGACTTGCTTCAGATATATGAGATAAGAGAGCGCATTACAGTGGCACTTTCCCTCATAGAGCATTTGGCAGCCAGAAAAGAGACTAGGTGGCATTCCTTTGCAGAAAATATGTCTTATCCTGCTGAGTCAGAAGAATATCGCTGCTATGTCAATTCTGTTAAAGATGAAGATGGAATACATATTGTCAAAAGAGATTTGATTGTAGATGATTATAAGCCCCTTGTTTTTTCCTATGATGAAAACAACCAGGTAATCTGCCAGGGAGGTGACAAATAATGAGTATATCCATAAATAAATCCAAATGCGCAGGCTGCAGGTCTTGCGTGGAGGTTTGCCCAGGAGGCCTGATTAAAATGGCTGATGGCAAGGCCTATATAAAAAGAGAAAAGGATTGCTGGGGCTGCACTTCCTGCCTTAAGGAATGTAAGGTGGGAGCCATAGACTTTTTTCTGGGGGCGGATATGGGTGGAAAGGGCTCCGTTCTTTCTATAGCATCCCGGGGAGACTTGAGAGACTGGATAGTTACAGGGCCAGATGGCAGCCGCAAGGTTATTACTATTAATACAAAGGAATCAAATAAATACTAAGCTATAGGGAATATAAGCAAGCTGTTTTCCCTGAAATAGGCAAAATAAATATAACTTTTAATTGAATGGCTGGCTATAGGATACCCCTATGACCAGCCATAATTTTACTATATTACCCTACTAACCTACTATTTTGGTATATTATTGGCAACAAATCATACAAGTGAAAGGAAGCAACATATGAGTAAGATGACATATCTGGATGAATTGGAAGCAGAAGCTATATATATTATGCGAGAGGTTGCGGCTGAGTGTGAGAAGCCGGTTATGCTTTATTCAATTGGAAAGGACAGCTCAGTAATGTTGCATCTGGCCCTCAAGGCCTTCGCCCCAGAGAAGCCCCCTTTCCCATTTTTACATGTAAATACAACCTGGAAATTCCGCGAGATGATAGAGTTTCGTGACCATGTAGCTGAAAAATATGGTCTTACAATGCTTGAGTACATCAATGAAGAGGGTGTGGCCCAGGGTATTAATCCCTTTGATCACGGCTCAGCCTATACAGATATCATGAAAACCCAGGCCTTGAAGCAGGCTCTTGACAAGTATGGCTTTACAGCAGCCTTTGGCGGCGGCAGACGTGATGAGGAAAAATCCAGAGCCAAGGAGCGTATTTTTTCTTTTAGAAACAGTGCCCACGCCTGGGACCCAAAGAACCAGCGCCCTGAGATGTGGAAGCTTTTTAACACCAAGCTCTTCAAGGGAGAGGAGGTTAGAGTATTCCCTCTTTCAAACTGGACTGAAAAGGATATATGGCAGTATATCAAGCGGGAAAATATTGAAATACCATCTCTTTATTTTGCCAAGGAGCGGCCGGTGGTATATAGGGATGGCAATATCATTATGGTAGATGATGACCGTATGAAACAGCGTCTTCTTCCAGGGGAAGAGGTGGTTAATAAAAAGGTGCGATTTAGAACCTTGGGCTGCTATCCACTTACAGGTGGTGTGGAGTCTGATGCAGATACTCTTGATGCCATTATAGATGAGACCCTTGCAGCAGTATCCTCAGAGCGTACCACTCGAGTTATAGACAATGAGGCTGCCGGCTCCATGGAAAGAAGAAAAAGGGAGGGATATTTCTAAAATGCAATTACTGAAATTTATTACATGCGGTTCCGTTGATGACGGAAAATCTACCCTTATTGGACATATATTATACGACTCAAAGCTTTTGTATGCAGACCAGGAAAAGGCCTTAGAGCTTGATTCCAAGGTAGGCAGCAGAGGCGGAGCTATTGATTATTCCCTTCTTTTGGACGGCCTGATGGCAGAGAGAGAGCAGGGCATTACAATAGATGTGGCTTATAGATATTTCACCACAGATGCTCGTTCCTTTATAGTAGCGGACACACCTGGTCATGAAGAATATACAAGAAATATGGCGGTAGGAGCTTCTTTTGCAGATCTTTCAGTTATTCTCATAGATGCTAAGCAGGGAGTTTTGACCCAGACCAGGCGCCACGCCAGAATCTGCTCTCTGATGGGTATTAAGTACTTTGTCTTTGCAGTAAATAAGATGGATCTGGTGGGCTATGATGAAAGTCGTTTTAATGAAATTGTTGCCCAGATAGAAGAGCTTAAAAATGAGCTTTCCTTGGAAAATACAATAAGCATTCCTGTATCAGCTACAGAGGGTGACAATGTTACAAAGCGTTCAGAAAATACCAGTTGGTACACTGGCCCAGTCCTTCTTGAGTACTTAGAGCAGGTGGATATAGCTGAAAATGACAATGAGCAGGGCTTTTATATGCCGGTACAGCGTGTGTGTCGTCCGGACCATACCTTCCGTGGCTTCCAGGGCCAGGTGGAGGCAGGCTCAATAAAGGTGGGAGATGAGATAACTACCTTGCCATCCAATGAAAAGGCTCATGTTAAGAGCCTGCATATTTTGGACAGGGAAGTGGATGTCATTGAAAAAGGTCATCCTGCTACAATACAGCTGGACAGAGAGGTGGATGTATCCCGTGGTTGTGTACTTACTGTAGGCAGCAATCTTGCAGTTACCTCATCAGTTGAGGCTACCCTGCTTTGGATGGATGATGCAGACCTTGAGGCAGGCAAAAACTTTTTTGTCAAGCTGGGAACCAAGCTTATTCCAGGAACTATCACTGATATCAAGTACACTGTAGATGTCAACACTGGGGAAAAGAAGTCCGCCGACACCCTACAGAAAAATGAAATTGCTCAGTGTCAGTTAACCTTTGCAGATGCAATAGTGGTAGACCTTTTCAAAAATCACAGGACCTTAGGTGAGTTGATTCTAATCGATAGAGTTACCAATATGACTTCAGCCTGTGGTGTTGTTACAGAATTGCTTGAGACATCAGGATCTAAGCAGCAGAGCTTTGTAGACAGAGAAGCCAGAAGCAACTATAAGGGACAGCGTTCTCTTACAGTGGAGTTTAGACCAGAGGATGGCCGTGATTTTGACTATGTGCAAAGGGTGGAAAAGGAGTTAAGCCTCAGAGGACGACACACATATAGCCTGGCTCCAAAGGCATATGAGGACTATGCTTTGCTTGTGAAGCATCTCAATAATGCAGGTATTTTGGTTCTCTTGTATGCAGATGGAATTGACACCAGCATTTTTGATGAAAACAGATCATATAAGAGTGGCTGGAAGACAGAGGATATTGTTACAGCCTCTGATGCAGCAGATTATATTTATAAGCTGTCAGCCATAACTGGCCAGGATGACTGGGTACTATAACTGAAGGCAGCAAAGGCTTCTGATTGAATAAGCTTTTTGCTATTAAGATAAGAGGAAAAAAATGGGATTTAACACAGAATTGCTCCATGCCGGAGTCACAAAGGATGAGAAGGGGGCAACCCTTCCTCCTATATACCTGTCTTCAGCCTTTGAACAGGAGACAGCTGCTGACCTGGCAGGCATTTTTGATAATAAAAAAATGGGCTATTGTTACACCAGAGTGGCAAATCCTACGGTAACAGCCTTTGAAAACAGAATAACAAAGCTGGAGGGCGGCATGGCATCGGTTGCCTGCTCTTCGGGTATGGCGGCTTTGTCCAATGCCTTACTTAATATCCTTTCAGCCGGAGATGAGATAATATCATCAGCTTCCCTCTATGGAGGCACTATAGATTTGTTTC
The DNA here is from genome assembly GCA_963649335.1 of bacterium. Taxonomy (GTDB): domain Bacteria; phylum Bacillota; class Clostridia; order Lachnospirales; family Lachnospiraceae; genus Pseudobutyrivibrio. The sequence continues at coordinate 13,992 of CAVJHG010000021.1, forward strand.
GAGACATAGAGGCCTTTGGCATAAAGACCATATATGTAGAGAACAATAATTGGCAGCAGATAGAGGACAGCTTTACAGAAAATACCAAGGTGGTATTTGCCGAAACCATTGGCAATCCCTGCCTGGATGTGACAGATGTAAGTCATTTGGCAGATATAGCTCACGCCCATGGGGTGCCCCTTATACTTGATAATACAACGGCTACTCCTTATCTTATAAAGGCTCTTGAGGCAGGAGCAGACATAGTAGTCAATTCGTCTTCAAAATATATTAATGGTTCAAGCAATGCCATCAGCGGAGTTTTAACTGATAAGGGCAAGTTTAAATGGACCAGGGAAAAATATCCGGTGCTTGGAGATTATGTCAAGTTTGGACCTATGGCTTACATTGCAAAAATGAGAGCAGGCCTTTACAGAAATATGGGTACTTGTCTTTCTCCAGTTAATGCCTATCTCAACATAATAGGCTTAGAGACACTGGGCCTTAGGCTGGAGCGGGAGTGCAGCAATGCTTATAAGCTGGCTAGCTGGCTTGAGGATAGGTTTCCCCAGCTTCAGGTTAATTATCCAGGACTTAAGACCAGCAAATGGCATGATATTGCAGCAGGTCAGCTAAAGAATGGCTTTGGAGCCATACTTACCATCAGGGCTGGCAGCAAGGAAAGGGCCTTTGCATTGATTGACAATTTAAAAATTCCATACACACTGTCCAATATAGGTGATACCAAGACCCTTGTTATTCACCCTTCATCTACTATAAGTCTTCATTCCACAGACAAGGAAAAGGAGGATGCCGGAGTATATGAGGATCTGATTCGCATCAGCGTGGGTATAGAGGATATAGAGGATATAAAAGAAGACTTTAAGCAGGCCATAGAGGCGCTGGATTGAGTCATAGAAGTAAAAGGAGTAAAAAGATGGCAGTAGATTACAAGGCATTGAAGGCTGGCGGCTTCATGAAACAGGTGCAAAAGGGGTATGGTTCTCTTAGAGTTGCAGTTGTAGGCGGTAATATGACAGCTGGCCAGATTGCCACCATATCTAGGGTGGCAGAAAAATATGGCAAGGGCTATGTTCATATGACCTCCCGTCAGGGTATAGAGATTCCATTTATTCATGTGGATGACTTGGAGCAGGTAAAAGCAGAGCTTCTTGAAGGGGGAGTCAAGACTGGTGTTTGCGGCCCAAGAGTTCGTACAGTTACAGCTTGCCAGGGCTCTGAGATATGTCCTTCAGGATGTATTGATACCTATACACTAGCCAAAGAGCTGGATGAGAGATATTTTGGCAGAGAGCTGCCACACAAGTTTAAGTTTGGCGTTACAGGCTGTCAAAACAACTGCCTCAAGACAGAGGAAAATGACGTAGGCATCAAGGGCGGCATGACAGTGGAGTACAAGGAAGATGCATGTATTTCCTGTGGTGTATGTGTCAAAGCCTGCAGAGAATCAGCCCTTACCATGACAGATGGCAAGGTAGAGATAGACAGGAATAAATGCAACAATTGTGCAAGATGCGTCAAGTCATGTCCAACAGATGCCTGGGAAGGCAGACCGGGATATATAGTTTCCTTCGGTGGCACCTTTGGCAATCACATATATAAGGGCGAAGAAATCGTGCCTATTATTCGTGACAAGGAGACACTTTTTAAGGTAACAGATGCAGCTATAGAATATTTTGAAGAAAATGCCAAGCCAAGTGAGCGCTTCAGAAAAACACTGGATAGACTTGGTGATGAAGGCTTAAAGGAAAAGGTTATTGCTGCATATAATTCATAAATGTATTTTTCTAAAGGGTTCCTTTGAGAAAATTCAGAGACCACATATAAGTTTTAATGGAGGAAAAAGATGGCAGAAGAATTAAAATATGACGACATTGTAGATATTACTGACAAGGTATGTCCTATGACCTTTGTAACAGCCAAGGTAGCTATAGAGGAGCTGGATGATGGACAGATTCTTGCAGTAAGAATGAATGATGGTGAGCCAGTGCAAAATGTACCTCGCTCCTTCAAGGAGGATGGTCATCAGATACTGAAGCTTGTAGACAATGAGGATGAGACCTATACCCTCTATGTAAAAAAGGTGGAGGAATAGCCATGGCAGCAAGAATTACAGCAGGTGATTTTGATCAAAAGGTTCTTGGGGCTTCCCTTCCAGTTTTGGTGGACTTCTACTCAGACTCCTGCGTGGCCTGTAAAAAGCTTTCCCCAGTTCTTGGAGACATCGAGGATGATTATGAGGATAAGCTTACAGTATATAAGTTAAATACCAGCTTTGATGGGGCTGCAGCAGAAAAATATGGGGTCCTTAGTAATCCTACGCTTATTCTTTTTAAGGATGGGGCAGAGGCAGGCAGACAGGTAGGAGCAAAGACCTATGATGATCTGTGTGACTGGATTGATGAAATAATATAGCAGCTTCCTCTAGGCTAAGAGTACATTAGCTTTGCTGGAAACAGACAAGAAATATTAACAAATTAAGGAGAAAAATCATGACAATTACAGTATCAGGAGAGAAGAAGGAATACAAGGATGGTCTTACATTGCCAGAGCTTATTGAGGCAGAAAATGTAGAGACTCCAGAATATGTAACAGTATCTATCAATGATGAATTTGTAGAGTCTGACAAGAAGGAAACAACCGTGCTTCAGGATGGAGACAGCGTAGAATTCTTATATTTCATGGGTGGAGGACAGTAGTATGGCAATGACAGATGAGCAGATTGAGCGCTATTCCCGCCACATTATCTTAAAGGAAGTAGGGGCAAAGGGACAGAAGAAGCTGATGAATGCCAAGGTCTTAATTATTGGTGCCGGTGGCTTGGGAGCCCCTGCAGCTATGTACCTTGCAGCAGCAGGTGTAGGAACCATAGGTATAGTTGATGCAGATGAGGTAGACTTGTCCAACCTGCAGCGACAGATAATCCATGGTACAGCCGACATAGGCAAGGCCAAGGTTAAGTCAGCCAAGGAGACAATGAATGCCATGAACCCTGATGTGGAGGTAAAGACCTACCGCATGTTTGTGGACTCAAGCAATATCCGTGAGCTTGTAAGGGAATATGACTTTGTTATAGATGGTACAGACAATTTTCCAGCTAAGTTCCTTATCAATGATGCCTGTGTATTGGAGAAAAAGCCATTTTCACACGCCGGTATCATTCGCTTCAAGGGTCAGCTTATGACTTATGTACCAGGGGAAGGTCCTTGCTACCGCTGTGTATTCAAGAATCCACCTCCAAAGGATGCGGTGCCAACCTGTAAGCAGGCAGGTGTAATAGGTGCCATGGGTGGAGTTATTGGCTCCTTGCAGGCTATGGAGGCTATCAAGTATATCATAGGGGTAGGCAATCTTTTGACAGGTTCTCTTATGACTTATGATGCCATCAAGCAGGATTTCCACAAGATCAAGCTGCCAGGAAGAGATTGTAAGTGCGCTGTCTGTGGAGATAATCCTACTATTTTGGAGCCTATTGACTATGAGCAGGAGGTATGCGAGGAGACAGCAGGCCGTTTTGAGGCACCTCGCTAACAACTATAGTAAAAAAGTTTGGGGCTGACTAAAATATCTGAAGGGATATTGTCGGCCCTTTTCATTATAAAGGAGACATCATGGGAATAATAAGAATGGATGCTGATTTATATGATCAGATGGTGGATTATGCAAAAGAGCATCTTCCAGAGGAGGCCTGTGGACTTATTGCCGGAACAGAGGATGAGTCCGGCCGTCACATTAAGAAAATATATTATTTGGAAAATACAGATCATGCTGAGGATCATTTTACCCTGAATCCAAAGGACCAGATGGCAGCCATTAAGGACATGCGCTCCTTGGGCTTAAAGCCATTAGGCAACTGGCATTCACATCCATCCTCTCCATCCCGCCCAAGCCTGGAGGATATTAGCCTTGCCTATGATTCAAAGGCAAGCTATATGATATTGTCTCTTATGGCGGAATATCCTGTGCTTAATTCTTTTCATATAGAGGCTGGCCAGTGGACCAAAGAAGATTTGCGACTTTATTCAAAGGAGTATTATTTCTAAGGGGTTTTGGGGTATAATAAAGCTCATCCTAATTTTAGAAAAGAGATTTAATACATGCATTATAAAGTGGGAAGCAGAGGCTCAGCCCTAGCCCTGGCTCAGACAAAGTCAGTTATAGACATGCTGCAGGAAAAGTATCCCTTTGATACCTTTGAGATAGTGATTATAAAAAACACAGGAGATAAGGATACAACACGGCCACTGGACAAGATAGGCTCCAAGGGCCTTTTTGTTGATGAAATAGAAGGCCAGCTTTTGGCAAAAAATATAGATATGGCGGTTCATTCCATGAAGGATATGCCAGAGGCTTGTGCTCCTGGTCTTGTAATTTCTCAGGCTGTAAAAAGAGAAGATCCAAGAGACGCTTTAATTCTTCGCCAGGCAGCAAGCTTAGATAAGCTAAAGGAAGGAGCTATAATTGGAACAGGCTCCAAGCGAAGGGCCTTTCAGTTAAAGAGGCTGCGACCTGACATAGAGATTGTAGGACTAAGAGGCAATGTGGATACCCGCATTGGAAAGCTTCATGAGCCTATGGCAGATGGCAGATATATGGATGGCATTATTCTTGCGGCGGCAGGCTTGAAAAGACTTGGCAGAGAGGATGAAATCAGCCAGTATTTTTCCATAGATGAGATGATACCTTCTCCAGCTCAGGGCATTCTTGCCATAGAGCTGAGGGAGGATAATGATAAGCTTTTAAGTAAGCTTAATGTCATAGCAGACCCGGATACTGAGCGACAGGCCCAGGCTGAGAGAGCCTTTCTTAAGGAAGTGGGAGCAGATTGTCACCTTCCAGTGGGAGCTTATCTTGATCTGCAGGAAGGCTATTTTTACAGTCTTTTTGGTGATGCTGAGGGGCTTTCACTTGATATAAAAAAGACTAAGATTACAAGGAGTTAATCATGGCTTATTTTCCCATGTTTGTAGATATTAGTGGCCGTGATTGCCTGGTAGTAGGTGGCGGTAGGGTTGCCTACAGAAAGACCCAGGTCCTTCTAGACTATCAGGCCAGAGTTCATATAGTTGCCCAGGATATAAGCCAGGACCTTCAGGCCCTGGCTTCTTTGAGTGATAAGGTGACTATATCAAAACGGGCCTTTGCTTCCTTTGATGTAGCGGACAAGCTTCTTGTTATAGCTGCTACAAATGATGATAAGACCAACAAATTTATAGCAGACCTGTGCATAGAAAAAAGAATTCCCGTCAATGTGGTGGATAACAAGGCTCTGTCTACATTTATTCTTCCTTCTTATGTTAAGGAGGATAATCTGGTGGCGGCTTTTTCCAGCGGAGGCAATTCCCCGGCTTTGACCCAGCTTTTAAAGGAGAAGGAAAAGGAGATTTTGACTCCATATTTAGGTCAGCTCAATGAAGCCTTGGGGGGCTTGAGGCCAAAGATTAAGCAGCTTTATGGGACTGAAGAGGAGAGAAAGGCTGCCTATAACAAGATAATTGAAGAGGCTCTTAAAACAGGAAAGGTCCCTGATGAGGAGGACCTATCACAGGGGTGAATTCTGCGTGATTCGGCCAGTTATTTATGAAACGATACACTAGTAAACAGGTAATTATAAAGCAATTTTATGGAATATTAATATGGCAGGCAAAGTAGTGCTGATAGGAGCAGGTCCGGGTTCATTGGATTTGCTTACATTAAAGGGAAAAGAATATATTTCAAAGGCTGATTGCATTATATATGACAGACTTTCCTCTGAGGATTTGTTATTATTTGCAAAGCCTGATTGCAGGCTTATATATGCCGGCAAGGCAAATCATCATCATACCATGAGCCAGGATATGATAAATGAGACTCTTTTAGAGGAGGCAAGAAGGTCATCCCTGGTAGTAAGACTTAAGGGGGGAGACCCTTATGTGTTTGGCAGGGGAGGGGAAGAGGTTTTATTTTTGCGGCAGCATAATGTAAAGGTAGAGGTGATTTCTGGAGTTACCTCTGCCATTGCAGTTCTTGCAGCAGCTGGGATACCGGTGACTCACAGGGGGCTGGCCTCTGGCTTTCAGGTTATCACTGCCCACAGCAAAAAGGATGCCCCGGCAGACATAGATTATTCCCAGCTGCTGGATCCGGATGTAACGCTGATATTTCTCATGGGCTTGGCCCACGTGAGGGAAATAGCTGAGGGACTTATGGCAGCAGGTCGAGATAGTAATACTCCGGCAGCTGTAATCAGTCATGGCACCACCCCTTTACAGAAAAAATGCATAGGAAACCTTTATAATATAGGTGACATGGTTGAAAAGGCGGGACTTACATCTCCTGCAATTATTGTGGTAGGCCAGGTGGCCAGCCTTGCTAAGGACTTGTGTGCCTTGGAGGAGAAGCCTCTTTTTGGTAAAAAATGCCTGGTGCCTTATATTCAGGGCTTTGATTTTGATTTTTTTAAAAAAGAAAAAGTTTGCACAGACAGTCCTCTGGCTTCATATCTTCGAGAAGAAGGGGCATATGTGTCTTTGACTCAGATTGGCCGCATAGAGCCTGTCACAGCCTCAGCAGACATATTGACGGCAGACTATGACTGGATTATTTTTACAAGTCCAAATGCTTTGTCAACTTATATGTGGAACCTTTACGCTGCAGGATATGATATAAGGAGCATGAAGGCCTCTTCCATTGCAGTGGTGGGAGACAAGACTGCTCAGGCCTTGGGAAAATATGGCCTTAAGGCGGATTTAATCCCAGATGCTCAAAATGCCAGGGCCTTGGGTCAAAAATTGCTCACAATAGTGGATGGGGGCACAAGGGTTTTATTTCCATCAGCCAGTGAGACAGAGGGTTCCCTTATAAATCTACTGGCAGATAAATGTCAGCTGACCCAGGTTACCTGCTATGAGAATAAGCTTTTTATAGACCAAAGCTCTGTCAATGGAGACTATGATTATATATTTTTTACATCTGCCTCATCGGTTAATAGGCTAAAGGAAAGGCTTGACTCCTTGGCAGAAAAGACATGTATTTCCATAGGTCCTACCACTACAGCAGCCTTGAAGGAAGCAGGAGCCCGGGTTATTTTACAAGCAAAAAAGCCAACATATGAGGATATGATAAGGCTCTTGTATTAAAAGGGGCTTGCCATTATTTTTATGAATTAGGGATGATACAATTTCTGGAATATTTATTTCAAATGCCATAGACATTTGCTAACAGTTTTACTAACAGGAGGAAGCTAGAAATGGAAAGAGGAAGAAGACTGCGGTTTAGTGAAAATATGAGAAGCTTGGTCAGGGAGAACCACATCAGGATAGATGAGCTGATATACCCTATATTTGTTGTGGAAGGGGAAAATCAGATAAATCCAGTTCAGTCTATGCCAGGCATATGTCAATATAGCTTGGACCACCTTCTTGAGGAAGTGAAAAGGGCGGCTGATGTAGGCATAAATGCCCTGCTCTTATTTGGCATACCTCTTCACAAGGATGCTGTGGGCTCTGGGGCATATGCCTCTGATGGCATTATTCCAAGAGCCATTGACTTAATAAAAAATGCATATCCGGATATGCTTGTAATAGCTGATGTGTGCCTTTGCGAATACACAGACCATGGTCATTGTGGTCTCATTAAGGACGGCAGCATTTTAAATGACGAGACATTGCCTCTTTTGGCTAGTGCTGCTGTAACCTATGCCCAGGCAGGAGCTGATATTATTGCTCCATCTGACATGATGGATTTGAGAGTGAAGGCAATCCGCCAGGCTCTTGATGAAAATGGCTGTGTCGATGTGCCAATACTTTCCTATGCAGCCAAGTTTGCCTCAGGCTACTATGGCCCGTTTAGGGATGCTGCCCATTCGGCTCCGGGCTTTGGAGACCGCAAGACCTATCAGATGGATCCGGCCAATGGCAGAGAGGCTCTAAGAGAAGTGGAGGAGGATATAGCAGAGGGGGCAGATTTTATTATAGCAAAGCCGGCTCTGGCCTATATGGATGTTATCAAGGATATAAGCACTCATTACAATGTTCCTGTTATAGCCTATAATGTCAGCGGTGAATACGCCATGGTAAAGGCAGCTGCAGCAAATGGCTGGATAGATGAGAAAAAAATTGTCATGGAAAATATGGTGGGGTTAAAGCGGGCCGGAGCCACTGCTATAATCACCTATCATGCCTTAGATGTGGCTGGATGGCTTAGGGAAAGCAGATAAGCTCTCATATAAGCAATAAGAGTGATTTTTATTTGAATTCTTCCCTATTTATGGGGATGCTTTGAAGGAAAAGTATGCTATACTTGGGCTATGAAATTATCAGAACTTTTACAATATGACAATATAATAATTCAATGCCATAATACGCCTGATGCCGATGCCTTGGCTTCTGGTTTTGCTTTATTGCAGTATTTTCAGCATTATGACAAAAATGCCGCCATGATATATGGGGGCATTTATGCTGTCTCAAAGCCTAGTCTGGTGCATATGATGAGTGAGCTTGATATCAAGGCCTATCATGTTCGCAGACAAGAAGAGATTAATCCACTGCTAGGCTTGCCGGCAGGCAGCTTGCCCGGACTTCTTATCACTGTGGATTGCCGCTATGGTGAGGGAAATGTAGACAGCTTTGAGGCGGAAAATGTGGCAGTTATCGACCACCATCCGGATTATGATGATTTGCCTTACATGTCTTGCATTAATGACAAGCTGGTCAGCTGTGCCACAGTGGTGTGGCAGCTTTTAAAAGCAGAGGGCTTTGAGGTCAATGACAATAAGGCTGTGGCTACTGCCCTATATTATGGTCTTATGACTGATTCCAGCAACTTTGTGGAGGTCAATCATCCCCTTGATAATCAGATGCGGGATGAGCTGGAATTTGACAACAATCTTATCACTCAGCTAAAGCATTCCAATATATCCCAGGATGAGCTGAGAATAGCAGGTATTGCCCTCCTTGGGGCAGAGTATCATCGTTGGAATAAGTATACAATTGTTAAGACGGATCCTTGTGATTCCAATGTGCTGGGGGTTATTGCAGACATGGTTTTAGAGGTAGACGATGTGGACTGCTGCCTGGTCTATTCCAACACTCCAGATGGTGTCAAGCTGTCTGTGCGAAGCTGCATCAAGGAAGTTAAGGCCAACGAGCTTGCTGCCTTTATCTGCCAGGGAGTAGGAGATGGTGGTGGCCATGTTATTAAGGCTGGTGGTTTTGCCAACAAGCAGCTTATAGGCATAGATGATCCCCATTATGAGAATGCCACCATTCATGAATTTTTCCGAAAAAGGATGCATGATTATTTTGCCCAGAAGGCTGGGGCGTAGCCCGTTACCTGGGGTTATATCTTGCATCCAAGGCGTCTACACAGCCCGTTATGTGCCAGACTCGCACTAGGGTCATTGCGCAACAAAAAACAAAAGAGTAAATTATTTTAAGAAAAGTTAAATTAAATATTGTAAAAGCCAGCATGCTTTGATATATTAAAGATACTTCGTAGGTGTTTACGAGGTATCTTTTTTATTTATTCATATTCATTTCAAACATTTATATCAGAGGCTTGATGTTTGAAGCACACAAAGGGGGAATCCATGAAAAAGCGATTATTTTCGTGTGTTCTTGTTGCAACCATGGCAGGTGGAATTGTGGCTTGTTCAGGCTCTGATTCAGTAGAAAAAGACTATACTCTCAGCTATGACGGCATTGCCACAGGCGACGTATCTTCGGGCGTTTCAGTCCATGATCCATCTATTTTACAGGTTGACGGAACATACTATATTTATGGCTCACATATGACGGCCGCAAAGAGCACTGACTTGCTCAATTGGGAAAAGGTGGCAGATGGCTATGTCCCATCCAATCCGGTATATGGTCAGATTTATGATGAGGGAGTAGAGGAGGAGGCTTTTGCCTATGCTGGCATGGCTACCAGTGTCATTCCTACAGATGACAAGGGGACTCACGTGTGGGCACCGGATGTTATTTACAATAAGACTACAGGCCAATATATGATGTATTATTGCACCACATCTACTTGGAATGCGTCTAACCTGTGCTTTGGTAGCTCCGACTCTCCGGAGGGACCCTTTGAGTGGCAGGGGGCTTTGATTTATTCAGGCTTTAATTACGGCACATTAGCTGACACGGATGTGCTTGACTATGTAGATGAGGAATATGCCAAGAAAAATTATATTAAGGCAGGTGCCTACAATTACGATGATTATCCAAATGCCATTGATCCTACTGTTTTCTATGATGAGGATGACCGTATGTGGATGGTATATGGTTCTTGGTCTGGTGGCATATTTCTACTAGAGCTTGATCCAAGTACTGGTCTTGTTATTCACCCAGAGGCGGATCCTGACAATAATGTTGATGCTTACTATGGCAAAAAGCTTTTAGGCGGAGGTCATATTTCTATTGAAGCCCCATACATTATGTATGATGAGACTGACGGATATTATTATCTCTTTGTTTCATATGGCACATTAACTAGCAATGGTGGTTATCAGATTAGAGTTTTTCGCTCTGAGATTGTAGATGGCGATTATGTGGACATGAATGGAGAGTACCCAGGTAAGAGTGCCATGCATGAAAATTATGGTCTTAAGCTGTCGGGCAACTATAAGCTGCCATCCTTAGACAAGGCATATATGGCCACAGGACACAATTCTGCATTTATAGATGCCGATGGTAAAATGTATGTGGTCTATCATACAAGGTTTAATGACGGTGGTGAGGGACATTCACCAAGAGTGCACCAGATGTTTATTAATCAGGAGGGCTGGCCGGTAGAGCTGCCTTATCAGACTGCAGGAGAGACCATATCGGAAACTGGCTATGATAGTGACCAGGTGATAGGTCGATACTTTGTGGTAGATCAGGGGACTGATATATCCAGCGATATTGCTAATCCTATAATTGTCTATCTCAATGCAGACGGCACATGTCAAGGCAGAGAGGTGTCAGGTACATGGGAGGCGGTAGATGGCAGCTATTACATGAATATTACTATTGATGGCACTGGCTATAGTGGAGTATTTTGCCAAATGCTAGATGAAGCTGGGGCTGATGTAATGACCTTTGCAGCAGTGGGCTCCAACAGGCAGCTTTGGGGAGTGAAATATTTGGAGGTAAAATAGATGGATCGAGAATATGAGTACAATAAGCCTTGGATATTACAAAGAGCGGATCCTTATGTATATAAGCACACTGATGGTAAGTATTATTTCACCGCTTCTGTGCCAGAGTATGATCGAATTGTATTAAGATGCGGGGATTCCTTGGAAGACTTACAGCAGGCAGCAGAGCTTGAAGTGTGGCATTGCCATGAAAATGGCCCTATGAGCAAGCATATCTGGGCGCCGGAGATACATTTTCTTTTTGGTAAATGGTATATCTATTATGCCGGTGGTGATATTGATGATGTGTGGGCTATTCGACCTTATGTACTTGAGTGCCAGGGGGATGATCCTATGAAGGACCCTTGGATAGAAAAAGGTAAAATGACGAGGGCTGATACTGATGAATTTTCATTTGAGGCCTTTTCCCTGGATGCTACAGTTTTTGAGGTTAAGGGAGTGTGGTATTATATCTGGGCCGAAAAGGTAGGTGTAGGCAAGCAGATATCTAATCTTTATATAGCCAGAATGAAAAACGGCTATACACTAGAAACTGAACAGGTGCTTCTTACTACACCGGATTATGACTGGGAGCGTTATGGCTTTTGGGTAAATGAGGGCCCGGCTGTTATTAAGCGGGATGGCAAGGTCTTTATGACATATTCGGCTTCTGACACAGGAATACACTATTGCATGGGTATGCTTACAGCTGATGAGGACAGTGATCTTCTTGATCCACTTTCATGGAAAAAGGAGAGATATCCAGTCTTGTCATCTGATGAGTTGCACCAGGTATATGGCCCAGGACACAATTCCTTTACTCTTGATGAAAATGGCAATGATATCTTAGTATATCATGCTCGCACAGAGACAGAGATTGTGGGTAACCCCTTGTATAATCCTAACCGTCACGCTATGCTTATGAAGTTTACTTTTGAAGATGGAAGACCGGTGTTTAAGTATGACTAGAATATGTACTAAGTGTCTGCTTAGAGATATGGAAGAAGCGGACAAGGCAATGATTGAAAAATATAAAAATGCCATAAAGGCAGCAGATCAGGTGTCCCCTGAAAAATATGAAGAGCGTCTTCAGGTCTGCCAGGCATGCGAAAAGCTAAATGCTGGCACCTGTGGAGCCTGTGGCTGCTATGTGGAGCTTCGGGCTGCAAGCATAATTAGTCATTGCCCACATAAAAAGTGGTAGAGTGGTAAAAAGTCCCTAAGACTGTTGAAGGTCTTAGGGACTTATTTATTTTAGAGGATTTTCAAAAATCATATTGCTATTGTGATAGCGGGGGTCTTCAGTTACTTCCTGGCCGAACCAGTCAGGTGGAACAAAACGTTTGGCATAGTTAAGATCTGCAAATTCTACTTCTGCCATAACTAGACCCTTCATGTGGCCGGAAAATACATCAAGCTCTATAGTGTAGGGGTTGAAGGGGATAAGATAGCGACGCTTCTTAATCAGCATGCCATCGATTTTGCCCTTGAGATGGTCGTAAGCCTCCTTTGTTAATGGAGCTTCAAGCTCTTCTCTGGCCATGAGGCCCTCTCCCTTGTAGGTTATGATGTACTTGTTGTTTTTCTTGCGAATGCGGATAACAGGACAAGTGGATATATAGCCCTGTTCAATGTCCACATAGCGATACTGGCTCAGGTCCGGCAGGTCCTTCACCAAGAATTTTTTTTCGATTTCCATTAAAACACCTTCTCTTCAATACTTTACTTTTAGTCAATTTTAACACAGCCTGTCTGCTTAAAAAAGCATGGCATTGCCTTGTACTACAATATGAGCAGGGAGATAAAGCTATTCTGAAAGTGGCATGTAGTTGAGACTGACCTTGATGTCCTGACCATAGTTGCCAAAGGTGCGGCCGAAAAGAGTAACTCCACCTACATGCTCAGAGCTATCTTCTACAGCTATGCGGAAATTAATGGCAGGGGTGTAGTCTAAGCTTAGATCCTGTATGGTGACATCGGAAATCTTGAGACCATCAATAAAGGTGCCGAATTTGTTTACTACCAAAAGCTTTAGCAAGCCGTATTGATTCCAGTTGGATGGCCACCATTCTGGAGTAAACATGCCGTGGACGTCTCCTCCAAAGTCTCCAGGTGAGGTCCATTGGCCTAGACGAGTGTCATTGATGTAAAAGGTAATATCAGATGGCCAGTTATTGTCTACGCCAGGGGCCTCTGATGAAATTTCGGCTGATATTGATATCTGGGTAATTTTGCTGTTATTAGGGATGAGATTAGGGAGAGAATATTCTACAAAACCCTTGGTAAACCACATAATATCAGCATTAAAACGGTCTGGATGGGAGAAGTATCGCACATCGTCAAACTCACCGATAACAGAGTTGGCATTGGCCATGCCGCAGGTAGGACACACATTGTAGCGGGTAAATTGGCCTACCTTTATATCTGTGGTAAATACATTGGTCAGGTCAATTGGCTTTTCTATTTCTATTACAATTTTATCCTGGATAACAGAGCATATCTTGGAATTGCCATGGCTGGCTGCCTCATTGGATATGGAAATAAGGCCGCATTCTTCCAGCTTTTTGATATGGCCAGTTAGGGCGCCATTGCTGAGATTAAGCTGGCTGGCCAGCTGATTCATGCTCATATGACCATTGTCTAAGAGAATATTGAGTATCTGGATTCTTACTTCAGAGCCCAGAGCCTTGTATATTTCAAGTCCTTCATCCAGTGAAGTGATATGTATCATTATTGCCCCTCCTTATAGTATTTGGTGTTCAAGGAATTTTCTTGAAAGGAAGCATTTTGGCTATATGTAGAAGATTCCAAGAGAGTATTAATTATTTATTACAAAAATTATAAAAATAATAAGAATAAGTGTCAATTAAAATAAAAGAGAGTGGACATGGTAAAAATGCACAAGTATCAATGATGAAGTATTGGAAAACTATGCATGATTACTAGGCTTTGTCAATGGTAATTTTTATCAATAAAGCTAATTATTTTAGAAAAATATAAAAGCGGAAAAGGTAAAATGCTTGAAAATAAGGGTTTTATAGTTAAAAATGTGTCAATTTGGTGAAAAGTAACAAAATAAACCAGGTCTTTTTGGTGATAGTAGAAGAAAAGATGAAATAGTTTAGAAAAATCTAAAATAAATGTTGACTTATGGGTTTGGGGTAACTATGATAATCATATAAAAGCTGATGGGCAAGATTTCCATCACCTGCAGCTAACAAGCCTCAGCTTCAGGAAGTATGGCTGTTACGCCTATATCAGCACAACAAGATTTTCTTTTTTAAGGAGGAGAAGGATGAAGAAAAAGTTATTAAGCGCTCTTCTTTGCACATCTATGGCAGCAAGCCTTTTCGTAGGTTGTGGTGGGGCAGCCTCAGAGGGCGGTGTTGATCCAGACGCAGCTGAGGAGACAGCAGATGCAGAAGAGACAGCAGAATCAGAAGTAGTTACAAATACTTATGGTGATCCAAATGGTACCCACCTTGAGATGTGGACATTCGTAGAGCTCCATGCTCAGCACTATGGTGTTATGGCAGAGACCTGGAATGAGCAGCATCCAGATCAGACAATCGAGATTACATGTACTACATATCCATACAGTGATATGCACACCAAGCTTCTTACAGCTCTTGAGGCAGGTACTGGTGCTCCAGATATCTGTGACGTAGAAGTAGGTCAGTTCCCTAATGTAGTAGCTGGTCTTGATCAGTGGCTTGTACCTCTCAATGATTACGCTGCTGATTACCTTTCAACTATGGTTCCAGCTCGTATGGAGACATACCAGGGTTCGGATGGCAACTATTATGGTGCACCTTACCACGTAGGTGCCACAGTTATGTATTACAATGTAGCCAAAATGTCAGAGGTTATGGGCCTTACTCAGGATGAGACAATCGCAAAGATTGATTCAGTTGTAACCTGGGATGATTATGAGGCACTTGGCGAAGAGTACAAGGCAGCAATTGCTGATGATACAAAGTATTGGACATCAGTTGATACAGGCGGAACAGACTGGTTATGGCTTGCAATGAGCGAGTATGACGAGGACTGGACAGGTGGATTTGATGATCCTGCCAATGTACAGCTTGAGTCAGTACAGAACATGCTTGAGATGCAGCAGTCATGGTTACAGTCAGGACTTGCAGAGGTTTCTCCAGATGGACATGTAGACCTTGAAGCAGGCTACCAGAACATCCTTGATGGCAACATCGTTTCATTCCCTAAGGCTATGTGGTATATGTCACGTTTCACTAACTACATGCCAGAGGAGTCAGGCAATTGGTATATTGCAAAGTGCCCTGTATTTAAGGAGGGTCAGAAGTGCTCTGTTGGTATCGGTGGTACAGGTACAGTAGTTACTCAGCAGTCAGTTGATACAGACCTTGCAGCTACATTCCTTTGCTGGGCAAAGATGTCTGATGAAGGCGAGCAGCATATCTGGGATACACTTGGATTTGATGTATGTAATACAGCAATGTGGACAGATGATGCTTTCGCACATGACGACAACAACCAGTACAATAAGTTCTTCATTAACTATCCATATGATGTTCTTAACGATATCGGTATGGACAACATTGGCAAGATTTCTGTAGTAGAGATTAGCCCAACAATCAATGAGTATGTATGTACAACTACACTCAATGAGGTACTTGAGGATCCTACATATTCAGTAACTGATGCTCTTCAGGAGCTTCAGGATGCTGTAGATATGGAGCAATAATCATTATTAATTAGGTTATTCTTTCTTTTTCATTTCTTTACTTAATACTTTACTTAATGAAGGGGGATGCCTCAGGTTCGCCTGGGACATCCCCTTTCACTTCAAAGGTTTTTTATGGAGAAAGGTGCATTATGAAATTTAAGAAGTTTTTATATTCTCAAAAGGTAGCACCATATGTTTTTGTTATTCCATTTATTTTGAGCTTTGCAGTATTTTGGATTTATCCTCTGATTACTGCATTTACAATGAGCTTTCAGGATATTGGTGCTATCACCAGTGAATGGGTTGGCTTTGACAATTATGCCAAGCTATTAAAGGATAACGTATTCCATACAGCGGTGTGGAATTCAGTAAAATACATGTTCTTTACCCTGGTATTGCTTATTCCATTTCCAATGCTTTTTGCAGTGCTGCTAGATAGCAATTTGGTAAAAGCTAAGGGAGTATGGAAGGCTATCCTTTACATACCAGCATTAACCTCTGTTGTTATTTCTGGTACTCTTTTCCGCCTGATGTTTACTGAGTATACAACAGGTCAGATGAATGTGATTACAGCGGCCCTTGGCCTTGGAACATACAAATGGTTGAAGATGGGCTGGTCAGGTATGTTGGCATTGCTTGTAGTTGCCTGTTGGAGATGGACTGGTGTTAATATGTTATATTTCTTGGCCGGTCTCAAGTCTATTGATTCATCCCTCTATGAAGCAGCAGCTATTGATGGAGCAGATGGCAAGCAGAAATTTTGGTATATTACATTACCACTTTTGAAGCCTACCTCAGTATATGTACTTACCATATCTGTATATGCAGGTTTGGCCATGTTCTTGGAGTCCTACATGCTGTGGAGTGGCAACTCATCACCGAACAATATAGGACTTACCATAGTAGGATATCTCTACAAACGTGGTATTGAGAAAAATGATATGGGTTATGCCTGTGCAGTTGGTGTAGTTCTTCTTATAGTGGCACTCATCATCAATTTCGCTCAGCTCATATTAAATGGAACATTTAAGAAGGAGGAGACTTAGTATGGCAGGAAAATTACAGAGTCCAAAATCCGGCTCCTCAAATAAAACAATAGGAACAATTCTTGCAACAGGATTGTTTGTGGTTCTTTGCTTCTTGGTGGCATTCCCTCTTATAGCAGGTCTTTTGGCTTCCTTTAGACCAGGAACACAGCTTATCCGTCGTGGTCTTGCCATTGATCTGGATATTTCTACCATGACACTGGATAACTACAAATACCTGTTTTCAGGCAATGCAGATAGCCAAAAGTATTTTATGTGGTACAAGAATTCTCTTGTTATTACCATATTATCGGTAGCCCTTACACTTATAGTATGTTACTTCGTAGCCTATGGTATTTCTATGTACGAGTTCAAGTTTAAGAATCTTATTTTTACCCTTGTACTTGCTACCATGATGGTACCTTTTGAGATTCTTATGCTTCCTTTATATAAGGAAATTATAGCTTTGCATCTCATCGATACATACACAGGTGTTATTATTACAGGCCTTTGTTCAGCATCTACCATATTTTTCTTTAAGCAGTATCTATCAGGTCTGCCAAAGGATTTGCTGGATGCGGCAAGAATTGATGGATGTAACGAGTATTCCATCGCTGTAAGCATTATTTTACCAGTTACAAAGCCGGCCTTTGCATCAATGGGTATTCTTTGTGCCATGGGTTCATGGAATGCAATTCTTTGGCCACTTTTAGTACTTAAGGGAGCAGAGAGATTTACCCTCCCTATAGGCCTTAATACTTTGCTTACACCTTATGGTAACAACTACGACGTACTTATTGCAGGATCAATGTTTGGTATTATACCAATATTGCTTATATTCTTTATTTTCCAAAAATATATTATTGATGGTATGACAGCAGGAGCCGTAAAGGGCTAAGGAGGAAATATGGCAAAATTAGTAATCAATAACGAGAATAAGAAAAATACAATTGCTCCAGAAATATATGGACACTTTTCTGAGCATCTTGGACGCTGCATTTATGAGGGCCTGTATGTAGGCGAAAATTCAGACATTCCTAATGTTAATGGAATGAGAATTGATGTAGTGGAAGCCCTGAAGGAGATGAAGCTGCCAGTACTTCGCTGGCCAGGTGGATGCTTTGCAGATGAGTATCACTGGATGGATGGAGTTGGACCAAAGGAGTCTCGTAAAAAGATTATCAATACTCACTGGGGCGGAGTTGTAGAGGACA
The DNA here is from genome assembly GCA_963649335.1 of bacterium. GTDB lineage: Bacteria > Bacillota > Clostridia > Lachnospirales > Lachnospiraceae > Pseudobutyrivibrio. Next base: position 32,034 of record CAVJHG010000021.1, read on the forward strand.
ACAGCTTTGGTACCCACGAGTTTTTCGAGCTGGCAAAACAGCTTGGCTGCAAGACTTATATCAATGCCAATCTTGGTTCTGGTACTGTTCGTGAGATGAGCGAGTGGGTTGAATACATGACCTTCAAGGGTGTCTCACCTATGGCTGACCTTCGTGCAAAAAATGGTCATGAGGAGCCTTGGACTGTTGATTATGTAGGCGTAGGCAATGAGAACTGGGGCTGTGGTGGTAATATGCGCCCACAGCATTATGCTGATGAGTACAGACGTTATCAGACCTATGTAAGAAATTATGCGGGCAATCAGCCTATCCAGAAGATTTGCTGTGGTCCAAATGTAGATGACTATGATTGGACAAAGGGAGTCCTTGAGACCTGCTTTGATCACTCTGATCCAAAGCTGCATGGTTATATGGACGGTCTTTCACTTCATTATTATACATTGCCAGAGACAGAGGATGATTGGAATATCAAGGGCTCTGCTACAGACTTCACAGAGGATATTTTCTATCAGACTATGAAGCGCAGTTATTATATGGAAGAGCTCATTAATAAGCATGGAGCTATTATGGACCAGTATGATCCAGCAAAGCAGATAGGCCTTATTGTAGATGAGTGGGGTATCTGGACAGATGTAGAGCCAGGAACTAATCCAGGCTTCTTATATCAGCAGAACACCATGCGCGATGCTCTTGTTGCCGGCATGAATCTCAATATCTTCAATAAGCATTCAGACAGAGTAAAGATGGCTTGTATTGCACAGCTTATCAATGTACTTCAGTCTGTAATGCTTACAGACGGAGAAAAGATGATTAAGACTCCTACTTACTATGTATTTAAGATGTATCGTCATCACCAGGGAGCTACCCTTCTTGGCAGCGATTTGTTAAATGCAGGTACAGTTGGTTCTGGCAAAAATGTGTCACCAAAGGTATTTGAGTCAGTTTCAGAGGATGCTGATGGTATCATCACAATTACCCTTACCAACAACTCTCTTGAGGCAGCAGAGGATGTGGAAATCCAGCTTACCAAGGATGGTGGAGCATACAATGTATGTGAGGCTTCTTATATAACAGGTGCTATGGCAGCCCACAACACCTTTGAGGCTCCAGAGGTAGTTAAGGAAGAAGCATTTACAGCTTATGAGAAGACTGCAGAGGGCTTAAAGGTTAAGCTTCCAGCCTGCTCAGTAGTAAGCATTCGCATAAAAAAATAAATATAGGTCAGTGTATTTAATACCGCGGCGGCAGGTATAGTGACAAGTTGATTCTAGATTAAACTGGGAGGCGGATTGGTCCGTCTCCCTTTTTTAGTAGAGGTGTATATGTTAAAAGAAATTGATTTGAAAAATATAAAAATAAAGGATGACTTTTGGACTCCATTTCAGAATAAGGTTATAGATATGGTTATACCCTATCAGGAAAAAATACTTAGGGATGCCATAGAGGATGCAGAAAAATCCCACGCCATTGAGAATTTTGAAATAGCTGCAGGCCTTAAGACAGGCGAGTTTTACGGCATGGTATTTCAGGATAGTGATGTGGCCAAGTGGTTAGAGGGAGCTAGCTATTCCTTGATAATAAGGCCTAATGCAGACTTAGAAGAGCGAATGGATGCTATTATTGATGTGATAGAGAAGGCTCAGCAGCCAGATGGTTATCTGGATACATATTTTATTATCAAGGAGCCTGATAAGAAATGGACTAATCTCTTGGAGGGGCATGAGCTATACTGTGCAGGTCACATGATTGAGGCGGGGGTAGCTTACTATGAGGCTACCGGAAAAGATAAGCTTCTTAAGGTATGTATGAGGCTGGCTGATCATATTGATGAGGTTTTTCGCATAGGTGGCAAGGCAGGTTATCCAGGTCATCAGGAGATAGAGCTGGCAGCTGTAAAGCTTTATAAGGCTACAGGCAAAGAGACCTATCTTAAGCTGGCAGCCCACTTTCTTAATGCCCGAGGGGAAGATATTGACTTTTTTGCCAAAGAAAAGGAGGCTCGGGATTTTGATGTATTTGGCATGGATCCAGATAATCACGATTACAACCAGTCCTTCGCACCAGTGCGAGACCAAAAGGAAGCGGTAGGCCATGCTGTGAGAGCGGTGTATATGTACGAGGCCATGGCTGATGTGGCTGCAGCAACAGAGGATAAAGAGCTTTTAGAAGCTTGTCATAGGCTGTGGGACAACATCACTCAGGAGAAAATGTTTGTCACTGGTGGCATTGGTTCTGATGGCAGCTTAGAGTCCTTTGCCAGCGGCTACTACTTGCCAAATGATGTGGCCTACAATGAAACCTGTGCTCAGATTGGCATGATGTTTTTTACAAAAAAAATGCTGGACGCTGGTAAGAAGCCTTCAGGTAAATATGCCGATATAATGGACCTTCTTATATATAATTCTACTATTTCCGGCATGCAGTATGATGGCACCAGGTTCTTTTATGTCAATCCACTGGAGGTTAATCCAGGCATATCCGGTCAGGTCTTTGGCCATAAGCATGTGGTGCCTGAAAGACCAAAGTGGTATGCCTGCGCCTGCTGTCCGCCAAACCTGGTGCGCATGATTACATCCCTTGGCAAGTATGCCTGGTCTGTGGATGGGGATAAGGTGTATTCTCATTTTCTTATAGGCCAGGAGGTATCCTTTGATGCTTGTGACATATCTGTAAAGAGCAAGTACCCATGGGAAGGTAAGGTGGAGTACCACATTATCAGAAAAACAGATGATATGGAGCTTGCTATTCATTTACCTGGCTTTGTAAAAAAATACAAGGTTATAAGAGGTGGAGCTGATGTGACGGCAGATACTCTACTTGAAGATGGATATTTATATTTTAATAATTTTGCGGCAGAGGAAGATATTGCAATAAGCTTTGACCTGGAGGTAAGGTATCTCTATGCTGACAATAGGGTAGTAGCAGATGGCCTTAAGTGTGCAATAAAAAGAGGCCCTATAGTATATTGCTTCGAGGGAGTGGACAATGGAGATAGCATTCAGTCTCTTAGAATAGATAGAGACTCAAAGATAGAATTAACATCTTTGTACGACACTATGGATTCTATTGTCATTGCTGGTAATTCTACTGTTACAAGGGATAGCTTAAAGCCAGGTTATAGCCTTAAGCTGACAGGAAGCAGGGCAAGGGTATCTACAAAGCAGGGGCTTCTCTATACAGATCAGGCACCGGAGTGGGAGAAAGTCCAGCTGACTGCAATCCCTTATTACATGTGGGGCAACAGAGGACTGACCCAGATGCGGGTGTGGATGCCTTATTAATGCATAGCTAAAACGATAAAACTACATTCACTTTAACCTCTGATGCGGTGGATAAGGTGGGAGATAGCGCTGGCAGGGTGGTAGAATAGCATGCGGGGGCCGGAAAACCGCATGACCTGCCGTATTTGCTGGCGCATTTCAGGCTTGTAGCAGTGGACCTTGCAGTTGGAGCAAAAGGTCTTAGTCTCCATGAAGGGGCAGTTGTCACTGCGGGCTCTGGCGTAATTATCAAGGGCTTTGCATTCAGGGCAGAGTCCTTTTTTACTGCCATGCTTTTTCCTGCAGTAGAGTCCTATCATGAGAGAGACAGTTTCTTTTTCTTTTTCACGTTTTTCTTCTATATTTTTATTCATAAAAATCCTTTCGGCAGGGGTTTTTTAGCTCATCCGTCCGCCTTCAACTGAATAGACCTTGTCAGCAATGCACATGGTGGAAAGACGGTGGGATACCAGTACTAAGGTGCGATTTTCCTTTGCTTCCTTTAAGGATTTGAGGATGACAGCTTCGTTGAGACTGTCCAAATTGCTGGTAGGTTCGTCAAGAAGCAACAGGTCTGAGTTATGTAAAAATGCTCTTGCAAGTCCAAGGCGCTGCCTTTCACCACCAGAAAGGCTGTCGCCTAATTCTGCAACTGTAGTGTCGTAGCCATTAGGGAGGTTAATAATAAAATCGTGGATAGAGGCCTTGCGACAGGCTTCCATTATTTCATCGTCAGTAGCATCAAGCTTGGCTATACGCAGGTTGTTTTTGATACTGTCGTGAAAGAGCTGGGTTTCCTGAGTCATGAAGCTCTCCATATGGCGTAGATTACTGGTGTTAATCTCCCTGATATCAGTACCTGACAGGGAGATTTTGCCATTATTTACATCCCAAAATCGCATCAAAAGCTTAAGGAAAGTGGATTTGCCGCTGCCGCTTTTTCCTACAATGCCGATGCTAGTGCCTGGTGCAATGTCCAGGGAAATATTGTCGAGTATAACTTCGTCATTATATGAAAAGCTGACATTTTCAGCAGATGCACCGGTAAATGTTATATTTTCCTTTCCAGTAATTTCCTCAACAACAGGGCTTTCCTCTAAAATATTGAGAACACGGTTGCCGGCGGCAAAGGTATTGGTTAAGGTGCTGCCCAGATTTGCCAAGGCGACAAGAGGACCAAAGGAGCTCATCAGTGAGATGACAGGTATTAAAAGCCCTGCAAAATCCACTTGACCATTTTGATAAAAAACAGCTGCCACAAGAAGCATGAGAAGATCAAAAAACAGGATTACAGTATTTGTAACAGCCTGGTTTCTACCGGCTATTTTTTTCATCTTTTCTTCTTCTTTTGCCAGGGAGGCTGTTTGCTCATTCATGGAAGCAAGGCGGTTTTGCCCTTGATTGTATTGAATGATTTCGCTAAGGCCTCTAAGGCTGTCTAAGACAAAGGCTGACAGCTGACCTGACTGGCTTCTAAAACGCAAGCCCTTGTCCCCATTTAATTTAGATGTAACAAGAGGGATAATCAGGCCAACAACAATATAAGCTATAAGAGCAATCACTCCTAAAAGTGGTGCGAAGCTACCAATAAAAAAGCACATAATTGCAGAAAAAATACATGCAATGGCAATTGGTGAAATGGTGTGGGCATAGAATACTTCCAAAAGCTCTATATCTGATGTGATTATGGAAATAAGATCTCCTTTGTCTTTACCCTCCAGTTTGGCTGGGCACAGTTTTCTAAGTGCCATAAATACCTTTGAACGTATCAAGGCCAGCAGCTTAAAAGCAATAAAGTGATTGCAGGCTTGCTCAGCGTAGCGCAGAATGCCTCTGATCAAGGCAAAAAGAAGAAGGCTGATAAAAATAATTTTAAGGGAAAAACCTGTATATAAGCCCATGACATTAGCTATTGCCATGCCACCTAGAATGGTAATGAAGCTAGCACACAGGTTGCCAATAACCCCCATAACTATTGCTATAATCATAAATCCAGTCAAAGGCTTTACAAGACCAATGAGGCTCATCATAACTTGAAATCCAGAGCGCTTTTTCATTATAGAAGGTCCTCCTTTCCATAATTTTCTAATTTTTCCTGGGTGCTCCACAGCCTTGCATAGACACCGCCTTGTGTCAGCAATTGCTCATGCTTGCCATTTTCTTTTATATTTCCATTTTCCATAACATAGATAGTATCTGCATCCACTACATTGGCCAGGCGGTGGGAGATTAAAATGACAGTTTTGCTTTGAGCCAGGACATGAATTTGGTCCATAATGTCATTTTCACTTTCCACATCGATGTTGGAAGTAGCCTCGTCGAAAATATAGATCGGGCTGTCATGCAAGAGGGCTCTTGCCAGGGCCAGGCGCTGACATTGTCCGCCTGAGAGGTTGGAGGCTTTTTCTAAAAGCTGGGTATCAAGGCCGGCTTCATTTTTTAAAAATCCTTCCAGATTAACTTTTTTTAGTACATTCCACAGCATTTCATCGGTGGCATCAGGACATCCCATGAGAAGATTGTCCCTTACGCTGCCCTTGAATAGGTAGCTTTGGTGACCGATGTATGTAATATTTTTCATAAGGCTGGCTTCGTTAATGTCTCTTAGTTCTGTGGAGCCTATTTTTATGGAACCGCTATAATTTTTGCTTTTTCCCATAAGAAGAGATGACAGGGTGGACTTGCCGCAGCCTGATTCACCTACTATGGCACTAAAGGAACCAGCTGGGAAGGTGACATTTAGGCCATGGAGAATTTCTCTATTTTCTTCGTAGGAAAAATGTAAATTATTGCATTTTATATTTGTGTCACTAGCTATATCGATGCCTTGGGCCTGTGGCTCGCTTAAGTCAAGAAGGCGAAAGATTTTGTCACTTGCAGCCATTCCATTCATGGCAATGTGAAAATATGAGCCCAAAAGTCGCATAGGAATAAAAAAGTCTGCAGCAAGTAAAATAATAAGTAAAGCCCCAGCCAATGAGACTTTTCCAGCAGAGAAGGAGATGGTAGCCATAATTACTCCAAGAGCCGCACCACCATAGGCAATAAGGTCCATAATAGTAATGGAATTGAGCTGCATGGTTAGTACCTTCATGGTGATTTTGCGGAAATTTTCAGACTCCTCATTCATCTCTTCCTGCTTGAACTCATCTGCCTGGTATATTTTTAATGTAGTAAGCCCCTGTAGATTTTCAAGGAAGGTATCTCCCAGGGCAGTATATTGTCCCCAGTATTTGCCCAGAAGCTTTTTGGCCCATTTTTGCACCACAACAATCGCTACTGGAATCAGAGGCACGCATATTAGTAAGACCACAGCGGAAGGCACATTGACAAAGCAAAGCACTACAAAAAGTGTCAATGGTGCCAGCATAGCGTAGAAAAATTGTGGCAGGTAGGCCCCAAAATAAGTTTCCAGCTGGTCTACACCCTCTACTGCAACCTGGACTATCTCTGAGGTTTTTACCTGCTCCTTGTAGGAAGAGCCCAGTTGAAGCAGCTTATTGAAAATTTGTTCTCGCAAAGTTTGTTTAACTGCCTTGGAAGAAAGATAGCTCATTTTGCTGCTGACACTGGTGCAAATAAATCGCACAATTATGGCTGCAATTGCCAAAAGAGCAGTCGCTGCAATATCAAAAGAATCAGCCTTTTTCTCATATAATTTAGCCAAAAGCCTAGTGATGGATGCCATCATGGTGATGTTTGCAATCAGGGATATCCATTGGCAGGCCACATTTGCTGCGATGTATTTTTTGCTGTCTGGTACAAGGCCTATAAGCCTTTTATTAATCATCATATTTTTCACCTCAATTATGCATTCGAATTGGCACAAGGAACTTTTTTTATATATCCTATTTTGCTTTCCCTGTCAATAAAATGCATATTTAACTGCATGAGCTTTTGCTAGGGCCCGCCCCCTGGGATAATATCTTGCATCCAAGGGGATCTGCACAGCCCGCTATGTGCCAGGGTCTCTCTGCATAAGTTCCACTAAGCACATAGCGCTAAGAAAATGGGCACCATAAAACAATCG
>CAVJHG010000022.1:0-39087 GCA_963649335.1 bacterium
AACAGCCATACTAATAAAGGAGGTGTTTATATGGCAACTTCTAGTATCACGAAGAATTTTATCATATCTGGTCAGAAACAGGTGGAGATGTTTGCCGATGCGATTGAAGCATCTGCCAACGACAGAACACCTCGTGTACCAATCAATGTTACCTACTTACAGGGAGCAGATGATATTATAAAATTCATGGAGAAAAGGAAGAAAACGGATGCAGTCAGCAAATAATTTTATTGTGCTGAACATTCGTGAGTATTTAGCAAGTGAGGACAAGCGGCTCGGAGAGGACAAATTAGTACAGCTCCTTTCCGAGTTTTCATGTCCGTTGAATCCGGATGTTGAGCGTTTTTTAAAGCAACAGGCAATTGATTTTGCAAAGAAACATCAGGCAGTTACATATTTAGTGTTGTCATTAGAGGATGCAGAATTGCTGGGGTATTTTTCCATTACAATAAAGCCACTTGTTGTAAAGGCAGAGCCTTTTAGTAATACAGCCAAAAGAAAGCTCGCAAGGTTTAGCGAAATAGATAAGAGCGAGCAGACTTATAATTTAGCAGCTTATCTGATTGCTCAGCTCGGAAAGAATTTTAATGATAAGGCAAAAGGAAGAATAACAGGACAGGAGTTGCTCGAAGCAGCAATCAGACAAACACAGATTTTACAGTATCAGGTTGGTGGTATGGTAGCATTTGTGGAAGCAGAGAATAAAGAAAAATTGCTTTCCTTTTATGAAAATTATGGTTTTAAACGGTTTGATACCAGGCAGACGGTATCAAACGGTGCAGAATCACATGAGCTTGTGCAACTTTTGAAATTGCTTTAAAAATAATTATTCAGTAATAAACGGCATAAGTAACAAGTAAATATTGCAGAAATCAAGCAGTAGATCAGTAAATGATTTGCTGCTTTTTTTATTAGGGGAGTCCATAGTGGACTGCCTTTTGTCATGCAAAAATGGAGGTAATCTATGGCAGATAATCATATAGAAAAACAAAAAGTACTGGAACTTACAGACAAGCTGGAACGTGGACTGACAGAACTTTTTGAATGTGTGGATACAAGATGTGACCCTAAAGATGATTTAAGACTAGGTTGTATCAGCATATATGTGATAGAATAAAAATCAATTAAGAAGATAAAGTTGGTTCTGTATAGAGAGGAAAACTTATGCCACAGGAAGAGCTACATAAAAAGCGGGAAAATGAAAATAATCCTTATATTCAGGTAGAACAGGAGGAGCTTTTTAAGTATTCAGATATCCCCGTCCCACAGCTGAACAAGGAGCAGAAGACTAAGCAAAAAGAGGCAAATGCATTATCTCAAAGAATTGAGAAAAATAAAAAGAAGCTTGGTAAGCTTAGGAAAAAAATGCTTCTTGTGGACATTGATTCCGATGAGATGATTGCTTTTCAAATAGAGAGGCAGAAGCTATTAATTGAAAATAATGAGCTGCAGTTTAAAGAACAGAGGCAGCGTCTGTCCATGACTTCAGAAAATGGACCGGCCATATTAAAGCTAGAGGAGATTAGCTTAAAAAGAGATATTTCCAGCAGAAAAAAGCTCCTTGAATTATATGCCAGCAAGGGTCTCCTTGATGAAAAGGAAGAGGCGGATTATTTTTCTCAGCAAGAGCTTGTGCAAAAGAAGGGCGTAAGACTTGAGGAGATTCACAGAAGCTATGACAGACTGCTAAAGCTGATCGATGCCAATAAAAAGCTCCAGGAGCAAAAAGAAGCGGATGAAGCGGGTGATAGAGACCAAAGTGCTGAGGCAAGGGAAGAGGCAGAGATTAGCTTTATAGATTCTTTTTTGCAAGAAGAGTATCCTGACAGCTCTAAGCTAGAGTATCAATATATAACGGGCAATATAGAAGAATGCTTGGGTAAAGTCCGTAGGATACAAAGAGCCCTTCAGATGAAGCATATTTCAGAAAAGGTACCTCAGGAAAAAGCTGCAGCCTTTCAGGAAAAAACGGCTTTCCTGGAGGATTATATCTGGCATGTTAGGGAGTGCTTTTTAGCAGACGGAGTGGATATTTTATGTGACAGCTTAAAATTATATTCTGAGAAGCCGGAAAATATCAGTGGAAGAAGAAAATATCTGGCAGGAGGATATTTAAGGCTTTTACAACTAAAGGAGCAGAAGAATACAGATGATTATTCGGAAGTAGAATTAAGGCTCAGACAGGTAGAGGCTGCTATAGAGCTTGAAACTGACAAGAACATGGAGATTGCCAAGCAGATTACTAGAAACAAGCCTGTGGCTGAACAGGGGATGGTAAGAGAAGCAAATGAGGTCAGGGCTGAGTTTCAGGATTTAATTGGAACTAAAAATCGTTTTTATGAAAAGCTAAGAATTTACCAGATTTACGAAAAAATGCTGGAGCAGATAAAAGACCTGGAGGAGAGGGCTTGTCTGACAGAGTTTGAAGATGACTTATACAGATATATAGGAATGTTTCAGAAGATTCAAGAGGGAAGACAGAAGCATTCAAAAAAAGAGGAAAAAGTATACAATACATTGATGGAAAAAATGCAGGAAGCCAGCGTAAAATCGACAGGACAGGCCAAAAGTTATATTATGATGCTTCAAAGTCTTCTTGTGGGAGATTCTAATGGAAGTCTCAAGGTGCCTGAACATTGTGAGCAGATAAGATGTCGGGATCGGGATATCCAAAAGAGCAAATTAACAGGTATTAATGTATGGGATGATAGAAAGGACCGTCCTCTGTTTTTGCATGGGCCATGTATCAAGGACTTGAAACAGGGAGAGTTAGGAGATTGTTACCTGCTGGCAGGGCTTGGAGCTATTGTATCCGTTTCACCAGAATTGATCCGTCAGAATATGAGAGACAATGGAGATGGAACGGTAACCGTGCGTTTTTTCAGGAATATGAAAGAGGATGGAACTGATGAGCCTTTGTATGTTACTGTGAAAAAGACTGTGCCTAAGAATATATTGACCGGGAAGGATGAAAATTCCAGAGGCTGTTTATGGGTGCAAATGATAGAGAAGGCATATGCTGTTTCTGGACTTCATATCAATAAAAATTCCATAAAAGGAAGAAAGAGTCCTATTGGCTACAGTGCAATAGAGGCCGGAAAAATGCGTCACTTTGTGGGCCATTTTATGGGTTCTGCTGAAACAGCAGGCTATAACATTTTGGATAATAAAAAAACAGTTCAATACGGCGTAGAGGCAGCCAAATTACTGAATGCTATTCCTATAAAGAAAGTTCTTTATAATCAAGTAAACAAGCCAATGAATAGAATTGTCTTAGAAAAATACCTTATGGTGTTGGCAGAAGTAGCAGCTGAAGAGGGGGTAAGCTTTAGTTCTATAAAAAATCCAGAAAAGCTTAAGGAGAGTTTGCAAAAATATAGCCAGATCATAAAGAATAGAGCAGAAGATCACAAGGAAAAAGAATTGCAAGCTAGTGGAGCAATGAAAATGTATTTCGCTTCTAAGTTAAATAAGACAGATTTAAGGCAGGTAGTAGATGCCCTATGTGAGGGTATTGATCAAAAAGTAGCTCCTGCTGACGAAACTGTAGAGTTTTATTCCCAATTAGAGCTGTCTGCCTATAACACAATCACAAAAGCACTAGATAATCATGAATTCGTGTCCATTGGCACAAATAAATTGGGCTATATTAAGTTTGGAAAAAACGACGTTACAGAATTTTCAGGAGTGCAGGGAGGTCATGCATATACAGTGCTTCGAACAGAGAAAATTAAGGTTGCTGGGAGAGTGCGCAGATATCTGGTATTATTTAATCCATGGGCTGAGAATGGTATAGGCTATAAGGTGGACGAGCATAACAATATCAAGCGGCATAAAACATCCAAGAAGGATGAAGGCATTTTGTACATGGAACTGAGGGATGCCGTGGTAAACTATGTGGAGTACTATGAAATAGCTTCCCAAAGAAAAGAGAAATAGGAAAAATGAAAATAATTAGATGGAACAAAGAGCGAATAGAAGATTACATGTGGTCTGCCCCTGCCTGGGTTAAGGAGGCTTTGGAAGGGGGCATTGCATTTGCATATCTTTTACTAGATGATGAGCAGGCTAAAGTAGCTGCCTGGGCGGCATGCTATATTGAGGAAGACCATTTGGAAATCATTTCACTAGGACAAGAGCAGGATATGGCAGAGGGGTATTCTTTAGAGAGGATTTTGCGCAAGCTGCAGTCCTTTTGCCTGGAGAGAGATATCAATATGTCTGAAATTGAATTTCTTGATGAGCTAGCCCCAAAATGCAAAGCAGCTCTTATCAGAAGTGATTATGTAAAGACAATGGATTCCAAGCTATGGAAGCTGAGGGGGCTGGCTGTTGAAACAGCTCCAAGAGATGATTTTAATATTAAAACAATAAGTGCCTTATCTACTCAGGAGAAAGCCTCCTTTATACAGCTTCTTAAGTCCTCGGGGAAAAACATTCCTCAGTTTGCGGGAAGCATATCTTCTGAGACCATGCTTGTTGCCCTAAGGGATGGCAGAGCAGAGGCTTGTATTTTTGCAAGCCGTTATAGAGGAGCCCTGTTTGTAGAGCAGCTGGTATGTAAAAATGATGAAGCTGGCCAGGAAGCTTTTAGGGCTTTGTGCCAGCGGGCTGATAGAAAAAATGCAGATGAGGAGCTTTATGTAATTGACTCTATATATGAGGCAAGAATATTTGGCAGGGGTCAGGAGACTCTAAGACAGGTATATGCATGGCAGGCATCTGAAAAGGATGAATTAACTGACCTGGAGATAGATGCTGAACTATCGGTAAGAGAGGACATGACAGATGTTAAGGCACCTCTGCTTTTATCAAAGGTCTATGCAGCGGCTGATATGTTTACTGATGAGGAGGTTGAAAATTATCTGGCCCTGGATCAGAATATGCAGCCTAAGCTTATGGCCATTATAAAGGGACCTGCCGGGGAATATATGATGGATATATGTCCTCTGGCAGATGACATTGATATTGGCTATTTTAGATATGAAATCAATACATCCTTTTTGTGTGAAAAAAGTGGAGATGAGGCCCTAAGACTGTGCAGCAGCCTCAATAAAGTTATAAAAGAAGGCACAGCCTATATAAATGAGTCAAATGAATTAGTATTAAGAACCCATATTTCTGAGTCTGCTTTTTTGGAAAGCAACACCTTTAATTGGCTCCTTCACAACTGGTATGAGTCTTGTCAGCATATTGATGCAGCTATGTAATATGTGCCCCGTCACTGGTAGTAATACCTGTGATAGGGCTTTTTTAGTTTTAGATGCCTTTGTAAGTCTGTGACTGCCCGGCTTTTGCCATGTGCAATCAGAGCCTGGGGGCCAAAAAACTTGTTGTAAGGAATTATTGACAAAAATATAACATAAAAATTGTATATTATGCACAAATACAGTAAGCGAGAGGCTTTTGTTTTTGACAGATTACGCAAAAATAAGTGCAGTTGACGATGAAAATGTAAAAGATGGGTAAAGGGGTGCTAGGATAAGACCATCAAAAGTAATTTACTTAAATTGGGAGGAACAACATGAAGACAAAGAAAATGTCAAACCTTATGCGTGGATTTTCATCCGTTACAGCATCTGTTCTGGCGATTTCAGTTCTTGGTACATCCATTGCGGATTCATATCGCAAGAATTTGGATGATTTCCTGGGAACTTCAAGCTATGTAACATCTACAGATGCAGATTCTGCCAGATTTGTCAGCGATTATGACACTATCGAGGACATGGCAGCAGCAGCCAAGGACATAGCTATCCGTGAGGGTGAGGAAGGTACAGTTATCATGAAAAATGATAATGATGTATTTCCTATTGCAACAAACAGTGTGGCTCTTTTTGGTCTGGCTGCTTATGCACCTTATCCATACAACTCAGGAGATTTGAAGGCTGGCAATGATGATGCAGTCGATTTGCTTACTGCATTTAAGGATGCTGGGGTTGATGTCAACAGCTCTCTTGAAGACTTTTATGTAAATAATTTGCTCAACCCACATGATGTGGAGAATACCAATCAGTGGACAGGAGAGGTTACAATTTCTACTGGTTATGACAATATCTACACTACAGAAGTAGGTGATATGGCAGATTTCCAGATAAATGAAATTACTCCAGATAGGTTTGAAGACTATGGGGCTTCAAGTGATTGGAAGTCAGCTATAGACAAGGATAACACAACTGGTATTTGTGTATTTGCAAGAGCAGGCGGTGAGTCAAATACTTACGCTCCTGGCTCAGCCCTTGACTCAGAGGGCAATGCTACTGGCAAGGATCCTTTAGCTCTTTCAGATGAAGAGCTTGCTGTTGTAGATGCAGCAAAGGAAACCTGTTCAAAGGTTATCGTTCTTCTCAATACAGGTAATACCATGGGTATTGCTGATATAGCAGAGGGCGGCGCCCACAAGGTAGATGGTATTGCTTATATCGGCTGTATCAACGATTACCAGTGCACAGGTATTGTCAATGTATTGACTGGTCAGGTTAATGCAACTGGTGCCCTTACAGACACCTATGTTGTAGACAATAATTCTATTCCTGCTGTACAAAATTTTGGCGGCGACTACTATGCTGATGCTGAGATAGTTGCGGCAAGTGCCGAGAATGGTTATGACAGCAGATATCCAAATACTGACATCGGGATTGAACCAAGTGGTTCCTTTGGTGGTGGAAGTGCCACATACAACTCTGGTCAGTATATCGTAGAGGCAGAGGGCATCTATGTAGGCTACAAGTATTTTGAGACAAGATACTTTGACTCTATCGCAAATCCAGAATCAGGGGCAGCATCAGCAAGTGGTGCAACACAGGGCTCTGCCTGGGATTATGACAGCGAGGTTATCTATTCATTTGGTCATGGACTTTCTTACCTTGATTACAGCCAGGAAGTAAAGAGCGTGGATGTAGACAAGACAGAGGACGGCAACATCACTGCTGTTGTGGCAGTAACCAATAACAGTGACCAGGATGGAAGATTTTTGGCCCAGCTATATGTACAGCAGCCTTACACTGACTACGACAAGGAAAATAATGTAGAAAAAGCAGCAATAATGTTCCTTAACTCAGCAAAGGTTGATGTAGCTGCAGGAGCTACTGAGGAGGTTACAATTACTGTTCCTACCAAGTATCTTGCAAGCTATGACTACACTAATGCCAAGACCTATATCCTTGACGAGGGTGATTATTATTTCACAGCTGCAGCTGGTTCTCATGAAGCTGTCAACAATGTACTTGCTGCTATGGGCAAGACTACAGCAGACGGTATGGATGCTGAGGCAAGAGGAACAGCTACAGTATGGAATGGTAATACTTCACTTGATACTACTACCTTTGCACTTTCTAATAACACAGAGGTAACTAATGTAGCTGACGATGCTGACCTTAACTATTGGACTGGTGAGGATACAGTTACATATCTTACACGTCAGGATTGGGAGGGCACTTATCCTATCAACTACAACACTGATGCAGAGGTAAAGATTGCAGACAGTCCTAAGAAGGATGAGTGGATTGCTGCTCTCAAGGGCGAGACATATACAATAGCTACTGATTCTCCAGCAGCAGAGGGAGAAGACACAGGACTTCGCTTTTCAACTACTGACATAGGCTATGAGCAGCTGGAAAATATAGAGGACGACTATTGGAATACACTTGTGGCTCAGATAACAATTGATGAGGCAGTTGGCGCTGTTATCCATGGTGGCAGCCAGTCAGACGTTCTTACCAATGTAGAAAATCCTATCGTTCTTCAGAACGAAGGTGTAAATGGATTTACAACTGCTTACACAGATGAAGAGACAGGCAAGACCTATCACTTCAATGTCAACTCACAGACCTTGCTTGGTTCATCCTTTAACCCAGATTTAGCTTACGAATGGGGCCTTGTAGAAGGTAATTCTGGTCTTTGGATTGGCAGATATGATTTGTGGGGCACTGGTCTTACTCAGCGCAGAACTCCATATAATGGACGTAATTACGAGTACATTTCAGAGGATGCCATGCTTACCAACAGAATTGGTTACGGCATTATCTCAGGATGTAATGAAAAGGGTATCATCAATGGTGCCAAGCACATAGGCTTCAATGACCAGGAGCACAATCGTAATGGTATAGCTGCTTATATGAATGAGCAGAAGATTCGCGAGACAGACCTTCGATGCTTCCAGGGAGCCTTGGAGGATGCCCAGGCTATGGCTGTTATGGTGGCCTTCAACAGACTTGGTGCAAACAACATGTCACATTACGCACCAGTGCTTAAGACAATTCTTCGTGATGAGTGGGGATACACAGGTATTATCTCTACAGATATGATGAATAATTCATATTACTTCAATCCTGAGTCTATGATTATGGCTACAGTAACCCAGGTAGCAGACTTTGGTGGTGACGATAGTCATATCAACTTGGGAGAAGGCAAGGTAGATGCTACATGGGCTTATATTTCACAGGCCTCTGTAGAAAATGATTCTGCCTTAGTAGAGCAGGCTCGCCAGAATTTGAAATATCAGCTTTACACATTTGCCAACTCTGCAGTACTTAACGTATCAACAGAGCAGGTAGCTACCTGGTGGGATAATGCCCTTGCTGCAATCCGTATGGCCAGCATGATTCTTACTATAGTATTTGTACTTGCATGGCTTGCATTTTCACTGATGCCTGAGAAAAAGAAGGAGGCAAAGTAATGGAATTTTTGAAAAAACAGACAGCCGGAACATATATTACCTTCCTGGCCTTTATCTTAAGCATTGTTTCAGTAATCCTATACAATGTAAATATTAATGCTGCTGGATACTTCCAGAACGCGACAGTTGCAGGTGCTCTCACCTGCAACCTTGTAGGAATAGTGATTCTTCTTGTAATTCTTGCTTTAGCGCAGCTTCCTGCCAAGGGAATTGCCGGACTTGTTCTTACACTAATAAATGATGCCCTTAGAATCATTGCTCCAGTTATTTTTATTGTAGCCTTGATGCAGCTTCTTTCAGCCAGAGTAGAGGGCTTTGCCTTTATCTATTTCTCAAATGAAGAGGTGCTTCACGAAGTACAGACAGCTGAGAATATGGCATCTACCCATGGAACTATTGCAAATATGGTCTTTCTTGGTCTTACAGCTATCCTTGCTATTGTTGCTGCTTTCTTTTCTACAAAAAAGGAAACAGCTCCAAAGCTTGAGGTTGTAGAGGGCTAGTGCATCCTTTACAAAATAACTAGCCTATTCATTTTGCATGATTCGGCCAGTTATTTATGAAACGATACATTAGTAAAGGACAAGTTAATTATTTAATCTCCCGGAGTTATTGCTCCGGGAGTATTCTAATAGGAGTTGAAAATGAGAAAGATAGATTTTAACAGGGATTGGTATTATAAGCGTACTGAGGAAGGGGGAAAAGGACAGCTTGTCTCTCTTCCTCATGACGCTATGATTACAGAGCCTCGCTCTAATAAAAGCGCTGGAAGACATAATATTGGCTGGTTTGAGGGCCATGATTATGTCTATGAAAAGACCTATTTTGCTCCAGCAGGCACTGAAAAAATTAAAAGAGTCTTGGAGTTTGAGGGAGTCTATCACAATGCCTCTGTATATGTAAACGATGTCAAGGTGGCAGAGAGACCTTATGGGTACACAGTCTTTTATGCAGATATTACAGACTATCTGAAATATGGCCAGGAAAACATAATAAAGGTTATTGCCATTAATTCAGACCAGCCTAACAGCCGCTGGTATACAGGCTCTGGCATATATCGCCCGGTATGGCTTTACGAGGGGGCTGAAAAATATATAAATATCAATGGAATTAAAATTAGCACAGCCTCTATTAATGAGGATTCAGCTGAGATAGAAGTAGAGCTGGCATGCCATGGCTCTGATATAGCTGGTGTGGATATAAGTGATGAGGCAGGGGCTCTTGTTTTCTCAGGTGATATTACGGTAGGAAATAAAAACCTGATTAAAATAAAAAATCCTAATCCTTGGTCAGTAGATAATCCCTATCTTTATACCTGCACAGTTAGTGTGGGAGACGATGTGGTAAGCCAGCATTTTGGCATAAGGACTCTTACCTGGAATCCTAATAATGGTATAGCTATAAATGGAGACCATGTAATACTAAAGGGAGCATGCATACACCATGACAATGGCCCTTTAGGGGCATGTGCCTTCCCAGAGGCTGAGGAGCGCAAGATTCGCCTTTTAAAGGAGACTGGCTATAATGCAGTGCGGTGCGCCCACAATCCATGCTCTAAGGCTTTGCTTGATGCCTGCGACAGACTGGGCATGCTGGTGATGGATGAGTACGTGGATATGTGGTATATCCACAAGAACGAGTTTGATTACGCCATCTATATGAGAGATTGGTGGAAGGAAGATTTAAAGGATATGGTGGAAAAGGACTATAACCACCCTAGTGTAATTCTTTATTCTACTGGCAATGAGGTGGCTGAGACCGGACAAAAGGAAGGCATAGAGCTGACAGGCCAGATGACAAAATACCTGCACAGTCTGGATGCTACCCGTCCTGTTACCTGCGGAATAAATATATTTTTCAATTTCTTATATTCCTGTGGCCTTGGGGTATACAGTGATGACAAGGCAAAGAAGGAAGCTGCCAAGGAGATTTCCGACAAGCCTAAAAAGCAGAAGACTGTGGGAAGTGAATTTTATAATACTTTGGCAGGTCTTCTGGGGGACAAAACCATGAAGCTTGGCGCCACCCTACACATGTGTGATGTGAAGACCAGGGATGCATATGCGGCCATGGATGTGGCTGGATATAATTATGGAATATTCCGCTACAAGCATGATTTGAAAAAATATCCTGATCGACTAATTTTAGGCTCAGAGACCTTTTGTAAGGATGCCTATAGCTTTATGGAGCTGGCAAAAAAAGAAAAGCGCATAGTAGGCGATTTTGTCTGGGCAGGTATGGACTACATAGGAGAGGCTGGTATCGGAGCCTGGGAGTATGAGGATTATGCTCCAAAGGATGCCGATACAGCTGGCTGGCTGACAGCCGGCTCTGGCCGTCTTAATATATTGGGGCATGGTTCCGGTGAGGCCTTGTACACCAGGGTTGTCCTGGAAAAGGAAGCAGGTCCATATCTGGCTGTTAAGCCTGTATATGAAAAAGGCAAGCATTCCCCATCTGCCTGGAAGATGACAGACGCCATGAGAAGCTGGACTTATCCAGGCTGCCAGGGCAGTCAGGCTTTTGTGGAGGTATATGCCAGGGCCTATGCAGTGGAGCTATTTTTAAATGGCAAAAGCTTAGGGTTTAAGAGGCTGAAAAACACCTGCAATACCAGCTTTAAGCTGCCTTATGAGCCTGGTAGACTAGAGGTTAATGCCTACGATGAGTCCCATAGTGTAATAGGAAAGGATGTCTTGACTACGGCCATGGATGAAACAAGCTTGACCATGGAGCTGGAGGAAGGCAGGCTAAAGCCTAATGGTTTGGGCTATATCAATTTGACCTACACCGATGCAAATGGAATAGTAAAGCCTATGGAAAAGCATAAGATTAGTGTGACTGTATTAAATGGCCAGCTTATGGGCCTAGCTAATGCCTGTGCTTACAATCCAGATGGATATCAAAAAAGCACTACCTTTACTTATTATGGAAGGGCTCAGGCAATTGTTAGAGCAGGGGAGAGGGGACCAGTTGAAGTTACAGTGACTGACGAAACTAAGAGCTATAAGCTGACAATTCCAGTAGAGGCTTAGTTAGGATTATTGAAAGAATAAAAAATGTTAAAGATAAGAAAATTTACTTGTGAGGATCTTGAAAAAAATATAGTTACAGACAAGGCTAATCCAACCTTTTCTTTTTCTGTGGAATCTGACAGACAGGGAACCTTGCTAAAAGAGGCTCTTATTAAAATAGGCAGCTGGGAAAAGACTATTACAGATCAAATAGCTATAGTTTATGATGGCCCCGCCCTAAAGGCTTTTACTAGCTATGAAGCCTTACTTAGTGTAAGGGACGATGGAGGAGAGGTAGCAGAAGCCAGCCTGATCTTTGACACAGGTCGTATGGATATTCCATGGATGGCAGATTGGATTACAGACGGGAATTATCGTTTTACAGAAAAAAAGGTATCCCCTAAGCCTATGACCTTTAAGAAAGAGTTT
Organism: bacterium; assembly: GCA_963649335.1. Lineage (GTDB taxonomy): Bacteria > Bacillota > Clostridia > Lachnospirales > Lachnospiraceae > Pseudobutyrivibrio. Next base: position 12,118 of record CAVJHG010000022.1, read on the forward strand.
GATCTTAAGGGTCAGGTTAAGGCAGCCAAGATATATTCTACAGCCATGGGTATATATAAGCTGCAGTTGGCAGGTCAAAAGATAGGTGAGGATTTTTTTGCCCCTGGTTTTACCTCATACAAGAGCCAGCTTCAGTACCAGGTATATGATGTGACTCATATGCTTGAGGAAAAAAATGAGCTTATCTGTACTGTGGCGGGAGGCTGGGCTGTAGGTTCCTTTGTTTTTACAAGAAAAAACAGGGTGACGGCAGACAGACAGGCACTACTTTTGGAGCTGCATATAGATTACGCAGATGGCAGACATGAGATTATAGGCACAGGGAATGATTGGGATGTGTCTATGGATGACCCATATCTTATGGCAGATTTCTATGATGGTGAGACCTATGATGCCACCATTTCCCTTAAGGATATGGCCTTTCACAAGGCATCAATAGAAAAGCTTAAGGTACATCCTGATATCTATGCCACAAGTGGAGCCATGGTAAAAGCCCATGAGAGGCTGATTCCCATAGAGTGTGTCAAGACATCAGAGGGCCTGCGCTATGATTTTGGCCAAAACTTTGCAGGACTGGTGACACTTAATATTGCTGGTAAAAGGGGCCAGACAATTACAGTGCGTCATGCTGAAATACTTCATCCAGACGGTAGGTTAAATACTGACTTTTTGCGCACTGCCAAGGCTACAATTACCTATATTTGCAGGGATGGAAAACAAAGCTACATGCCTGAGTTTACCTATATGGGCTTTAGATATATCTGCATAGATGGCATAGAAGCGGCTGATATAGAAGTATCTGCCTATGCCCTTTATTCTGATGTGGCTGTCACTGGCAGCTTTACATCCTCTGATGCCAGATTAAATAAGCTGCAGGAGAATATTTCCTGGGGTGCCAAGTCTAATTTTGTGGATATTCCTACAGACTGTCCGCAGCGAGATGAGCGCATGGGCTGGACTGGAGACATTGCGGTTTTTTCTCCTACTGCCTGCTTCAATTTTGATATGAAGCGCTTTTTAGACAAGTGGCTAAAGGATGTGAGATCAGAGCAGCTGCCTACAGGCGGTATCCCAAACACAGTACCTGCCCAGGGCTATGGCTTCCCGGCAACCATGCCCACTATGGCGGTGGATTTTTGGGGAGATGCAGCAGTCCTTGTGCCATGGGCTATGTACCAGGCCTATGGAGATGAGTCCATATTGCAGGATAATTATGACATGATGAAAAAGTATGTGAATGCATGTCGTTTCTGGGCTTCATTATTTTCCTTTGGTGATCACAGATACCTGTGGAATACACCATCGGTATTGCATTTTGGTGACTGGATAGCACCGGACGTGCCTCAAATGAGTCAATGGCAGGGCCGTGCCAAGTGGACTGCCACAGCAAGCCTTTGTCACACTAGTCAGCTGCTTAGCCAGGTGGCTGATATATTAGATAAGACTGATGATGCAAAATGCTATGAAAAAGTAAGTAAAGGTGCAGCCAGGGCTTACCGAAAGTACCTGACAGATGGCAAGGGCCATGTGTCAGGGGATTTCCAGACAGGATATGTATTGCCTCTTTATTTTGGCATGTTTGAGGGAGAAGAAAAGGAGGCTGCTCTTAAGCACCTGGTAGACCTGGTGGAAAAGAACGATTACTGCATTGGCACAGGTTTTCCAGGCACTCCTTACATTCTTTTTGCCCTGGCTGACAATGGCAGGGCAGATGTGGCCTACCGCATGCTTTTTAATGAAAAATGCCCATCCTGGTTATACGAGGTAAAGCAGGGAGCAACCACCATCTGGGAACGCTGGGATGGTCTGGATGAAAATGGCGAATGTCCCATAGGGGATGATGGCACAGATTCCATGATTTCTTACAATCACTATGCCTCTGGTGCTGTGGGAGACTTTTTCTACCGCAGGATTGCCGGCATAGAGATGACTGAGCCTGGTTACAGGAGCTTTAAGATAGCACCTCTAGTGGACAAGGCTTATTTAACTAGTGCAAGGGGCAGCCTGGAGAGTCCTTTCGGAAGGATTACTTCTGATTGGCATATTGAGGGGGATATATTTACTATAGAAGTGGATGTGCCTGTAGGCAGCAGCTGTCAGCTTATTATGCCAGATGAAAGCAAGGAGCTTTTGACAAGCGGCCACTATAAGAGACAATGCGCTATATAAGATGAGGATAAATATGAAAAACAATACGAATACTATTTGGGATAAAAGTATATTTAAAAGTAGGGTAAAGCCCGATGATGTCAAGCTGCCTGAGATGCTTTTTGGCTATTTCTTTGGTCCATTTGGAGCTCTGCTTTCATCAGGCATTTTTACAAGTATATTGCAAAATTATTTTACAGATGTACTTAAAATGAACCTGGCATTTCTTACTAGCCTGCAGCTGATTTCCACTGTGCTTATAGTAATAGCTAATCTGGTGGTGGGACAGCTGATTGAACGGACCCGCTGTCTGGCAGGAAAGGCAAGACCCTGGATACTTCTTTCGGCCTTGACCATGTCTGTGGCTAGCGTGCTTATGTTTATTGTGCCTTTTGAAGGGGCGGCAAAGATGGTATGGATAGCCATTGCCTATAATCTTTTCTATGCAGTAGCTTACCCTATATACAACACGGCAAATTCTACCCTGATACCCCTGTCAACCCGGGACAGTAATAAGCGAGGTGCCCTGGCATCTCTTACCAATGTGGCAGGACTTGGTGTAATGGGAGCAGGCTCCATGGTGTTTCCTATTTTGGTGTCCTTTGTGTTAAAGGAAAACCAGCACCTGTGGTTTGTGGCAATGCTTGCTGTGGCTATTTTTTCAGCCCTGACTATCTACCTGCAATATTCATTTACCAGAGAGCGTGTCACTGAGGAGCTTTCAGGCGGCAAGGAGGATGCTAGTGATGCAGCAGCCCCATCCATAAAGGAGCAATTATCTGCAGTGCTTACAGACAAGTATTGGTGGATAGTGATGTTATTTTACATGGGCTTTCAGTGGTCTGGTGCCTTCAAAAATGGCTCCATGTCTTATTATTGCAAGTGGGTTTTAGACAACAGCTACACAGGCTCAGCTGATGCCTGGGGAGTATCCCAGTCTTTGCTTTCCATAATGGGCGCTATACCAATGGCAGTTGCGGCCCTTTTTGTAGTGCCTCTTTGCAACAAGTTTGGCAAGAGACTTGTGTGCATGGCTGGTATGATAATAGGTGCCTTTGGCGGACTTATTGCTATCATGGGTGATGGTCAGATTGTGCCTGTTGCGGTAGGTGTTGCTATTAAGTGCCTGGGCTCATCACCTGCCTGCTATATGATACTGGCCCTTATAGCTGATGTTATCGACCATATCGAAAATAAGCGGCATATCCGTACAGATGGCCTTACCATGTCTATATATAGCTCTATCATGGTGGCTGCCACTCCTATCTGCAATGCTATTTTTTCAGCCTTATTGGCAGGGGCAGGCTATGATCAAAATGCAGATACAGCCTTGGGACTGGCAGGACAAAGCCTGTCGGCAAAGAGTGCAATTTCGGTCAGCTATATATGGATAGAGACTATTGCCTACCTGATTTGTGCGGTCCTTATTTTCCTTTTTACCATTGAAAAGAAGGATAACAAATAGCATAATTACAAATATAAACTTACAGCCAGATGCGACAGGACACCTGGCTGTCTTTATATCTGTGGTCGTAATTCCTTTCTGCTTTTTTTAGCGAGGGGCGATAACAATAGGAGATAAATATGATACGACTTGCACTTGTTGAGGATGATGAGACATACCGCAAGGAACTAACTGAATATTTGAAGCAGTATGAGTCAGAGCATGGGGAAAAGTTTCACTTGTCTGTTTTTACTGATGGAGATGAGATAGTAGAGGATTACAAGGCTGTCTATGACATTATTCTCATGGATATAGAGATGCAGTTTATGGATGGCATGACTGCCGCTGAGCATATTAGAGAGTATGACTCTGAGGTGGTGATTATGTTTATTACCAATATGCCTCAATATGTCATGAAGGGCTACACTGTAGACGCCCTGGATTATGTCTTAAAGCCTATAAGCTACTATGCCTTTTCTCAGAAAATAGAGCGGGCTATATCCCGGATGAAGCAGCGCAGTCACAAGTTTATCTCTGTGCCTATTAAGGGCGGCATCAAGAAGTTTGATATAAACAGGCTGACCTATGTGGAGGTTTCCGACCATGACCTTATTTATCACACCTTAGATGGAGATTTTACCACCAAGGGGGCCTTGTCTGAGGTGGAAGAGGTGCTTAAGGAATATCATTTTTTCCGTTGCAATAAGTGTTATGTGGTGAATCTTGAGTTTATTGACTCAGTGCAAAACAGTGATATCAATATGGCAGGTCAGATAATACAGGTTAGCCGTGCTAAAAAGAAGGCTCTTATGGATGCCCTCAATAATTATATGAATGAGGTGAGCAAATGATATTTCTTAGGCCTGAGACTATCAATCTTACCAATACCCCTGGGGTATACTATGCCCTTGCTTATTTTATATCTACCTGCCTCTATGTTTCCATGAACGAAAGACGGCACAATATGCAAAAGACTGTTGGCATATTGGTCTTCTTTTTTGTGATTTTGACAGGCTTTATGCTTGTGACAGACCAGATTCCTGTGGTTTTCTTTATTCCGGCAATGCTAATCAATGTGCTGCTTATATGGCTGCCTATTTATCTGTGCTGCGACATGCCTAAAAGAAAGGCAGCCTACTTTACTGTCAGGGCATTTATACTAGGAGAGCTAGCTGCTTCTCTAAATTGGCAGCTTTTTTATTATGGTCTCAACAACTGGGGAGTGGAGCTGAAAATTATTTCCTCTACATGCTTTGTGATATGTTCATATGGCATGGTATTTGCCTTTATGTATTTTTTGGAGAGGAAATATCGTGAGGAAAATGACAGCCTGCTTATAAAGGGCAGGGAGCTTTTTATTTCTGTGCTTATAGGCTTTTTAGTCTATTTTATGAGTAATATCAGCTATGTTTATGAAAATACTCCTTTTTCAGGCCAGCTGCCGGGAGAGATTTTTGCTATGCGCACATTGGTGGACTTAGGAGGTGTGGGTATACTTTTTGCCTACCATATGCAGCTGCAGGAGCTGAAGACCAAGCTGGAAAATGAGTTTTTGTCATCTACATTACAGATGCAATATGAGAATTATAAGCTTTCAGAGGAAAGTGTAGCCTTGGTCAATCAAAAATATCATGACCTAAAGCATCAGATAGCAATACTCAGGGCGGGAGCTAGTCAAGAGGAAAAGCTAGAATACTTAGATGCTATGGAAGCTGACATAAAAAGCTACGAGGCACAAAATAAGACCGGCAACAAGATACTTGATACCATATTGACGGCAAAGGTGATCAGAGGCCAAAGGCATGGCATTACCATTACCTGTGTGGCAGATGGCAAGGAGCTTGACTTTATGCAGCCTATGGATATTTCAGCACTCTTTGGCAATGCTCTTGATAATGCCATAGAGAGTGTTCGCAAAATTGAAGACAAGGAAAAGCGCCTTATACACCTGTCAGTATCCAGACAGAAAAACTTTTTGCGTATCAAGGTAGAAAATTGCTATACAGGTCAGATAAAATTTGAAAATGGCCTGCCAAAGACTACAAAAAAGGACAAGCAATTCCATGGCTTTGGCATGAAGAGCATTCAAAAGATTGTAGAAAAATACAATGGTTCAGTAACAGTGGCAGCAGCTGATGGTTGGTTTGAGCTGAGAATACTTATGAGCCTTGAGGGGATAAATAAATAAAAAAGCTTATATTTCCACTCCTTATAGGGGTGGAATTTTTCTTTTATATGTGTTACAGTTTTTAAAGTTTAATAGCGAAAGATAACAGGTGCCGGCGGAAGGCTTTGAGCTAGTTTTATTATTATTTATTTTCGTTCAGAGATTTTGGACGGATAAGCGACTATCTGATATAAGTCCTTCACAAGGGGTAAAAGGGAAGCAGGTGTGAATCCTGCACGATCTCGTCACTGTATTTAGGGAGTTTTTTCGCACATGTAGGAGCTATGGTATTTGCCAATGCCTTACATAGTCACTGGGATTTATCCTGGGAAGACGCGACAAAGGCCATGATCTATAAGCCAGGAAACCTGCCTGCTATCGGTACAGGAAGAATTTCCGGATCACGAGTAATTGGTCGTACCTTTGACATGATTATTACTCCATTTCTTTGCAAATGGAGTTTTATTATTGTGTAAATCATTATTTTATGTTAAGCCAGCCCAGGAGAGGCAGGGCCTTACATAAATTAATGGGGCGCTCCTTCTTCATGTACCCCTATTGGCAAAATGTACTCTTGTATTTTTTTAATAATAATTAAAAAGATCTAGAGGGCACACAAAAAAATAATGGAGGACACCATGAAGAAGAAATTTTTATCACTAACCCTGGGGCTTGTTATGGCACTTACACTTTTTACAGCTTGCGGAAGCACTGCAACAACTGAAGAGACCACAACAGAGACTACTGCTGAAGTAGTAGATGATCAGGCAGCAGCAGATGCCTGCGCAGCACTTATTGATGCCATCTATGTTCAGGAGCGTACCGACACAACTGATGAGGATTGCAAGGCAGCCAAGGCAGCCTGGGATGCTCTTACTGATGCTCAGAAGGCACTTGTAGAGGGAGAGAATGCAGATCCTGATTATTTTGGCAGAGACACTGGAGATGCCAGCAAGGATGACCCACTTAATGGGGATGACATAGGAGAAAATGAAATCCTTGTTGTTTCCTTTGGTACATCCTTTAATGACAGCCGTGTTGCAGATATCAAGAGCATTGAGGATGCTATTGCCCAGGCTAATCCTGATTGGTCTGTTCGCAGAGCCTTTACTGCTCAGATTATTATCAATCATATTGCAGCCCGGGACAATGAGTGGATTGACAATGTAGACCAGGCTTTGGACCGTGCTGTAGCAAATGGAGTTAAAAATCTTGTAGTACAGCCTACTCACCTTATGCATGGTGCTGAGTATGACGAGTTATGTGAATCATTGAAGGAGTATGAGTCAAATTTCACTACTCTTACAGTAGCTGAGCCTTTGCTTGGCCAGGTGGGAGATGACGCTACTGTTATCAATGATGACAAAAAGGCAGTAGCAGACGCTGTTGTAAATGTTGCTGTTGAGGCATCAGACTATGACTCTCTTGATGCAGCAGCAGAGGATGGCACAGCCTTTGTATTTATGGGCCATGGTACATCACACACAGCCAAGGTATCTTATTCACAGATGCAGACTGTAATGGATCAGGCTGGCTACGACAATGTATTTATCGGTACTGTAGAGGGAGAGCCAGAGGAGACTTCCTGTGACAGCATTATTGCTTCTCTTCAGGATGCAGGATATAGCAAGGTAATCCTTCGTCCGCTTATGGTTGTGGCAGGTGATCATGCCAACAACGATATGGCTGGAGATGATGAGGATTCATGGAAATCTATGATGACTGCAGCTGGCATTGAGGTAGTAGACTGTCAGATAGCAGGTCTTGGAGAGGTAGAAGCCATTCAGGATATTTACGTGGCTCACACAGCTGAGGCTGTAGCCAATCCTGTAACAGTAGAGTATTTGGAAAAGTCTACTTCAAGCAATGTTTCTGATGGCACCTATGCAGTTGACTTTAATACTGATTCATCTATGTTTCATGTAAATGAGGCAAAGGATGGCAAGGGCCAGCTCACTGTCAAGGACGGACAGATGACAGTACATATTACTCTTGTTTCAAAGAATATTGTCAATCTCTACTTAGGCAAGGCTGCTGACGCTGAGGGTGACAAGTCAGCCTGGATTGCACCTACCACCGATACAGTGGAGTATTCAGACGGCACCTCTGAGGAGGTATATGGATTTGATGTACCTGTAGCTTCTCTTGATACTGATTTTGATTTGGCAATATTTGGCACCAAGGGTACCTGGTATGACCATACAGTTAGCGTAGCTTCACCACAGTAGTTATATTAAGGACAAATATACCTGCCAGCTTGTGCTGGCAGGCTTTACATTTTTATGAAAAAATTATTATCTATTATTTTAATACTTACACTAAGTCTGGCTCTTTTGTCTTGTGGGACTTCTAGTCAGGAAGAGGCATCTAATGACGGCAATGTAACCGAGACAGGCCAGGACTCAGCTTCGCTTGATGAGCTTACTGATGGCACCTATTCTCTTATAGTTTCCATGACAGGAGGCACAGGAAAGGCTTCCATTGCAAGTCCTGCCACTCTTACTGTAGCAGATGGCAGCATGACAGTGACCCTGGTCTGGTCATCTGTATATTATGATTACATGATTCTTGATGGCACCTATTACTATAATGAAAATGAGGGTGGCAATTCTACTTTTACCATACCCCTCACTACTATAGAGGAGCCCCTGACTGTTATAGCAGATACTACAGCCATGTCTACTCCTCATGAGATAGAATATGTGCTTACCTTTGAGCTTGCAGATACAACTGCAAGCTCTGCTTTTAGTGAAGAAAATAAGACTGGCTCAATTGACGTAAAATACGCCAGCCAGTTTACTATAGATGAGTATGGCGATTATTATATGATTACTGTAGGTGGTACCGATAAGTATCTAGTGGTGCCGGGAGGGGGCACAGTCCCTTCTGATGTGGCAGATGATATGGTTATACTAAGACAACCCCTAGACGCTACTTATCTTGTATCTACATCAGCAATGGATTTAGTGAGGGCCTGCGGAGCACTTGACATGATTGCTTTTTCTGGAACCAAGGCCAGTGACTGGTATATAGAGGATGCAAAAAAGGCAATGGAGGCGGGGGCCATTACTTACTCAGGTAAGTACTCAGCACCGGATTATGAGCTGTTACTTTCCGGTGGCTGCAATCTTGCCATAGAAAATACAATGATTAGCCACAGTCCCGAGGTTAAGGAAAAGCTTGAGGAGCTTGGGATACCTGTTTTTGTGGAGCGCTCATCCTATGAGTCTCACCCCTTGGGAAGGCTGGAGTGGATACTTGTATATGGCATTCTTTTTGACAAGCTGGAAGAGGCTAGGGAATATTTAAATAGTGAGCTTTCAGCTATAGAGCCCCTCCTTGAAAAAGAGCCAACAGAAAAAACTATTGCTTTTTTTGCGGTCAACTCAAATGGAATGATTACCGTGAGAAAGCCGGGAGATTATATAGCAGGGGCAATAGAGCTTGCCGGAGGCAGCTATGCCCTAAAAGATGCTTTGGTGGAGGAGGAAAATGCCCTGTCCACCATGAATATGCAGATGGAAGATTTTTACCTGGCAGCCAAGGATGCTGATATAATAATCTACAACGCCACCATAGAAGGGCAGCTTGATGATATGGATGACCTTATTGCAAAAAATGCTCTCTTTGCAGACTTTAGGGCTGTAAAAGAGGGGCAGGTATATTGCACCAGCAAGAACTTTTTCCAGGAGACCACAGGTATAGCAGAGTTTATGGTTGACTTGAATAATGTGGTAAATGGCATTGATGCTGATTACACTTATTTGCAGAGGTTGGAATAGTGAATGAATAGTAAAAAAAATAAAAAAAGAATATTTATTGCCTTTATCCTGATGCTAGTAGCCCTGGCTTTTCTTGTAGCCTTTAGCTTTAGGCTTGGCACAGCAGACCCTGCAAGTCTAGATGCAGCTACCTATAGGACTGTTATTATGAGCATTCGCCTGCCCCGTATTTTAGAGGCGGCCCTGCTTGGAGGAGCACTGGCTGTGTCTGGATTTTTGCTTCAGACCTTTTTTGGCAATCCCATTGCAGGTCCTTATGTCCTTGGAATATCATCTTCGGCCAAGCTTGTGGTGGCATTTCTGATGGTGGCCTCCTTGTCTTTAGGATTTAGTCTTACATCAGCCATGATGGTAGGGGCAGCTTTTATAGGCTCCCTTTTGGCCATGGGCTTTGTATTGCTTTTGTCCACCAGGGTGAGGTCTATGTCCGTACTTGTAGTGTGTGGCATTATGATAGGCTATATCTGCTCAGCCATTACTGATTTTGTGGTTACCTTTGCAGATGACAGTAATATTGTCAATCTACATAACTGGTCTATGGGTTCCTTTTCTGGTGCTGCCATGAAGGATGTGACCTTGATTACAGCTTTGGTAATTGTTGGCCTTATAGGCTCCTTTCTTTTATCCAAGCCTATAGGAGCTTATCAATTGTCTGAGGCCTATGCAAAAAATATGGGGGTCAACATCAAGGCTCTTAGGATAGCCCTGATACTTCTTTCAAGCTTACTGTCCGCCACCGTCACAGCCTTTGCTGGGCCTGTATCCTTTGTAGGTATTGCCTTGCCCCATCTTATGAGACTTCTTTTTAAGACGGCTCAACCCCTTGTTATGATACCGGCCTGCTTTTTAGGAGGAGCAATAGTTACCCTTGCCTGCGATGACATAGCCCGCAGTCTTTTTGCTCCTACAGAGGTCTCTATCAGCTCGGTGACAGCAGTATTTTTGGTACCAGTTGTTATTTCCATGATGGTGAAGAAAAAGAGAGGGCAGGTAGACTGAGCATGCTTACAACAAATAAGCTTACAGTAGGCTATGACAAGAAAATAATTATTTCCGATGTAAATATAAGTGTAAGCCCAGGCCAGATAGTTACCCTGATTGGTCCCAATGGAGCCGGCAAATCAACCCTGCTTCGCACCATAACCACAGAGCTTAAGGCCCTATCAGGGGGTGTTTTTTTACAGGACCAAAAGACGGCTCATATGCCCCTTGACATGCTGGCAAAGCAGCTATCCATGGTAATGACAGGCAGTCTCTCCCCTCAGCTTATGACCTGCCGGGAGGTAGTGGCAACTGGCCGCTATCCTTATACAGGCAGGCTTGGCATTTTGTCAAAGGAGGATTGGGAGATAGTGGATGCTGCCATGGCCCAGCTGAATACAAGTGCTCTTTCAGATGAGCTTTTTACAGAGGTTTCAGATGGGCAGCGTCAGCGGGTAATGCTGTCTCGGGCTCTTAGTCAAGAGCCTCAAGTACTTATTCTTGATGAGCCTACCAGCTACTTAGACATTAAGTACAAGCTGGAAATTCTTACAGCCATTAAGTCCTTGGCCAGGAAGCAAAATATAGCAATACTCATGTCCTTACATGAGCTTGATTTGGCCCGTATTATCTCTGATGAGATAGTATGTGTAAAAAATGGAGCCATTGACAGAATCGGATTGCCTGAGGATATTTTTACAGGGGACTATATAGCCAGACTTTTTGATATCGATAGGTCTGCACTTTTACCGGAACTTACAGGATGCTTCTAGAGTAGTAAGCAGTATGTGTGTTATAGTAAATAAAAGCTTAGCAATAGGAAAATTACTACAAGGATTTGGTTTTTTGTATTTGGGAGGGAATTATGGAAGAATCAATTCGTTTGTACAGGGGACTTTCCAAGCAATATCCCACTATGGCTTCGGCTGCCACGGAGATAATTAACCTGCAGGCTATACTAGCCTTGCCAAAGGGCACTGAGCACTTTATTACAGACTTGCACGGTGAGTATCCTCAGTTTCGTCATATTTTGCGCAATGCTTCAGGAGCAATCCGAAGAAAAATTGACGACCTTTTTGGTCCAACATTGCGTGCCGAGGAAAAAAAGGAGTTGGCAGCTCTTATATATTATCCAAAGGAAAAGCTGGAGCAGATAGAGGCCCAGGAGCCAGACATCAATGAGTGGTATTATGTGACTATTCACCGCATGATACTTTTGTGTAGGCGAGCTGCATCCAAGTATACTCGCTCCAAGGTTCGCAAGGCCATGCCAGCAGACTTTTCCTATGTGATAGAGGAGCTACTTAATGGTCGCTATGATGAGATAGACCAGGAAGCCTATTACAACGAGATTATTCATTCGGTTATCACTACAGGCAGAGCAAGGGAGATGATAGTGGTTTTGGCCAATCTGATACAGAGGCTGGTGGTTGATCATCTTCATGTGGTAGGGGACATATATGACAGGGGGCCTGAGCCTCATCTCATTATGGATGCTCTTATGAGCCACCACTCTGTGGATATACAGTGGGGCAATCACGATTTGATATGGATGGGGGCTGCAGCAGGCTCTCAGGCCTGTATATGCAATGTCATTCGTATCGCAGCACGCTATGGCAATTTGCCTACTATAGAGGAGGGCTACGGCATTAACCTGCTTCCTCTTGCCAAGCTTGCCTTGGAGTATTACGGAGATGATCCATGCTTGTGCTTTAAGGAGCACACTACCTATCAGGAGCTTAAGCAGGTGGCTTACTTGACCCTTGATACTGATTTGGAAGAAAAGATGCATAAGGCAATCACAATCATTCAGTTCAAGGTGGAAGGCCAGCTTATTATGGCCCATCCTGAGGCCCATATGGAAGACCGTCTTCTCCTTGACAAGATAGATGTAAAAAGCGGCACCATCACTATTGATGGCAAGGTCTATGAGCTTTTGGATACTAATTTTCCTACCATTGATCCTGACCATCCATATGATTTGACTGACCAGGAGCAGGAGGTCATTTCCCAATTACAGCAATCCTTTATGCAATGTGAAAAGCTGCAGCAGCATATAGATTTTCTTTATTCTCATGGCAGCTTGTACAAGGTTTATAATGGCAATGTTTTATTCCATGGCTGTGTACCCTTTAATGAGGACGGAGATTTTCTTCAAGTGGAGGTCTTTGGCAAAAGCTATAAGGGACGGGCTCTCTATGATGTACTTGAAGCTTATGCAAGAAAGGGCTATTATTCTACAGATGGCAAGGAAAAAAATAAGGGACTTTACATATTGTGGTATCTCTGGGAAAATCCTTCATCTCCAGTTTTTGGCAAGTCCAAGATGGCTACCTTTGAGCGGTATTTTCTAGCAGATAAGGCGACTCATGTGGAGCCAAAGAACCCTTATTATCATATGCTTGATGATGAAAAAATGGCAGATAAGGTTCTTTTGGAGTTTGGTCTTGAAGGGCCAGATTCCCACATAGTCAATGGCCATATTCCAGTATCGGCCAAGTCGGGAGAGTCTCCAGTCAAGTGCAATGGCAAGCTTTTTATTATAGATGGAGGCTTGTCCAAGGCATATCAGTCTACAACTGGCATTGCAGGCTATACCCTGATCTACAATTCCCATGGCCTGATGGTGGCTGCCCACGAGCCATTTACTTCTGTGGAAAGTGCTGTGGAACAGGGTATTGATATCCATTCCAACAGGATTCAGGTCCACCAGACTTCCACTCGCAAGCTGGTGGCAGACACAGATATAGGACAGGAATTAAAGGAAAATGTAGAGGACTTGAGGGGACTACTTGAGGCTTATCGCAGTGGCCTTTTAAAGGAAAAAAGATAGTTTAACCTAGAGCAGGAAATTCAATTTATAGTAAAAGGAGTATTATTATGCATTACAGTCACAAGAACAAGGGTACATGCTCAGCTGCAGTTGAGTTTGATTATGAAAATGGTCGTGTTTACAATGTTAAGTTTTTAGGCGGCTGCAGAGGCAACACACAGGGAGTGGCCCGTCTTGCAGAGGGCAGAGAGGCTACAGATGTTATTGCCTGCTGCCAGGGCATACTTTGCCGCGAGGGTACATCATGTCCTGACCAGCTGGCCCAAGCCCTTAAAGAGGTAGTAGCTGAGGATGTGGCATCTGCTGCTTGCCCTACAGATGATGAGGTTATTGAGGGCTCAGATCCAGATTGTGCCAATTGTCCTACACCATGTGGTAGAGAAAAGCTTTTAAAGTAATTTAGTTATAGCATTACAGGAGAGACCATGAATATATACGTTACCAGACACGGACAGACCAAGTACAATATAGGACGCTTCATGCAGGGGCATTTTGATGAGCCTTTAAACGACACAGGCAGGGCACAGGCGGCTGCTGCAGCAGCAAAGGTAGCAGATATTCATTTTGATGCAGTCTATGCCAGTCCTCTGGACAGAGCCCAGGAGACAGCCTCTATTGTGGGCCATGTGGGCAGGCAGGAGCTTATTATTGATCCTCGTATTATCGAGGTGGACTTTGGTAAGTATGAGCTGAAAAATTATTATACCTTAGGCTTTCCTATGTGGGCTTACTGGGCCTTGCCTGAGGTATTTCCAGCCCCGGCTACTGTTGAGGGCGTTAAGTCCATGGTGGAGCGTACATCTTCGTTCTTGCAGGAGCTTGAGTCTAAGGATTATGAAAATGTGCTGGTTGTATGTCATGGTGGCATAATTCGTGCTATCTGCGGTTATTTAGAGGACAGGAAAAATGGCATCAAGTGGCGTCCTCGTCCAAAGAACTGTGAGATAAGGGTCTATGAGTCAATAGGCGGCAAGCACAGATTCATAAAAAGCATTTTAAATGATGAAGCAAAATAACAGATTTCGAGATATTGAAAGGTCAGTTTTCTGGCCTTTTAATTCATTTTAGGCTATCTTCTCATTTGGATTAGGGGAGATGGGCCTTGTGATAGTTTTTTTAATTTACTAAAAATAAAGGGAAAATATATGGCAGACAAGCTTTCAATAGTTTTTACCGGGGATATAGGATTTGACAAGTATATGGAGGGCAAGTGGGACGACCATGACCTCATTGCCCCTGAGATTCTTGATTTTTTACATTCAGGGGACCATGTGGTAGCCAATGTAGAGGGGCCTCTTATCGACACATCAGTTGGAGCAGCTGAGGGAACAGCACAGCTTATGCATTCCATGAATCCTGCTGCAGGCAGAGTTCTTGACAAGATGCAGGCTGATATATGGAATATTTGTAACAATCACATTATGGATGCAGGGCCTGCAGGCATTGAGGCAACCTTAACTGAGGCCAAGTCTCATAATGCCAAAACCATAGGGGCAGGCATGAATTTAGATGCTGCTACAAGACCCCTATATTTTGAGGAAGCTGGTGGCATAGGACTTTTTTCAGTAGGCTACAGGCGTGGCTGCAAGCCAGCTGATACAGACTACCCAGGCTGCTTTATGTGGAATGAGACTGGGCTCATCCGTGAGACTGTAGAGACCATTAAGAAAAAGTGCCGCTGGTGCATTATGGTGGCCCATGCAGGAGAGGAGTTCACTTCCCTGCCTAGCTCTTATACCAGAGATAAATATCTTGAGTTTCTTGATATGGGAGTGGATATTATTGTGGCCCATCATCCCCATGTGCCTATGAATTATGAGAGGGTAGGGGACAAAATAATATTCTATTCCTTGGGCAATTTTATTTTTGATACAGACTATCAGAGAGCCCAATTTAACACGGAAAAGGGTATCTTAGTGCGCCTTGATATGTCAGCTGACAGCTTTGATTTTAGGGCCAAGGGCCTTGTAATAAACAGGGAAAATGAGCATGTTGAGGCTGCTGACTTGCCAGATATTTTTTGTCATGTTGATGCAGAGGAATATGAGTTTTTAGCACCTTTATCTGCTGCAGCCTTTGTATCTGCCACCAAAAGGCAACAGATATATCTTAACCATGATATGTGGGCTGATGCAACAGAGGACCAGTGGAGGGAGCATTTTTCCAATCCAAGGCGGTCTGGCAGGGTAGAGGGAGAGGCCCTTGATTTTTTCATAGTTTGTCCTATTGCAGAGAAGGCCAAGGAGGGGGCATGGAAAAAGTCCAAGCTTACCAAGGTGGTGGATTATATAAAAAGGCAGATTTAAGTCAGTAATTAAAAGCTCCTTGCTCTAGGTACAAATGAGCCCTGACATCTGCTAACACACTAATGCTTTACCATACTAGTGCATTATCAGGCTGTGCTGACAAGCCTTTCATTTTGTAGTATTATCACTGAGGATTTTTTGAAGAAGGCAGGATTTTATTATATGAAACAGTTGTCACAGACAGCCCTTGCAGTAATTATTGGCGATTTTATCTATGCTCTTGGTGTGGCTTTTTTTATAGAGCCGGCAGGCCTTATTATGGGAGGCTCTACAGGTATTTCTCTTTTCTTGCATCATACCTTCGGCTTATCTACTTCTAATGTAGTCTTGGTTATTAACACGGTATTGTTTTTGGTGGGTCTTGCTATCCTTGGCAAAATGTTTGCTCTTAACACTTTACTTTCTACCTTTATTTTTCCTTTTGAGCTTAAGCTTACTGAGTATTTGGCTTCTCAAATTACTCTGACAGATGATATTTTTTTGTGCACCTTTTTTGGCGGGGCCTTAATTGGTATCAGTCTTGGCATTGTAATCAAATCTGGAGCCTCTACTGGGGGTATGGATATTCCTCCTCTGGTATTAAATAAGTTTTTTGGCACATCTATTTCCGGGGCCATGTGGGTTTTTGATGTAATTATTCTTCTCATTCAAGCTCTTTTTGCTACCAGAGAGATGGTGCTTTACGGCATTATTCTGGTGGTGCTTTATACTGTGGTTCTTGATAAGACTCTTGTCTTGGGCCAGAGCAAGACTCAGATAAAGGTTATCAGCAAAAAGAGTGATGAAATAAGACAGGCAATTTTGTCTGATATAGATAGAGGTGTAACCATCCTTCATGCCCAGACAGGATATCTGCAGGAGGAGACAGAGATAGTACTTTCTATTATTTCCAAGCGGGAGCTGGTAAAAACTGAGCGCTTTATTCATGAGATAGACCCAGATGCTTTTATTATTGTAGCCAGGGTTACAGAGGTAAAGGGCAGGGGCTTTAGCAAGTCCAAAAAATATCTTTAACTCAGACTAGGTTCAAGATACCACTTTACCCCTCAAAGTTGATTTGTTAAAATTGGCTGT
This sequence comes from bacterium, assembly GCA_963649335.1. Lineage (GTDB taxonomy): Bacteria > Bacillota > Clostridia > Lachnospirales > Lachnospiraceae > Pseudobutyrivibrio. Next base: position 28,853 of record CAVJHG010000022.1, read on the forward strand.
AGTGCAAGTCTTCAGGGCTCCTGAAAGTTTTGCTACAGCCAATTTTAGTTAGATAAAAGAGGAGATTACCATGCCAGTTTTTGATTTTTCAAGTGATGATAATGCAAAGAAGGATGCGGTTTGCACCTTTACTACCTTTCCTTCCAATGAGCCTCAGGCTACAGCTGATAAGCCTATTCTTGTAATAGATTCATCCGCTGTCGAGCTTCCACATCATGCCTGTGGAGTTTTCACCAATCCAGTTAAACGCAGCTCCTTTGAGTTTTCAGGAGAGAATGGTGTTGTGCCGGCAGATATTTTAAAAGTAGATTTGCGTTTTGTCAGCTTACTTGGCTGGCTTGGAGAAAACCATATTCCAGTGCGTTTGTCAGGCAAGGATACCCCTCAGGGCTACGCTGTCTACAAGATCAAGGAGACTGGTGTAGGTGGCGGAGACAAGCTTTCTGGTCAGGATGGTTTTTTGCAATTTATGATGGAGCGTCTTTTTGCATCTGAGGCACCTTCCGAGGAGGAGCTTGATGAGGAGGCCTTAGAAGATGGGGACGACATGAAGCTTACTTCTATCCAGTCCATTACTGATTTTATTAACTGTGCTGGCAGAACCTTTCCAGATAATATCCGCCTTTGGGCCCGCCGTAATTTAGCTGTTGCCAAGTCGGCTGAGGTTACAGTGGAGGAGCGACATCACGCCCAGCGTGCCCTTTCTGTTATGACCGGTATTCATTGGAAAAATAACTATTTTGAGGCTATTGATCCTAAGGAGGCCCGTCGCATTTTAGATGAGGAGCTTTATGGCCTTGAGTCTGTTAAGCAGCGCATTATGGAGACCGTTATCCAGGTCAATCGTACCCATACATTGCCTTCTTATGGTCTGCTTTTATGTGGTCCTGCAGGTGTAGGAAAGTCTCAGATAGCCTATGCGGTTGCCCGTATACTCAAGCTGCCATGGACTACCTTGGACATGAGCTCTATCAACGATCCTGAGCAGCTGACAGGCAGCTCCCGTATATATTCCAATGCAAAGCCTGGCATTATCATGGAGGCTTTTGCCAATGCCGGCACTAGCAACCTTGTTTTTATTATAAATGAGCTGGATAAGGCAAACAGCGGCAAGGGCAATGGCAATCCTGCTGATGTTCTTCTCACATTACTGGACAACCTGGGCTTTACAGACAACTATATGGAGTGCATGATTCCTACCATGGGAGTGTATCCCATTGCTACAGCCAATGTAAAGGCTGATATATCGGCACCCCTTATGTCACGTTTTGCAGTCATTGATATTCCTGACTATACGGTGGAGGAGAAAAAAGAGATTTTCAAAAAGTTCTCCTTGCCAAAGGTCCTTAAGCGTATCGGCATGAAGCCAGAGGAGTGTATAGTGACTGAGGATGGCCTAGATGCCATGATAGAAAAGTTTGTCATTTCCACTGGAATCAGGAATGTGGAGCAGGCAGCTGAGCACTTGGCAGCCAATGCCCTATATCAAATAGAGGTAGATGGCAAGACCTCTGTTACCTTTGACAGAGCCATGGTGGAGAGCCTGTGCTAAGCAAGTATTCTATTACCTATCTTACTAGAGCGTCAATTTAGACGGGTCTTAGGCAATAACTAAGCTAAAGTATGACTAAAGATTAGGTAAAATTTACCCTTTCATCTAGACGAGGTTTATTTTTTGTGATACATTTCTAATTGTAGGTGTTGTACATACACTTTTTACAATTTATATTTGAGAAAGGAGAGCAGCTATGGATAATTCAGACAGTCACGGGCGATTACTTAACGGCGATGTGCAGGTGCTTTTTACACTTGGCTGCTCTTGTTATATATAGGGTAGCTTTCCTTTGTTGTGTATAGCTTTTTCCTGTCATCGCCAGCGCGGTGACATTTTTGTTTTATAGGATTTTTATAAAGCAAAATGACGACTATTTTTAGCGGCGCCCTTAGGGGCAATGGAAGATTATGGAGACAAAGGATTTTATTGAAAACGAGACAGTTTTAGAGATTACTAAGCTGTTTGAGGCAGGGTTATCAGAAGAGGAGCTTATCGATGCTTTAGATGAGTATCATGAGTCTGATATAGCTGATGCCTACGAGGCACTTGATCCAGAGGACAGACAGCGACTCTTTGAAGTGCTTGGACCGGAAAAGCTGTCAGAGATTTTCCCTTACATCGAGGATGTAGGAGATTATCTGGCTGAGATTACACCTGAGCAGGCAGCCGATGTCTTAGAGAACATGGATGCCGACGATGCGGTTGATGCTCTGGAGGATATTGATGACGAGGCTGAGAGAGAGAAGCTGATTTCCCTCATGGAGGAGGAAGCCTCAGCAGATGTTCGTCTCATCAATTCTTATGAGGATGATGAGATTGGTAGCATGATGACTACCAACTTTATCTGTATTGAGTCGGGCTTTACTATTAAGCAGGCCATGCGTTCCCTTATATCTCAGTCAGAGGAAAATGACAATATTAACACCATCTATGTAGAGGACGCAGACCACAAGTACTATGGTGCAATAGAGCTGAGAGACTTAATAAAGGCTCGTGATTATACACCTTTAGATGATATTATTTCCCACAGCTATCCTAGTGTTCAGGCAAAAGACAACATTTCAGATGTCATCGAAAAGTTAAAGGACTATGCTGAGGATTCTATCCCTGTTCTTGATGAAGAGGATCATATCATTGGTATTATCACATCCCAGGACATTGTAGAGGCGGTAGATGATGAGATGAGCGAGGACTACGCCATGCTTGCTGGTATGACAGCTGAGTCTGATTTAGATGAGAAGCTTTTTGAGTCGATCAAAAAGCGCTTGCCATGGCTCATTTTACTTTTGGGACTTGGCCTTTTGACCAGCTCTGTTATAGGCATTTTTGAAGCAGTAGTCACAGAGGTTGCCATAGTTATGATATTCCAGTCATTGATTCTAGACATGGCTGGTAATGTAGGTACCCAGTCCTTGGCTGTTACCATCCGTGTCCTCATGGATGAAAATGTTTCTGGCAAGGAAAAGTTTATGTTTGTCCTTAAGGAGATGGAGATAGGTGGCTCTAATGGGCTCTTACTTGGTCTGGTATCATTTCTTTTTATAGGTTTGTATCTACATGGTTTTAAGGGCTATATATGGTTGGCTGCCTTTAAGATATCTGGTATTGTAGGCTTTTCTCTATTTATTGCTATGATTGTATCTTCTCTTGTAGGTACTATCATTCCTATCTTTTTCCATAAGATAAAGGTAGACCCTGCTGTAGCCTCTGGTCCACTTATTACTACAGTCAATGACTTGGTAGCTGTGGTTACCTACTATGGTCTTGCAGGACTTTTATTGGTAGGACATATATAAAGATGTATATGTTAGCTAAAGCAGGCTTGAATCAGTGGCCACTTGATTCTGGTCACTTGACCCAAAATGAATAAAGAATGAATAAAAAAGGTCCCAGCTCTCTATTTAAAGAAGAGCTGGGACCTTTTTGTTATGATTATTTAATTACCAGCCTTCTTGCACCCTCGGCAGCTAAAGCAGACCGGACTGTTTCAGATTCATCAAAGGTTAGCTGGGCGCATAAAGGAGAATTTTTCATACGTTCAGCAGCAAAGGAAAGACCATTATTTTTCCTGTCCAGCTTAGGAGAGTCAATCTGATCTGGGTCTCCTAAAAGAACGACCTTAGTGCCCTTGCCTGCTCTTGTAATTATCTCCAAAATCTGTCCTACGGTACAGTTTTGAGCCTCATCCACTATGATAAAGGAATTAACAAGGGAGCGGCCACGCATGTAAGCCAAGGAACATATCTCTATGATACCTGTCTCAAACATGTCATCAATCTGCATTTTTATCTGTTCTTTTTCTTCATTTTGCCCTTTTAAAAGCACTTGAAGATTGTCCATAAATGGGGCAATGAGGGGAGACATTTTTTCCTCCAAATCACCAGGCAAAAAGCCCATGTCATTGTCGGATAAGGTGTTGCTTCGGGTAATCATAATGCGGTCGTAGCCATTGTGGTAGTAGCCCTGAAGGCCTGCTGCCAAAGATAAGAAGGTTTTGGCTGTGCCGGCTGAGCCCTTAAGTATTACAAGAGGAATATCCTCCCAACTAGCCAGTAAAGCATACAAAGCAAAGCGCTGGCCTACATTCCTTGGCTGGCAGTAAGGGGTATAGTAGTCTCTGTCCTTTAGCAGGTGCCAGCCGTCTGGCTTGAATATATAGAGAGCTGAGTTGGAGCCTTCCTTACATATTCCAAATTCATTTTCTATAAAGCCCTTGTTAAAAGGCATCTCAACATCCTCTGGTCTTATTTCACAGCGACCAGTGTATTTTTCTGTGTCTCTTATTTGCTCATTATGATAGCCCTGTACCTTGCAGCCACACATAACGGCATTGATTCGCATGGACACGTCATTGGTTACAAGGATTGTCTCAAGCTTGGATTTTTGCTTTATTCCCAGCACGCCGTTAATTATTCTGTTGTCAGGCCTGTCTAAAGAAAATTCGGCAGGAATGAGCTTTTCAAAATCAGATTCCCTTGCGATGATAAAGGTGCCGCCATTTTCCATAGGCACGCCGCCTTCATAGTCACCCTCTAGTTTTTCGATATTACGGATGGCTTCACGAGCGCCGTAACCCACCTCAGCATAGGCTGTCTTTTTGGAGTCCAGTTCCTGCAGGGTAGTAGTTGTGATGATGACATTGTTATCATCGAAACCAAATAGAGCAGAAGGACGATGAATCAGAATGTTTGTGTCAAGTACGTAGTTTTTCTTCATGTAAACCACACTCCTTTTGTATTCATGCAAAGCTTAGACTTAAGACTATGCTTGCATAGGATTTTGGCCACTGCCGTGCTAACTTAAAAAACAGATACATCTTGTTCCTTAAGTGTGTAATTAAATTATAACCTTCTTTGTATTCAGATACTACATATTATTTTTGAGAATTTTCCGTCAATTACCTATAAATGATGGTAAAATGCTTGTAAATAAACTTAATAAAATTTTAAGAACTGTACTACTTGTAATAATACAAATGTGTGATATACTGTCAAGGTATTGAGTTATTGGGTTGGCAATAATCAAATGTAAAAATAATATAATATAAAAATGGAGGACATTATGAGAAAGAGATTAAACCTACTTTTTGCAGCTGGTCTTGCAGGACTTCTTGTGTTGACAGCTTGTGGCACCACAGAGGAGGCAACAGAGGATACTGGCCTTACCGTCCAGAATACTGAGGATACAACAGAGGCACAAACTGATGGGGCGACCGAGGAAGGCCAGGCTACAAATACTGCAGCTACAGGCCTTGGACCAAAATATACAATAGAAAAGGATGATAGCCTTTCTGGCCAGGATGGTAATTTTACAAAAAATCTTCAAGAAAAGGTAGAAATCACTGACGACAATTACGGAACACTGAAGTCTGCTGTGGATGCTTATTATAATAAGCTTATGACAGAGGACTTTGAGCAGTTTAAAAGCTACTATAGTGATGAGCTGACAGATATTCAGGATGACTCTGAGGATGGCATGACTGCTTCATATGATATTTACTCTACAGTAGCGCGATGCGATGACCAGATATTTTCCATTCTGATTACACAAAATGTGTATACAGGTGGTGCCCATGGTTCCAATACTTTTCTTGGGGTTAATTTTGATGTAAATACAGGTAAGATAATTACCTTGGGTGACCTGGGTAATATCAGCTCTGAGGCAAAGGCATATATTTTAAATCAGCTCAGCAATTCTCCGGATTATGCAGCGACACTTTTCCCAGAATATGAGCAGACTATAAGTGATGATTTTGATGATAAGTATGATGATTTTTCATTTATCCTTGATGTAAGGGGCGTTAAGTATGTTTTCCAGGAATATGATATAGCTCCTTATGCGGCAGGACAGGTGGATTTTACTGTTCCATACAGTGAGCTTACATCTATTAAGACTGACTATCTTCCAAAGAGTGCATTTTATTCTTTTGCAATGAAGGAAAATCTGCATGAAACAATTGCACTAAATAACGATGGAACTACTGAGGACCTTTACTTTAAGACGGCATATGAGTCAGAGGATGGGGCAGAGCTGACACTCTATGTTGGGGACCAGTCAATGACTCGAGACGAGCTTAATGCATATGCTTATTGTGAATGCTACTTTGCTCATACAGCAAATGGCAACTATGTGTTTGAGGTCATCTACGATGACAACAACAACCCTACCACTTACCTTTATGAGGTGTCTGACGGCATTGTCTTAAAGGGTCAGGCTGATGGCTTAGGCCTAGTTACAATTCATGATGGAACAGTGGAGCTGGCTACAAGAAATGCTGAGACTTATTCTTGGAATGACTCAGTGACATATTCATATGAGGATAATGAAAATGGCTTTGCTGAGATCAAGGCTGTCGCAGAGTAATCTGGGGTTCACAAAATTGACATAAAAAGTTCAAAAAAGCTTACGATTTGGCTTATTGTTCTTGTGTATCTTTAATGCTACCATATTAAGTAACGTTTGTGGTTTTATATGGAATAAGCTTTGGAGGTAATATTATGCAGGTAGCGGTTGGAACTTCGACCAAATCGGATATAAAAGCAGCAGTGGATGAGGCGGCTTTAAGAATAAAGCAGGCCAATCTCATCATCATGCTTTCTTCATATGGGCAGTTGGAAGAAGGAGCGAAGCTTGTAAAGGAAAAATTCCCTGATGTGCCACTTATGGGTACTTCAGCTACAACTTATTATGGCAAGGATTCTTCTGATAGCAGATTAATCCTCATTGCTTTTGGACAGGATGCCATAGCTCAGGTTGGACTTGTTTCCCATCTCTCCACAGCTCCAATGGTTGATATTCCAGCCCTAGAGGACAAGCTTAAGAAAATAGCACCAGGCAAAGAAGATACAGTATGCATTGAGTTTTGTACCGGCAATGAGGAGCGCCTTGTTACATCCTTAAATGTCGCCTTGGAAAAGGCAGGAGTTAGTCTTGCCGGTGGTACTATTTTTGGTATACCTGAAGGAGCAGAAAGTCTTGCCATGGTAGATGGCCAGGTTTATAAGGATGCCTGCTGCTATGCCATTATCAAGAACACATCAGGCAAGGCAAGAGTATATTCTGAGCTTATTTTCAAGCCTATGGAAGGGGCCAAGCCACACATTGCAACATCAGTCAATTTGGCTGCAAAGGAGCTGATTACTCTTGATGGCAGACCGGCGGCTGATGTATATTGCCAGGATGCGGGAGTAACAAAAAGTCAGATAGGTACTAGTGTTCTCACCAATCCACTGGGACGTATCATTGGCGATGAGATATTTATTGCCAGCTGCTATGACGTTGGCAAAAATAATTCTCTTATCAATTACAAGAAAATTAATACAAACGATACCATCAGCGTAATGGAGCTTGTAGATTACGAGGTCAAGGGTGCTGATACCAGAAGAAAAATGACTTCTGACGCTAAAAAAATCTCATTTGTATTTTCAGTAAACTGTATATACAGGCATCTGCTTTTCGATGGCAGAGGTTATCTGCCAGCTTTCTTAAGCAGTATGGCATCCCTTGGTACCCATGTTGGTATCGTAGGAGGTGGAGAGCAGTGTAACAAGCAGCATGTTAACCAGACTATGGTTGCGGTTGTATTTGAGTAGGAGGACTTGCAATGGGATTTTTTAATAAAAAGAAAAACATTATAGCTGAGGAAGCTGCTGTGGCTGCCGAAAAGGCTAAAAAGCAAAAAGAAGATACCATAAAAAGAGCTCTCCAGGTGATAGGAAGATACTCTATAGAACAGAAGAATAAGCTGCAGGCCGAGGAAAAGGATACCATAGCAGGCATAGACACTATCAAGGATTCATTTTCTCTTGTTGAAGAAAAGTATGATGCCATTACGGCTTCTGTGGGCAGCTTTCAGGATCAGTTCAAAAGTCTTGCAGAAATCACCACAGCCTTTGACAGTATTGCCGCAGAGCTTGTAGACACCGCAGACAATACCTATGCCGGCATGGAGGCAGTAGATGAGTCTTCTGCTGGGGTTTCAACTACAATAGACGAAGTGCAGGCTGTTTTTTCTCAATTCCAGAGCAGCTTTGATGAGATTCGAGACAAGGTTGAGCAAATTAGCGGCTTTGCAAGTCAAACCAATCTTTTGGCCCTCAATGCATCAATAGAAGCAGCCAGAGCTGGTGAGGCAGGAAGAGGCTTTGCTATTGTTGCCGATTCAGTCAATGATTTGGCCAAGGAAATACAGTCAGTGGTTACATCGATTCGTGAAAGCATGGCTCAGCTTGATGCCAATAATAATCGTCTGGTTGACTCAATAGAAAATACCAAGACTGCTATTGAAGCTTCTCATGACAGGATAGTGGAGACCCAGGGAACTATCGCAGGTATTAAGACTGTTGCAGACAATGTTACTTCTCAAAGCCAGCATATGACATCCGTATATGATTCCTGCCAGATGTCAATTTCTTCTATTTCAGCTAATATTGATGATTCCGTTCAATATTTTGCCAAGGTTGATGAAGATATTGATGATATCAAGGTGCAGATTACCAAGAAGGGCTTTATGTTTGAGGACATGAATAATGTTCTAGAGCAGATTGATTCTATTACTAAAATGTAGTTTTTCTAAATGAAGATAACAGTCGAAGCAAAAAAGCTTCGGCTGTTTTTTTACACTTATTTTACTTATGGAACTGATTAGATTTTACTTCTGTATATATAATATTGTTTGTTGTATATTATTTTTTAATGGAGAGTATAAATAATGAATTTATTGAAAAAAATCAATCAGTTAAAGGTTTTTAATAACCTAAATGAAAAGGAATTTTCCTGGGTTCTTTACGACGTTGGAAATTCTGCATATACCATGTTGGCGTGTGCTTTGATTCCTATCTGGTTTAAAAATGTTGCAATAGGTAATGGGGCAGGATATATTTCCTCAGACAAGGCCACTGCCTATTATTCACTGTCTATTGCAATAGTTACCATCATAGTAGCTCTTATGGGCCCTGCCTGCGGGGCACTTGCTGATAGAAAGGATTCTAAAAAAATATTTTTTAATATAGTAGTAGCACTTGGAGTGATTTGCTGCGTACTAAATGGTTTTATGCCAGGATGGATTTCCTTTTTAATCATGTATGTTCTTACTAAGGTTTTTTATAACGCATCCTTGATTTTTTATGACTCCATGTTAGTAGATGTCACTACTGAGGAACGCATGGATGAGGTTTCAAGTTATGGTTACGCATGGGGCTATTTGGGTTCTTGCATTCCCTTTATTTTAGCCTTGGTGGCTTATATCCTAGGACCGGATATGGTGGGGCTTTTATCTGAGAACCTATCTAAAATCATAGGCTTTTCTGTGACTGGAATCTGGTGGCTTATAGTGACATTGCCCCTGTTGAAAAATTATAAACAGAATAATTATGTGGAAAATGCACATGTGTCTGTGGCGGATTCTTTTCTCAAACTCTTTACCACATTAAAAAAGATATTTGCTGGTGATAAGAGGGTTTGGTTATTTCTCTTGGCTTTTTTCCTTTATATTGATGGCGTAGGTACTATTATTGATAATTGCATAAATATAGGCACAGATTTACAGCTTAATACAGTTGGACAGGTGGTATTTTTGCTTGGAACTCAAGTAGTGGCCTTTGCTGGCTCCCTTGTTTTTGCAAAGCTTTCACAAAAATATTCAACAGTTACACTTATATGTATTTGTATTGCAGGATACTTTGCAGTATGCCTTTATGCCCTTACCTTAAAAAGCCTTTTGGATTTTGGTATTCTTGCTTTTGGCGTAGGCTGCTTTCAGGGCTCGATTCAATCTTTGTCAAGGTCATATTATTCAAAAATCATACCAGCGGAAAATGCAGGAGAGTATTTTGGCATATATGACATATTTGCCAAGGGGGCATCTTGTCTAGGATCTGTGGTTATAGCTGTTGTAAAGCTCATGGGAGGTACTATTAACCTTGCTGTTGCCTGCATGGCATTCTTCTTTGCAGGTGGGTTTGTCCTGCTGCGTTTAGCTGACAAAGCTGGTGCACCGTCTACAAAATAACTAGCCTATTCACTTGCCTGCCTTTTCTTTTTATTTGCCATGATTAATTCGCCCTAGCAGACAGATAACCACTTACAATCATGAATAAAAAAATGCTTGTGCAAGACTAAATACCATCTTTGCTTTAAAAAGTACCTTAAGACTGGAATTTAAAAAATCATTTAAGGATTG
>CAVJHG010000023.1:0-36621 GCA_963649335.1 bacterium
AGCGCGAGACGGGACTCGAACCCGCGACCTCCACCTTGGCAAGGTGGCGCTCCACCAACTGAGCCACTCGCGCATGTCTTAACGACAAGTGATAATATACCCTATATCTCAATTGAAGTCAAGGCATTTTTCAAATTTTTTGTAATTATTTATATTGTGCCTACAATTCTTAGATTCATTTGACCTTATCCACGTCAGCTAAAACTACTACGCTGAGGCTTTTTGGACTGTGCAATCGGATTTGCAGGCAAGTGAGTAGGCTAGTTATTTTGTAAACGATGCACTAGTTCTTAGCCGAATCATACTCAATAGATATCATGTCATCCCCATCAAATAAAAACTTCAGGCTCATGCCATCCTTTTCGTAAGTAAGGGCACCATTTGCCTCTGTAGATGGTGTGCTATAGGCTGCCACTACATCATCATAGCTAGAGGACAAGTCAATGCCCTCTGCTGTGGCCACATTGTCAGTACGCAGCATAACATACAAAATCAGGTCTGTATCCCCATCTGGATAGGTCTGTATCTCAAAATCACTGTAGGTATAAAGCTTGCCTATGCCCTCTCCAGCACAGCTTGGTGACTCAAAATAGCTGTCAGCCTCGCCAAGTGCCTCTATAACGGGAGCCACATCTGTATCCACCGCCATATCTATGCCATTATAAGAAAAAACATAGCCACTAGTATTTGCCTGTGAGCTGTCAGCCTCCTCTGCTTGAGAAGCCGCAGAAGAATCTGATTCTATTACCTTAACATCTGATGTATCTGAAGAAGACCCACATGCCACAAGTGATATAGCACAAGCTGCTGTCAAAAATAAAGCTATATATTTTTTCATTAAAATGCCTCCTTTAATCTGCCGCCGCACTCCACTATGGACTCAGCTGACAGTATCCGCATAACATCCAAAAAGCCGTGCTGCAGGCCCAAAGCCGAAGGATTATCCATGGCCGCCACAGAAAGCTCTGTGCAGCCCAAAAGGGATACCTTGGCACCATATAAGGCAAGGTTGTTGCGAACCCGCTGCAGCTTGCCAATATTTACTGGCTTGCCTGCCTTGACCCGGTCATAAATAGCCTCCATAACCACAGGCTGATCTGCTGCATCCGGAAGTATCACCTTGATGCCAGCAGCCTCTAAGCGCTGTTGGAAAAGGCCTGTAGTGACAGTGCCATCAGTAGCCATAAGGCCCACTGTATCTATATCCTTGTCCTTGAGATAGTGGATAGTGCCACCTATGGCATCCACTATTTTTACACCAAGCTCCTGCTCCAGCTCTGGAATAAAATAGCTGGCTGTAATGCAGGGTATAGCAAGGACCTGAGCTCCTGAAGCCACCAGGCCCTGCCCCATCTGTAAAAATACAGGAGCCGGATTTTCTGCCCTGTGATCAAGTATATATCGTGTTCTGTCAGGCACAGCAGGATTATTGTCCACCAATATACGGATATGCTCCTGGTCGGTGCTAGCAGCAGTCATTGATATAATCTGCTGCATAAAATATGCTGTTGCCATGGGCCCTACTCCGCCCAGTATTCCTAATGTTTTCATTGCTTTGCTATTATTTCCTCTTGTCTTTGCTTTTCTGCCTCATAGGCTGCCCTGTTGGCATCCCATATGGCAGACAGTTTCTCGTCAGATCGTCTGTCAGTCACTCCTATATCCTCTGATAAAATACGACCGAAATATGCGGAAAGCTTCTCGGCGCCAGCACAATTGAGGTGGAGACCGCTATCATATGTATCTGTAGAATAGTCTATACCTATTTCATCTGTCATATCAAGGAAATTATAATATTTTAGATTGTGGGAAGCCGCATAGTCTACCATCTGCTCATCCCACTCATCGTACCAGTAAGGATACAGAGAAGGTGCCTTCACAAGCACCAGCTCAATGTTATTTTCCTGGCACAGGTCTACCATCTTGTCTAAATAAAAGTAGGCGTTATCACCAAACTGATAGTCCGCCAAAGGCCTGCCCTCTGGCACATTTTCTGCAGGAAGAACATCACAACGCATATAATAGCCATTAAAGGTGACGGTATCCCTGTCTAATAAATACTTGAAGTCATCTTTTGACAGCTCCGACACACGACTGTGATAACGAAGTATAGGAAAAAGATAGTCAATAAAATGCTCATCCTGGCACATGGATGCCTGAATAGATGCTATCTTGCTTTTTGACCACTTCATGTAATCTAAAGTCATTCTGTTATAGGTTTCCTTCTGAGGCTCATTGTATTTCATGGAAAGGACATTAAATACTATAACCTCAGGCTTTTTGCCCATGTCCACCATCTCCTCCATAAGGTAGTAGGACTGCCAAATGAGCTGTTGAGCCGAGCCACGGATATAGGAATTGATGCCGTACCGGTCCCACAATACCTGGGGAGATATATTTTCATAGAGCTCACAGTCTCCCACAAAAAGCACATCAAAGTCCTTGTTTGTCTTATAGTATTCTGACACGAAGGTGCCCTCTAGCACATCTCCTGCAAGGGCGTCTCCCATATATTTTGGCATAAGAAGCCTTTGCAAGAAGCCAAGCAAAAGCACCACTATTAAGATGGAAATAATAATTTTCTTTTTCATAAATATCTATTTAATTAAATGCACTAGAACTGATTATATATAAACTGACTGCTGTCAAAGCCCACTCCGTATATACCCCATATCAAGGTAGCTACAAAAAGGGCAAGAATGCATACAAACTGAGTCCAGTAGCCCTTTGCAAAAAGCTGTGACCTAAAGCTTTTGGCACGAGACTTCATGCTGACAGCAAAGACTATAATAGTGCCTACAATAACCACTCCATAGTCATAGGCTGTAAGCCCCAAGCTAGGGAAAAGCTCCACCACTGTTGAGATATTAAACTGGGTAAACATGGTGCCCACCATCTTAAAGGTGAGAGGCACATCCCTGTAACAGTCAAAGGTACGAAGCAAAGCCACTATAAAGCAAGTACGGATAATCTGAAAGGCTCTCCAACAAAATGTCCCCTCCACAGCATACTTACTATGGAACCAACGATAAAATGGTATCAGCTCCTGGCTGACCATAAGAACCACATAGTTGAGCAAGCCCCATACAATAAAGTTCCATGAAGCCCCATGCCATATACCTGTAGCAAACCAAACTATAAAGGCTGACAAATACACTGTCACCCTCTTGCCCAGCTTATCTCCCAGCTTTTCACGGGACACATGGGATAAGTGCAGCATGCCCTTGCTGACTGACAAGGGATAGAATATATAATCTGTAAACCAGGTACCCATGGTAATATGCCACCTGTTCCAGAATTCCTTGAGATTTTTGGAAAAATAAGGACGGATAAAATTTTCCTTGAGACTAAGACCAAGCATTTCCGCCACACCTATAGTGATGTCGATACCACCAGTAAAGTCGCAATAAAGCTCTACAGCATAAAATACCATGCCAAGGAATACAAAGCCACCGTAGTAAGTGTCAGTGTCCCCGATAATAGTTTTAACAGCTATAAGGATTCGGTCTGCAATAACCAGCTTCTTGAAAAATCCCCACAGCACTCTGGTGAGACTACTTTTGATAGTGTCCCAGGAAAAGTCATGCTGGGCAAAAAGGCTGGCCTGCAGATCGTCAAATCTGCTAATTGGTCCTTGTATCAACTGAGGGAAAAAGGATATAAAGCATGCCAGACGAGCAATATTTTCCTCTGCCCCATACTTGCCACGATAGACATCGATGGCATAGCCCACAGACATAAATATGTAAAAGGAAATACCCATAGGAAGGGCTATGTCCCAAAAGCTAAGTACTGTATCAGAGCCAGTTAATGACAATATAGCATTGATATTTGAGATAGTAAAATTGGTATATTTTACTACTGCAAGGAGACCTATATTAAGAAGGATATCAAGAAGAAGCCAGCGAAAAAGTACTTTTTTCCTTGCCTCCTTATAGGCCTTTTTCTCCTCCCTGCTCATGTCCCCCTTATGTGCCTTAACATAGGCGCTGGTCTCAGCCGAAAATGCAGTCATTTTCCTTGTGATAAAGTAGGTAGTAATAGTAGTGAATACTATGTAAAAAAGATTGCCTACACCAGAAAAAAGGTAGAAAATATAATTTCCTACCAATAAAGTCTGCCACTGAAAACGCTTCAGTGGCCCATAATATAGCACTATCAGAATGCACAAAAAGGCGATAAAGCCCGCCGATGTAAGTGTCATAATTAGTCCTCGTCCTGCAGTGTCTGGATAAGCGCGCAGATAGAGTCAACTGAGGCAAAATTGTCCTCGTTAATCTTGTCGGCTGTGATGACTACATCCAGCTCCTCTCCTATATCTGCAATAAGAGAGATAACGTCAAAGGAATCCAGCAGAGCGCCATCCTTTTTTGCATCATAAGTGTTGAAATCTATCTCTGGATGCAAATCCTCCAATATTTCTATAACTGTTGATCTAATCTCGTCCATTGTATATCTCCTTTAATTTTTTTCTGTCTATCTTGCCATTGGCTGTAAAAGGCAGAGCCTCAAGCTGTATCATCTTGTTAGGCAGCATATAACGAGGCACCTTGTCCTTGAGAGCTGTCATAAGAGGCCCTCTTTCAATATCACCTACATAATATAGCACTATCTTATCCCTATTGTCATCATATATGCATCCGCACATACGAACGCCCTCCACCAGGTTGACGTTTGCTTCAATCTCTCCAAGCTCTATGCGGTGGCCCATATGCTTTATCTGATAGTCCTTGCGAGAGACAAATACCAGCTCTCCATGGTCATTATAGCGACCTATATCACCTGTTTTGTATATTATCTCAGGATATGCCTGATTGAGAGGATTTTGCACAAAGCTCTCAGATGTTTTTTCTGGGTTGTTGTAGTATCCCAAGGTCACAGAAGTACCACGAATACACATCTCTCCCTCTGTATCAGAAAGCTTTCCTTCCTCATCTAGAAGTAGTATTTGAGTATTTTTAAAAGGACGGCCTACAGGAATTGGCTCGTCATCAGAAAGGTCCCTGTCACACTTAAAGTAGCAGCACATACCAGTACCTTCAGTAGGTCCATAAAGGTTGGTAAAACGGCAATTAGGCAAGGTGGCTCTCCACAGGTCATATTGCTTGCGCGGAAAAACCTCTGAGCCAAAGGCTATATTTGTCAAATACTCAGGCTTTACCACATCAAAGGTATTAAAGGCTGAAATCATAGTCAGGGCTGATACAACCCAGCAGATGGTATTTATCTTTTTCTCATTTAAAAACTCTACCAGCTTAACTGGGTAGGCAAAAAGCTGATGAGGAATAATATATGTAGTGGCTCCAAATTTTAATGTAGGATAGAGCTCCTTGAGGCAGGCGTCAAAGTATAGTGGGGTCTGATTGCCAAAAACTGTGTCCTCATTAAAGCCCATAACCTCTGAAAGCTGCTCTATATAATCAATAACCGACCTGTGACAGGCCGCAACCCCCTTTGGTACTCCAGTGGAACCAGAGGTAAATACTATATAGATAGGGTCTACATCAAGTGCCTTATCATGGATAAGAGCAAGGGCATCGTAGTCTATGGCAGTACTTACTATATCATCATACTTAAGACAGGCGCCATTGAAGGCAAAATTTCCCACCTTCTCTATGGTGGAATCATCACAGATAATATAGTCAGGCTTACAATTGTCTATAATGAGATTAATGCGACTCTCTGGCATCTCAGCATCTATAGGCACATAAAAGCAACCGGCCTTAATAATGCCAAAAAATGCCATGATGGTCTTTGGATGCTTTTCCATAAAAACAAGGACCGGCTTCATGTAGCAGCCTGCTGCATGAAAAAAAGATCCTATAGCACAGGCCGAGTCATATACCTGCTTAAAGGTATAGCCCTCAGATTCATTGGCAAAGGCAATCTTGTCAGGCTTTTTTTCTACTATATCATCAAGATAATCTAATACATTATTTTGCATAAGGTCTCCTTATTGAATGGTTGGATACTTGCTTGGGTCATAGTTATGGGTGTTCTTGTGAGCATTGGAGTAGGCCCACAGATCTGCATCATGCCAGTAAAATATCAATGTGCCGTCCAGCTGCAGATTAGGATCGTAGTGGTACCAGCCCTCTCCTATATCGATGAGAAGCCAGTAATGACCACGGGTGTCACGAATCTTCTCTATCTCCATATTCTTAATACCCAGCCTGTTAAGCATAACCTCCGCCGTCTTTTGCTTAACAGTGCAATCCCCTATACGGTTGTACATACCCTTGTAGGCGGCAGAATATAGATCATCAATACCTGCAGACTCAGAATAGGTAATATTGTCAACCACCCAGTCGAATACAGCCCTAGCCTGCTGCTTTTGGTCCATACCGTCAGTAATGATGGTAGCCAAAATGGAATCAGCCATGGCATTGACTGTCTCCTCAGTGGCCGCTGCTATCTTGGCAGATACTATCTTGACTGTGGTAGACTTTTTAGCCACGTTGCCAGCTGCATCTGTGGCAATATAGGTGACAGTATAGGTGCCTCGCTTGTCTGTATTGACCTGGCTTGAATCCACCTCCAAGGTAGGATTAGTATCATAGTCATCTGTGACTGTGATATTTTTCTTGTAGGAAACAGAATCCCCCTGGGATATAGTTAGAGGCTCTACCCCCTCTATAACTGGCGCTGTAGTATCATCTATGACAGTCACTGGTATGCTAATGCTGGAAGAATTACCGCTGGCATCAGTGGCTACTATCTCTACATCAAAGGAGCCCTCGCTGGTAAAGTCATAGTCCTGGGCAAAATCATAGGTGCAGTCAGAGATATCTGTAACTCCTCCAACAAAATCTGCTAAGGAAGGAGCCTCCTGGCTGGTGTACATCTGCAAGGAGTCCATAGCTGCAGTAATAACAGGTGCTGTAGTATCCTGAACCGTCACTGTAAGGGGATATTCCTGCTGACCAAAGAAAGGCATCTGCCAGACAATAGTCACCTGGTAGTCACCTGGCTTTGTCACGTCAAAGCTGGAATCCCTGCTAAAGGATACATTTTCTGCCGGCTTCTTTAAAAACTCACTTATGTCAGGAGCTGTGGTATCAGCCTCTATAATAACCTGGGAATAAACCAGGTCATGCTCCTTTTCATAATATACATAAATGCCTATGGCTGCCGCTGCTATTAAAATAATAATTACTAAAAGCACCACCAAGAGTGGACTTTTCTTTTTTCTTTTTTCCATAAAAATGATTATACTGCTTTTGGCTAAGTATCGCCACTTCTTTATATAAGAAGCAGGCTCTGCTCGCTTCTTATAGTTTTTGCGATAGTCCCTTAGGTTTCAGTCTGGAAGAAAACCTGGGGCTATTCTTTCCTTAAATTCTCGCCTTAAATTCTTTTCTTATATTTTTTCCTAAAAAAAGCTCCCAGGCCTGCAATAAGCCTGAGAGCCCTTGTTTTATTTTCCAATCATAGTGCCTGTCTGGCCTCCCACTGCATTGCCTGCATCAGAAAGCTTTGTAATAAGCACCTTGCGAATAGCTGAGTTGCCAATATAGTCGATAGCAGCCTTAATCTTTGGAGCCATGTCTGTCTCACCAAACTCTCCTGCCTCAAGCATAGCAGCTGCATCTGCCACTGAGATATAATCAAGAGGTGTCTCGTCTGGCTGACCAAAGTTCTTGCATACCTTTGATACAGAGGTAAGAATAACCAACATATCTGCATCTACTTCAGATGCAAGAAGGCCTGCTGCTGTATCCTTTTCAACTACTGCAGAAGCACCCTTGAGCTTGTTGTCCTGAATGAGAACTGGTATGCCGCCACCGCCGCAGGCGATAACCACCTGGTCTGCATCACACAGGGCACGAATGGCATCTATCTCAACTATATCCATAGGCTTTGGTGCTGCTAAAATACGCTTATAGCCACCCTCTACCTGAGTAGTGTGGTTGCCCTTCTTCTCCTCGATCTCTGCCTCCTCAGCTGTCATAGTACGGCCGATTATCTTGGTAGGCTTGTAAAAAGCCTCATCATATGGGTCAACTGTAACCTGGGTAAGAATAGTAGCTACAGGCTTGTATATACCACGTCCTACAAGCTCTGAGCGAATAGCCTGCTGCAAATCATAGCCTATATAGCCCTGGCTCATGGCTGAGCAGACCGACATAGGTGTAGGTGTGTAATCCGGATGATTCTGGTAAAACTCAGATAAAGCAGTATGTATCATGCCTACCTGTGGGCCATTACTGTGAGAAATAACCACCTGGTAGTCCTGCTTTATAAACTCTGCTACTGCAACTGCTGTACGCTTGGTAGCCAACCACTGTTCTTCTACTGTAGTACCCAGTGCGTCATGGCCCAAAGCGATAACTATTCTCTTTTTGCTCATAAAAATGCCTCCATTAGTCATTTGTAGTAGTATCTTGTCTCTTGTGATTAATAATAGCACAAGTAATGATTGTAGCAAAGAAAACTCCTGCAAAATCTATCCAAACATCTCTAACTTCTGAAGACCTGCCCAGAGAAAATAGCTGTATGGTCTCATCCACCATTGCCGTAAGAATGCCCGCGAACATAGGATATATGCATGATGTCCAGACTTTTTTGGCAAAAGTACTCATCTCCAGTGTAAGCAAAAAGCCCAATATTATATATTCCGTAAAATGGGCAGCCTTTCTAATGAGGAATTCTCCTATCGTCACTCCAAGATGATTTTTCAAAAAATCAATCCAAAAGTTGCTCTCAGCAGTTGAGGCCACAGCCGGCTGAAGGCTGTGACCCCAAATAAAGCATAGCCATAAGGCTATAAATGCTCCGTATATTATGGTTCTTTTATTGTACTGTTTCGTCATATTTGTGTGAAAGTGTAACTGTAACTGTCTCCTCAGCATAATCCTTGTCAGCACGGGCTACTGTAAGCTCTACCTCTGTGCCGGCCTTGAGATACTGCATGATATTTTGGATAGTGCTCATGGATGTAACTGAACGGCCATTAAATGAGGTAATAACATCTCCAACCTGAAGGCCTGCAGCTTCAGCACCTGAATCCTTTACAATCTGAGCAATATATACGCCCTGTGGAATGCTGTACTGCTCTGACATATCAGCTGTAATATCCCTGCCATAAATGCCAAGATATGAAGCCTCCAAATCAGATACTACATCGTTGTCTACCATCTGGTTGATGATGCTTGATGCATATGAAATAGGGATGGCATAGCCCATGCCCTCTACTTCGCTGTCTGCCAGCTTGGCTGATACAATACCGATTACCTCGCCCTGCATGTTGAGAAGAGCTCCGCCTGAGTTACCAGGATTAACTGCTGCATCTGTCTGGATGAGACTATTTGTAATGGCATTGCCATCATTGTCTGTAATGGTAACCTCACGGTCCTTAGCTGAGATAATACCGTATGTAACTGACTGGCCATAGCCCAAGGCATTACCGATAACGATACAATTCTCACCTACTACTGTAGAATCTGAGTCACCCATTGTAGCAACCTTTATCTGAGAAAGTGTATCATCAGGAATATCCTTGATAGGTACTGATACAACTGCCAGGTCGCATGATGAATCAGTGCCCTTTATCTGGCCCTCTACTGCTGTGTCATCTACAAATGTAATGGTGAGCGTCTCTGCACCAGATACTACGTGATTGTTGGTGGCAATATATATATTGTCATCATCCTGATTGATAATGATACCAGAGCCAGCTGATGTAGTCTCCTGCTGATAGGTCTGACCAAAGAAATTCTGGTACTCAGTAAGGCCTAGATTAGTAACCTGTACGATAGCAGGCATAACACTGGATGCAACCTCTGATATATCATTGGATGAAGCTGCTGTAGTTGTAGCTACTGTATTGCTTTTAGCAGTAGTGGTATCTGAAGAGGTATCCTTTTCCTCTGTCTTTGTCTCTGTAGAGGCTACTGCAGAAGTATTTGATGTGAAATACTTATTGGATACCAGTACCACAGACTGAAAAGCTATGCCGGCTACAAGGCCAAACACAAGAGCTATACAGGCTGCCTTGGCAAGCTTTTTACCAAAGCCTCCTGGTCTTTTTTCTTTCTTAGGCTTCTTGCCATCGCTGGAAGGAGTCCACTGATAATAAGACTCGCCCTGGTTTATCTCACCTCTGCCGTAAGAATACTCGCCGCCTTCTGTAGAATTATTATTGGAATTATTGTTATAGAAATCACTCATTGTAACTCGCCTTCCTTTCTTAACTATGGCTATAGTTTAGAAAACGTATGTGACAGTCATGTGATGATTTACTCAACAGTAACTGATTTTGCAAGGTTCCTTGGCTTATCTACATCAAGACCCTTAGAAACTGACAAATAGTAACCCATAAGCTGAAGAGGTACTACAGCTATTGATGCTGCAAAATGGTCATCTACCTTTGGTACATATACGGCGAAATCCACCTGATCCTCTATCTCGTAATTGCCATAAGTGGTGAGACCCATGAGATATGCGCCTCTTGACTTGCACTCTACCATATTGCTTATAGTCTTCTCATAAAGAGCAGACTGAGTCAACACACCGATAACCAAAATGTCCTTCTCAATGAGGGAAATGGTGCCATGCTTTAACTCGCCGGCAGCATAGGCCTCTGAATGGATATATGATATCTCCTTCATCTTGAGAGAACCCTCTAGAGAAATAGCATAATCAATACCACGACCTACAAAAAATACATCCTTGGCGTTGGCATACTTGGCTGCAAACCACTGAATACGCTCCTTGTCCTCGAGAATCTTGGCAATTTTCTCAGGGATAGTCTGAAGCTCTCCTATAAGCTCATTGTAATACTCCTCTGTAATAGAGCCACGAACACGGGCAAAAGCCATAGACAGGCAATATGCTGCTATAAGCTGAGCAGAATATGCCTTTGTAGTAGCAACTGATATCTCAGGACCTGCCAAGGTATAAAATACTGAATCAGCCTCTCTGGCAATCGATGAGCCTACTGCATTGACAATACCAAGAGTCTTTACTCCCTGGTCCTTTGCCTCTCTGATAGCAGCCAAGGTATCGGCTGTCTCACCAGACTGAGATATAGCAACAACAAGACCGTTTTTATCCATAATAGGATTGCGGTAACGGAACTCAGATGCCAGCTCCACACGAACTGGAATACGGGTCAAATCCTCAAATACATACTGGGCTGCCATACCTACATGCCATGCAGAGCCACAGGCCACAATAGTAATAGATGTGATATTTTTAATTTCCTCGTCTGACAAACCTACTGAAGACAAATCAATGCGGCCGTCCTTTAAGACAGAGTTGAAAGTATCAGCGACTGCCTTTGGCTGCTCGTGAATCTCCTTCATCATGAAGTGCTCGAAACCGCCCTTTTCAGCTGCCTCTGCATCCCAATCGATGTGTACCATATCCTTTTGGATTTTGTCGCCATCCAGGTTGTAGAAATCAACTGTACCCGCATCGATACAGGCCATCTCAAGATTGCCAATGTAATATACGTCACGGGTGTATTTCAAAATAGCAGGAACGTCGGAAGCCACATAGCTCTCCCCATCCTGTACACCAATAACCATAGGCGAATCCTTGCGGGCAACCCATACCTGACCTGGATAGTCCTTAAACATAACTGCGAGAGCGTAAGAACCACGGACACGAACCATGGTCTTAGCAAGAGCGTCAACAGGGCCGATGTTGTACTTGTTGTAGTAGTAATCTACTAGCTTAATAAGGACCTCTGTGTCTGTATCTGAGTAAAAGCTGTAGTCATGACGAATAAGCTTTTCTTTAAGCTCCTGGTAGTTCTCGATAATACCGTTGTGTACACCAACTACATTGGACTCATCTATAGCTGACCCCTCATGAAGAGAATTGTTAGATACATGAGGATGAGCATTTTTTACAGAAGGACCACCATGGGTAGCCCAACGGGTGTGGCCTATGCCCACATAGCCCTCGATAGCCTTGCCATAATTAGTCTTCTCCTGCAAGCCCTGGAGCTTGCCCTTTTCCTTAACTACATGTACCTTACCATCAGCACCTCTGACAGCGATACCTGCAGAATCATATCCTCTATATTCCAGCTTTGACAAGCCCTCGAGAAGAATTGGGGCTGCCTGCTTTTTACCTACAAATCCTACTATTCCACACATAATATACTTCCTTTCCGAATTATTAATGTATAGTCTTTAACTTTGTTATTTTACACCAAATCAAGGTAAATAGCTATCACTAAAAAAGGAAGCCAAGTCTAAAGACCAGGCTTCCTTTGCCTTAAAATATTATTCGTCCACAGTCTGGTTGACTGATGCATCTGATTCATTCAAGCCAGTGTAGTTGACAATATAATCACTGATAGCATCAACTGTCTCTGTAGTATCATAATCTGTCTGATCATACAAGAACTCATGAAGCTTGGTTACATTGCTTGTAAGAGTACATGGAACTACAATTGAACCCTTTTCCTTATTCTTGAATGAGCCTACGTCAAATGGGAAACCTGACATAGATTGTATCTCATAATCAGAAGCAGATGTGGCCATACTGATGCACTGTGACAAGCTAAGGCTTGTAGACACTGCAGGGAATACATCGTTAGCTATCTTTGTAATGGTAGCAATATCTGACTTCTTTACCTTGTCGATAATCTTCTTAACCACCTCACGCTGACGGGCTGTACGGCTATAGTCATCACCGCCGGAATATCTGTTACGGCAGTAACCTACTATCTGTGAACCATTAAGAGTCTGAGTACCTGCACTCAAGTACCACTCGTCCTCATTGACCTCACCTATCTGGGTCTGAACCTCTGCGATGTAACCAGCAAGTGCAGGACCGCCTGTCTCAGGGTTGGTGGCATCTACCATAGACTGGGTTATCTCTACCTCGATACCTCCAAGGTCATCAACCACCTTTGCCACTGCCATGAAGTCAACTGCCACATAGCCAGATACTTCAAGGTCGAAGTTTTTATTAAGCATCTCGATGGCCTGCTCGGCACCACCGTGATTATAAGCATAATTACACTTACGATATGAATCCTCAGACACCTGAAGGAATGAATCTCGCATGACAGAAACGATGTTGACTTCCTTAGTATCGTTGTTGATAGAAACAAGCATCATGGAATCTGAGTTACCGCTGTCGTAGTTGCCGTTAGAACGATTATCCACACCAAAAAGAGCAAGGGTTGTATAATTGCTCAAGACTTCCTTGGTCTCAGCATCCAAATCATTGACCTCGATTGCATCCATGTTGATGCTGGTATCCCAGTTGACTCTGCCAATCAGCATCCAAACAGCCAGGATGATAAGAAGAATGATAACGATGGCTATCTCTATGATGAAAATTCTCTTCTTCATCTTTTTCTTTCTGCTCTTCTTGCGACGAGCTGCAGAAGATCTGCCTGAGCTCCTGCGATCCATATCCATCACATCTATATCATCATTTCTACGAGATGTGCCTCTTGAGCTGCCACTTCTTGAGCTAGTGCCTCTTGAGCTTCCGCTTCTTGAGCTAGTGCCTCTTGAGCTTCCGCTTCTTGAGCTGCCGCCTCTTGAACCATCAGATGATCTATAACCGGTGTTTCTGGACCGAGATGACCTTTCAGGCCTCTCATCGTCGAAATAATTATTGCTCATTATTTAGTCTCCTCTCTTGTGTAATATAAAATACACAATACGTCAGATAGAATACAATACCCTTATGGTATCTGTCAAGAAAATGTAACATTTTTGTCACATTTCACCATTTATTCAGGCATATATTTAGGCATATCCTGAAAGCCAAAAAACTGGTCTGAGCAGGGGAAAATACTTACTCTTCCTCTGCTCCCGGCAGCATATAATTTTGCAAGCCCATAAGCAGATTTTTATTATAAAAATCGTCACCTTTTTCAAAAATGTCGGGATGCTTCTCTATAAGAATAGCATTAGACTGACCACTGGATTCTATGTGCTTTGACTTGTAACGACCTATGCACTCAGGTATGACCACTGTGCGATAGCCCTTTTTTCTTGCCCTAATGCAAAAATCCAGCATAGCATCCCTTCCTGTGAGGGCTGGATCAAAACCTCTGAGACTGCGATAGACCTTTTCATCTATAAGGCAGCAGCCCGCATCCACCATGGCAACATCCCGAGGGAGCAAAGCCAGCCCCTCATAGCTTTCCTGCAATATCTTTTGTCCATGAAAGGCAGGGTATGCCACCCCGTCATGGTCAAAAATATAGCCTGCATTGTCATAGGTCAAGCCTCTGTCCACAAAGCGTATCCCTACGATGCCTACATCAGGCTGCTTCAAGTAGCCATACATTTTTTCAACATTGTGACGAGTATAGAGGCGAACATTTTTCTCGTGGAGATACATATAATCTCCGCCAAATCGCCTAAAGGAACTATGATCATAGTCTATAGTCCACCTGGTATTGGAGGAATGCAGATTTGCCTGGCATACTACCCCTTCCTGTCTTAGGGCATTGACTGCCAAGGCCATATGCTCCTTGCCGGCAAAGGCTGCCTGCTTTTTTGCCTCTTTTTTAGCCTCACCTGTGCTCGGTTTTGCTATCACACGCTTGTGGTAAAGCAGCATTTGAATATGGTCTATAATTTCCTTTTTAGACATAGCCCGAAGGAGGTATTCATACATGTAAGCATAGGTGGCTTTTTCATTAAAAGGCCCCAGCCTGCCATAGGCCTGCCTTGAAAGGGCGTAAAAATCTCCTATATAGTTGGTGTGTAATAGAAGCTCTTTATTAAATCCACCCTTGAAATAGGGACGGATACGGTCAAGCCCCTCTAACTCATCATGGTCTGTATATATAATGGCCGGTGGATTGTCCTCGGCTGCATTAACCTGCTTATTTAATTCCAGGAGAGTATTAGCCGAAAGCCTGTCATGCTGATGCAAAAAAACAAAATAATCTCCCGTAGCAAAATGAGCGCCTATGTTATAAGCATAGGCGCCGGAAGACTTTTTTTTCAGGGGACGATAGTGTACCTTGTCCACCATATCAGGGAAAAACTCATGAATGGTGCTTTCTATGGCATTCGTCTGATTATTGTCTAAAATATATAATTCAAAATTACGATATTCCTGCTCGTCTATGGACTCCAACATGTTCTTAAAATAATCCATATTGGTATCCTTAGTCCAGACCAGCAGGGAAAATACTGTATCTGCCACTATTTAGAGCCTTCTCCCTTAAGTACAACTGCAATTGTCTTGAAAAGTATTTTGATATCAAGGCCTAAAGACCAGTTTGAAATATACTCTGTATCCAGAGCAACAACATCCTCAAAGTCGGTAATGTTGCTGCGGCCAGACACCTGCCACATTCCTGTAAGACCTGGCTTAATGGAAAGACGGGCCTTGTGGTGAAGGGCATAATTTTCGTATTCATCCAAAAGAGGTGGTCTGGTGCCCACCAAAGACATATCACCCTTTAACACATTCCAAAACTGAGGCAGCTCGTCTATAGAAAATTTTCTAAGGAAATGGCCAACTGGAATGATACGAGGGTCATTGTCCATTTTAAACATATTGCCCTGCATTTCATTTTGAGCCATCAGCTCCTTCTTGCGCTCCTCAGCGTCCACATACATGGTCCTGAATTTGTAGAAATTAAACTGACGGCCATTTAAGCCTATGCGAACCTGTTTAAAGAAAATAGAGCCTCCAGACTGAGTCTTAATAGGAATAGCAAAAATAAGAAAAGCTATAGCCGTAAAGGCAAGTCCAATAAGGCTTCCCACTATGTCCATAGTGCGCTTTAAAAAAGCCTGTCTATTATTGGCAATATGCATACTGGTAGTGAGAACTATGTAGTCACCATAGTTTTCCATAATGCGGTTTGGCATCAGACTGCTGGCATGCAGCAAAGACAGGTGGACAGTAAGTCCTTGCTCCACCAAACGACTGGCTAGAAGCTCCTCGCTGCCTCTGGTATTGCCATCTACAAAAACCTCATCTACCACATTGGTGCGCAGGTACTCAAAAAGAGTATCTGCAGTAGCCACCACAGGTATGCCCTGTATTTCCTGGCCTGAGAAATCCTGGTCGATAACAACTACTCCCTGAACCTTGAAGTCAGTATATTTGTTGTGGGCTATCTCAGACAGACAGTGGGAAACATTTTCAGCCTCTGTCACCACAATCATGGAACTCTTATTCACATCCTTTAGCTTGCGGCGGCGAATAACACGTCTCCAGCACACTCTGCCAAAATATGACAGAAGCACCATGCCTATACCAAAAACAGCCAGCGCTAGTCTAGAATAGTAAAAGGATGTCTGCACCGCATACATATATACCAAAACACCAAGGAAATTAAAAAGGCAATGCCCTAGGGTAGATGTAATCTCCTGGTACTTGGTGCGACGTAAAATACCTGTATAGGTCTCGGTAAAAAGTACACCTGTTAGATCAATAAAAGGCAATATTTTAGCCAGATTCTCATACAGGGTATAGTACTCATAATGATCCAGGAAAATAATAGCTCCATCAAACTTAATGGCAACACCAATAAAGAGGGCAAGCTCGGCTGCAATCATATCCAATATGATGAAATCCAGGTGCTTGGCCCAGGAGCGTTTTTTCTGCTTATACAATAGTTATCCCTCCTGACTGCCTGTGGTCACGTTCTTTTACAGCAGGCAATCCCTCTTTACAATACGATATTGTTTTTCTCCAAAAGCTCTCTGGCTGAATCCACTGAATCTACTCCGTGAAGATTCTTAATAGGGGCAAACTCCTTCTCACGGTCCACCTCAAATGCCAGATTATTGTCCATCATGTGTATCATATCAAGGACTAAGAGCTCAAACTTATAGCCATTTGGTTCGGTTGGAGATACCTTTTCTCCTGCCTCGTCTATGTAACCTATCTTCTTTTCTACCACATGGACATACATGCTGTTGCCGACTATCTCATCTAGCTTGTCCAGAGAGAAAAGATAGTTCAAAATAACGCCATACTTATAAAGAAGACTGCCATCTTCTGCCTTGGCCTCTGCCATCTCCTTGCTCATCTCGTAGTACTCTACGATACTTGGTGCGCCATCTTCCAGGCACAGAAGTCCCATCTTTTCCTGAGGGTCTACCTTGCGAACCACCTTTGATCCACACTGATAGCCTCCTGCTATGGTAGCACCTACAAATACAGGATCAGCTATACGCTGCAGCACATTGTCCACTGCAAAAATATTGACCCACTTAACTCCCTTGGCCTTTAAGTCCTTGTCAAGACCAGCCTTGACCATGGAAGCATACCAGCCACCATTGCCATTAGGTGATGTAGCAAGACGCCCCTTTTCCTCAAGAAAAAGCTTGCCGTCATAATCAACAGCACATGCCATATCCTGGATAAAGAACTTGATATAGTCCTTGTCATATCCAAAATAATCATGGTCTGCAAAGAAGGCCTGGGTAGTGGCATCGTTTTTCTCAGAGGTCATAATATAAAGAGGCACAAAGCAGCCTGCCTTTTTAACAACATCCATAAGATTATTGATAAGACATTCAAATATAAAAAGCTCATGGGTCTTGCCTACATTGTAGCAGCCCTTAGGAAGGTCAAATCCCAGACGTGTGCCCATGCCACCGGCAAGAAGCACTGCTGCAACCTGGCCACTCTTGATAGCCTCAAGACCTGCTGCCTCATACTCATCATGATGAAGAGCTATATCCTTAAGCTCAACTGCTGAAGGCACACTAAACTGACCTCTTTCCCCCTGATCACCGCCACCAATAAGGTCAAAATCTGACCAGTTAATATTTTCTATTTGAGCCAAAAGCTCCTGCTTCTTTTCTTCGGTCAGCTCATCATAGTACTTAAGTACATGGGCCTGACCCTTTTTCTCAAGTAAAGCTTCTGCTTCTTTTTTTGTTAACATAATGTAAAATCCTTTCCCTAATTATATAAGTACCCTGTACTCCCCAGTCAGAGCCTAGATTCATGTTTGTTCGCCTTTATATTACATTCTACTACTTATTGTCCTCTTCTTCTATCTTAACTCCGTCATAGTCCATGCGACGGGTATGATACTCTATATCTTCAAGGAGCTTGCGGTTTTTTGCAAGCAAATCACCAATAAGAGCCACCATAATAGCCATAAAGCCCATAATAAGCAGGGTACAGCCCAAAATAAGTGACTGTATATGGCCTGCACTATTGCCCATGCATACAAAAACAAGAAAACGTATAATAACCACAAGACCTACCAGGCTTGGAATAAGAGCCAGCAACGAAAAGGTCTTAAGAGGCGAATACATAAGATAAGCCCTTAAAATGGTTACCATAGACTTTTTAACATAGCCCATCATACTATTGAAAAGACGGGATGGGCGAAGGTCTGCATTGGTGCGGATAGGCACCGATGTCTGGGCTATCTTGTTGCGGCCCGCCTGAACTATGGTCTCCAAGGTGTAGGTATACTCGTTAGTGACATTGAGCCTCATTGCCGCATCACGGGAGTAGGCCCTAAATCCACTTGGGGCATCAGGTATGTCTGAATTGCTGGCCTTTTGCACTACCCAGCTGCCAAAATGCTGTAATTTTTTCTTGGTAGGTGAAAAGTGTGCCGTGGCATCTATAGGACGCTCTCCTATAACTATATCAGACTTGCCCTCCATAATAGGTCTAACAAGCTTTTCTATATCGTCAGCACAGTACTGGTTATCTGCATCTGTATTGACTATAATGTCTGCTCCATTTCTCAGACAGGCATCAATTCCAGCCATAAAACCATAGGCCAGCCCCTTGTTGCGTCTAAAATCAACTACATAATTGACACCCCATTTTCGGGCCACCTCTACGGTATTATCCTTTGAGCCATCATTTATAATGAGATACTCTATGGAGTCTATGCCCTCTATATGGCGGGGCAGGTCATTGAGAGCAATCTCTAAAGTCTCAGCCTCATTGTAACAGGGTATCTGTATAATAAGCTTCACGAAAATTAGTCCTCCTTAAAGCTGTAATCAAATCGCTTGGTTGAAAGATTTGGGTTGTAATATGGGTCACCCTTTTCTATGATGGAGCCCCACCTCTTCATAAATATATCTGTTTCAGCCTCCATGCGGTCTTTTTTTGCTGAATCCTCATGGTCATAGCCTCTAGACAATGACTCTAGATGGTACCACTCTGAAAAAGGAGTGTAAACCACCAGCTTATTTTTAGCACGAAGCTTGAGGCAAAAATCCACATCATTGAAGGCTACCGCCAAATCCTCATCAAAGCCTCCCACACTGTCATAGTCAGCCCTGGATGTAAGAAGACAAGCCCCTGTCACAGCTGACAAGTCCTGTACACAGGTAGACCTGTAAAAATATCCCACCTGCTCACGGCCTGAGCCAAGGAAGGCGGAATTAGCAAGGCCTCCTAGGCCTAAAATAAGACCGGCATGCTGGACAGTATTATTTGCAAAATAAAGACGGGCGCCTACGCAGCCAACATCATCTCTTTGAACAAAGCCCATCATCTCTTCTATGGCATCTGCGTTAATCATGCGGGTGTCATTGTTGAGAAGCAAAATATAATCTCCATGAGATTTTTTAACACCGTAATTAACCAAGGCAGAAAAATTGAAGCTGCCTGCAGTCTCAGGCTTTTTGGCTGTGTAATCTGCAATGATAAAATTGTAGTCACTTCTTTCCTCAAGCTCTTTATAAAAGGCTCTGACATCAGCATCGGTAGAATTATTTTCTACAATGACAAACTCTATATTTTTATAGGTGGTCGCTGAAGTAATGCTGTCGATACACTCCCGCAAATCACTACAATGATTCATGGACGGAATCACTATAGAAAGAAGCCTTTCATATGGCCAGTGATAACGGGTACGATAATAGCCCAAATGAGAGTCAAGCTCCACAGTGGCTGGTATATTCAATCGCTTATAATGGTCCTCCACCGCACGGCGGCCATTTTCATAGGCATACATCTTGGCCTCTGGATGATCTGCAGTAGAATCCGGATGGCAACGCCAATGATAAAGCACCCGTGGAATATGATAAATATGAGAGCACTTCTCTAAAACTCTCAAATCAAAGTCGTGATCCTGGGCTCCGTCATATTCTGACAAAATGCCTCCTGATGCCCTTACTATATCTGCCCTGGCCACAAAAAGGTGGGTGATATAGTTATGGCTGCAAAGCAGGTCTATATTAAAATCACTTTTAAAATGAGGGAGAAAGTAGGTCTTCCCCTCCATATCTATCTTATCTTCATCTGAATAGATAGCCTCTACATCAGGATTATCATTGATAGCAGATGCTATGTAATACATGGCATCTGGTGTGATCAAATCATCATGATCACAGAAGCCTATAAAATCCCCAGCAGCAAGCTCCATAGCTGCATTGGTGTTACCTGCAATGCCGGTATTAGTGCCAAGCAGCTTATAGCTAATGCGGTCATCCAGCTGACCTCCGCAGGCAGTTGCTATAATAGCCTCTAAACCTGCCTCCGGTGACCCATCTCCCAGGCAAAGCTGCCAATGAGGGTAGGTTTGGTTAAGAAAGGACTGGACCAGCTCTGTCAAAAATCTCTCTGGTGTCTTATATAGAGGAATAACAATACTTATAAGAGGATTGCTATTAAATACATGTTTTCTCTGAGCCTCAAGCTCTGCCGCAGTCACAGGATGAGCCTTTAAAAACTGGGCATAGGAATAATGCTCCTGATCACGGCCCATAAGCTTATGAAGACTCTTTATGGCAGTCTTTTTTATGCCATAGTGCTGCAGGTATAAAAGGCCTTTTTCTATTTTGTTAGTTGGTTCTTTGTATTTTTTAATCTCGCTCATAACATTAGTGTAGTATTAATCCTGCTGACTAGTCTCTTCACTGGCACCAGCAGCTGCAAGTGTGGTGTCATCAGCATCTATATAGGTCTGAGCCTGCTTGCCCCATTGATTTTTCGGATAAAGCTCAACCACCTTCTCGTAATAGGTAAGAGCTGTGGCAGTGTCACCGGTCATGCGATAGCAGTCGCCTAAAAGGAAGAGAGCTGCCCCATCCTGGTAAGTCTCATCTGCCTCAACCACTGCCTGGAAGGATGCTAATGCAGAGCTGTAATTTTCCTCTAAGTAGAAGTTATTGCCTTCGTTGTAGCTTGTCTCAAGAAGCGCAGGCTGAAGCTGGGTCATAAGGGTGTCATAATAGGTCTGCCCTGCTGTACCCAAGGTCTCCTTTGTAACCAGTTCAATGGCACTGATGGCTGATGGCATATCTCCTGCAGTGTAGTAATTGCTGGCTTCTATGAGATTGTCGTAGGATGTAGC
This sequence comes from bacterium, assembly GCA_963649335.1. Lineage (GTDB taxonomy): Bacteria > Bacillota > Clostridia > Lachnospirales > Lachnospiraceae > Pseudobutyrivibrio. Next base: position 21,236 of record CAVJHG010000023.1, read on the forward strand.
CACATCCTGCTTATTTTCATAAGCATCCAAAGAAGAGGTTAGGCTGTCTACCTCCTCCTGAAGCTGGGTATTGGTGTCCTTTGCACTTGCCAGCTCCTTGTCCAAGGATAATATAGTGGTAGTATTATCTGCCACAAATCCAGACTTGACTGCTGGCACTATAAGAAAATAACAGATAACAACACCCAGGACTATACCAAGTAAAACATTGATAAGACCTCCACCAGCCTGTCCCATCAGGCTAGAATAAGAGCCCTCAGACATAATAATGGTGTCGTTGCCATCCTCAAAGCTGACAGTGCCTCGCTTTTTTCGTTTTCTGACCTTGCCCTGCTCCTTGAGGCGTGCCTTAATCTCTCGAATGTAACGAATGGTGGTAACATTGTTATTATCTATCTTAGCAGCCTGGGCAAGAGCCTTTCTTGCTTCTAACAGCTTGCCCTGATCTATATATAAGAGAGCCAGAAGCTGATAGGCTTTTACCATATTAGGGCTCTGCGCTACCACCTTTTTCAGCTGCAAAATAGCCAGGTCCTTGCTGTTATTTTTGCTGTATTCGATAGCCTGATTGTACTTTTTGATAGTAGCGCTTATTTTATTAAGTAAACCTGGTGTCTTCTCGATTTCCTGAAGGTATCTGTCTGCAAGAGAATTGTCCTCTGGCTGCAGATTTTTGGATATAACCCACTCATTGAGAGCCTTGACAGGCTCACCCATCTGGTAGAAAACCAGTCCAAGTAAGTTTCTTGCTACAGTATTGTACTTATAATACTGCAAGCTGGTGCGCAGTGCCTCTATGGCACCAGACAGGTCGTTGATTTTAGCCTTTTCCAGGCCCTGATTATAGTATACCTTAGATGTATAAATGATTTGTTTATATAATAAAATATCGGCACCGCAATTAGGGCATCTTTTTTCCCTTGTCACCTCGGTGCCGCACATAAAGCATTGCATATTAAGTCTCCTGAATTACTGTGTCTGAGTCTGCTGCTGGGCTGTCATCTTATATAAAATGTCAGTCATATCAGTAAGGTCTCTTGCCTTTATCTCTTCCTCTGCCTGTTCTACTTCCAAAGCAGGGGTAAATTTTTTAAGCTCTTCCTCAAAAACTATCATAATATCTCCTAATTTATCTTGTGCTTTTATGATAAAAATACAATTAGTATGTTATAGCAAATACTGTAATTTATCTAACCCATTACAAAAAATCAAAGAAATCCCTCTAAGCGTTCCATGCGAATGCCCGTAAGAGTCTTTATAAATTCTACATGTTCCTGCTCGTCACTAACAGAAGCCCTGTGGTCGTCCATACTGATATCCACTCCCGGATATACCTTTTGAAAAACTCTTATAGTGGACTTGTCCCCATGCTTTAAAACCTCCTGCATGCGCTGTAAATGAGCCTTTTCTTCAACTACAATAGCCTCATCTCGTATCTTAACTCTAAGAAGCTGCAGCCTGCGAGGATCCTCTGAGTAATCTATACCATGAAGTCTGCTTTGATCTTCAAAATCCTCGATGCCATTCTTGATTTTTGTAATATTGTCCTCAATGGCTTCAATCTTGCGCTGTAAGGTGTCCAGCTGTTCCATGCGATCCTGGCTGACTCCTGACGCCACTTTTGTGACTGTGCCAAAATCATTGCCTATATAATTGACATCAATGCCTCGGACTGCAGCAACATAGCCACCAATAATGGCAGACTTCTTGCCGCCCAAATCTATCTTGCCGTCACAAATCACATCACTCTGAAAAATGTAATCTGCAGTAATGTCTCCTCCACAAGTGACAGAAGCATATTCAATAAACTGGACTGTCATATTGCCCTTGGAAGAGATATTAGCCTTTTCTCCGCCCTTGACACCAGCCAGCAAATAAAGCTCCTTACCTGCAGATATCTCGCAATTCTCCACCAGGCCATCTATGGTGACATTGCCTGCAGCTCTTATTGTAGCCCCATCATGAACACCGCCATGAACTATTACATCACCATTGAAGTCTATGTTACCAGTAGTGATATCCACATCACCTGTTACCTCGTGAACTGGGGAAATAAGGATACGATTGCCTGACATCTCTATCTTGCCATCTGTGATAGCTGTATATGTCAAATCATCTCTTGATCTGTCAAAGCCTCTGCCATGCAAGGGCGGCAAATCACGAACAGGCCTTGGCTCAATAGTGGTTCCCCTAACAGACATGCCTCGGCTTCCCTGAACAGCAGGAGTGTATGTGGCAATGACATCATCCTTGTGTACTGTCTCGATAGTCTTTATATTCATGTAGTCAGCTGAACCATCAGGACGAATGGAAGGCTTTTTAACAAAATTGAGATCAAAATAATATGTAAAAAAGCCTGGCTGGCCCTCTGTGGCAGGACTTCCACTAGCAATTACAACTGGGCGACTGTAAACCGGATTATCTGCAAGATGAGAAAGCTGAGTCTGGTCTATACCAAACACAACTCCAGCCTCCTTGAGATAAAGCATAAGCAGACGGGCAGTATAGGTAGGCCTGTCCTGGCCTGCCTCAGGCATAGGAAAGGTAATCGTAGCCTCTAATCCATCAGTAGAGATATGTACTTTTGGTGCACTTGGGTCACGAACAGCTGCCATATAATAACTCCCCGAACTGAAATTATAATATCAATAATAATTCCCACGTATATGCAAAATTATATTCTACTGAGGGGCTTTTGTCATTAAATTTTTCCTATTAATGCATATATGCGCTCCGGAATCCCGGAGCGCATATTCTTAAACTTATCCTATAAAAACAGAATAACTGTCAAATTATTTATTCATTGATGCAAGACGAGCCTCTACCTGCTCCATCATCTGCTCATATTTTGCCAGCTTTTCCTTTTCCTCAGCTACCTTTGCCTCAGGCGCCTTACTGATAAACTTTTCATTTGAAAGCATACCCTTTGAACGGGCAAGCTCCTTAGTGAGACGGTCTTTTTCCTTAGTAAGACGCTCCTTTTCCTTTTCAAAGTCAACCAAGTCCTCGAGAGGAACAAAGATGGTGGCATCTGCTATAACCGCTGATACAGCATCATCAGAGATGCCTGCCTTGTCGGCCTGGATAAATACCTCTGTAGCACCAGCCAAGGTCTTAAATACTGGCTCAATAGCTGTGAAGGTATGACGAATAGCTTCATCAGCTGCAACAATATGTATAGCCGCCTTCTTTGAAGGAGGAACATCCATGTCTGTACGAAGCTGTCTCATGCCACGAACTACGTCCTTGGCACGTTCTACCATAGCCTCTGCCTCAGAAAAAGCAAGTGAATCATCATACTCAGGCCAAGCTGAAAGCATGATAGTCTCTTCCTCTGGATGAAGAGTACAGAAAATCTCCTCAGTAATAAATGGCATATATGGATGAAGAAGCTTTAATGCATTTGTCAATGCAAACTTTGCTGTCCAAAGAGCTGCATTTTTGCTTGCTGTGTAGTCCTCAGAGTACATGCGAGGCTTAACAATCTCGATATACCAATCACAGAACTGATCCCAGATAAAGTCATATACCTTTTGTACTGCAATACCAAGCTCGTACTTGTCCATATTCTCAGTAACATCCTTGGCTAAGCTATTAACTGCAGAAATAATCCACTTGTCCTCGATGGCCAGGTCTGCATCTGCCGGCTTTGTTACATCATTATCTGCAATATTCATCATGATGAAACGAGATGCATTCCATACCTTATTGGCAAAATTGCGGCTGTTTTCTACACGCTCGTTGTAGAAACGCATATCGTTACCTGGGGCATTGCCGGTAATAAGTGTAAGACGAAGGGCATCTGCACCATAATTATCGATAATCTCCAGTGGATCTATACCATTGCCAAGAGACTTACTCATCTTGCGGCCCTGGGAATCACGAACCAGACCATGGATAAGTACAGTGTGGAATGGCGACTTGCCTGTGTGAGCATAGCCGGAAAATACCATACGGATAACCCAGAAGAAGATAATATCATAGCCTGTTACAAGGACATCTGTAGGGTAAAAATACTCAAGCTCGTCGGTGTTCTCTGGCCAGCCGAGAGTAGAGAATGGCCAAAGGGCAGATGAAAACCAGGTATCCAAGGTATCCTCATCCTGCTTAAGCTTACTGCTGCCACACTTAGGACACTTGCAAGGGGTATCCTTTTTACGGGCAACAATAGTCTCACCGCAATCCTGACAATACCAGGCCGGGATACGATGTCCCCACCAAAGCTGACGGGAAATACACCAGTCACGGATATTCTCCAGCCAGTGGAGATATGTCTTGTCGTAATTCTTTGGTACAAACTCCAAATCACCATTTTTAACAGCCTCTATTGCAGGCTTTGCAAGCTCTTCCATGGCTACGAACCACTGTGGCTTAACCATAGGCTCTACTGTAGTCTTGCAGCGATCATGAGTACCTACATTATGGGTATGCTCTTCTATTTTAACAAGAAGACCCATCTCGTCCATCTTCTCTACGATTATCTTACGAGCCTCGTAACGGTCCATGCCTTCGAACTGACCGCCGTTAGCATTGATTGTAGCATCATCATTTAAAATATTGATAACAGGAAGGTTGTGGCGCTTGCCTACCTCAAAATCATTAGGGTCATGGGCAGGTGTAATCTTAACAACACCTGTACCAAACTCCATATCTACATACTCATCGGCAATAACAGGAATCTCACGATTCTTAAAAGGCAGCATAACTGTCTTGCCAACTATATCCTTGTAGCGGTCATCAGCCGGATTAACAGCTACGGCACTATCACCTAACATAGTCTCAGGACGGGTAGTGGCAAACTCAACATATCTGCCTGGCTCACCAACTATCTCATACTTCATGTGCCAGAAATGTCCTGCCTGCTCCTCGTGCTCTACCTCGGCATCAGAGATAGATGTCTGGCATACTGGACACCAGTTAATAATGCGGTTGCCCTTATATATATATCCCTGCTCATAGAGCTTTACAAATACTTCCTCAACAGCTGCAGAGCAACCCTCGTCCATGGTAAAACGCTCACGCTGCCAATCAGCTGATGAACCAAGCTTCTTCAACTGGCTGACAATACGGGTGCCATACTCCTGCTTCCAGTCCCAGCACTTCTCTAAAAAGCCCTCACGGCCCAGATCATCCTTTTCGATGCCCTGCTTCTTTAAGTGCTCAATAACCTTTACCTCAGTGGCAATAGCTGCGTGGTCAGTACCAGGCTGCCACAGAGCAGAATAACCCTGCATACGCTTGTAACGAATAAGAATATCCTGCATGGTATTGTCCAGAGCATGTCCCATGTGGAGCTGTCCTGTGATATTTGGAGGAGGCATTACTATTGTAAAAGGCTTCTTGCTGCGGTCTACCTCAGCGTGAAAATAGCCATTGTCCTCCCATTTTTTGTAAAGTCTGTCCTCTATGCCCTTTGGGTCATAGGTCTTTGCAAGTTCTTTGCTCATATTTCCTCCTGCTTTATGTAAAAATAAAGTATCTGCCTGAAGCTTAGGCCCCAAACAGTTATAAATCACATACTATATTAACGAAAAATGCTTGAGAGCATTATAAATGCCATCCTCATCAAAGGCTGTTGTGACGTAATCTGCTGCAGCCTTGGCATTATCTGTGCCATTGCCCATAGCAATGCCCTTTCCTGCTGTGGCAAGCATCTCAAGGTCATTTTCACTGTCACCTAAGGCATAAGTGTTGGCCTGGTCAATACCAAGAAGCTGACATGCCTTGAGAAGTCCAGTACCCTTGTTATGATTGGCTGGCACTATCTCCATGACATTTTCATCGTGGACAATAAGGCTGTAGTTACGAGCCACCACATCAAAGCACTCCTGCCTCTTATCTTTTGGCACTGCCGATGTATCAAGGCTCATTTTGTTAATGGTCCACTTACCATAATTATCTCCATCTATAGGAATAAGTCTGGCTCCCATATCTCTGCGAAGAATATCTCCAAAGTCATTGCCTACAGGAAACTCCTGGTCTGACATGTAGAGATGCTCAGGCCCCTCTAAGATAGGTTTAACCCCATAGCTCCTCAAATGCTCTACAGTCGCTATAGCTAATTCCGGCGAAATAAGGTGCTCATAAGCCACCTCATCCGCCAGCTCCACTCGACATCCACAGGCTGAGACAATACCATCCCACCCTAATGCAAGTAATGCTGGTGTCTGTATAAAAGCTCTAGCCCTGCCGGAGCAAAGCAAGGCCTTATGACCATTTTCTCTAAGAAGCCTGATTGCTTCCTTTGCAGAATCCGGTATGTAGTGATCATAATTCCAGATAGTGCCGTCGATATCAAAAAATACTGCTGATTGTGTCATGTTACACCCATAATCTCATCCACAAATTGTGATGAGCTCTAGTAAAATTATTCTGTCTGTAAAATCTCATGCGAGCAAGCTTGCCCTTTTCATCAATGTGGACAAATTCATTAAGAAGTCTTTTTTTATCCTGAGGCAAATTAGGTATTTTTATAAGCTCTGCTGCAAAGGCCCTGGCTTCATTAATAAAAACCCTTTTCTTCTCTAAAAAGGTACTTGCTGCTGCATCTAACCTATTGCGGGACACCTTGTCAGATAAGGTCTCAGTAATGGCCCCCATCTGATTATGTCCAGTCTGTCGATAGTATACTAGTGGTTCGTCTATTACGTCAAGAATTCCTTTTATTGCAGCCAGCTCTAAAATAAGAGCATCGTGCATTGGTATATTTTTTAAATCAATAAAGGCAAGACTTTCCACCACTATATCTCTAAGTGGCTTATTTATGCACATGGTGCAGCCAGCCGCCGGATTATCGATAAGTATCTGGGTATAGGCTGTATTATAAGGACTGCGGCCTATGTACCTAATGAAGGAATCCGCTATAGGCTGTAAGCTCTCATCTACTACAAGCATATCCGTAAAGACTGCCTGGGGAACCACTGTATTCTCTTCTATCCTAGCCAAAGACTTTTCTACCTTCTCAGGAAACCACACATCGTCCTGGTCGCAGAGAAAATAAAATTGCGCCTCCACCTGAGACAGCATCCACAAAAAATTAGCCTTGGCAGAGCCCATGGACTTGCCCTTTAAAAGCTTTATTTTGTCAGGATATCGCTTGCTGTAATCCATAAGCAGCTGTGGCGTCTTATCGATAGAGCCATCATCATGTATATATATAGTAAAATCACTTCTGGTCTGGGCCAGCAGGGATTCTATCTGAATTTCTAAGTATTCTGCCCCGTTGTAGGTGGCAAGAAGTATTGCATTTTCCATTATCTGTTAAATCCCAAAGGGGTTTTCGTGCCCCTCTTATAGCTGATATTTTTCAAGAGCAATGGTAAATGTGCTAAAGAACAGCTAATCTTACCAAAACCACTTGCCTGCCTGAATGCATTTTTGTAGGTAATCATCTCATGGAGCCTGAATATGTCCTTTTGTGAGAAATACTGACAATCATGCAAAAGCTCCAAAAAATCATATACCGAGGCATCTGTTGCTCTAGTGTCTGCCGAAATATTATCCCCGGTGTGCTTATGTATATAAAGAGGCTGGTCAAGATATGAAAACTTACAGCCCTTTGCCAGCATTAGAAGCCAGAGATAATAGTCATCTGCCCCATTTACTCTTACAAGATGCTGACACCAAAAATCCGGTATAGCCTCTCTTTTGATAAGGCACTGACCTGGGGAAATAATCTGTATACCAATATCCAGATATGTATCCAGGTCCCCTATACGGTCCTTATGATAGTCTGTGCGATACCAGGTAAGAAAGCTGCCATCAGCCTGCTCCAGGTAAGCATTGGATACAGTAACATCAGAACCATTTGCCCCCGCCGCCTGAATTAACCTAAGCAAGGCATCCTCCTGCAGCAGATCATCCTGATCCAAAAACATGACATAATCCCCTATGGCTTCCTTAAGGCCTGCCACTCGGCTATAGTGTATGCCTTTATTTTCAGAATTGGTAATGGCCTTGATAAATTGAGCAGCTTGGGTCTTTGGTGCTTCTAAGGCTTCCCATGGGCTGTCATTTACCAGAATAACCTCCAGGTCATAACCTGCCTCCTGCAGATTCTTGTAATTTTTCAAAAGGCAGTCCACATAAGCTGCCATGTATTTAGACCCCTGATAAAAAGGGGTAATTAGGGATATTTTCATGATAAATCCTTTATCGACCACTAAGTTAAATCACATGCTCTTGGTGTATTTTTTACCAAAGAACTTGGCTGACAAAAAGCCTGCTATCTTGGCTGGCCAATTGACTGGCTCCATATCAATAACAGAGCACTCTGCGATGGTCATCCCCTCTGCCTGGCGTTTTTTTACCCAGGCATTGAAAAGCACCTCGCTGACTCTACCAAATAACCTGGCGGAAAATGCGTCAAGGCCTGTAGTATCTACCTGCTCTTCCATAGCAAAAAGCACCGGAAAAAGGAAGCTGCAATAGGAGTCAAGCTCTGCCTTTGGCCAAATGCCCATGTTAAACATGTAACCCCAGGTCTGGCAGTACGCCTCATCCACATAAGGCAAGTACTCTGGCTTAGTCTTGGCTATCAGCTCTCTGGCTATGTCCAAATGGCTCTTTTCCTGAATCAATGTATTATTATAATGACTATATAAAGTTTCTATATAATATCGCCTTTTCCCCGGCACCACCATATCAGCTTTTTTAAGCAAGGCTTCAGCTTCTGAGCCTTGTAACACCGAATCAAAGGAACCATGAAGCTTTTTATATAATCGGCCTTTTTTTGAAAAATGCCTTCTGTAATGAACCAGACCAATATAGTCTGCCGTGGAATTGCACCAGGCCCAATAGAGAGCTGTCAGCTCGCAAAAGTTAGGATTCTTTTTTGCAATATTGTCCCCAGTATTATCTCTAAGCTCAGTAAAAGAATCCGCCGGCCCCACCTGTAGAGGAACATAGATGTCATCTTTGGGAACCTGATATTTTTTATGCATGGCTATGTATAATTGTATATTCATAAAGCTCCTGAATGAAAACAAGGGCGCCCAGAATACTCCCCGGGCGCCCTAAATCTACGTGTGCAAGGTGAGTCAGGACTCTCCAGACTCCACCGACTCCTCGTCATCAACTATGGCTGCCACAGCTCCTGAAACTGACGCTGCCACCACCACGACTGCTACTATAACAACAAACAAAATCAATACAAAAAATAAAATTAAAAACCCTGTGTCAGTCATATCTCCTCCTATATAAAAAAGAAGCCTGCGATGATATTCCCCAAATATAATCACCGTAAAACAACCTGTCCAGACCTGTCCGAGCATTAAAGTTAGCTATAGTATAGCTTTTTATAAAAGCAAATGCAACTTTGCTCTGCCACTATCTAAGCTGTTTTAACTTATTAAAAAGCCCTGACATGTATTTTTTCACAAAATGTATAAGCTTGGCTCTTCTAAGGCCGGACTCAAAGGAAGCTGTGGCAAGGGGCTTGTACAAAAGCCTGACCTTGCGTGAGTCCTTAGACAAATGCTCCTTCAAAGCCTGATATAGGCTTGACTTTTCCTGTGTATGGCACCAATCAAGAATAGTCTTTTTATCTTGTCCCCTATCCAAAAAGCGCACCAGCTGGGACTGAAAACTGCGAAAATATACTGATGAAAGCACTGAAAGACCATATGCATCCAGGCTATCCCATGCTTCCCGTTGCTGATACAGTCTCTCTACCCTGGTGCATTGAAGACTGAAATAATCATCTATATTGCCACCAGTCAAGCGAGCCTGTCCCTGATTGCGATAGTGATATAAGACCTCCGGGATAATTGTCAAAGAAGTCACATAATCCATCATATCACAATTAAAAAGGATATCCTCTACGTGCTTTATTTTTTGATAACGAATGCTACGCTCTCTTATAATAGAAGCCTTGTAGCACTTGTCCCAAGGATATCCCAGCATTGTAGCATGCTCTAGCTTCATGACAAGATTATGAATGTCACTAATATCCGCTGTGATATAAGCTTTGTCCTCAAGCCCTAGGTCCTTTGGCCCAAAGATACGGCTGTAGGTAATCTGGCCGGTAGCTGCGTCCCTGTAATCCTCACTGTAACCATATATCAGCTCGTCCACAGGATTATCTTGCAAATAAGAAGCACAGGTAGATAACAAGTCCAGGCTAACCGTATCATCCGGATCAATAAAAAGCAAATAAGCCCCATCAGCCGCCTCTATTCCAGTATTTCTGGCCGCTGAAACACCTTGATTGGTGTCATGATGAATACAGGAAATAAAGCTATATTTATGAGCGAACTCATCTGCAATAAGGCCAGTCTTATCTGGGGAGCAATCCTCCACCACTATAACCTGATAATTGTCATAGGACTGGTGAGCCAAGGCTTCCAAGGCCTCTCGAATATAGGCTTCGACCCCATAAGCTGGAACAATTACAGAAAATCTGATACTACTTTCCATTGTAGGTATTCTCATTTTCCATACGCCAATCTATACAACGCTGGAGATACTCTTCATAGGCAGGATTTTTACACATACCCTTGCCTCTGACATCTGATATCTTTGCTACATCCTGACCATTGCAGGCTGTGGTCTTCATAACTATATTAAGGGCCTCAACATCAGTATCGTTGGCAATATATGTGCCTATTCCAAAGGCTACCTTTACCCGGCCCTTGAAATAACGATATATCTTGTCCGCCCTGTCAAAATCAAGACTGTCACTAAAAAGCAAGGTCTTTGTGGCAGGATCTATGCCAAGCTTTTCATAGTGGGCTATAATCTTCTCGCCCCACTCAAATGGATCTCCAGAGTCGTGACGCACACCTGAGAAAAGAGTGGCATAGGTCAGCTGAAAATCTCTAAGGAAGCAGTCTGTAGTAATGGCATCAGTAAGAGCTGTACCATTTAATACGCCATATTCCTTGACCCAAGCATCGAGAGCATACCAGTTAGAATAAGCAGGATTGTGCTTGTGATTGCCCTGTCCTACACACATAATCCACTCGTGAGCCATAGTACCTACCGGCTTAATGCCAAATCTCTTGGCTAAATATACATTGGATGTGCCAACAAATATAGAATCTGCAGCCTTTACCTCCATGAGAGCCTTAATAGCACACTCCTGGGCCTCTGCAGAAAGTCTGCGGCGAATTCCAAACTCAGAATAAGGGCCTATAGAATACGAACCATCCTCAAGCTTTTTCACCTTGGTGGCAAGCTTATCCTTGAAGCTTGCAAGCAAGTCATTATAATCATATTGCATACGGAAATATACTTCATTAACAATAGCCAGAGTTGGTATCTCATACATAGAAGTATTAAGCCAAGTACCCTTTGTTTCAATGGATAATCCGCACTTTGCATCAGTTCTTATTTCAAAGTCAGCAAAGCGAGGCTTCCATAAGCGGAGAAAATCCACATAGCTGCCCTTAATCCAGTCGATATTTTCCAAATACTCAAGCTCATCCTCTGAAAAGCGCAAATCACAATAGAGCTTTATCTGCTTTTTTATCTCCTCCACCATGTCAGCAGTGAAGTGCACGCCCTCGTTGCGGCACTTAAAGGACCAGGTAGTCTTGTAAGTAGGGAACTGGTGATAAATAGCCTGTCCCATTGAAAATTTGTAGAGGTCTGTTTCAAGTAAACTTGTAATAATCTGATTCATTTCGCTCCTTTTGCCCTTAGGCCCGTCCCCACCAAATAAGCGTATGACAGTCTATGCCAGTAGGCTGCTATTTCTTAAAGCGATCAAAGAAGCTCTTTTTCTCATAAGGCTGACAGTCATAATCAGTGACAGTATAGCCAGTTGGATCTATAACGCTATGAATTGCTTCCTCGGAAATAATCTCCTCTGAGATAATCTCTGTACACTTCTTTGAAGCTGATGAAGATACTTTTTTTACATTAAAATTTTTCCTGATGGTATCACTAATGTGGGACTCACACATGCCACACATCATACCATCTATACCTGCTGTTATTTTATACATTTTTGCCTCCTAAATCTACCCCTGATTATTTTTGCTTTATCCCATACAAAGCTGCATGACACCAGGGCATTATAATAAGAAATTATAGAAACGATACATCTTACTCTCTGACGCTGAGGTAAGGGTGGGATAATGTTCGAAAGTTATATTTTATTGTTCATGTAAACTCGTAACATTCCTAACACCCAGAATTCTTGTGAACCTTGCTTTTCTTGGCTGCACTGCAGTGGCTGCAGTCTCCATCGCATCCGTCAATGGAACGGCCATTTTTTAAATTCTGTACCATCTTAAACACATTGATACCTACAATCACTAAAATAACTGCAAGAGTAACTATATCTATTATTTTCATGAAATACCTCCTTTAGACCATATAACTCAGTGGGACTTCAATCTCCGACCGAATTTAATTATAAGTATATCACATCCTGAGTCTAAAAACAGAAAGAGGACCAGGTCTTCCCCGGTCCTCCTCTTTACTTAAAAAATCCAATTATAATCTTAATTGCAAAGCATATCATAATGGCTAATATGACTAGCACTATGATATCTGTGCTATTGATTGTCGTAGCTGGATTAAGCTTCATAACTAAAACCTCTTTTATGCCTCAGCCTTAGCTGGCTTTCTGAAAAGCAGGTAGATGAATGCTACAAGCACAATGATTGCTGCTACAGTACCTACTCCAAATGAAACCTGTCCACATGCAAGTGCTGAGAACTGATAAATCATAAGTGTTACACAGTAAGCGAAAATGTTCTGGAAGATGATAGCGTAAGCTGTCCACTTCTTATCTCCCATTTCCTTGCCCATTGCTGAAAGAGCAGCAAGACAAGGTGAGTCAAGCAGGTTGAATACCAGGAATGAGAAAGCTGCTGTAGTTGTTGGGAAGAATGATGCGAACTGAGTATGGAACTCAGCTGAGTACTCCTCAACATCCTGCAAGCCTGCAAGAAGAGCCATTGTAGAAACGATACCCTCTTTTGCAACAAAGCCTGAAAGTGAAGCAGCAACTGCCTGCCATGTACCAAAGCCAAGTGGCTTGAAGATGATAGCAATAACACCACCGATTGAAGCAAGCAAGCAATACTCTGTATCTACCATGCCAAATCCATCTGGTCCAAAGCCCCAGCTTCCAAGGAACCACATAACTGCACAGCATACGAAGAGAACTGTACCGGCCTTCTTAAGGAATGACCATACTCTCTCCCAAACATGGATGAGAATTGTCTTAAGTGAAGGAAGGTGATACTGTGGCAGCTCCATTACGAATGGTGCTGGATCTCCAGCAAACATCTTTGTCTTCTTTAAAATGATACATCCGATAATAACTGAAGCAATACCTATGAAGTACATAATAGGTGATACCCACCAAAGTCCTTCGTCACCACCTGTAGCAAGTACACCTGCGATAAGGGCGATAACAGGAAGCTTTGCACCACATGGAATCCATGTAGTAGTCATCATTGTCATACGACGATCCTTCTCGTTCTCGATTGTACGGGTACCCATGATACCAGGAACACCACATCCAGAAGAAATAAGGAATGGAATGAATGACTTTCCTGACAGACCAAATCTACGGAAGATACGGTCCATGATAAAGGCAACACGTGCCATGTATCCGCAATCCTCAAGGATTGAAAGCAGGAAGAATACGATAGCCATCTGTGGAGCAAATCCGATAGGAGCAGCAATACCACCGATGATACCGTCAACAACAAGGGAAATAACCCAATCAGATGCGTTAGCGCCCTCAAGTAAGCTCTGAACACCTGGCTGAATCCACTCACCAAAGAGTGTGTCGTTAGTCCAGTCTGTAACGATAGTTCCAAGAGATGATACTGCAATCCAGTATACAAGGAACATAATAACTACAAAAATAGGAAGGGCAAGGATTCTGTTTGTAAGAATCCTGTCTATCTTATCTGAAGAAGTAAGACCCTTTGTAGCCTTCTTAATAACGCTGTCAATAATAGTGCCGATATAGTTATATCTCTCACCTGTGATAATTGACTCTGCATCATCATCAAGCTCGTCCTCAGCTGCCTTGATATCCTTCTCGATATGGGCGATCTGATCAGCTGTAAGCTTAAGCTTCTCCTGAATCTTCTCATCACGCTCAAAAAGCTTGATTGCATACCAGCGCTGCTTATTTTCCTCAAGATTGTGAAGAGCAAGCTCCTCGATGTGAGCCAATGCATGCTCAACAACTCCAGAGTAGCTGTGCTTTACTGCTGCTGGCTTTCCAGCCTTGGCAAGCTCTACTGCCTTGTTAACAGCCTTGTCAATACCTGTGCCATGAAGAGCAGAGATGTCTACCACTGGAACTCCAAGCACATCTGCCATCTTGTCAAGGAAAAGCTTATCGCCATTTTTCTCAACAAGGTCAATCATGTTGACTGCAACAACAACTGGAAGACCAACCTCTACAAGCTGTGTTGTAAGGTAAAGGTTACGCTCAAGGTTAGTACCATCAACGATGTTTAAAATAACATCTGGATTTTCATCGATAAGATAGTTACGAGCAACAACCTCCTCAAGTGTATATGGTGAAAGTGAATAAATACCTGGCAAGTCAGTGATAGTAACATCCTTATTGCCCTTGTACTTTCCTTCCTTCTTTTCTACTGTAACACCTGGCCAGTTACCTACGTACTGGTTGGCACCGGTAAGAGCATTAAAAAGTGTTGTCTTACCACAGTTAGGGTTACCTGCTAATGCTATAGTAATTCCCATTGTCTTTTTTCCTCCCTATATTACTCAACTTCGATTTTATCAGCCTCATCCTTACGGATAGAAAGCTCAAAACCACGGACTGTAACCTCAATTGGATCTCCAAGAGGTGCAACCTTGCGAACATAGACATCTACGCCCTTGGTAATACCCATGTCCATGATACGGCGCTTGATAGCACCTTCGCCATGAAGCTTAACAACCTTGGCTGTCTCACCGACTTTTACCTGTTTCAGTGTTTTCATAGTCTTTTCTCCTTTTTTGCTAAACAAAAATCTTGCCAGCTAATTCTTTATTAATAGCTACGCGGGCATCCTTGACATTGACGATAAGATTGCCATTTAAATCGGACACGACAGTAATCTCACCGCCAGGCACAAAGCCCAGGTCATTCAAATGCTTCTTCATCTCATCACGGCCGCCTACGCGCTTAATAATCTGTGGTTCTCCCTGAGGAGCTACTAACAAAGGCATCATATTGCTAATCCTTCTTTCATAAACAAAACTGTTGTTAATCCAGCCAACCAATCGTTAGCCTTCTCTAACAGACCGTACCAACTATATCACAGACTACCGCAAGTTTCAATACCCTAATTTAAATTAGTGGGCCTTCTCTAGGGCCCGCCACCTGGGTTTTCTCTTGCATCCTAAAAGTTCAGTCACGCAAAATATACGCGAGGGTCGTGCTATCCAAGTTCCACTAA
>CAVJHG010000024.1:0-35062 GCA_963649335.1 bacterium
TTTTATAAGCAGGCCCGTGTTACCAAGGATGGTCAGGTTTTTGACATACTAAAGTTTAGGTCCATGATAGTAGATGCCGAGGCCCAGGGAGCCCAGGCAGCAACAGATGGAGATTCCCGCATTACAAAGGTGGGACGTATTACAAGGGCAACCCGTATAGATGAGCTTCCTCAAATTTTCAATATTATCAAAGGAGATATGTCTATAGTAGGTCCTCGTCCGGAGCGCTGCGAGCATGTGGAAAAGTACTGTCAGGCTATACCTGAGTTTGCCCTTCGCCATAAGGTAAAGGGAGGCCTCACAGGTTATGCCCAGATATATGGCAAGTACAATACATCGGCTTATGACAAGATCAAGCTGGACTTGATGTACATAGAAAATTACAGCTTTTTATTAGATATCAAGCTGGTGCTTATGACTATTCGTATAGTCTTTAAAAAAGAGTCTACAGAGGGCTTTGACAAGGTCCTGTCGGTAGACGAGATTCTTAAAATGACTGAGTCCGAGGAGGACTAATTGATGTATACACCAAAGATAAAAAGAGAATATCAGCGTTGCACTCAGTGTGTTATGGATACCACAGATTCCAAAATCATCTTTGATGAGGAGGGGGTCTGCGACCATTGCCGCAACTTTGAAAAAAATATAAAGCCTTATTGGAATCCTGCTGCGGACAACAGGGAGGCGCTTGACAAGGTGGCAGCCCAGATAAAGGCAGATGGCAAGGGTCATGACTATGACTGCATCTTGGGTCTGTCCGGTGGTGCCGACTCCAGCTACCTTGCTTATATAGCCAAGGAGGTTATGGGTCTTAGACCACTGATATATGTGGTTGACACCGGTTGGAACCTCAATGTAGCAGTAGAAAATATCGAAAAAATCGTCAAGGGCATGGATCTTGATATGTATACCGATGTTATTAACTGGAAGGAAATGAGTGATTTTCAGTTGTCCATGTTTAAAAGCGGTATCTCCAGCTGCGATGCCCCTCAGGATCATGCTATTTTTGCATCCATGTACAATTATGCAGTGAAGCACCATATTAAGTGGGTGCTGACAGGCTCTAACAACTCTACTGAGTTTGTACGTCCCCCTGTGGAGTGGATATATATGAACGACCTGCGTATGTACAAGGACATCCACAAGAAGTTTGGCCAGCGTCCAATGAAGACATATCCTACCTGTGGCATTTTGCGCTACAGGCTTTTCTACAAATATGTTTATGGCATGAAGCGCTTTTATCCACTTGACTATGTGGTATACGATAAGGCTAAGGCTGAAGACTTCTTGCATGAGAAGTATGGCTGGACCAAGTATGAGAACAAGCACTATGAGAATGTTTTCACCCGCTTTTTTGAGGGCTATTATCTGCCTCATAAGTTTGGATTTGATACAAGAAAAAATGTATATTCCACTCAGATATTAGCTGGCACCATGACCAGGGATGAGGCTCTTGAAAAGCTTAAGACCAACCCTTACGATACTGACCAGATGGAGCAGGACAAGGAGTACATAGCAAAGAAGCTGGGCATCACGACCCAGGAGTTTGATGACATAATAGAAGGTCCTGCCCATACTCCTGAGGACTACAAGAACTCTATGTGGATGATTCGTTTGGGCGTTAAGATATGCCAGCTTCTTGGCATAGAAAAAAGAAATATGCGAGTGTAGATTATGATAGCAATTATAGATTATGGCCTGGGCAATCTGGGCTCTATAGCCAATATGCTCAAGGTAATAGGTGAAAAGTCAGTTATTACCTCAGATGCAGAGAAAATAAAAGCAGCAGATAAGCTGATACTTCCAGGTGTTGGTGCCTTTGATGCAGGCATGAGTCACTTAAATGAATCAGGCCTTGTAGATGTAATCAAATCAGAGGCAGCCGCTGGCAAGCCTATTCTTGGTATTTGTCTTGGCATGCAGCTGTTGGGACTTTCCTCAGAGGAGGGAGAGCTTCCAGGACTAGGCCTCATTGATTTTACCTGTAAGCGCTTTGACATTCCTGAGGAGATGGGCCTTAAGGTGCCTCATATGGGCTGGGATGTAGTAGATTTTAAAAAGCAGGTGCCTTTGCTTGATGGCATAGAGGGCAGACAGCGTTATTATTTTGTTCATTCTTATCATGCTATGTGTAAGCACCATGAGGATGTTATGATGACCTGTGATTATGGTTACGAATTTGCCTGCGCAGTAAACAGAGGCAATGTATATGGTGTTCAGTTTCACCCAGAGAAGAGTCACGACTTTGGTATGAGACTCTTTGAGAATTTTGTTAAGAAATGTTAAAAGGATAATATGTTTACAAGACCTAGAATTATCCCTGTTCTTCTCATAGATGACAGGGACCTTATCAAAACAATTAATTTTAAAAAGCCTACATATTTAGGTGATCCAGTCAATGCTCTCAAAATTTTCAATCGTAAGGGTATTGATGAGATGGCTGTCCTTGATATATCAGCCAGCAAGCGGGGCGTGGAGCCTGATTTTGAGCTTCTCACAGATATGGCTAGCGAGGCCTTTATGCCCTTGTCTTACGGTGGTGGCATTAAGAATATCGATCAAGTAAGAAAGCTTCTTGCCATAGGCTATGAAAAGGTGGTACTTAATACAGCTTTGGTAGAGGACGAGCAGCTTGTAAAGGATGCAGTTGCCTTGGCCGGCTCCCAGTCTGTGGTAGCTAGTATCGATGCTAAGATGGTCAAGGGCCAATATAAGTGTGTCATCTGTGATGGCACCAAGGCGATAGATATCTCACCGGTAGAGTTAGCAAAAAAGGCTGAAGACCTCGGAGTAGGAGAGATATTCCTTAATTCCGTTGATCAGGATGGCCTTATGACAGGTTATGATACGGGCCTTATTTCTTCTGTAGTAGAGG
This sequence comes from bacterium, assembly GCA_963649335.1. Taxonomy (GTDB): domain Bacteria; phylum Bacillota; class Clostridia; order Lachnospirales; family Lachnospiraceae; genus Pseudobutyrivibrio. The sequence goes on from CAVJHG010000024.1 coordinate 2,876, forward strand.
CAGTCAGCATACCAGTTACAGCCTGTGGCGGAGCCGGTGGCATTTCAGACCTCAAAAAGGCTTTGACAGAAGGCCATGCCCATGCAGCAGCCGGTGGCTCTATGTTTGTTTATTATGGCAGGCTCAAGGCTGTGCTTATTACAGCTCCTACCGAAGAGGAGCTTACTAAAGCAGGCATCTATAGTGAGTAAAGCTGCATCCTGCAGCAGAACAGGACTTATAATTTGAGAATTTTACTTATTGATGTAAATTGCAAATATTCCTCCACGGGTAAGATTGTCTATGACCTTTTTACCAGGCTAAAGGCAGACGGTCATAGGGCAGCTATCGCCTATGGTAGGGGAGATATAATAGATGAAGAGGGCATATACAAGTTTGGCCTTGATGGAGAGACCAAAAAACATGCCCTTTTAGCCCGCATTACAGGTAAAAATGGATGCTTTTCACCAAAGTCTACAGCCAGGCTTATAGCCTATATCGAGGAGTTTAAGCCTGATGTGATACATATACATGAGCTTCACGCTTATTTTGTCAATATTAGTCAGCTGCTTGACTACCTTAAGGAAAAGCAGATTCCTATAGTTTGGACCTTTCACTGTGAGTATATGTACACTGGCAAGTGTGGATTTGCATATGATTGCGAGAAATATAAGAGCGGCTGTGGCTCTTGTCCTTATATAAGAGAATATGTTTCCTCTTTTGGCCTTGATAAGACAGCGCAGCTGCTTGAAGAAAAAAAGAAGGCTATGACAGGTCTTCCTATAAAGGCAATAGTTACCCCGTCTCAGTGGCTTGCTGATAAGACCAGGGACACCTATCTTGGGGACTATAATATACAGGTGATTCACAATGGCATAGATACAGATGGGATTTTCTATCCTAGAGGCAGAGATGAAAAGCTTTTAGGGGAATATGGTATCAGCCCAGAGGATAAGCTTATACTTGCCCTAGCACCTGATATTATGGATGTGAGAAAGGGCGGCCAGATGGTTCTTGATTTGGCTGCATTTATGATGAAGCAGGGAAATGATAATGAAGCAAGCTTGCAATCAGCATCATTAAAAGAAGATACCAGTCCTTATCAGTTTGTACTAATAGGTGCAAATGAAACTAAGCGCTTTAGCCCAAATGCCCAGTTGATAGAGCGCACCAAGGACCAGGACCAGCTAGCCAAGTGGTACTCAGCGGCAGACATTTTTCTTATATGCTCCAAGGCTGAAAATTTTCCTACTACCTGTATTGAGGCTCTCTGCTGTGGCACACCGGTGGTGGGACTTGATTTGTGTGGCACCAAGGAAACTGCACCAGCTCCATATGGCAGCTTTGTTAAGCCAGAGGCATTGACTGCAGATGAGGGATTACTCTATACAGCCACTTTAGAAGCCCTGCAGCAGGCCATAGCAAGTCAGCTTGATAAGAGATTGAGCAGCCATGAGATACGTCAGGCGGCTGTGAAATACTATGATAATTCTGTTATGTATCAGCAATATAAAAATATATACTTGACCGCGCAATCTAATTAGCAGGCCGGTTACACCTACGAGGGAATATAATTTATGAAAATATTACATATAGCTATGGCCAGTCATTTTACTGAGGGCATGCTTTATCAGGAAAATTATTTACTGGATATACATGCAGCCCAGGGCAATGATGTGACTATTATTACAGATATATGGCATTTTGAGGGCAGCAAGCTTGTGGCAGGCTCGGAGGAGGACAGAGTCCTTGATAATGGAGTTCGTTTGGTAAGACTTGCCTATGACAGTGTGCTTGCAGGTCCTGTTACAGAAAAAATACAAAAGTGTCGCAAGCTGAAAAAATACATAGAGGATATCGGGCCCGACACTATTCTTTATCATGGTGTATGTGGCTATGAGCTCATGGATACAGCTGATTATATCAAGGCCCATCCAGGGGTGCTGTTTTTCGTAGACAGTCATGAGGATTTTACCAACTCTGCCATGACACCTGCCAGCAAGGCCTTTTACAAGATTGTACATGGTCGCTTTGTGAAAAAGGCAAAGCCTTATGTGACCAGGTTTTTGTCTATCAGCAAGGAGAGTAACGAATGGCTTGAGGCAATATATGGTCTCAAGGAAAGTGAGATTGATTTCTTTGCTTTAGGTGGCACCATGTATACCGATGAGCAGCAGGCTGCGGCACGGCAGGCTATTGTAAATAAATACGCTCTGCCTCAGGATGCAGTTATTTTGGCCCATTCAGGCAAGCTGGCGGCAGCCAAGCGCTCTGCTGATTTATTGACTGCTTTTACAAAAGTGCGAGATCCTCGTCTTGCTCTCTTTGTTTTTGGTTCTATACCAGAGGACCAGGAGGAGATTATCAGACCTCTTATGGAGTCTGACAGCCGCATTCATTTTATGGGATGGAAGGTAAGCAAGGAGATAGAGGAGTTTTTGGCAGGAGTAGATATATATTGTCAGCCAGGCTCCCAGTCATCTACCTTTGAGACAGCCCTGTGTGCAGGCTGTGTCAACATGACCTGGCCACATCCTACATATCAGGATGTAACCTATACAGATTGTGGTGGAGACAATTATTTTTATGTAGATACCATAGAGGACATGGTTGACACATTTCAGCAGGTCCTTGACCATCCAGAGGAGCTGGCCCGTAAAAAGAAGCTGTCTTATGCTTTTGCAGATAAGGTATTTAACTACGAGAATATAGCAAAAAGGGTGTACCACAAGTAAAAGGGAGACACTTTGCGCAGGAAAAGACCTGCAGTGATTGGATTTATTATGACAAATAAAGAGCTTTTTAATAAATTTTGTGAAAATGTATATGTATCAATATATTCACAGCCTTGGTGGTTGGATGCCATTATAGGCCCTGATAACTGGGACGTGTGGATATATGAAAAGGGAGGCAATGTTTTTGCAGCAATGCCATATTATCTGCAAAAAAGACCTGATATGACCCGTATTACCAAGCCCCCTCTCACTCAGACCAATGGTCTTGTTATCAACTATAGAGAGTGCTCAGACCACCCTTGTAAGAGAGCTCAGTTTGAGGAGGAGATATGTGAGGCAGCTATTGAGTTTATAGAGGGTCTTGGCCTTGATTTGTATGAGCAGCGCTTCCAGTATAAGTTTACAAACTTCCTGCCTTTCTTCTGGCACAGATATGCTGTTCAGCCTAGGGTAACCTATGTTATAGAGGATACCTCTGACCTTGAGACAGTCTATGCTGGCATTACCAACAAATATCGCCGCAACATAAAAAAAGGTCAGAAAAATGCTGCAAGAATTGATTCTATCGATCCTGAGACCTTTTATACAGAGCATGAGAAAATATTTGCCAAGCAAAATTTACCAGTGCCTTTTACAAGAGACCAGTGGCTGTCTTTATATGCAGCAGCTCTTGCCCATGACAGAGGCAAGGCCATAGCAGCCTACGATGAAGAAGGCCATGTTATGTCAGTACTTTTCCTTTGCTGGGATGATGAGTCCTTATACTTGGACGCAGGTGGCCCTATGCCAGAATACGCTCGCTTTGAGACCTACGAGGCCCTTGTATATGAGGGAATCACCCTGGCCCATGAAAAGGGCTTGAAATTTGACTTTGAGGGCAGCGTGGTAAAGCAGATAAACCACAGCTTTAGGGAGTATGGAGGCAGGCCAGTGGAGTACTTTGGCCTTCGCAAGGTATTTAATCCAGATATTATCCTAAAGGAAGCCCAGGAACAGATTGCTCTTATCCAGAGGGCAGATAATTAGATTAGAATGTGTCACTTGGGACAATTGACACATGGTTCCAAATAATTGCTCCGCAAGGATGACGACAAATATAAGGAGAACAATTTATGAAAAATCCTACACTCTATATAGTAATTCCATGCTATAACGAGGAAGAGGTGCTGCCTATTACAGCACCTATGTTTTTGGCAAAGATAAATGAGCTTGTAGCAGCAGGTAAAATATCTGATGATTCAAGGGTTATGTTTGTCAATGATGGAAGCAAGGACAATACCTGGCAGCTGATTAAGGATTTTGCAAAGCAGGATGAGCATTATGTAGGCATCACCCAAAGCCGCAATAGGGGCCATCAAAATGCAGTGTTGGCAGGTCTGATGGAAGCCAAGGAGCTTTGTGACATTACTATTTCCATAGACTGCGATGGCCAGGATGATATTAATGCCATGAATGAGATGGTAGATGCTTACTTAGATGGCTGTGAGATAGTATATGGTGTCAGAAGCAAGCGTACCACCGATACATTTTTTAAGAGATTTACAGCTGAAAGCTTCTACAAGCTCTTGGCATCCATGGGAGTAGAGGTGGTGTTCAATCACGCTGATTATCGCCTGGTATCATCCCGTGTCCTGGATGAGTTTGCAAATTTCAAGGAGGTCAATATTTTCCTCAGAGGAATGTTTCCGCTTGTAGGCTTTAAGTCTACGTCTGTTTACTATGAGCGCAATGAGCGCATAGCAGGTGAAAGCCATTACCCATTGTCCAAGATGTTATCCTTGGCCTTTGATGGCATTACATCCCTTTCTATTAAGCCTATTCGAATTATTACAGGCATGGGTGTTTTTGTGGCCTTCATCAGTCTGATACTTATTATATATTCACTCATTCAGCTCATTATGGGCAATGTAGTCAGTGGCTGGACCTCAACCATGGTGGCAGTTTGTCTCATAGGTGGCATACAGCTTATTTCCCTGGGTGTTATAGGTGAGTATGTGGGAAAAACCTATATGGAGACCAAGGCACGCCCACGTTATATTATCAGCGAAAAGACCTACGATAAACACAAGAAAGAAGGCCGGGATTAGTCCTGACATATCCTTATGAAAGAACCAAGTATTGAGAATTTTCTTGCCTTCGAGCAGGATCATAATTGCAATTCAATTACAGTGGAGGGAGTTCATATATGGGCCCTCTATCGTTATGAGATACATAATGCCATAAAAAGGGCTACTGTAGGCAGAGTAGATGGACAAAGTAGCTCTGCTTCAAAAAAGGCCTTGCTTTCCCTGGCCCTTAATGCCTTAAGGCCCTTTAATTATTCCAATGTAGATGTACTTTTTGTATCAGATGGTCGTCGCAACAAAAATATTGAGACAGGTTATTTTGAAAATATATACTTTGACGACCTGGCTAAAAAATATAATAGTGTGATCTTGGAGCACCCAGAAAACTATACCCATATGCAGCCAAGTGGCATGGATAATGTATACTTTACTGACAGGCTTGCCTTTAAGACAAATATTGCAGTAAAGCTATCCCGCAAGCTGCATACTAAAAAGAGACGCCTAAGGGAAGCTGCCATAAGGGATGCTTTTACAGACATATTCAAGGCTTTGCAGGCGGATTTTGGCCCGGATTTGCTTGAGGAAATGGTGGAAGGTATGACAGACCGCCTCTATTATTTCACTATTACTAAGGACTACTGTGGCAAGATACTTGATAAGGCCAAGCCAAAGCTTATTATAGAGATGTGCTATTACGCCATGGAGTGCTATGCAATGAGTGCTCTTGGCAAGGAGAGAGGCATACCTACAGCTGAGTACAGCCATGGCTTTGCTTTTCCTACCCATACCCCTATGCAATATAACCCATCCGATCGCATACCGGAGCTGCCAGATGCAGAGCTTATCTATTCCCATTGTCAGGATGATGTGGTGCATTTGCCTGACAATATTCCCCTTATTACTGTGGGCTTTCCTTTTTACGAAAGAGAAAGAGACAAGTACAAGGCTGCTTTTCCACAGGATGACCACACTATCTGCTTCATATCTACCCTGGCAGAGGGGGCGGAGATATCCCGAATTGCCGCTGAGGTAGCAGATGCTATAGGGGATGAGTATCATATCATATACAAGCTGCATCCCCATGAGTTTTCCTACTACAAGGAACGTTTTCCATGGCTTAAAAATGACCGCATAGAGGTTATCGACACTACGGAGAACCATATTTTCCGCTACTTATCTCAGAGCAAGTACATGGTGGCCACCAGAACAGCCTCGGTGTGGGAGGGCATAGGACTTGGATGCCAGGCAATACTTTTAAACCTTGGTGATACAAGAATCAACATGGGCTATTTTATTGATGAAAAGCAGGTGCCCCTTGTGGATACAGCCCAACAGATTATTGATTTAATCAAAAATGATGGGGCTGGCAGGGTCAATCCGGATGACATGTTTGAACCCCATGCCTTTGAGAATTTGTGCAATTATATAGACCAATTTTTATAAGATATTTTATAGCTTTGTTTGAGATAATTATTTTAGGGAATAAACAGAAAGGACATTTTAAAGATGAAAACAGTTGCATTTGTACCTATTAAGATGAATAATGAGCGCCTTCCAGGCAAAAATACCAAGTGCTTTTCAGATGGTACACCCTTGGTTCAGATAGTTACCAAAAAGCTGGCTGCCCTTAAGGGAGATTGCATCGATGAAGTATATTGCTATTGCAGTAATCCTGCTATCAAGGATTACCTGCCTGAGGGAGTTGACTTTCTGGAGCGCCCTACATTTCTTGACGACAAGTATTGCAAGGGCAGAGCAATCTATGAGGAGTTTGTTAAGACAGTAGATGCTGATGTATATATTCTCTGTCATGCTACAGCACCATTTACCTCTGTAGACCATATCCGTGAGTGTATCGAGGCAGTTAAGTCAGGCAAGGCATCCAGTGCTTTTGCTGGTCAGAAGCATCAGACATTTTTCTGGAAGGATGGCAAGCCATTTAACTTTGATTTGTCCAACCCACCTCGTACCCAGGATATGGAGGCCTTTTATACAGAGAATCCTACCCCTTATGTATTTACAAAGGAGTGCTTTGACGAGACTCATGCCCGCTGCGGTCTTGATCCATACATCGTGGAGTGTGATGCAGCAGAATGCGTAGATATAGACAATGCCGATGATTTTGAGTTGGCAGATGCAGTGTATTCTTTCCTTAAGAGCAAGGGAAAGATATAACAATATGACTCATACTAATTCAGAGAGGAATTATATGGAACAGCATATCAGATTATTGGACTGCACTCTCAGAGACGGTGGCCATATAGTAAATGGCGTTTTTGGGGAGACAGTTATTAAAAATACAATTAAGCGCCTGGTTGAAGCTGGGGTGGATATTATTGAAGTGGGATTTTTGTGGGATAGTATCTGTGACAAGGATACAGCCCGCTTTTATACCATTGAGGATGTAAAAAGAATTCTTCCTGCTGACAAGGGCAAGTCTCATTTTTCTCTTATGGCTGATTTTATTGACTTAGACCACTTGGAGCCTTGTGATGGCACTATCGAGTTTATCCGCCTTTCATTTAAAAGATGGCGCCTCGATTGGGGGCTTAAGACTGCCCGTATCCTGATGGACAAGGGCTACAAGGTCTTCATCAATCCTGTCAACAACAATGTATACTCTGACAAGGAGTACATAGAGGTTCTAGAAAAGGTCAATGAGCTCCATCCTTATGGTTTTTCCATAGTGGATACCTTTGGTGTTATGCGTGTAAATGACCTGAGCCATAGGTACTATCTGGTAGAAAACAATCTGCTGCCAGATATCACCATAGGAGTACATCTTCATGAGAACCTGGGCCTTGGTTACAATCTCGCCCAGCATGTTATGCAGATAGCTTCTCCTACAAGAAAAATTGTAGTTGACGGTTCTTTACTTGGAATGGGCCGTGTGCCAGGCAACGTGTGTATAGAGCAGATTGCAGATTTCATGAATGAGCAATACAATGCTGGCTATGCCCTGGAGCCTATATATGATGCTATAGATGATTATATTGCGCCTATTAAGGCTGTGGAGCCTTGGGGATATGCCATTCCTTATGCCTTGAGCGCAAAATATTATCTTCATCGCACCTACGCCGAGTATTTGGCAGGCAAAAAGCGTCTTAAGACTAAGGACATTCAGCGCATTTTATCTCAGGTTAGTCCTTCTGAGGCGGAGACCTTTAATGAAGATTATATAGAGCAGCTTTACATGGATTATATGAATGTAAAGTATGACGATACAGCTGATAAGAAAAAGCTAGCAGATATGCTTTCAGAAAAGTCGAAGATTTTGGTGGTGGCACCAGGCTCATCCCTTTCTTTGGCAAAGGATGAGATAGTTGCAGCAGCTGATAAGGACACCTTTGTTATTGCAGTTAACTTTGTGCCTGAGATAGCAGGACTTCATGCGGATGTAGTTTTCCTCACCAATATGAAGCGCTATGACTCCATAGTTGATGCAAAGGGAGAGTCAGCCCTTGTTGTGACAAGCAATCTTTTACATGATGTCACAGAATATGACGCAGCTATAGAGTACAATGAGCTGGTTTATTTTAATGATGAATATAGTGATGACTCTACCCTTATGCTGATTAATCTTTTGAGCAAGCTGGGGGCCAGGGCGGTCTCTTTTGCTGGCTTTGATGGCAGAAAAAATGGCAAGCTACATTTCGTGGATAAGTCGCTTGATGGACATCAGGATGATCCAGACAGAAGCAACAAAAATAAGCGGATACTTGACACTGTATTTGCTAATATCGAAAAGACTTTTATTACTGATTCGGAATACAAATAATGGCAGAAAAGACAAAAGGAATAGTAAGGACCACCCTTGTTATTACAATTCTCACCTTTGCTTTCAAGCTCTTGGGCTTTGTAAAGCAGGCGGTGGTGGCTTACTATTTTGGTACAACACTTGAGACAGATATATATTATGTAGCCTTCAATTTTGTAGGCATGCTTTCTTCAGCATTTATCAGGGCTATTACCATATCCATGGTGTCTATTTACACTCATTGCCTGGTGCAAAAGGGCAGAGAGGCAGCAAGTAAAGTGCTGTCGGCCTGCTTGGAGATACTAGTTCCTATAGTACTTGTGGTGCTTCTTTTAGCCTATATGCTGACCCCTCAGATTGCAGGGATTTTGGCTCCTAGCTATTCACCATCAGAGACAGCACTATTGCAGTCTTACCTGAAAATATGCTATCCATTTTTCCTGTTTGCAGTGGTTACCCTGGTGTGGAATACGCTTATGGATGCCAACAAGGACTTTGTGGTTTCTCGAACTGAGTCGGGTATTACATCCATTACCACCATTGCATGCTGCGTTGTTTTATACAATGTTCAGGCGGTTACATCCCTTGTTATTGCCCAGTACCTGTCTTACATTATTTTTGGCTCTCTGCTTCTTATCAGAGGACGCAGGTATTTCACCTTTGCCTTCACTAAGCTCTCAGATGTGCCAGAGATAAAAATAATAATTATGACAGCTCTGCCTCTTTTTATAGGTAATTCTGTTTCCCAGATTAATAAGATGGTAGACAATTCCCTGTCCACCTCCCTTGGCTATGGCAACGCTTCGGCCCTGTCATATGCTGTGGTTTTGGAGGAGTTTGTCAGCTATATATTGGTCAACAATATTGTGGATGTGCTCTATGTCAATTTTTCCACCTACACAGCAGAGGGGGATTACGACAAGCTGAGGTCCACCATGGCTTCAGCCATCAATGTAATGATATGTATTATGATTCCTATCACCATCATTACCTGCATGTGCTCTAAGGAGATAGTCGCTATTGCTTACTACAGAGGCTCCTTTACCTGGGATTCGGTGTGCATGACTTCGGCGGCCCTTATAGGATATGCAGCAGGCTTTGCCGCAATGGGAGTTAGAGACATAGTTCTCAGAGGACTTTATTCCTTTAAGGATACCAAAACAGCCATGATTACAGGCATTATCGCCGTGGTAGTCAATATAGTTTTAAGTATATTATGGTCTCATCATTTTGGCATTATCGGCATTTCCTTGGCATCCTCTGTGAGCCAGGTAGTCAATTTTTGTCTTAATTCACTTATGCTGCGCAAGTATATTCCGGATTTTACCCTGATGAGCCATGTTCCGGTATTATTAAAGCAAGTCCCTGGGGCTGCTGCAGTAGTAGTTATTGTTCTCTTATTCAAGAAGCTATTTAGCAATAACATTATTATTTTTGCAGCATCTGCCATGGTGGGACTTGGCATATATGCACTGTTTCTTGTACTTATGAGGGTGGATGAGGTTGCCCTTGTTATGGATAAAGTAAAGGCACGTATAAATGGCAACAAAAACTAAGCTTTTAAAAAAAATCGAATTACCCTTGGATTTTAAGCTGATATTTTTAATCCAGGGCATGATTCTTGTGGGAGTCCATGACCTCTATGCCGGCAGGCAGGATATGGTATATGTCATTGGCTGGCCAGTAGTAATTTACATTTTAGGTCAATATCTTGCTGGGGTTAGATACCGTACATACCAGCTTGGCATATTTATTCCTTTTATTGCAGGCAGTATATATTATCTCTGCCTCGGCCTAAGGGAAGTGCAGCGGACCAAGGATATGGGCCTGTGGAAGAGTGGCTATTATGTCAATTCTGCTGGTGCCATTATTTCAAATTTTGAGATTATATTTTTCCTGGCTCCAATAATAATCATTGCCTGCAGCTTGATTTTGTGGTTTTTGCATTATAAAAAGCTTAACAAATGGCTTGTGGCACTGGTAGCTATTATAATGGCTGGATTTTTCCTTTATCTTTTTCGAGGCAATCTGCGTGATGGCAGACTTTCTGCTATAAAAGAAGCCCTGAGGCTTGGTTGGAAAAATCCATGGGGCGGCTTTACTGTGACTTCCCTTGGCATAAATACCAGTCATTGCCTGTGGTTAGATTATTTCAGAGACTATGGAGTTATGGTTTTTACCATGCTTGTTATATTTGAAGTCATGACCATTATTGATGTAATCAGGTTGATTTTTATAAAAAAGGATACAAGCCTGGCAGGCATTATGTTGGCGGTGGCAAGTATCTTTTATTCATGCTTTTATGCCCTTGAGGGAGATCCCATGACCTACATATATATGTGGTATACAGGACTTTTTGTAAAGGGAATGTTGAGAAGACTTCTTGATGAGAGATTAGAGGCAGAACATATAGCATAAAACAGATTTGTAACAATAAAAAAGGATATTCAGGAATGCCCTGAATATCCTTTTTTTAATACTTTAATGACAAATACTTAGTCAACACCGATGCCAAGTGCTGGTGCATAGTTGACATGCTGAACAGGAATAGCTCCTGCAACAGGTCCTGTCTGACCCTTTACAAAATCATATACGCTGTAGATTGTAACTCCGTTGTAATAAGCATCATTTAAGGTAGCCTTTGCACGCCACTGCTCCTTAGCATGGGTGGCCTTGTGTACATAGTAAGAAACGATGTCGCTGCCAAAGGCTTCCTGTAAATCAGGATTGCGGGATGCATATACATCTACATTGAAGTTGACATTGCACTGACGCTCTTCCCAAATACCGAAGGTGATGAAATGAGCGAAAAGAGCTTCCTCGCCGGTAACTGAAGCATCCTTTAAATCAGGATAAGCTGCTGCATAATAGTCAGCATCAAAAACCTGGGCTATATATGCAATCTCCTGAGCTGTAAGGTCACGACGGTTTTCATCTGCTCTGCTTGCTGCCTTGCCAGTGATTGAAAAAGAACTGATGGCAATTACAGTAGCTAAAGCAAGGGAAAGAAATTTTGTGATTTTCTTCATACTTTTACCTCTTTCTGTACGTACAATATTACGCATATATTAAAATATGCTCCTTATAAAAAAATAATAAACAATAAGTGAGAATTAGTAAAGATTATTATTTGAAATATTTGTTAAATAAGTTCCTGTGGGGTATAATGAATATGTTTTGTACGGTCAAAGAAAGCAAGGTCATAATTAATAAAATTACTAGCCTATCGTTTACAAAATAACTGGCCTATTTGCTTACTTGTAAATTAGTTTGCACCGTAGAAAATAATAACATTATATTTTCATTTAAAAAGCCTGCTGGTGGGATTTTGCCAGCTATGAGGCGTAAAGGAGCAGCTATGCTAAAGAAAAATCTACAACCTTTAAAAGACAAATTATTCTTATCTTCACCTACTATGCACGGGGAAGAAATGAAATATGTACAGGAAGCCTATGACACCAACTGGATGTCCACCATGGGTGCCAATATCAATGAAGTAGAAAAAAGAGTAGCAGAGTACACAGGTGTTAAGGAAGCGGTAGCCCTTTCTTCTGGTACAGCATCCCTTCATTTGTCAGTCAAGCTGGCTGGTATTGAAGCATATGGTATGCCGGCTGTAGGCCATGGAGCCTTGGAGGGTAAGCAAGTATTCTGCTCAGATGTTACCTTTGATGCTACTGTCAATCCTGTAGTATATGAGGGTGGTATACCTATATTTATTGATACTGAGACAGATACCTGGAATATGGACCCAGTTGCATTGGAAAAGGCCTTTGAGATATACCCTGATGTAAAGGTAGTTGTATGCGCTCATCTTTATGGTACCCCTGGTAAGATAGCTGAAATTGCTGATCTTGTAGCTAAGCATGGAGCTATTTTGGTAGAGGATGCAGCAGAGTCATTTGGTGCTACATATAAGGGCCAGCAGACTGGCACCTTTGGCAAATATAACACTATTTCCTTCAATGGCAATAAGATTATCACCGGTTCAGCAGGTGGATGCTTTTTAACAAATGATCCCGAGGCTGCTGCCAAGGTTCGCAAGTGGTCTACTCAGGCTAGGGAGGCAGCTGCCTGGTATCAGCACGAGGAGCTTGGTTACAACTATCGCATGAGCAATGTCATTGCCGGTATCGTGCGAGGCCAGTTAGATTATCTCGAAGAGCATATAGGTCAAAAGAAGGCTATATATGAGCGCTATGCTGCAGCCTTCAAGGACTTGCCTGTGACAATGAATCCTATGGATTTAGACAATAGCAAGCCTAATTATTGGCTGTCATGTATGCTTATTAATCCTGACGCCATGTGCAAGCAGGTAAGGGGAGAGAAGGATGTAGCCTATATTGCTGAGGAGGGCAAGACCTGCCCTACTGAGATATTGGAGGCTATTACATCAATTAACGCTGAGGGACGTCCTGTATGGAAGCCTATGCATATGCAGCCTATTTACCGCCTCAATCCATTCGTTACCCGTGATGGCAATGGACGTGCTCGTACTAACGCCTATATTGCCGGCGGAGCTCTTGATGTAGGTATGGGTATTTTTGACAGAGGCCTTTGCCTGCCTAGTGACAACAAGATGACAATAGAGCAGCAGGACTGTGTTATTGAGGCTGTGAGAGCCTGCTTTGAGTAGTTCTACTGCAAGCTTATATTTACACCAGGACTTTTGTTCCCTGGTGTAAATTCCAGGTCTTTAAGTCTTAGTCAAGATGTGACCAAATATTTATATTATTAACTTGGAGGAAGCATGAAGCATAGACCCTATGGCCCATATGAAGCCTTTGTCAAGCCTGTCCTGGGATGGCTTTTGGCCCTTGTTTTTGTTGCCTTGTTTTGGTGGCTATATATAATTCTTGCTATTTTGGTTAGGACAAAGCTTGGCAGTCCTGTTCTTTTTACCCAGGACAGACCAGGCCGTATGGACAAAAGGACAGGCCAGGAGAAAATCTTCAAATTATATAAGTTCCGCACTATGAAGGATGCCGTTGACAAGGATGGCAATCCTTTGCCTGATGAAGACCGTATGACTTCCTTTGGCAGCAAATTGAGAAGCACAAGTCTGGATGAGCTTCCAGAGATTTTATTTAATATTTTGATATTTAGGGATATGACTTGGATAGGTCCCAGACCTCTTTTGGTTAAATACCTGCCACGCTATTCTGCCACCCAGCGCCGTAGGCACGAGGTAAAGCCTGGCCTTACAGGCAATGCCCAGGCTCATGGACGCAATGCCATCAGCTGGAGTCAGAAGTTTGCCCTGGACGTGGAATATGTAGACCATATTACCTTTGTCACAGATATAAAGATTATCTTTGATACAATAGGTGCACTTTTTAAGCGTGAGGGCATTAATTCCGAAAATTCTGCCACCATGGAAGAATTTTTAGGGGACAATTGACAAGAAGGAGTATTATGCATATTTTTAAGAAAATACAGCATTGGCACATAATAATGGCCTATCTTGTGCTCTATGATTTCCTTACTATTGTACTATCATACTTTTTGGCACTGTGGTTTCGTTTTGATTGTCATTATAACAACATTGTAGGGGAGTTTTTAGAGTATTACTTCAAAACTATATTTATTTATGCTTTATTGACCCTGATAATTTATTATGTCTGGGGCCTTTATCGCAGTATATGGCGTTTCGCCAGCTTTTTTGAGTTAAAGAATAGCGTTATTGCAAGTGTAAGCACAGCGGCCATATATGCTATTTTTGTTACAGCTTTTATACACCGCATGCCTATATCCTACTATGTGGTGGGATTTGGCTTTCAGCTTTTGTTTTGTATAGCCATACGCTTTACCTACCGCTTTGTTCTCTTGCTTAGGGAAAATAAGGCAAAGCCAAAGGATAGCCGAAATATCCTTCTTATTGGAGCCGGTGCCGCAGGCCGTATGATTCTTCGTGATGTCAATTACGTCAACGACAACAATGCCAAGGTAGTAGCCATCATAGATGACAATCCCAACAAATGGACCCGCTATATTGATGGCATCCAGGTAGTAGGTGGCAGGGACAAGATTTTGTCTGTGGTAGAGGAATACCACATCGATGAGATATATATTGCCATAGCCAGTGTTACTCCATCTGTTAAGCGTGACTTGATAAATATCTGTCAGGAGGCTCATTGCCCTATCAAGCAGCTTCCTAATATTTACTCAGAAAAGGCTGGAGTTATTACAGCCAGCAATCTGCAAAATATCACAATTGAGGATGTACTTGGCAGAGATCCTATAGCCCTTGATCAGCAGGACGTTTCCATGCAGATAAAGGACAAGGTAGTCCTTGTTACCGGTGGCGGAGGCTCTATTGGTTCTGAGCTTTGTCGTCAGATAGCCAGCTACAATCCAAAGCAGCTGATTATTTTTGATGTATACGAAAATAATGCCTACGACATCCAACTAGAGTTAAAGAGCAAGTATCCACAGCTAGACTTGGTAACCCTTATCGGCTCTGTCCGTGATAGTCGCAGAATAGAGCAGGTTTTTGATACCTACCGTCCAGATATATGCTATCATGCTGCGGCCCATAAGCATGTGCCTCTCATGGAGGACAGCCCTTGTGAAGCCATCAAAAATAATGTTATAGGTACTTACAAGACAGCCCACGCAGCCATGGAGTTTGGCTGTGGCAAGTTTGTTCTTATCAGCACAGACAAGGCCGTCAATCCTACCAATATTATGGGAGCCAGCAAGCGCATGTGCGAGATGGTGGTACAGGTCTTTGACAAAAAGGTGCGCCAGGGTAAGAGCCGTGATTTGCTCCATCTTAGCAGCACTGAGTATACAGACAAATATGAAGGACACAAGGTGATTACTCCTGCTACCGAGTATGTAGCAGTTCGTTTTGGCAATGTACTTGGCAGCAATGGCTCTGTAGTTCCACTTTTTAAAAAGCAGATAGCTGCAGGGGGACCTGTTACAGTTACTCATCCAGATATTATCCGCTATTTTATGACTATTCCAGAGGCAGTGTCTTTGGTACTTAAGTCTGGTTGCAAGGCCAGAGGAGGGGAGATATTTGTCCTTGATATGGGGGAGCCTGTGAAGATAGATGACCTGGCTCGCAATATGATTACCCTGGCTGGCTACAAGCCTGATATCGATATTGAGATAAAATATACAGGTCTTCGTCCGGGAGAAAAGCTTTACGAGGAGCGCCTCATGGCTGAGGAAGGTCTCACCAAGACAGAGGACGATTTGATTAGTGTAGCAAAGCCTTTAGAGATAGATTCCACCAGCTTTATAGACCAGCTGAAAAGCATCATGGCATTAGCCTATGACAATGATGAGAAGCAGGTACTTGACATGGTGAGAGAGATTGTAACTACTTTTAAAGGATAAATATAAGCCCATAGCCCTATATAAGGTTGTGGGCTTTTTGTCAATAATGATACAAAGGAGGATACTATGAGCTTAATTATCAAAAATGGTCATGTCTTAAATCCACCAACGGGGCTGGATGCTGTGATGGACATCAAAGTTGAAGGGGACAAAATCTTAGAGCTGGCTTCATCTATTGAGGCCTCAGAAGCTGACCAGGTTATTGATGCACAGGGGTGCTTCGTTATGCCGGGCCTTATAGATATGCATGTGCATTTCAGAGACCCAGGTCTTACAGAAAAGGAAGATATAGAAACTGGCTCAAAGGCAGCTGCAAGAGGTGGTTTTACCACAGTGCTTGCCATGCCAAACACAAAGCCTGTGGCTGACAGCGTGGATGTGATTAATTATGTCCATGACAAGGCAGCTCAGGTAGGACTTACTAGAGTGCTTCAGGTTGGTTCCGTTACAAAGGGTATGGAGGGCAAGGAGCTTTCTGACATAGAAGGCATGCTTGCGGCTGGGATTCCTGCCATCTCAGAGGATGGAAAGTCGGTAATGAATTCTCAGGTCTACAAGGAGGCCATGGAGGTCGTGGCAGGCAAGGTGCCTGTGCTGGCTCATTGTGAGGATATCAATCTAGTCCACGGAGGTGTTATGAATGCAGGTTCTGCAGCTGATGCCCTTGGAGAAAAGGGAATCAGCAATGCAGTAGAAAATATAATAGAAGTGCGAGATATTATGCTTGCAGAGGAAACTGGCTGCCGCTTGCATTTGTGCCATTGTTCTACAAAGGAGTCCTATGATATAGTAAAGGAAGCTAAGGCTAGGGGAGTGGATGTGTCTGCAGAGGTATGCCCACATCATTTCACTCTGACAGAGGATGACATAGTAGCTGGCGACGGCAACTACAAGATGAATCCACCAATACGTACAGCTGCTGACAGGGAGGCCTTGTTAAAGGGCTTAGCAGAGGGAGTTTTTGAGGTTATCTCCACAGACCATGCTCCTCACACAGCTGAAGAAAAAGCAAGAGGCTTTGCTTCTCCATTTGGAATAGTAGGCTTGGAGACATCCGCAGCCTTAAGCTATACTCAGCTTGTGCTTTCTGGCCTTATCAGTCCACTCACCATGGTTTCCTATATGAGCTCCAATCCAGCCCGTATTTTAGGAAAGGATGACCTGGGAGATTTGTCAGTAGGTAAGGCTGCTGATATTACCATTTTTGACCCTAGGGATACTTACGAGATACATGCTGCTGACTTTGTAGGCAAGGCAAAGAATATGCCTTTTGAGGGAAGGCAGGTGACGGGACGAGTTACTCATACCATTTTTGGTGGCAAGCTTGTGTATAGCTATAAGTAATGTATCGTTTACGGCACAGCTGGTTTACAGTTATAAATTCTACATCAAGTAAGGCGTAGTCCCTTAAATTTTGGACCTGAGTTTTGTAGTTATCTAACACAGATAAAAAATACTCACCTTTTTAAATAATATTATAAATGATAAGGGCCTGGCCCTTTTTAAGGAAAGGAAAATATATGATTCAAAGACTCATCAATCAAATTACAGAAAAGAACGCACCAATAGTAGTAGGACTTGACCCTACATTAAAGCTTATGCCAAAGAGCCTTGTGGAAAAGCACATGGCAGAGCAGGGACAGACTCTTGAGGCAGTTGGAGAGGCTATGTTTGACTACAATAGACAGATCATGGATGCTACTGCAGACTTGATTCCAGCGGTAAAGCCTCAGATTGCCATGTATGAAAGCTATGGTATTCCAGGTCTTATAGCCTATAAGAAGACTGTGGACTATGCCAAGGAGTTAGGACTTGTAGTTATTGCTGATATTAAGAGAGGAGATATAGGATCTACTTCTACTGCCTATGCCCTTGGACACTTGGGCTCAGTGCAGGTGGGAGACTACACTTACAAGGGCTTTGATGCTGATATGGCTACTGTCAATCCATATCTGGGTACTGATGGAGTTAAGCCATTTGTTGATGTGTGTAACACAGAGGATAAGGGTATTTTTGTTCTCTGCAAGACCTCTAATCCATCATCTGGTGAGTTCCAGGATCGTCTCATTGACGGCAGACCTCTCTATGAGCACATGGCTGAGAAGATAGAGGAGTGGGGCGCTGAAAGTATGGATGGAGCATATTCCAATGTAGGTGCGGTAGTAGGTGCTACTTATCCTGAGATGGGAGCTACCCTTCGTAAGCTTATGCCACATACCTATATTCTGGTGCCTGGATACGGTGCTCAGGGTGGCAAGGGCGCAGATCTTGTACACTTTTTCAATGAGGACGGCTTGGGTGCTATTGTCAACAGCAGCCGTGGTATTATTGCAGCTTATCAGCAGGAAAAGTATGCTAAGTATGGCCAGGAGCATTTTGCAGATGCATCCCGTGCAGCAGTGGAGGATATGCTTGCTGACATCAATGGTGCTTTAGGTCATTAATAAGGAGTCTTTATTTATGAAGGTAAAAGAAAAAGCAAGTGTAGTATCTCAGAAGCAGCTGGCAGAGGGCATTTTTTCTCTTGTATTGCAGACCAGGGCAGCCCAGTATGCCATTCCGGGTCAATTTATCAGCATCTATTCCAATTCTGGTGAAAAGCTGCTGCCGCGTCCTATTTCTATCTGCGAGATAGACAAGGAGGCAGGAAGTCTTAGAATGGTATATAGAGTAGTAGGAGCTGGCACTAGGGAGTTTTCCCAGCTTACTGCAGGGGATACGGTAGAAATATTGGGGCCTCTCGGCAACGGCTTTCCGCTTGAGGAGGGCCATGCCATTGTAGTAGGTGGTGGTATAGGTGTGCCTCCTATGCTTGAGCTTGCCAAACAGCTGCCTGGCACTGTAACAGCAGTTATGGGCTACCGCAACGATGATCTTTTCTTGACAGAGGAGTTTACAGATGTGGCGGCAGAGCTGATTATTGCAACAGATGACGGCTCAGTAGGCACCCATGGCACTGTGGTGGATGCCATCAAAGAAAATGAGCTTACAGCAGATGTTATCTATGCCTGCGGTCCAAAGCCTATGCTTCGTGCTTTGGCTGCCTGGGCTAGTGAGGAAGGCATCAAGTGCTATGTATCAATGGAAGAGCGCATGGCATGCGGTATAGGTGCCTGCTTAGGCTGTGTTTGTCAGTCTACTGAGTTAGATGACCACAGCCATGTTAAAAATAAAAGAGTATGTGCAGATGGCCCGGTATTTTTGTCTACTGAGGTGGAGCTGTAAAAGAAAAAAGATGCAAAGGGGAAAGCTTTGCATCTTTTTTTAGCATTATAAAAATAATAAAATCGAGTTATGTAAAAGCATGAATTTTATCTAGCTCGTCCTGCAATTCTTCTTTTGCATTGCGCATATCGATATCATATTGCAGCTTTAAAAAGTAATCATCAGAAAGGCCAAAATACTTGGCCAGCCGAAGTGAAGTATCTGCTGTTATTTTTCTACGATTATGTAAAATGTCCTGCACCCGTGATGTAGGGACTAAAATATCGTGAGCCAGCTTATAAGCGGAGATATTGTAAGGAAGCATGAATTCTTCTTTGAGAATCTCACCTATAGTTGGTACTGGAATTTTTGAAGATGTATTTTTCATAAGGCCTCCTTTGATTTAATGATAATCAACTATTTCTACATCTAGAAAGTTATTATTTTCTTCTCTGAAGCAGATTCGATACTGGTCGTTTATGCGGATACTGTATTGTCCCGCTCTGTCACCTTGTAGAGCTTCCAAATGATTGCCAGGTGGTATTCGCAAATCATTCAGATTAGCAGAATTGTCTATAAGAATTAGTTTTCGTAAGCCTATTTTTGCAACTTCTGTTGGCAGAGACTTTACATAGATATGATTATAAACTGCTAAGGCTTCTTTGTTTTTAAATGATTTTATCAAGACTTTTCCTTTCTTTAATATACATGTGCTACATGTATATGTCAAGCGTGTATATGTATGACGTGTATGTTTTTGGACTTTTGGGTTAATTAAGAGGTTGAAAGCTCTCTTCTTTTAGTGTTAGCGAATGTGGGAGATAAGATATGAATCGATTTAAAATAGAAAAATTAAAAAGACATATGGTATTATGTAATTAATAAAAAAAAGGAATATTATAGAAAAAAGAAAGGCTTCTATGAAGAAGCCTAAATAAGCACACGCTGTGCTGCTGGACTAAGCCAGTGAGTTGAGTAAACTTTTATTTGAACTCGCAGTGCAAATTCGTAGGGGAACTACGCTTTGCACTTTTGATAATAAGTCAGAATAGGGGGATTGTCAAATGAAAAATGGCAAAAAAATTTATTTAGGATTAGATATTGGTACGGATTCAGTAGGTTATGCTGTTACCGATGAAGAGTATAAGCTGCAAAAATTCCACGGACAGGATGCATGGGGAAGCCTTATTTTTGATGCTGCTTCTCTTAGTGATGAAAGAAGGGGCTTTAGATCCAGCAGAAGAAGGCTGGATAGGAGGCAGCAAAGGGTTCAGCTTATAGCAGAGTTGTTTTCACCTGAGATAGCTAAGGTAGATCCTAGATTTTTTATTAGATTATCGGAGAGCTATAAGTGGAGAGATGAGACCTCAGATAAGTTTGTTTTCTTTAATGATGAGGATTATACGGATGTCCAGTATATGGGACAATTCCCAACTATACATCATCTCATATGTGACCTAATGCAAAATGACAAGCCCCATGATGTAAGGCTTGTTTACTTGGCCTGCGCCTGGCTTGTAGCACACAGAGGCCATTTTCTAAACAATATAGATGTAGACAGGATAGATGAGATTACTGATATAAGTGCTACATACGATAAATTTATCGATTATTTTGAGGATAATGGATTTGATAAGCCTTGGCCTGAAGTAGATTTAAAGGAGTTGAGCCTTGTATTAAAAGGAAAGCTCAATATAACCAACAAGAAGAAGGCTCTCTGTCAGGTGCTTTTATCAGGAGCTAAGCCAGCCAAGCAAGCTAGAGAGGATTTTCCTTTTTCTGAGGAGGCTATAATAGGCCTTCTTGCAGGGGGACAAGTTTCATTAAAAAATATGTTTTTTAAAGAAGAGTATGATGAGCTGGATTCAATTTCACTTGGCATGGATGAAGAAAAGTTTTTAGAACTAATGGGGCAGATAGGGGATGACTATGAGCTTATTAATGCCTTGAGGGGCTTGTATGACTGGGGCATTTTGGCAGATATACTAGGTGACTCTTCTGATGCTACTATTTCTGCAGCCAAGGTGGCAGTTTACGAGCAGCATAAGAAGGACTTGGCCAGTCTCAAATATTTGATTAGAAAATACCTTCCTGATAAATATAATGCTGTCTTTAGAGAGGCTGGGGCAGACAATTACGTTGCTTACTCTTATCATGTGGATAGCAAAATTGCCCAGGATGTAAAGAAAAAGGCTAGTCTTGAGGATTTTACTAAGTATATACAGGGCCTTTTTAAGAAGCTTGAGGTTGATGAAGAGGATAAAAAATGCCTGGAGGATATTAATGAACGCTTAGCTTCGTATAAATTTATGCCAAAGCAAAAGAATACAGACAACAGGGTTATACCTCACCAGCTCTACGAATATGAGTTAAAGAGGATTATTGAAAATACAAGCAGCTACCTTCCATTCTTAAATGAGAAGGATGATGATGGCATAACAGTCGGTGAGAAAATTCTTTCTGTATTCAGATTTAAGGTGCCTTATTATGTAGGACCATTGAATGATGGTTTAAAGAAGAATAAAAAGGTCAATAACCATGCCTGGATTAGCCGCAAGGCAGGCAAAATATACCCTTGGAATTTTAAAGAGATAGTTGATGAGGATGAAAGTGAAACAGAATTCATCAGACGCATGACCAATAAGTGCAGCTATATTCCAGGAGAAGACGTGCTGCCAAAGGATTCGCTCTGCTACCAGCGCTTTATGGTTCTTAATGAAATAAACAATATCCGCATTGATGGGGAAAAGCTGCCAGTAGAGGTCAAACAGGCTTTATATAAAGACAAGTTTGAAAAACAAAAGAAGGTAACCCGTAAGGAAATTGAGGACTATCTTATAAGCAATAATCTTCTGGAAAAGAATAACACTGAGGCTCTATCGGGCCTGGATGTTACTGTAAAGGCTTCTTTGTCATCTCATTATGCTTTTAGACATCTTTTGGAAGATGGAATCTTGACAGAAGCAGATGTGGAAAAGATTATAGAGCGGGCATCCTATGCTGAGGACAAGGGGCGTCTGACTAAGTGGCTGAAGGTCAATTATCCACAGCTTTCAGAGGAGAATGTCAAGTATATAGCTAGAATTCGAATCAAAGATTTTGGACGCTTGTCCTCAGCTTTTTTGCAGGAGATAGAGGGAACAGATTCGACAGATAGTAGCACAGGTGAGATTACTACAATTCTCAGGGCCCTATGGGAAACAAATGACAATTTAATGGAACTGCTTTCTGACAGATACACATTTGCAGAGACGATTCAGTCATTACGTCAGGACTACTATAGAGAAAATGGCAAATCCTTAAAAGATAGGATGGATGAAATGTATATCTCCAATGCTGTAAGAAGACCAATTTACAGAACCATGGCTATTGTCAAGGATGTGGAAAAAGCTTTTGGGGTGCCAGATAAAATATTTGTTGAAATGACTCGAGGCGGTAATGCCAACCTAAAGGGCAAAAGAACTAAAACAAGAAAACAACAAATATTAGATTACTATGTAAAAGCCAAGGAAGATGTAAGAGACTTGAAAAAGCAGCTGGAGGACATGGGAGAGTATGTAGATAATAAGCTGCAGTCAGACAGGGTATTTCTTTATTTTATGCAATATGGCAAGTGCGCCTATAGCGGAGAAGCAATAGACTTGCAAAAGCTTATGGCTGGTTCTAAGGAGTACGACATAGACCATATTTACCCTCAGGCATATATTACAGATGACAGTATTATCAACAACAAGGTCCTTGTTTTATCAAAAATAAATGGAGCAAAGTCCAATGAGTATCCTATTAAGGCAGAGATACGTGGCAGGATGCATGGAATTTGGTCTATGTGGCATGACAATGGAACCTTGAGTGATGAAAAGTACAAGAGACTTACCAGGTCAATTCCATTTTCTGATGAAGAAAGATATGGCTTTATTAATCGCCAGTTGACAGAGACCTCTCAATCAACTAAGGCTGTCACAGAGCTTTTAAAGGAAAAATATCCGCAGGCTGAAATAGTATATTCTAAGGCGGGGCTTACATCAGAATTTCGCCATGAATTTGGACTGGTCAAATCTCGACTATATAATGATTTGCACCATGCCCAGGATGCTTATCTAAATATTGTGGTAGGCAATGTATACGACATGAAGTTCTCCAAGAAGTGGTTTAGCCTAAAGGATGGGGATTATAGCATAAAGACCAAGACACTGTTTTCACATAAGCTGGATAGAAACAATCAGCTGGTGTGGGATCCTGACACCATGCTTGGTATGGTAAAAAAGACGGCAAATAAAAATAGTGCCCATTTTGTGAAGTATGCGACCTTTAAGACAGGTGGTCTATTTGATCAGATGCCAGTGAAAAAAGGCCAGGGACAGGTGCCTTTAAAGAATGGCATGTCGGTGGAAAAGTATGGTGGTTACAATAAGGCTGGGGTGATGTTTTATATTCCAGTTAAATATAAGGCTGGCAAAAAAAATGAGGTCATTATTATGCCAGTTGAGCTCTTGCATGGACAGCATTTTCTTAAAGATGCTGAGTTTGCTAAGGAATATGCTTTTGACAGGTTGCAAAGAATACTGAAGAAGCCTGTTGAACGTGTGGAATTCCCAATGGGAATGAGACCATGGAAGGTTAATACCATGCTGGAAATGGATGGATTTAGGGTCTGTATTACAGGAACGGCTAATGGAGGAGCTAAGTTGCTTGTGCAAGCAGTTGTGCCTTTTGCATCAGACCCTAAATGGCGAAATTACATCAAGGCTATAGAAAAATTTGTTGAGAAACGTAAGAATAACACAGGTCTAATATATGATAAAGACCATGACATAGTCACAGCAGAGAAGAATGAAGAGCTATACAGCCTTTATCAATCCAAGTTAGAGTATTCTATATATAGTAAACGAATGACTTCTCCGCTTGAGACTGTTAAAAAAGGCTTTGATACATTTAAAAAATTGACACTGCTAGAGCAATGTCAAGTACTCTTAAACATTCATGCAGTATTTGGCAGGTTGTCAGGGGGAACAGACTTAACTTTGATTGGAGGGGCGAAGCTAAGTGCTAAGACGGAAATTAGTACTAATGTGGTTAACTGGAAAAAGAACTATTCAGATGTTCGAATTATAGATCAATCAGCCTCAGGACTGTGGGAGACTAAATCAGATAATTTGTTGGAGATTCTATGAGTTGGAGGGTTATTGTAATAGAAAATCAGGCAAAGCTGGACTACAAGATGGGATATCTTGTAGTCCGGGGCTTGGAAACAAAAAGAGTGCTGCTTGATGAAATAGCAGTCCTTCTGGTGGAAAATCCGGCAGTGTCCTTTACTGGTTTTTTAATTGAAGCCTTGACGGAAAAGAAGATAAAGGTCATATTTTGCGATTCAAAGAGAAGCCCGATTGCAGAGCTAATACCCCACCATGGCTGTCATGACTCTGCTTCCAAAATCAGGACTCAGATTACATGGGAGCAAAGTGTAAAGGATATTGTCTGGCGGGATATAGTCAGTGAAAAGATACGAAAGCAGGCAGAGTTTCTCTATGAATTAAAATTAGTGCAGCAGGCTGATATGTTATCAGAGTATGTAGGCCAGGTGGAGTTGGCGGATGCTACAAATAGGGAAGGCCATGCGGCAAAGGTCTATTTTAATGCTCTTTTTGGCATGGATTTTACCCGCAGTGCAGATTTGCCTATAAATGCAGCATTAAATTATGGTTATAGTATTTTGCTTTCTGCTATTAATAGAGAGGTCAGTGCCAATGGATATTTGACCCAGCTAGGCATATTTCATGACAATATGTTTAACCACTTTAATCTGTCCTGTGATCTTATGGAGCCCTTTAGAATTTTAATCGACAGACTTGTGTATGACATGCAGCCCACTGAGTTTGACCGGGATGAGAAGAGAAAAATACTTGGTGTTTTGGATGAGAAAGTCATGATAGATGGTCAAAGTCAGTTTCTCATGAATGCCATAAAAATATATTGTAAGAGTGTATTTGATGCCATTAATGACAAGGATCCTGCAGAGATAAAGTTTTATAGTGTGCTTTAAAAAGTTGAAATTGCATTTTATATGGGGATGTAAATGAGTGGGTTTAGATTTATGAGAATGATGGTATTTTTTGATTTGCCGACAATAAGCTTGGAGGACAAGCGCAATTACAGGCAGTTTCGCAAGCTTCTGATAAAAAATGGCTTTATTATGCTGCAGGAATCAGTATACTGCCGTATGCTGACCAGCCCTTCCATGGAAAATTCTATAAAAAATTTAATACATAACAATAAGCCCCCAAAGGGATTGGTGCAGGTATTGGGCATCACAGAAAAGCAGTTTGTTAAGATGGATTATGTGGTGGGCGAGCATACTAGTGACGTCATTGATTCAGAGGAGAGGATTGTTGTACTATGAAAATTATTATTCCTGGGGTGGATTATGTTTTTGAATGCGCAGGTGAAAAATGCTGCTCCATAGTTATAGAAAACCAAAGGGTATTTCGGGATTGTTTAATGGACCTGGCAAATCAAGCTCAGGGAAATGAGGGCATATCAGTTTTATCTGAAGATAATAAAGTGATATCCATAGCAAAAAAAGCCGAGCTTTTGAATCAGTTTGTCCCCTTTGATGTAAATCAAAAGGGACTATTGACTAAAATTACAGCCAGGATGCAGGAAGTAGCCTTGGATGGAGAGCATTACCTTTCTTCTAATCAAATCCTAGCAGATTGGGAGCGCTATCTCATGGGGCTGGCAGTGGAGCTTCCAGGCAATTTCTTATATAGCAAGATATCCATAGATTCTGTCATAAAAGCGGCAGGGCTTAAAATAGATGATGACTATGACAGTCTTGGAGAAGAGCTTTTGGATTATATGGAGCTGGTTCAGGAATACGAATCCAACAAACTTTTTATTTTCGTTAACCTGAGAAGCTATATGCTTGATAAAGAGGCAGAGGCCTTTTTTCAGGAGATTTTAAAGAGGAAAATTCAGGTCTTGTTTATTGAAGGCAGTGAGCATCCTCTTTTAAATTTTGAAGATAGACATATTATTGATGAAGATTGCTGCCTAATTTGTTAGAATAGAAGAGACTAAGTTTTGATAACCTATGAATTTACACATTGATTTGCAGTCAATTTCTCAAACAATTTGAGGTTTGAGAGCAGTGCAAATTCGTAGGGGAACGAAACGATAAGGCATTAGATGAGGCTACTAATGGAGTTTGAGAGCAGTGCAAATTCGTAGGGGAACGAAACATATACGTGTAAGCGCTCATCATATCTAATGTTTGAGAGCAGTGCAAATTCGTAGGGGAACGAAACCAGTAGATGATACTGAGCTAGTAGGTGATGTTTGAGAGCAGTGCAAATTCGTAGGGGAACGAAACCCTTATCTTAATGATTTAGCCACGTGGGTAGTTTGAGAGCAGTGCAAATTCGTAGGGGAACGAAACGTTAAGATTGCTATTGAGAAACCAATCATAGTTTGAGAGCAGTGCAAATTCGTAGGGGAACGAAACTTAAGTCTGTTTAAAAACGAAGAAATGGCAGTTTGAGAGCAGTGCAAATTCGTAGGGGAACGAAAAAAGCCCTATACAAGAGATTATGCATGCATAATCTCTTGTATAGGGCTTGACGCAAAATTTTAAGGACAATTATATGATACAAGAAATAACCCCGGCCCTGGATAATCAGTATAAGGATATAGTGCCCCAGCAAAAGGACCGGGTACTTATATATCAAAACAAGGGCATTTTTATAAAAGAAGAACAGGGGCAGATTATTTTTCCCACAGTAGAAGACGTGGCAGATGAAAATGAGCTCCGATATTATTTTACCATAGGCGCAGATTCATATTTTGGATATAGACCAGCCAGGACCAATGAGGAAAAGTTACTAAACATAATGGAAGAAGCAGGATTTACCTGGTATCGTATGTTTTCTATGCGAAGCCTGGGGCCTCAGGATGCAGTGATGGCGGCCGCCACTGGCTGGCACCTGTATACCTGGTATAAGGCCAATAGATATTGCGGAGCCTGCGGAAAGGGAACAGTCCATGATAACAAGCTTCGCATGGTAAAATGCCCAGCCTGTGGTAATATGATTTTTCCAAAGCTTTTGCCTGCGGTTATAGTAGGTGTGAGAAATGGTGATTATATTATGCTTACCAAGTACAAGGACAGGGAGTACACCCGCTTTGCCCTGATAGCAGGCTTTGTGGAAATAGGTGAGAGTGTGGAGGCTACTGTGGCCAGGGAAGTTATGGAAGAGGTAGGCCTTCAGGTGAAAAATATCACCTATTATAAGAGTCAGCCCTGGGGCTTTGATGGAGATATTCTAATGGGGTATTTCTGTGATGTAGATGGTGATGTGGCAATTACCATGGATGAGTCTGAGCTTTCAAGAGCTAACTGGATGCATTACAGTCAGGTGCCAGAATACGACAACCTCAGTCTTACCAGCGAAATGATGAAGTATTTTAAGCATAGCAGATAAATGTGTTAGAATAATATTTACTAAGTACTTACCCAGGGAGGATTACAATGAATACAAAAGTAAAGATAGCCGGTGTTGAGTTTCAAAACCCTGTTATGGAGGCATCTGGCACCTTTGGCTCAGGCATGGAATACTCAGAGTTTGTTGATTTAAATAAGCTGGGGGCAGTGGTTACTAAAGGTGTGGCAAATAAGCCATGGCCAGGCAATCCAACTCCCAGAGTGGCTGAGGTTAAGTCGGGTATGCTCAATGCCATTGGCTTGCAAAACCCAGGCATCGATGTTTTTTGCCAGAGAGACTTGAAGTTTTTGGAGCAGTTTCCTAATACCAGGGTAGTGGTTAATGTATGTGGACATACTACAGAGGAATATATAGAGGTCGTGGACAGACTTGCTTCAGAAAAGCGGGTAGATATGCTGGAGATTAATATTTCCTGCCCAAATGTCAAGGAAGGCGGTATAGCCTTTGGTCAGGATCCAAAGGCAGTGGAGGCTATTACCCGAGAGGTAAAAAAGCATGCTGCCCAGCCTGTTATTATGAAGCTTTCTCCAAATGTAACTGATATTACAGTCATGGCCAAGGCTGCAGAGGCTGGTGGCGCTGATGCTATTTCCCTCATCAATACACTGACCGGCATGAAGATAGACGTAGAGCGCCAGAGCTTTGTTCTTGCCAATAAGACCGGGGGAATGTCTGGCCCAGCGGTACATCCTATTGCAGTGCGCATGGTCTATCAGTGTGCTCAAGCGATATCGATACCTATTATTGGCATGGGTGGCATATCTACCTGGGAGGATGCAGTGGAAATGATGCTGGCTGGAGCTACTGCTATTTCTGTTGGAACAGCCAATTTTTACAATCCCACAGCTACCACAGATATTTGTGCCGGCATTGAGGATTATATGAGTCGCAAGGGAATTGAAGATATTAATTCTATTATTGGTGCTGTAAAATAGTTTTTTCAGAATAAATTCGAGAGGAGGTCCCATGAAGTTTAAAAAAATCGGTAAAGATAAGATTCGCTGTCTTATTAGCAAGGAAGAAATGCAGGAAAATGGTATGGAGCTTGGGGATTTCGTCGGCAATCAGGAAAAGACACAGGCCTTTATCAGAGAAGTTTTAAAAGAAGCCTGCGAGACCTTGGGCATAGAAAACAAGGCAATGGCTTATAGCGTGCAGATGACAGTCACCCCGGATGGTGATGTGGCTTTGCTTATTTCTCCTGATACCAGTGCTGGTCTTGAATATGCACTGGAAAGATTAAAAAAAGAATTGTCTAATATGGCTGGTGGCTTAGATGAGGATGACGAAGATGAAAACACCAGCTTTAATTCATCGGCTAAGGCTGTGTCTATTGAGAAGGCAAGTGGTATTTCAGATAAAAGTGACGAGGTTACGGATCAATATAAGGATACGCCTTTGTGGGTTAGCTTGCCAAGCCTTGATGCAGCTATCGATTTGTGCCGCAAGATACCTAAATACGATGGAATTGACAGCGTGCTATATCGTTTTGGCAATGAGTATTATATCAAGCTTAATTTTGAGCTTTCCAGACGTCAGATATCATCTATTATTCTAGTGGTGGCTGAGTATGCCATTTCCATGTTTACGGAGACCTTTGACGGAGCCTTTATGGTGGAGCATGGCACAGTTATTTGCAAGGACTGTGTGAATAAGCTGGCAGACTTGTGAATGGATTAAATAAAAAATGGACATTGGGAAGTAATAAGAAATTAAGTAATTTTAGTAAAAAGTAAAGGGTATCACAAGATTTTGTGGATGCCCTTTTTTAAGGAGAAGGTATATGAAAAAGGGAATATTAAAGAAGCTATTTAATGTAACTCTTGCAGCCTGCATGGCGGCGAGTCTTTTTATGGGTACTGCTACAGTTTCCAAGGCGGCAGAGTTTTATACAGTTACGGCTACTCCTGGAGTGCTTTTGACAGGGGAAGGGGCTGAGGTTTTTTCTGATGCAGATGCAAGCACCTTGGTGACGACCATGACAGCCAATCAGCCAGTGGAAGTCACTGGCACTACCTCAAATGGTTTTTATCAGGTTAAGATAAATGGCAAGGTATTTTATATGTATCAGGGAGGCCTTTCTATGCAGGCAGGCACCACTGCCTACAAGATGACTTCCATGAATGCCAAGGCGGCCTTGGTGGGAGATGCTACTACAGGTGCTATGATATATTCTCAGGATGCTCTAAAGCGCCTTGCTCCTGCTTCCACTACCAAGATTATGACAGCCTTGCTTGTTATGGACAATTTATACACTGGCAAATTTGATTTAACCACACCGGTGGCTGTTTCTGCTACAGCCATTGCAGGAATCAAATCTGATGCCAGTCATGTTACTCCACGCCTCCAGGTGGGGGAGGTAATGACTGTGGAGCAGCTCTTAAAATGTATGCTGATTTCCTCTGACTGTCATGCTTCCAATGTGCTTGCGGAGTTGGTGGCAGGCTCTGTAGATGGCTTTGTTGCTCAGATGAATGCCAGAGCTGCTGCCATGGGCTGCACAGATACCAATTTTGTCAATGCTCATGGATATCCTGCCGCCAAGCATTATACCAATGCATACAGTCTGTTTTTGATTGCTCAGGCAGCCTTTCAATACCCGGCATTTCAGCAGATTATATCTATTGCAAAGGACACAATTCCAGCCACTAATTTGTCACCAGCCCGCAGCCTTGTTAATACCAACGCTCTTATTACACAGTCAAATTATACTAATGCAGAGTGCTTAGGTGGAAAAACGGGCACAGCATCATCTTCAGGAGATTGCCTGGTAGCTTATGGTAGAAGAAATGGAAAAACTGTTATTTCTGTAGTGCTCGGAGCCAAGACTGTCACTATGACAGATGGCACCAAGGTTAACAACAGATATTACGAGACAAATAGGCTGCTTGATATTGGATTATCAGCCAAGTAGTTTATGGGCCAAGTAAATATAGACATTAAAAGAGACGCCAGGGGAAAGGGCGTCTCTTTTTTTAAGGTAAAATAATGTAATAAAAGAAGGTTCGTCGCTTTGTTCTTGCGATGGTCTAATAATATAGGATAAATTTTACAAAATAGTGGTAATTTTGTGAAGAAGTAGTGGATTATTTATAGAAAAATTGTGAATTGCTATTTATATGGAAAATTAAAAGCTGTGAAACTGATATTCATTACTGTTTTTTGGTAAAAAAGGATTGACATCGTGCCAAATTATGGTATATTAATGATAATCATTACTGATTTAACAGAAAGGAGCGAGATGAACTACAGCAGGCAGAGACAGTCGATATTAGAATATCTACAGTCTACCAAGTCACATCCTACAGCTGAGATGGTATACAACCACGTCAGGGAAGAGTACCCACGTATCAGCTTGGCTACAGTGTATCGCAATCTTTCACAGCTTTTAGAGGCGGGAGAGATTATCAAGATATCCACTGGTGACAGCTTTGAGCATTATGATGCAGATACATCTCCCCACAGCCATTATTTTTGCAGGTGCTGTCACAGGGTTATGGATATATACATGGCTCCTACAGCAGAGCAGATATTATCGGCTTCTAGTGTCGGTATTGGTACAGTTGAAAAGGCAAGCCTGCTTTTTACTGGCGTATGCAGGGCTTGCCTGAAGGAGACTTAGGCAGAGCATTAGTGGAGCCTGGTCTATAAAGCTACAATATTTTATTTTTTATTTGAAAGGAGTTTTATTATGGCAAAGTATGTATGTTCAGTATGCGGTTATGTTTATGAGGGAGATGAGCTTCCAGAGGATTTCGAGTGCCCTACATGTCATGTTGGCGCAGATCAGTTCAAGAAGGTTGAGGGTGAGCTTACACTTGCAGCAGAGCATGAGTTTGGTACATATGCTTCAACTGTTAAGGATAATGCTGCTATCTCAGACGAGGACAAGAAGTTTATCTTAGATCAGCTCAAGGCTAACTTTGAGGGAGAGTGCTCTGAGGTAGGTATGTATCTGTGCATGGCTCGCGTGGCTCACAGAGAAGGCTATCCAGAGGTAGGCCTTTATTGGGAAAAGGCAGCTTATGAAGAGGCAGAGCATGCTGCTAAGTTTGCAGAGCTCTTAGGATCTGAGCTGGAGTCTAATATGACAGCATCTACAAAGGACAACCTTAAGTGGAGAGTAGACTGCGAGTTTGGAGCTACAGCAGGTAAGGTTGAGCTTGCAAAGTGCGCTAAGAAAAATAATCTTGATGCAATCCATGATACAGTTCATGAGATGGCACGTGACGAGGCAAGACATGGCAAGGCCCTCAAGGGACTTCTGGAGCGCTACTTCGCATAAAAATAGTGGGCTTTCTTAGTGGCCCGCCCTCTGGGGTTTATATAGCATCCTTGGTGGCCCGCACAGCCCGCTATGTGCCAGGGCCGCGCTGCTAAGTTCCACTAAGCACCTACCGGTCACATCGCAACAAAAACGAGAAAACTACACTCTCCCGTACTATCGCTTGCGCTATACTCAGCACGGGAGAGTAAGATTTCTCGTTTTTTTGTTGCTTGTTCCCATAGATAATAATGCACACCCAAGTGTCACTAATGCATCGCTTTAGGACACATATCGGGCATGTGCAGACCCCTTTGGATGCATTTTTACACTG
>CAVJHG010000025.1:0-31099 GCA_963649335.1 bacterium
TCTTTGCTTTAAAAAGTACCTTAAGACTGGAATTTAAAAAATCATTTAAGGATTGATTTTTGTTTTATTTTTCAAGGAATTTTGTGTATTTTATAAATAAAATATGGCTACGAGATAGGACTTTTGGCTAGAGTCTGAACAGTAACATTATTAAAATTTAGGGTTACGGTGTCCTAAAATTGGTACATACCTCCGTCGTATAATTAGCTTAAGTTTTAAGAAAGTTAATTTATAGGACGGAGGTTTTTTATGAAAGGATATGTTGTAAATGAAGGATATATGGGCTTTGTAGATGGTGTCTACACACTATTTGCTACAGAGGATGATTATTATGATTATCTGGCAGCCTAAGATATATTGTGAGTCTTGACTATGCATTTTAACAATTATTAGTGCATAGTCTTCTTTTGTCAGTTTTTAATTAGCCCTATTCATGGCTTGTTTTTTTTGTTATAATTTTTCACGATTATAATTTGTTACTAAAGTAAGTGATAAGCTTACGAATTCTAATAGATGCTTCTGTTAAAGCAGACATAATCTTGTATGGAGATTTATAGAAATTTATATAGTAAGTTTTAATTAGATATATTTTTGCTAAAGCAGTTGTATGTCCAGCACGTTGGATTTTAAAAGCGAGTCCCTGCTTAAGCAATAAGGAGAGATTATATGAGAATAGGTACAGGCTATGATGTACATAAGCTTGTGGAGGGCAGAGACCTTATTATTGGAGGGGTCAAGATTGATCACACACTAGGTCTTTTGGGCCATTCTGATGCAGATGTACTTCTACATGCTATTTCAGATGCGGTTCTTGGGGCAGCAGGCCTCAAGGATATAGGTGCTCATTTTCCAGATACAGATCCTCAGTACAAGGGGATTTCGTCGATTTTATTATTAGAGCATGTCAGGGATTTGGTTGCAGAAAAAGGCTATGTGGTGGGCAATGTAGATGCCACAGTTATAGCTCAGGCGCCAAAGCTTCGTCCCTATATTGATGAGATGGAGGCCAATGTGGCAGCAGCCTTGGGCATCGACATAGATCAGGTCAATATCAAGGCTACCACAGAAGAGCATTTGGGCTTTACAGGCCGTGAGGAGGGCATATCCGCTCAGGCTGTCTGTTTGCTTTATGATTTATACACCGACAACAATATAGTTTATGACAGTGAGGCCAAGTGTGCTGGCTGCTCTGGCTGCAATAAGAATTAAAGGAGTTTTTTATGTCTATTCATTTCAATTTTTATAATACCTTATCTAGAAAAGTAGAAGACTTTGTTCCTAGAGTAGAGGGACAGGTTGATATGTATACCTGCGGACCTACTGTATATCATTTTGCCCATATAGGTAACATCCGCACATATATCATGCAGGATGCTCTTATTAAGTCACTGGAGTATTGCGGTTATTCTGTTAAGCGCGTCATGAATATCACAGATGTAGGTCATCTTTCATCTGATGCTGATACAGGTGAGGATAAGATGCTTGCAGGTGCTAAGCGTGAGCACAAGTCTGTCATGGAGATTGCCAAGTTTTATACTGATGCCTTCTTCAAAGACTTTGATGCTGTTGGCAACAAGCGTCCAGACGTTGTAGAGCCTGCCACCAATTGCATTCCTGAGTTTATTCACATGGTAGAAACTCTCCTTGAAAAGGGGTATGCCTATATTGCAGGTGGCAATGTATACTTTGATACATCCAAGCTTGATGATTATTATGTGTTTTCTTCTGCTGTAGAAAAAGAGCAGCTTTTGTCAGGTGTTAGGGATGACGTAGAAGAGGATTCCAACAAGAAAAACAAGACTGACTTTGTTCTTTGGTTTACCAAGTCTAAGTTTGAGGATCAGGCACTTAAGTGGGAGTCTCCATGGGGCGTGGGATATCCAGGCTGGCATATTGAGTGCTCATGCATTTCCATGAAGCATTTAGGTGAGTATATGGATATTCATTGTGGTGGTGTGGACAATATTTTCCCACATCATACCAATGAAATAGCCCAGTCAGAGAGCTATCTTGGTCATAAGTGGTGCAACTACTGGTTCCACAGCAATCACCTTAATGACCAGTCAGGCAAGATGTCTAAGAGCAAGGGAGCCATCCTTACGGTATCTCTTCTCCAGGAAAAGGGATATGATCCACTTGTTTATCGTTTCTTCTGCCTTCAGTCCCACTATCGTAAGCCACTGGTATTCTCTTATGAGAATCTGGACAATACAGTTGCAGCTTATAATAAGCTTGTAAAGCGTGTTGCAGAGCTAAAAGGAGAGGGAGCAGTAGATGAAGCTGTAAAGGCACAGTTTGTAGCTTCATTCAAGGATGCTATCTCAAATGACTTAAATACTTCTATGGCAATCACTGTTTTATATGATGCCTTAAAAGCAGATACAAATGATGCTACCAAGCTTGCTTTGGTAGAGGATTTTGACAGGGTGCTTTCTCTTGATTTATTAGGACA
Source organism: bacterium (assembly GCA_963649335.1). Lineage (GTDB taxonomy): Bacteria > Bacillota > Clostridia > Lachnospirales > Lachnospiraceae > Pseudobutyrivibrio. Next base: position 2,453 of record CAVJHG010000025.1, read on the forward strand.
TGCTGCAGCACTTACTACAGGTGCATCAGTTGATCCAGAGCTTGAAGCCTATGTTCTTGATGCTATTGACCGCCGTGCTGCAGCCAAGAAGGCCAAGGATTTTGCTACCGCAGATGCTATTCGTGATGAGCTTCTTGCTAAGGGTGTAGAGATAAAGGATACCAGAGAAGGTGTTAAATGGCAGTTGATTTAAATGCTTATTTAAATGACCAGTTTCATATTGAGCCCCAGGACATTCGCACCTATTCACCACTTACTATGGCCTATATAGGGGATGCGGTTTTTGATCTTATTGTTCGTTCTATTTTAGTTAACAGGGGTAATACTGGGGTAAATAAGCTTCATCAGAAGGCAAGCTCTATAGTTAAGGCACCCACCCAGGCAGAATTTGTCAGGGTCCTTCAGGCTGATTTTACAGAGATAGAGGCAGACTGGTACCGAAGGGGACGCAATTCCAAGCCCCACACCAAGGCTAAAAATGCTTCCACCATGGAGTATTTGGAGGCTACAGGCTTTGAGGCAGTTATAGGATATCTTTATCTTTCAAATGATATGGACAGGATTTGCTACTTGGTAAATCTTGGCTTAGAGCGGCTTGAACTGGATATTTGATTTTTATAAGAGCAAGCTTTAATGAGGCTTAATCCTTTAGGGGATTGCAAAAAGACTTTTTAATTATATTTTTTATATACATAAAGGTGATTATATGCAGGAAAATACTACAGAAAGCAGAATTATAGAGGGGCGTAATGCGGTGCTTGAAGCCTTTCGTTCAGGCAAGACTATAGACAGACTCTTTGTTTTGGAGGGCTGCAAGGATGGCCCTGTACAGACCATTATCAGAGAGGCGGATAAGCATAAGGATACGGTGCTTTCTTTTGTCAAAAAAGACCGTCTTGACCAAATATCTGAGACAGGTAAGCACCAGGGGGTTATAGCCTATGCAGCTTCCTATGAGTACGCTGAGATAGATGATATTTTAGCCAAGGCAGAGGCCAAGGGGGAGGCGCCTTTTATTATCTTCCTTGACAATATCGAGGATCCACATAATTTAGGTGCTATTATACGTACGGCCAATCTTTGCGGAGCCCATGGCGTAGTTATACCAAAGCACAGGGCAGTAGGTCTTACAGCTACTGTGGCAAAGGCTTCTGCCGGAGCTATTAACTATACTCCGGTAGCCAAGGTTACCAATATTAGCAAGACAATGGAAGAGCTAAAAAATAAAGGTATGTGGTTTGTCTGTGCAGATATGGGCGGCACAACTATGTATGACCTTAATCTGACTGGTTCCATTGGCCTTGTTATAGGCAATGAAGGTCACGGGGTTTCAGACTTAGTTAAGAAGAATTGTGATATGATAGCTTCAATTCCTATGTCAGGTGATATTGATTCTCTCAATGCTTCGGTGGCATGTGGAGTTTTAGCTTATGAGATAGTTCGACAGCGCATATCAGCAGGTAAATAATATGTCATCATCAGTAGATTACTTAGAGTATTCAGATGAACAACTTATAGAATTGTACCAGAAGGGTGATTTTGCTGTAGTCAATTATATCTGTGAAAAATACAAGCCTTTGGTACTTAAAAATACCAAGGCTTTCTTTCTTGTTGGTGGCGAGACAGATGACCTGATACAGGAAGGCATGATAGGTCTTTTTTCTGCAATAGGTGACTATGATACTACATCTTCTGTTACATTTTTTCATTTTGCAGACCTGTGCATCAGAAGACAGATGATGAAGGCTGTGGAGGCTAGTAATCGCGGAAAAAATTCTCCTTTGAATGGTTATGTTTCCATAGATAACGAAAATCCTGATTCAGAGTTATATGGCGAAGATCCAGTGGACCAGCTTATTGAAACGGAGAATACTATAGATTTATTTGACAGGCTTATGGGAGTCCTAAGTCCTATGGAGCAGGAGGTTTGTCGCCTTTACCTGCAGGATTATAATTATCATGAGATTGCAACAAAATTGGGCAAGTCAGACAAATCAATCGACAATACTTTATCCAGAATTAAATCAAAGGCAAAAAATATATGAGTAAGAAAAAAGTAGTAGTTGGCATGTCAGGTGGTGTAGATTCATCTGTTTGTGCATATCTTTTAAAGGAACAGGGCTATGAGGTGATTGGAGCCACCATGAAAATATGGGATTCAGCCCAGCCTGTCTGTGATGATTCCAGCTGTTGTGGCGTGTCAGCAGTAGATGACGCTAGGCGAGTGGCAGCTAAGCTTGATATTCCTTACTATGTTCTCAATTTTGAGGATGAGTTTAAGTCTCAGGTAAAGGATTATTTTGTGGAAGAATATTTGCGTGGCCGTACACCTAATCCTTGCATAGCCTGCAATCGTTATGTTAAGTGGGAGTCCCTTTTACATAGGTCTCTTGAGATAGGGGCTGACTATGTGGCTACAGGTCATTATGCCAAGGTGGTACGCCTTGAAAATGGCCGTTATACCATTGCCAATTCTGTCACTGCAGCCAAGGACCAGACCTATGCTCTTTACAATCTTACCCAGGATCAGTTATCCCATACTCTTATGCCGGTGGGGGATTATACTAAGAATCGGATACGAGAAATTGCAGCTGAGCAGGGTCTTACTGTTGCTCGCAAGCCAGACAGTCAGGACATATGCTTTATACCAGATCATGATTATGGGGCCTATATAGAGTATGTGGCAGGTGAGAGAGTGCCAGGACCAGGGGATTTTGTTCTTACAGATGGCACTGTGGTAGGCAGACACAAGGGCATAACCCATTACACTGTAGGCCAGCGTAAACATTTAGGCATTGCCCTTGGCAAGCCGGTTTTTGTGAAAAAAATAGATGTTGAAAACAACAGAGTTATTTTAGGAGATGACTCAGATGTATACACGGATACACTGCAGGCAGACACTATCAATTGTATGGCTGTTGAAGCCTTTCATGAGGGAGAGGAGTATATAGCCAAGATTCGTTACTCTGATCCAGGCAGCAGGTGCATCATAAGGTCTGTTGGTCAGGATAGCTTTACCTTGTTTTTTCCAGATAAGGTAAGAGCAGTAACTCCAGGACAGGCGGTAGTACTTTACACAGGAGAATACGTAGCAGGCGGAGGAGTTATTTTATAATGCAGACAAGACAGCTTAGAAGTTCATTGTTATTACTCTTGGGAGCTTTTATTTGGGGTACTGCATTTGTAGCTCAAAGTGCAGGTGGTCAGCTTATGGGCGCCTATACCTACAATGGTATTCGCAATTTTATAGGAGCCCTGGTGCTTATTCCGGCTATCAGCTTTTTGGATATCCATGAGTTCTCTACAAGAGTGCCTGAGACTAAGGCTGACAGAAGGCTGCTTTTAAAGGCAGGTCTTGCATGTGGCATAGCCTTGTTTGCTGGCTCTACACTGCAGCAGATAGGGTTAAATATGGGGGCAGATACTGGCAGGGCTGGTTTTATTACTACTCTTTATATTATACTGGTTCCTCTTGCGGGTATATTTTTTAAGAAAAAATGTGGCATTAATATATGGATTGGTGCTGTGATTGCCATGTGCGGCATGTACTTTCTGTGTGGCATGTCAAGCTTTTCTCTTAAGGACTATGATATTGCCTTAATCAGCTGCGCTATTGCTTTTACAGTGCAAATATCCCTGCTTGGAGTATTTTCATCCCAGGTGGATCCAGTCAGGTTAGCTCAGATTGAGTTTTTGGTGACAGGTATTATATCTATTATTCCTATTATTCTTGTGGACATTCCGGCTGCAGGAGGCTTGTCAGGCTGGCTTTTGTGCTTTGCATCAAGTGACGCTATTATAACCTTGCTGTATGCAGGCGTTTTGTCTAGCGGGGTAGCCTATACTTTACAGGCTGTCAGTCAGGCTGATCTCAATCCTACTGTGGCTTCTATGATTATGAGCTTGGAGGCTGTTTTCTCTGCAATATCAGGAGCTGTTATTTTACATCAGTTTCTTTCTGCGGGAGAGCTGACAGGATGTATTTTGATATTTTCAGCCATAATAATAGCCCAGCTTCCTGTAGGTAAAACAGGGCAATAGATGATTGCCTATAGAAGCTGAGCAATAGGTGTTTGTTTTGATTACTTTAAAAAGTTTGGCCTTGCAGCTTTACTTGAACTAGAAAGCTTGTAGGTTGCCTCTGAAAAATAAACATAATAAATGTAAGTTATTAAAGAGGGTACATTTGTGGTACCCTTTTTTTATATACAGCGTATTCTTTAAATCCACATTCTTTGAGAAGGGCAGCTACTTTGTCGAAGCCATATGCTATGTGGGCTGGCTCATGGGCGTCGGCGCCTATTGTTATGAGCTTTCCACCTAGGTCCTTGTAGCGCTTGATAATATCTATGGCTGGATTTGGCTCTAACAAACCCTTCCTGTATGCTCCAGTGTTAATTTCCAAAGCCTTGTCTTTTCTTATTATCTGATCCAATATCATATCTACCATAAATTTATATGGACGGTAGGTGTTGCACCTTGCAGCCTTATCCCTTGCGTATCTAAAGATGTAATCTAGGTGACCTACGCTGTCAAAATCATCAAAAGTGGTAATGTTTTCCAAAATGCTGGCATAATATTTTAAAAAGAGTTCTGTTTGTGTGCCTTCATCCCAAAAAGAATCGTAATAAGGATCTTTGCCATCTACTAGGTGGGTGGAGCCTATTATAAAATCAAAATCCTGAGATGCGACAGCGGCTTTGTTTTTTTCTACACAGCATTTTTGCAGGCCTACCTCCAAGCCGGTTAATATGGTAAAGCTATCTGTTGAGTGCTCTAGTGCAAGGCTATGCTGTGTCTTGTAATAGGTATCTGGATCAAGCTCAAAAGCGCCTGGCTCAGGTAAATAGTCATAGTCTAAGTGGTCTGTTATGGTAATGCCATTAAGTCCTTTTGCTTTTGCTTCTTTTATCATGTCTGCTGGTGCAGCCTCAGAATCGCCAGAAAAGCTGGTGTGCATGTGATTATCCCACATAATGTATTCTCCTTATATTATTTGGTTTGGTAAAAATTAGTTCTTTTAAAGCTTTGTGAGAGTGGAGTCAGATGGTTTGCCATTAGACTTATATTCTCTCAAGAAACTAAGAAATGAATCTAATTATTTCATCTATATTAACACAATAATGGACAATAGGCTAAGATTGAGAAAAAAATAACAATGCTTTTATTTAGGGGTTGAAATATGACAAAACATTGTATAAAATAAAATGCACATGGGATTCTTAGTGAGGAATACCGTGTGAAGTAAATTTATAAGAATCTTTAGGAGGATTTCAAAATGGCAGTAAGAGTAGCAATCAATGGCTTTGGCCGTATTGGACGTCTTGCATTCCGTCAGATGTTCGGAGCAGAGGGTTATGAGGTAGTAGCAATCAATGACCTTACAAGCCCAAAGATGTTAGCACATCTTTTAAAGTATGATTCATCACAGGGTAAGTATGCACTTGCTGATACAGTTAAGGCTGGTGAGGATTCAATCACAGTTGATGGCAAGGAGATTAAGATTTATGCATTCCCAGATGCAAACAATTGCCCATGGGGTGAGCTCAAGGTAGACGTTGTTCTTGAGTGCTCTGGTTTCTATACATCAAAGGAGAAGGCACAGGCTCATATCAATGCTGGTGCTCGTAAGGTAGTTATTTCTGCACCTGCAGGTAACGATCTTCCTACAATCGTATACAATGTTAACCACACAACACTTAAGCCAGAGGATACAATCATTTCTGCAGCTTCTTGTACAACAAACTGTCTTGCACCTATGGCAAAGGCACTCAACGATAATTTCGGTGTTAAGTCTGGTATCATGAGCACAATTCACTCATACACAGGTGATCAGATGACTCTTGACGGACCACAGCGTAAGGGCGATCTTCGTCGTTCACGTGCAGCTGCAGTTAATATCGTTCCTAACTCAACAGGTGCTGCAAAGGCTATCGGCCTTGTTATTCCAGAGCTTAACGGAAAGCTCATCGGATCTGCACAGCGTGTTCCATGCCCAACAGGTTCTACAACAATTCTTGTTGCTACAATCGAGAAGAGCGCTACAGTTGAGGAAATCAACGCAGCTATGAAGGCAGCAGCTACAGAGTCATTCGCATACAATGAGGATGAGATCGTTTCTTCTGATATCATCGGAAGCACAGCTGGTTCTATCTTCGATGCAACACAGACTATGGTTGGCGAGGATAATCTTGTTCAGGTTGTTTCTTGGTATGATAACGAGAACAGCTACACATCTCAGATGGTTCGTACAATTAAGTACTTCTCTGAGTTAGCATAATTTAACTTCATACAGACTGAGTTAAATAATTCTAAACATACTAGGTCCGGTCCATATTGGACCGGACCTTTTTGCACTATTATTGTGCATTTCTGAAGGAGGATAAAATGGGATTAAATAAGAAATCAGTTGATGACATCAACGTAAAGGGACGTCGCGTACTTGTTCGTTGCGACTTTAATGTACCTCTTAAGGAAGGCAAGATTACAGACGAGACTCGTATCAATGCAGCACTTCCTACAATCAACAAGCTTATTGCTGATGGCGGCAAGGTTATCCTTTGCTCACACCTTGGCAAGGTAAAGAATGGCCCAAACGAGAAGGAGTCACTTGCTCCTGTAGCTGTTAGTCTTTCAGAGAAGCTTGGCAAGCCAGTTAACTTTGTATCAGATTACAATGTTACAGGTGAGGCTGCTACAGCTGCTGTAGAGGCTATGAAAGAGGGAGATGTAGTTCTTCTTCAGAATACTCGTTTCAGAGGCGAGGAGGAGACAAAGAACGGTGAGGCATTCTCAAAGGAGCTTGCTGATCTTGCAGATGATTATGTATGCGATGCTTTCGGTTCATCACACAGAGCTCACGCTTCTGTAGCTGGCGTTACAAAGTTCATCACAGCAAAGGGTGGCTCTAATGTAGTAGGTTACCTGATGCAGAAGGAGATTGACTTCCTTGGCAACGCTGTTGAGAATCCAGTTCGTCCATTCGTAGCTATTCTTGGTGGTGCAAAGGTTGCGGATAAGCTCAATGTTATCAATAACCTTCTTGAGAAGTGTGATACACTCATCATCGGTGGTGGTATGTCATACACATTCCAGAAGGCTCTTGGTTATGAGGTTGGTACATCACTTTGTGATGACACTAAGATTGAGTACTGCAAGGAGATGATGGAAAAGGCTAAAAGCATGGGTAAGGAAATCCTTCTTCCACTTGATGCTGTTACAATCGCTGATTTCCCAGATCCTATCGATGCTCCTATCGAGACTATCACATATGATGCTGACAAGATGCCTGCAGACAGAGAGGGTTGCGATATAGGACCTAAGACTATCGAGCTTTTCTCTGAGAAGGTTAAGACTGCAAAGACAGTTCTTTGGAATGGTCCTATGGGTCTTTTCGAGAACCCAGCTTTGGCAGTTGGTACAAAGGCTGTAGCTCAGGCTCTTGCTGAGACAGATGCTACAACAATTATTGGTGGTGGTGATTCAGCTGCTGCTGTTAACCAGATGGGCTTTGGTTCTAAGATGAGCCACATCTCTACTGGTGGTGGAGCTTCTCTTGAGTTCCTTGAGGGCAAGGAGCTTCCTGGTGTAGTTTCAGCTGATGACAAATAAAAAATAAAGAGGTATCAAAATGGCAAGAAAGAAAATTGTAGCCGGCAACTGGAAGATGAATATGACTCCTTCAGAGGCAGTTAAGCTTGTTGCTGAGCTTAAGGATTTAGTAAAGAATGATGATGTAGATGTTGTTTACTGTGTACCAGCTATCGACATTGTTCCTGTAGTAGAGGCAGTTAAGGGTACTAATGTACATGTTGGTGCTGAGAACCTTTACATCGAGGATAAGGGCGCTTACACTGGTGAGATTTCAGCAGATATGCTTGTAGATGCAGGTGTAGAGTATGTTGTTATCGGTCACTCAGAGCGTCGTGAGTATTTCGGCGAGACAGATGAGTTCCTTAATAAGAAGGTAAAGAAGGCAATTGAAAAAGGCCTTACACCAATTCTTTGCTGCGGTGAGACACTTGAGCAGAGAGAGATGGGTGTTACTATGGATTGGATTCGTCTTCAGATTAAGTCTGATCTTGCTGGTGTTGCAGCTGCTGATGTTGCAAAGCTTGTTATCGCTTATGAGCCAATTTGGGCTATCGGTACTGGTAAGACAGCTACTTCTGACCAGGCTGAGGAGGTATGTGCAGGTATCAGAGCTTGCATCGAGGAGATTTATGATGCTCCTACAGCAGAGGCTGTTCGTATTCAGTACGGCGGTTCTGTAAATGCTTCTAATGCAGCTGAGCTTTTTGCTAAGCCAAATATCGATGGTGGTCTTGTTGGTGGTGCTTCACTCAAGGCTGATTTTGGTAAAATTGTCTGCTATAAGTAATAAAAACTCCTAAAGTTTTATATGCGTGCCACTTTTTGGCACGCATTTTTTATGTTATACTCTAAGTTGTTGTTTACACACAACATTAGGAGGACAAATGAAGCGTTACATTTCTATTGTTTTCGTACTTATTTTTTTGATTTTTATATATTCTGTGGCAAGTCAGGATGATTCAGTCACAGCCCAGGAGGACCCGGTATCAGAGGAAACCAATCTTGAGATTAATGATGATTCTATAGATATTTCCAAGTTATCTTATCAGGAGCTGGAGGTTCTTGCATACGAGGATGATGCAGAGGCTCAATATGCTATAGCACAGATGCTTGAATATGGTACAGATACTGTTAGCCAGGATTTAGCTCAAGCACTTGATTGGTATCAGAAGGCCGCAATTAATGATTATGCTGATGCTTATGCAGCTGTAGGCTATTTTTATCTCACTGGCACAGTGGTTGACCAGGATATCGACACTGCTACAGCTTATTTTAATCAGGCTATTCTTCTCGGCAGTTTAGATGCCAAGGTGGGCTTGGGACGGGCAAAGCTTGCTACTTTACCAGCCGAAGCATTTCAAGTAACAGAAGGCGATTCTGAATCTACAGAGGATTCCATAGAAGCTAATTCAGATGAGGAGAATGTAGGCGAAGAGAGTGTTGACAATACAGAAGAGTCAAATGAAACGAATCTTGATGATACTGATCTTGATGCTATAGACACTGACGACACTTCAGATTATACAGCTTTAGAAAAAGAGATTTTTGACTTATTCAAGGCGGCCCAAATGGCAGGCAGTCTTGATGGAGCCTTTTATCTAGGATATGCTTACGAATTTGGTATTGGTACTGATATTGATTTAAGCAAAGCTCTTACTTACTATAGCGAGGCAGCCACTTCACAAAGTACAGAATTAAAGGACCAGTATGGCATCAATATTGCCAATGTTACCCTAGGTCTTATGTATATGAATGGCAATGGAGTTGAGGCTGATTCGGCCAAAGCCCTTGAGTACTTTACCATAGCATCAGACAGAGGCTTCCCTAATGCCATGTATTATATAGGGCAGATGTATGAAAATGGCATGGAAGTAGACCAGGATTATGAGGTTGCCATGGATTATTATATGCAGGCTGCTGACCTTGATTATGCCCCTGCCCTCAATCAGATTGGGTATCTATATTTTAATGGTTATGGTGTCGATGTGGATTTTTCATCTGCAGTATATTACCAGAAGCTTGCAGCTTTACAAGGCTATGCCCCTGCCCAGGTCAATCTGGGATTTTTATATGAAAATGGTTATGGAGTGGAGCGCAATTTAGAGACGGCTCTTTCATATTATGAGCTGGCTTCTAAAAGTGGATATGAAGGCGCTGCAGAGGCTGCTACCCGAGTGAGGGCTCAGTTGAATGAAGAAAGTTAGTGCCTTTTTTCTCCTTATAATCGTATCATGTCTTGGGGTATTTTCTTTTTTTCAATCAGGGGGGATTACAGAAGATGCAGCTGAGGCTGGGGAAAAGACACCAGAGCTTTTATCTATTGAAAATTTATCTGATGCCTACAGTGCCATTTTAGAAAAAAGTACTTCTGAGTTTATCGGGGGTCATCCTGTGGATGAGGGCTTTCTTTCCTACGTCACAGGTCTTTATGGGACTAGTCTTATAGAAGAAATAGCTAGCTATGCCTGCTTTGACACACCGGAAATATGGTATCAGTTTACCGGCAAAAGTATCCATGTCCTGTGGTATGATTACTGCCAGGTTACTGGAATGGAGAGCTTTTCTTTTGAAAATACTTATGTTTATGATTGCAATGATCCTGCAGATATATGTTTAGCTTTTTCCGGTGATTATTCTGTGGCTGATAATATTGCTACTACCATATACATGGAAGAAAATACAGAAGGCATTACTGATTGTTTTTCTTCTGATTTATTGGATAAAATGCAATCTGCAGATATTTTCATGGTCAATAATGAGTTCGCTTATACTAGCAGAGGCACTCCATTAAGGGGTAAGGCCTATACTTTCAGGTCAGATCCTGCTAGAGTTTCTACCCTTGGTGAGCTAGGAGTTGATATTGTCAGTCTTGCCAATAATCATGTATATGATTATGATGAGGTAGGGCTTTTGGATACACTTGACACCTTGGATGGTGTTGGTATGCCTTATGTTGGTGCTGGATATGACCTTGATGAGGCCATGAAACCGGTTTATTATATTATTGGTGGCAGGAAGATTGCCATAGTTGCAGCTACTCAGATAGAGAGAAGCTACACCTATACCAAGGCTGCCACGGAGGATTCTCCGGGGGTCTTAAAATGCCTTGATTCTGAGCTTTTTTGCCAGGAAATATCTCAGGCCAAGGATAATGCAGATTATGTTATTGCTATTTGTCATTGGGGCACAGAAGGCAATATCCGCTATGGTGCAGACCAGACAGCTTTAGCTGAAAGCTTCGTTGAGGCGGGAGCAGATGCCATTATAGGTGGTCATACTCACTGCCTGCAGACTGTGGAGTACATTGATGACGTGCCTGTCTTTTACAGCCTTGGCAATTACTTTTTTGCAACTACATCTCAGATGCCTCAAGCCTATGATACAGGGCTGGCAGAGATTAGAATTGCAGTGGATGGTAGCCTGCAGGCATATTTTTATCCATGTCGCTTTGACGCAGGAGTTACCAGCCTTTTGTCTGATTCAGACCAGGATAAGGGGCGTATTATAAACCAATTAAATAGTTTATCTCAGACTGCTACAATAAAGTCTGATGGTCATATATTAAAAAAGAAATAGAACAGAGAGGTATCAAAATGAGTAAAAAACCAGTAGTACTTATGATTCTTGACGGATATGGATTAAATGACAATCCTGAGGGTAACGCCATTGCCATGGCTAAAACTCCTGTAATGGATGGTCTTATGAAGGATTATCCTTACGTTCCAGGTAATGCATCAGGTCTTTTTGTAGGTCTTCCTGATGGACAGATGGGCAATTCAGAGGTAGGCCACATGAACATTGGCGCTGGCCGTGTTATATATCAGGATCTTACCCGTATTACTAAGTCTATTACTGATGGTGATTTCTTCGACAATAAGGTGTTGCTTGAGGCTATTGATAATTGTAAAAAGACAGGTGGAGACCTTCATTTGTGGGGACTTCTCTCTGATGGTGGTGTTCACAGCCACATTAGCCATGTATATGGCATTCTTGAAATGTGCAAGAAGAATGATTTCTCTCGTGTATATGTACATGCTTTCCTTGATGGCCGTGATACTCCTCCAGCATCAGGCAAGGACTATCTGGCACAGCTTCAGGATAAAATGGATGAGATAGGAGTAGGTTCTATTGCATCTCTTTCTGGCCGTTATTATGCTATGGATCGTGATAACAACTGGGACCGTGTAGAGAAGGCCTATGATTCTCTCGTTAAGGGAGAGGGCGTCCTTGCTACATCAGTAGCAGATGCTATGCAGGCTTCTTATGACGATGGAGTTACTGATGAGTTTGTACTTCCTACAGTTATTACCGATGAGGCTGGCAAGCCACTTTCACTTGTAAAGGATGGGGATTCAGTTATTTTCTTTAACTTCCGTCCAGACAGAGCCCGTGAGATTACAAGAGCTTTCTGCGATGATGCATTTACCGGTTTTGACCGTAGCTTCCTTAAGCTCTACTATGCTTGCTTCAAGGATTATGATGAGTCTATCCCAAATAAGCATATTGCTTTTGAGAAGGAATCTATCACCAATACATTTGGCGAGTTTTTAGCAGCTAATGGTAAAAAGCAGCTGAGACTTGCTGAGACAGAAAAATACGCCCATGTTACATTCTTCTTTAATGGTGGTGTTGAGGAGCCTAACCCTGATGAGGAGAGAATCCTTGTTAACTCACCTAAGGATGTAGCTACATATGACCTTAAGCCTGAGATGTCAGCACCAGAGGTTGGAGAGAAGTTAGTTTCCGCTATTCAGTCTGACAAGTATGATGTTATCATAATAAATTTTGCTAACCCAGATATGGTAGGTCATACAGGCGTTATACCAGCAGCTGTAGCTGCAGTTGAGCGCATTGACTCCCTTGTAGGTCAGGCCGTTGAGGCATTGAAGGAAAAGGATGGTGTCATGTTTATCTGTGCCGATCACGGTAATGCAGAGAAGATGATTGACTATGAGACAGGAGAGCCACATACAGCTCATACTACAAATCCTGTTCCATTTATTTTGGTTAACTATGATGAGGCTTACACTCTTAAAGAGGGTGGCGCTCTTTGCGATATAGCTCCTACACTTATTGAGATTATGGGTCTTGAGCAGCCTAAGGAAATGACTGGCTCATCACTTCTCATTAAGAAATAATTAGGACCTTGCAGTGAGGGCATTTAAGCTACTTATCATATAACAATTATATATTAAAGAGAGGATTTGATCATGAAACCAATTAAAGAAGGAAAAGTAAGAGAAGTTTATGACAATGGCGATAGCATCATCATGTATGCTACTGACCGTATTTCAGCCTTTGATGTTATCTTGAAAAATAAGATTGTCAACAAGGGTGCTGTACTCACTCAGATGTCAAAATTCTGGTTTGATTTGACTAAGGACATCATTCCTAATCACATGATTTCTACTGATGTAAAGGACATGCCTGAGTTTTTCCAGGATGAAGAGCATGCAGGTCATACCATGATGTGCAAAAAGCTTACCATGATTCCTATTGAGTGTATTGTCAGAGGCTATATCACCGGTTCTGGTTGGGCTTCATACAAGGAAAATGGCACAGTATGTGGCATCGCTCTTCCAGAAGGACTTCAGGAGTCAGACAAGCTTCCTGAACCTATTTACACACCTTCTACCAAGGCAGAGATTGGCGATCATGATGAAAACATCTCTTTTGAGCGTTCTATAGAAGTACTTGAGAAGGAGTTCCCAGGACACGGTCTTGAGTATGCTATGGCTATAAAGGAAAAAACTATAGCTCTTTACAAAAAGTGCGCTGACTACGCATTGACAAAGGGTATTATTATTGCTGATACCAAGTTTGAATTTGGTATCGATGAGAACGGCAATATTGTGCTTGGCGATGAGATGCTCACACCAGACAGCTCACGTTTCTGGCCACTGGAGGGCTATGAGCCAGGTCATGGTCAGCCTTCTTTTGACAAGCAGTATGTTCGTGATTGGCTCACAGCCAATCCAGATTCTGACTATTTGCTTCCACAGGATGTTATCGATAAGACTATCGACAAGTACTTAGAGGCTTATAAGCTTATTACTGGCCAGGACTTGACAATCTAGCATTATAAAAAGGGGAGCTTTTAGCTCCCTTTTTATGGTGTGTTTTTGATTTTTACCCCCGTAAAAGGAGATAATATGACGCAATTTTTAAAAAATGATAGGCCTTGGGATGACCTGCATGAGGAGTGCGGAGTTTTCGCCATGTATGATTTTGATGGCAATGATGTGGCTTCATCTATTTATTATGGTCTGTTTGCCTTGCAGCACAGAGGACAGGAAAGCTGCGGTATTGCTGTATCTGAAACAGGTGGTCCTAAGCGCAATTTTGCTTTAAATAAGGGCATGGGTCTGGTAAATGAAGTTTTTGATCAGGACATGCTTGATGACATGCATGGAGATATTGGTGTAGGTCATACCCGTTATTCTACTGCAGGCTCTTCCTGCAGAGAAAATGCACAGCCTTTGGTATTAAATTATGTCAAGGGTATACTTGGCATGGCTCACAATGGCAATCTTATCAATGCTGAGGAGCTGAGAGACCAGCTGTCTATGACAGGAGCTATTTTCCAGACAACAATTGATTCAGAGGTTATTGCATACCTTATTGCCAGAGAGCGTTTGCACAGTCATACAGTAGAGGAGGCTGTTGCTAAAGCCTGTGACAAGATAAAGGGCGCTTATTCCCTTGTTGTTATGTCGCCTCGTAAGCTTATTGCAGCCCGTGATCCACAGGGCTTCAGGCCACTTTGCATAGGTAAAAGAGACAATGCCTATGTGGTTGCATCGGAGTCATGTGCTCTCGATACTATAGGTGCTACCTTTATAAGAGACGTAGAGCCTGGTGAGATTATTACTATTTCTCCAGAGTTTGGCATAAAGTCTGATAAGTCTCGTTGCATTTCTGCTGATAAGCAGGGACGCTGTGTTTTTGAATACATTTATTTTGCACGACCAGATTCTGAAATTGATGGAGTTTCTGTATATGACAGCCGTATCAAGGCTGGACGTTTCCTGGCTCAGGATTCACCGGTAGAGGCTGACATGGTAGTTGGCGTGCCAGAGTCAGGTAACGCTGCAGCACTTGGCTATTCATTAGAATCAGGTATTCCTTATGGCACTGCTTTTGTAAAAAATGGTTATGTAGGCCGTACTTTTATTAAGCCAAAGCAGGCCAGCCGTGAGTCTTCAGTCCAGGTCAAGCTCAATGTATTAAAGGAAGTTGTAAAAGGTAAGAGAATTATCATGATTGATGATTCCATCGTGCGAGGCACCACCTCAGACAGAATTGTCAAAATGCTTCGCGATGCAGGTGCTACAGAGGTTCATGTACGTATTTCTTCCCCACCTTTCTTGTGGCCATGCTATTTTGGTACCGATGTACCATGTCGTGAGCAGCTCATTGCTTACAATCGTACCATTGAGGAAATTAGACAAATTATTGGTGCTGATAGCCTTGGATATTTGCAGATGGACAAGTTAGTTCAGCTAGCAGAAGGTCTTCCTATATGCCACGGTTGCTTTGATGGCAATTATCCACTTGAGCCACCTACTGAGGATATTCGTGGAGAGTACGATAAATAATCTATTCCACATTTTTATAAGGGTAAACTCAGTCGAAAATATCCTACACCTCTAAACCTTAAGGAGGTGGAGGCCAACAATTTTGACTAACCTACACTAAAAAGGAGAAAATAATGAGTACAGATAGATACACAAGCCCACTTTCTGAGCGCTATGCCAGCAAAGAAATGCAATACATTTTTTCACAGGACAAGAAGTTCTCTACCTGGAGACGTCTTTGGATAGCTCTAGCTGAGACAGAGATGGAGCTAGGCTTATCGCAGGATGGCAAGCCAGTTATCACTCAGGACATGATAGATGAAATGAAGGCTCATATAGATGATATCAACTATGATGTAGCCAAGGCCAGAGAGGCTGAGGTTCGCCATGATGTAATGAGTCATGTATATGCATATGGTAAGCAGTGTCCTAAGGCTGCAGGTATTATTCATTTAGGAGCTACAAGCTGCTATGTTGGTGATAATACAGATATTATTATTATGCGTGATGCCCTTCTTTTGATCAGAAAAAAGCTTGTCAATGTTATTGCTGAGCTTGCTTCCTTTGCAGACAAGTACAAGGATATGCCAACTCTTGCATTCACTCATTTTCAGCCTGCACAGCCTACTACAGTAGGTAAGAGAGCTACCTTGTGGCTTAATGAGTTTGTTATGGATTTAGAGGATTTGGATTACGTCCTTTCTACATTAAAGCTTCTTGGTTCAAAGGGAACCACAGGTACCCAGGCATCCTTCCTGGAGCTTTTTAATGGTGACAATGAAACAATCGACAAGATTGATCCTATGATTGCAGAGAAGATGGGCTTTAAGGCATGCTATCCAGTGTCAGGCCAGACATATTCCCGCAAGGTTGATACAAGAGTGTGCAATATTTTGGCAGGCATTGCAGCATCTGCTCATAAGATGAGCAATGACATCCGCCTTCTTCAGCACCTTAAGGAAGTAGAGGAGCCATTTGAAAAGAGTCAGATTGGTTCATCTGCCATGGCGTACAAGCGCAATCCTATGAGAAGTGAGCGTATTGCGTCACTTTCCCGTTATGTAATGATAGATGCTCTTAATCCAGCCATTACATCTGCTACCCAGTGGTTTGAGCGTACCCTTGATGATTCAGCCAACAAGCGTCTTTCTATTGCTGAGGGCTTCCTTGCAACAGACGGAGTCTTAGATCTTTGCCTTAATGTAGTGGATGGTCTTGTTGTTTACGACAAGGTTATTACAAAGCGCCTTATGTCAGAGCTTCCATTTATGGCTACTGAAAATATTATGATGGATGCAGTTAAGCTTGGAGGCAATCGTCAGGAGCTTCATGAAAAGATTCGTACTCTTTCAATGGAGGCTGGCAAGAATGTCAAGGTAGAGGGTAAGGAAAACAACCTTCTTGAGCTTATTGCTGCAGATGATGAGTTTCCAATGGGCCTTGAGGAGCTTGAGTCTACCATGGAGCCAAGCCGCTATGTAGGCAGGGCACCACGTCAGGTGGAGGTATATCTTCGCGATGTAATCACTCCTATTTTGGATGCCAATAAGGATGTTCTTGGTGTTAAGGCTGAGATAAACGTATAAGAGATATATTTGCTAGTAGTAGCTTATTCAAATAAACCAACTGGTATTGAAATGCTTTCAATATCCGTTGGTTTGTTTATTTAGTACCATAAAAGTGTAGTTGTCAGAGAGTAATTAACTCTGACATCTGCACTTATTTTTTTATATATAAATTGAGAGAATGTCACCTATTTCTTTAGGCTAGTCGGGCATTGCTGCTTTATCAAGAAATGTGTTTATAAATCTCATTTTTACATCATAAAACCATAACAAAAACTTCAGCTAATCTTCAGATAACTACTTTATCCTTTTAAAGTAATAATAATTAAGGAGATGAATTTTTTATGATTCAGGTTGAACATTTATCGAAAAAATATGGCGATTTTCTTGCCGTAGATGATTTGTCATTTACAATTGAAGATGGTCATATTTATGGATTCTTGGGCCCAAATGGTGCAGGAAAATCCACGACTCTAAATATCATGACAGGCTGTCTTGCTGCCACATCTGGTGACATCAAGATAGATGGCTATGATATCTATGAAAACGAAAAGGAAGCCAAGAAATTACTTGGCTATCTTCCAGAAATTCCCCCACTTTATGTAGATCAAACTCCAAGAGAATATCTAAGCTTTGTAGCTGAAGCCAAGGGTATATCCAAGGCAGACCTAGAAGCTGAGATTGAAAAGGTAATTGAAGAAACGCATATCGAGGATGTGGCAGATCGTCTTATCAAGCATCTTTCAAAAGGCTATAGACAGCGTGTTGGAATTGCTCAGGCCCTTCTTGGTAATCCATCGGTAATTATTTTGGATGAGCCTACAGTTGGTCTTGATCCAATGCAAATTATCGAGATACGTGATTTGATTGCAGAGCTGGGCAAGAATCATACTGTTATTTTGAGCTCCCATATTTTGTCTGAGGTACAGGCAATATGTGAAAAGGTGTTGATTATATACAAGGGTAAGCTTGTTGCTTTTGATAATCAGGAAAATTTAAGTAAAAGACTTTCTTCAGGAAATTCAATTGAAATTATGGCAGAGTGCAGTGCAAAGGATCTTGTAAACATGATTGGCTCTATTTCAGATGTAACACGATATGAAATTAAAAAGGAAGAGGATGGCAAAACGGAGGCTACCTTGTATACTGACGCAGAGGATCCTCTTGATGCTTGTCGCACAGTATTCAAGAGCTTTGCTGATGGTGAGGTTAATCTGCTTACATTAAATCCTGTAAAGACTACCTTGGAGGATATCTTTATTGAACTGACATCAACAGAAGAGGATACTAGCCTTTCTGATTCAGATAAATCAATTGACTATACTTCACAATCGAATTTGAATAAGCAAGATGAAAAGGAGGAGGCATAAAGCATGAAAGCTGTTTTTAAACATGAACTGTCCCTCTATTATCACAGCATGACGGGCTATGTATTTGGGGCTTTCTTACTTATTTTCACAGGCCTAGGCGCCCTGCTTTACAACATTAATGCTGCAGTTGCCAGCTTTGAGTTGGTGCTTAGCTTTATACAGATAGTATTTATTATTATTGTGCCAATTTTAACCATGCGAGTTATAGCTGATGAGAAAAAGCAGCGGACTGATCAGCTTCTTTACTCACTTCCTATATCAACTACTGATGTTGTAGTGGGGAAATTTTTAGCCCTCCTGGTGGTGTTTGCTGTGCCTATGATTATCATTAGTTTATATCCATTACTTTTTTCAATGTACGGAGATGTGTATTTACCTACAGCCTATGGTGCAATAGTGGCCTTCTTTTGTATGGGACTTGCCCTTATCAGTATAGGTATGTTTATTTCTTCCCTTACTGAATCCCAGGGAATGGCTGCTGGAATATGTGTTGTGGTCATGCTTTTTAACTATTATTGCACATCCCTTGCAGATTATGTATCTACTTCCAGCCTGGGTTCACTTATAAGTATTATAGTGCTGATGGTAGTTTTAGGGTTTTTAATAAGATTTTTGACAAAATCTACCTTAGCAGGAGCCGGATTTTCTATCATCACCATAGTTATTGCTTTTATAGTATACGGCATTAAGCCTGAATATATGGAAAATTTACTTCCAGATGTAATGGACAAGATTTCATTGGCAGAGCGTTTTACAACATTTGTGGATGGAGTATTTGATGTGACAGGCATTGTATATTACTTGAGTCTAATAGTGTTTTTCCTGTTTCTTAGTGTCCAGTCATTGGAAAAGAGGAGGTATAACGGATAATGAAGCTTAAATCCATTATTAATAAAAGCCGCGAGAGCTTAAATACAAAGACTGCAAAAATAGGTGGTTATACCTTTGTAATGGCGGTGGTAGTGCTTGCAATCGTTGTTGCTGTAAATGTTTTTGCATCAAGTCTGCCAAGCAAATTTACCCAGTTTGATATATCTTCAGCCCAGCTGTATTCTCTTACATCTGATTCCAAGGCAGTGGTGACAGGCCTAGATGATGATGTGACAATCTACTGGATATGTCAGGCAGGTCAGGAGGATACAATTATAGAAAAGCTTCTCGGAGTATACGAGGGCATGTCAGACCACATTACAGTAGAAAAGAAGGATCCAGATCAGTATCCAACCTTTGCGTCACAGTACACAGATGAGACAGTTTCAAACAACTCTCTTATAGTTGAAAGTGGCGATAAAAATCGTTACATAAGCTATGACAACATATATGAGTATGACACATCAAGCTATTATTCATCAGGCTCTGTATCAAGGAGCTTTGATGGTGAAAGCCAAATTACATCGGCTATTTCTTATGTAGTGTCGGATGAATTACCAAAGATATACGTTCTTACAGGACATGGCGAGGCAGATTTTTCCACAGCTTTTTCTAGTGCAGTTGAAACAGCCAATATTGAGACAGAGGATTATACACTTCTCAATGTAGATGAAATCGGTGATGAGGCAGATGCAGTGCTTATTTATTCACCAAGCTCTGACTTATCTGAATCAGAGATAGAGCTTTTGGAAAAATATATAGATAATGGTGGACATGTAGTTGTATTTTCCGGTCCACAGCAGTCAGGTAACCTGACTAACCTGACAAGTCTTCTTAATTACGTAGGCGTAGAGGCAGAAGAGGGTATAGTCATTGATACAGACAGAGAAAACTATGCTTTTTCTTATCCATATAATTTGCTTCCTACTATAGAGTCAAGTGATATTACAGATGCCCTTATTGATGAGAGTAAAAATGTGGTCATGCCAATTGCAACAGGACTTACTGTAGGCTCGTCAAGTAATTATACAGTTACATCTCTTTTGGATACTTCATCAGAGTCGTATGCCAAGGCGGCTGGTTTTGCCATGTCCACCTGGGATAAGGAGGATGGTGATGTAGATGGACCATTTTCACTTGCTATAGCAGCAGAAAATAATAGCACAGGAGGTTCCCTGGTTTATGTAGCATCTGATTATTTCCTTTTAGATGATTACAATAATGATTCCTCAGGGGCCAATATTGACTTTGCTACCAATGCTTTAACATGGAAGATGGCTGACAATACTACAACCTT
The DNA here is from genome assembly GCA_963649335.1 of bacterium. Classification (GTDB taxonomy): domain Bacteria; phylum Bacillota; class Clostridia; order Lachnospirales; family Lachnospiraceae; genus Pseudobutyrivibrio. The sequence goes on from CAVJHG010000025.1 coordinate 22,725, forward strand.
GTCAATTAAGTCTAAGTCCATGTCTTACTCAAGACTTACCATTTCTGAGTCTCAGGCAACAGTAATTAAGGTCGTACTAATAGGTCTGCTTCCTATCTTTTACCTGATTTATGGTATTGACGAAGTATATCGCAGAAGAAAAAAGCAGTAGGGAGGATTTTATGGCAAAAAGAAGTAAAACCATGCTTATTCTTGTGGTAGTTCTTGTGATAGCCATTATAGGAATTGTTGCAGAAAAAATGATTCAAAAGCATGTAGATTCAGTAAATACAGTGGACGAGGAAGTTTTTACCACGTCAGAAGATGATTTGACTTCCATTATATTAACCCAGGGCTCCACAAGCCTTACCTTTAATAAGTCTGATGATGGCACATGGACCTATGAAAGTGATGGGGATTTTCCAGTAAGTCAGGATAAAATAGCTGAGCTTATAGGATATTTCGAGTCAGTTCACGCCAGCTTTGTTATAACAGATGTGGAGGATTACAGCCAGTATGGTCTTAAGTCTCCGGAGGCTACTATTTCCTTTACCACAGCAGATGGTGCATCTGAGGTAGAATTTGGAACATACTCTACCATGGATTCAAAGCGATACATCAGTGTAGATTCAGGTGATGTATATCTCATAGATGATGATATTCTTTCGGATATGTCATTTACAGCAGATGATTATCTTGATTATGACACAGTCACAGATTTTGACCAGCTCACTGAGTTAAAAGTTTCAGGAAAAAGCAATTTTGACCTTGTGTATGATGCAGATACACAGTATACTTACACTGACAGTTACGATTATTATCTGATTGATGGTGATGATCACAAGCCAGTGGCTGAGTCTAAGATTACAAGCTACATAGACCAGATCAGAAATATCGATACTTCAGCTTATGCGACCTACAAGGCAACATCAGATGACCTTGCAAAATATGGTCTTGACAATCCAGATATTACCGTAGTTCTTACAGGCGATGTAGCCGGAGAGGATGAAGATGATACAGAAAGCCAGTCTCAGACAATCTATTTTAGTTCAGTTGATGACAAGGATTATTACGCTTACTTTGATCAATCTACTATTGTTTATTCCATTGATGAGGCTGTTTTTGAAGCTTTAGCAGATGGTTCATATGATACCCTTCGCCCGGATGAGATAGTGTCTCTTGATTGGACTTCAGTTTCTTCACTTACGGCTACTATTGATGGTACATCATATCTTATTGATGTTTCTTCAGATGGTGATGATGGCAACACCTACACTTACGAAGGCAGTGAGGTTGATTTTACATCAGCGGCTTCAAAGATTGATTCTTTAAGTCTGACTGAGGCAGGCAGTGATTATTCAAAGGGCAAGCAGGAGTTGCGACTTTTGCTGCAGCTTAATGATGACAATGCAACAAGTCTTGATATTATCTTGTACCAGTATGACGGTGATTCTTGTATTGCCACATTAGATGGTGAGACAATAGGTCTTGTAAGCAGATCTTCTATGTCGAGCCTTAGAGAGGACATTACCAGTGCTCTCTTAAATAAAGACAAGGCTGAGGATTCATCTGAAGAATAATTATTTATAAAAAAGTGACCAGGAGTTTACTCCTGGTCCTTATTTTTTTGAGACATTCTATATTCTTTTGGTGTGGAGCCAAATTGCTTTTTAAAAAGCTTATAAAAATAACTGAAATTGTTATATCCTACATCAGCACAAATATCAGTAATTGGAAGACTGGTATTAGTTAGCAAAAATGCAGCCAGATTAAGGCGTTTTTCCTGTAAAAGATCTGTGTAGTTGCGACCGGTGTGCCGCTTAATAATGCGGGATAAGGTGTAGAGGTCTTCTCCAAGCTGGTCGCATAAATCAGAAAGCTGACCATCCTTGTAGTGGTCCTCGATATGGCTCAAAACCTTTACCATTACTTCTTCTTCAAATCTGTCGCCACCGATGGTGAGATGGTCGGTATATTGCAAGAGATGCAAAAATAAAAGGCCCATGGTGGTCTGATTGAGCTGATTGACATTGGAAGTATTGTTGAGGAGGGCGTATATCAGGTTTTCTATGAGGTTTTGCACCGGAAGGGCGTCTTCAACCTCAAAATGCAGGTAATCCACATGGCCTGAAGTACTTCTCAGACAATCTACCAGAAAGTCGCGAATCATGGAATCTGCCCCCTTTAGCATGCTAAGGGTGGTGTCAAAAAACTCTGGCATAATCATGAAGTTAACAGCAATATCATTTTCCCTGGCAGGATAGATTTCCTGGCTGGCATGCTGATTCATAAGCAGCAATTGCCCCTGTCTAAGGATAACCTCGTTGCCATTGACTATATGGCGGGTAAAGCCGGATACCATATATACCATCTCTACATAATTGTGGGTATGTCTAGGGAAATGGGCAAACCTGGTGTGGGGACGCAGGTCAATTAACTTTCCCTGTTCCAGCATTTTTTTGGAATCTACAACAGAAGAATTGTTACTACTATAAATAGTAGTGTCAATTGCTCCGCCTCGGTTAAGGATATTTTGTTCTTCTTCAGTAATTTTTTTTAGGGTATCAAATATTTCTCTCTTCATACTTTGGTAATTATGTAAAAAAAGCCTGTTTATAAATTGTATATTTCTTCTAAAAGGATAACAAAAAATGCAAATAAGGTCAATTAATTTGTCATAAAAGTGCTATTTTGCGTTAAATAAAGTCATATAATTGAACTATAAAAATAATTTCGGAGGGTTGATATGAGCACATATTATGCAGCGGTTGATATAGGTGCTTCCAGCGGAAGATTGATGCTTTCAGAGGTAGTAGATGGAAAGATTATGATGGAAGAAATTCATCGTTTTTCCAATGGACTTTCTGAAATGGATGGTCATATGTGCTGGGACACTGAGTATCTTTTTGGAGAGATCAAAACAGGTCTTAAGAAATGCAAGGAGATAGGTAAGCTTCCATCTACCATGGGTATTGATACCTGGGGAGTTGATTTTGTCCTTCTTGATGAAAACGACAAGCTTATTGGCCAAGCAGTTGGCTACAGAGATAATCGTACTGAGGGCATGGATGCTGAGGTATATAAGTATATTTCTGAGGACGATTTGTATGCTCGTACAGGCATTCAGAAAGCCATATTTAATACGATATACCAGCTTATGGCTCTAAAGGTTAATAATCCTGAGCAGCTGGCAGCAGCAAAGACACTGCTTATGATTCCAGACTATTTACATTTTTGCCTTACTGGCAAGAAGGCCCAGGAGTACACCAATGCAACTACAGGCCAGCTGGTTAGTCCAAAAACAAAAGACTGGGACTATGAGCTTATCGATTTATTAGGTTATCCACGAGATATTTTTGCTCCTATTTCTGTACCAGGCACTAGCTTGGGACATTTTACCCAGGAGCTTATTGATGAGGTTGGCTTTGACTGTGAGGTTATTTTACCAGCTACTCACGATACAGGCTCTGCAGTTCTTGCAGTTCCATCAAATGAAAAAAATACCCTTTACATTAGCTCTGGCACTTGGTCTTTAATGGGAGTAGAGGCTATGTCTGCTGATTGCTCAATGGAGTCCAAGGCTCTCAATTTTACCAACGAGGGCGGATATGATTATCGTTTCCGCTACCTTAAGAATATCATGGGACTTTGGATGGTGCAGAATCTTAAAAAAGAGCTTGATGACAAGTATTCATTTGCTGAGCTTTGCGATATGGCAACAACTAGCTCATGTGAGTCCGTTGTAGATTGCAACGATGATTGTTTCCTGGCTCCAGATTCCATGATGGAAGCTGTTGCTCAGTTTTGCAAAAATACTAATCAAGAAGTTCCTCAGACTCCAGCTGACTATGCATATGTGATTTATCACAGCCTTGCCCTTTGTTATAAAAAGACTTTGGCCGAGATAGAGTCTATCCAAAAGGTTAAATACAATACCCTTTTTGTTGTAGGTGGTGGTGCTAATGCCAAGTATCTCAATGAATTGACAGCAAAGGAGACAGGTCTTCGTATTTCTGCAGGCCCGAGTGAGGCTACAGCAATTGGTAATCTGTTAGTACAGATGCTTGCAAAGGGTCAATTTGCATCCTTACAGGAAGCAAGAGCAGCAGTTGCAGCATCTTTTGATGTTAAATATTATGATTAATTAAGGAGGGTTTTACATGTTAGTAAACACAAAAGCTAAGGTTGGTGTATTCTCCATTGCACTTGGAGCTTACTTACCACAGTTTCCACAGTTGGTGCCTAATTTTCAGGCTCAGTATGAGGATTTTAAGAAGACAATCCCTGCCACAGTAGAGATTATTGATGGCGGTATGGTAACTACTAAGGAACAGGCCATGGCTGCAGGTGATAAGTTCAGAGCTGCAGATGTTGACCTTGTTTTCCTTCAGTTACTTACCTATGCTACTTCATACAATGTGCTTCCAGCTATTCGTGATTTGGATGTACCAGTTGTATGTGTCAATGTTCAGAAAAAGAAGGCCCCAGATTATGAGAATACTGATATTCCTATCTGGCTTGGAGACCTGTATGCCTGCGGTGCAGTAGGAGAAGCTGTTGCTGATCTTGAGCGTGCAGGCAAAAGACATGCCGTTATTACAGGTGTTGTAGAGGGCGGTGACCCAGAGGTAGCTCATGAAATAGAAGACTGGTGCAAGGCTGCGCAGGTACGTCGCCGTTTCCGCCAGACTAATATTGCTCAGATTGGACGTCCATATCCAGGTATGATGGATCTCTATATCGATGAGACTAATCTTTACAATAGAATGGGCCTTTATACCAAGCAGTTTGATTGGGAAGATATGTGGGCTATTGCAGATGATGTTACCGATGAGGCAGCCATTACTGCAAAGACACAGGATATAATAGACACCTTCGAGATAGAAGGTGGTGCTTCTACTTCCGATGAGTCTATCCGTGACATGGCAAAATATGTTCTTGCTTTTGAAAAATGGGCTCAGGATGAAGACCTTGGAATGATTGCTTCTCACTATGCAGGCAAAGCTCAGGGGATTGCAGGTAAGCTTGATTCCATGCTTATTCCAGCCTTCTCTATGCTTATTAAGCAGGGCACAGCATGTGCAGTTGAAGGCGATATGAAGGTTGCCATGGCTATGTCTATACTCAAGACTATTTCAGGCATGGGTCAGCTTTCAGAAATGTACTCTATTGATTTCAACGAGGACATTTGTATTATTGGTCACTCAGGCTCTGGCGATGCAGATATTTCTCTTGCCCACAAGCCTACAATGAAGATTGTAAAGGTGTTCCACGGCAAGGTTGGTGGCGGATATCTCACACAGTTTTATCCCCCAACAGGCCCTGTTACCTACCTTGCCATTACCCAGGACAAGGATGGTAATTTCAAGTTTGTAGTTGCAGAGGGTGAAAATCAGCCAGGACCTATCTTTACCTTTGGTGATACCAATATGCGTACCAAGTTCTCTATTCCATGCAGAGAGTTCTGCAACAAGTGGTCAGAGGCAGGTCCTACTCATCATATGGCAGCAGCTGCAGGTCGTCATATCGACACTATCCTTAAGGTGGCTAAGATTATGAATATACCTGTAGATATCGTTTGCCGATAATCAAGTGGATACCTTAGGACAAAGTTTTTGTCCTGAGCTCCTTCATAAAACAATTCACTAAGCAAAAAGCACGCCATTTAGCGTGCTTTTTGCCATTATTTTTCCCTGGCTTTCGTAACAATATTACTTATATTTTCCATGGATAAGGGAAAGGCTTCAAGTTCTTTTATTTGATCCTTTGACAAGGCGTCCTTGTCGATTGAGGCCTTTAGGGCAATTGCGTTATTAAAGTAGTAATATGCTGGGTTTTTAGCAATAGTATTTAAAATATAGTCGTTGCAGATTTTGGCTTTTTCCACTTGTCCTTGTTTGTAAAAGCAAGTGGCCAGGCAGTGGCATATGCTTAGACAATCATCAATATATTTAGGATTGCTGTTTGGCGAAGAGGCCACATGGGATAGTATACCTTCAAGCATGGTTTGCCCAAGCTTATTATCATTTGTATTTATGTGCTCTTCAGCCATTTTTTGTAATATGATTTTTTCTATTTTTGTAAGGGGTGTTGAACTGATATTTTCAGGCTCAGGCATATCTTTAGAAAGCTCAAATATTTCTATGCAGTTGTCTATAAAGTTTTCAACAGTATGCCCACACAGCCTTACATACATTAATTGGGCTAGAAGCAGATATTGTTTGTCTTCGATGTTTTCTTCATCGATCATAGCAGCAAATTTGTCTATTTTTTCTTCTAAAATATCAGCCCGACCTGCGTTGATTGTTTTTAGTAATTCATCTTTTGCACTTTTAAAGTGAAAGATTTCTTCCATAGAAAAATCCTCATAGGAGTAGTTGTATATTTCAAAAACCTGATTTAGCTTTTCAAATAGCCCACGGTGAGGGAAATTTTCTCCATTTTCCAGCCTGGATATGGTGGATGTAGAGCAGTCTGCAGCCTCAGCCAAAGCCTCCTGTGAAAGTCCGGCGGCAGTGCGAAATTTCACTAGATTTTTACCATAATCAGATTCCTTATACATAGGCATTTCCTCCATGATTTTTATAGTAACAGGAAAAAGTTAAAATTTAGTGTTTTAATCGTTAAAAATTTATTGCGCTAAAGTGTTAAAACACTTATAATTTCCTTAGGTTGCGCCGATAGGGCAAGTATCGACAAAATCTGAGCATGCAGGTAGTAAACTCCCTGTATATATTTCTGGGAAGGAGATTTAAAAATGAGTTTTAAGAGCAATTATTTACAGCGCGTTTATGACGGACTTGAGTCAAGAAACGCAGAGCAGAAGGAATTCCTTCAGGCAGTATACGAGGTACTGGAGTCACTTGAGCCAGTAGTTGCTGCTAATCCTAAGTTGGAGGAGCTTGGCATTATCGAGCGTATCGTTGAGCCAGAGCGTATTATCCAGTTTAGAGTATCTTGGGTTGATGATCAGGGCAAGGTTCAGGTAAACCGAGGATACAGAGTGCAGTTCAATTCAGCAATTGGACCTTACAAGGGCGGTCTCAGACTTCACCCTTCAGTTAATCTTTCAGTTATCAAGTTCTTAGGATTTGAGCAGATCTTCAAGAATTCTCTTACAACACTTCCTATTGGTGGTGGTAAGGGTGGTTCTGATTTTGATCCTAAGGGCAAGTCAGACATGGAAATCATGCGTTTCTGTCAGGCATTCATGACAGAGCTTTCAAAGCACATCGGTGCAGATACAGACGTTCCAGCTGGTGATATTGGCGTAGGTGGACGTGAGATTGGTTATATGTATGGCCAGTACAAGAGACTCCGCAACGAGTTCACAGGTGTACTTACAGGCAAGGGCCTTTCATATGGCGGATCACTGGCACGTACAGAGGCTACTGGTTATGGTGTATGCTATTTCACACAGGAGATGCTTAAGTGTGCAAAGAATACAACCTTTGAGGGCAAGACAGTTGCTGTTTCAGGTGCTGGTAATGTTGCTATTTATGCTATTCAAAAGGCTTATCAGCTTGGTGCAAAGCCTGTTACATGTTCAGATTCTACTGGCTGGATTTATGATCCAGAGGGAATCGATGTAGATCTTCTTAAGGAGGTTAAGGAAGTTAAGAGAGCACGTCTTTCAGAGTATGCTGCTGCTCGTTCTTCAGCTGAATATCATGAGAAGAAGAATGGTGAGCATGGTGTATGGCAGTATAAGGTAGATATTGCTCTTCCATGTGCTACCCAAAACGAGCTTAACGAAGATGATGCCAAGGCTCTTATTGCTAATGGCGTTATTGCTGTAGCTGAGGGAGCTAACATGCCTTCTACTCCAGAGGCAGTAGCTGCATTCCAGTCTGCAGGTGTATTATTTGGACCAGCAAAGGCAGCCAATGCCGGCGGTGTTGCTACATCAGCTCTTGAGATGTCTCAAAACTCAGAAAGACTTCACTGGACATTTGAAGAGGTTGATGGCAAGCTTAAGGGCATCATGGAGGGTATCTTCCATGCATGTGATGATGCTTCTAAGAAGTACGGTATGGAGGGCAACTATGTTGCTGGTGCCAACATCGCAGGCTTCGAGAAGGTTGCAGATGCCATGATCGCTCAGGGCGTTGCTTACTAATCATACATAGCTTATTAATTATATATAGCTTATTAGTCCCACAGGCTTTTGTCTGTGGGATTTTTTAGTATGACAGGTCAGCGTAGCAGTTTCAATAGTTCCTGTGCTGCTTTTGTCTGTGAGAATTTTATTATGTAGTTAAGTACTTTTGAGGCTTAGGATGACAAAAATAATAAACGAGGAATTTTTTTGAAAATTTATACAATTCACAAAATTTACCTTAATTCGCAAAGTAGATTTACTTTAATAAAAAAGCAAATTTAGTGTTGACTTTAGC
>CAVJHG010000026.1:0-29470 GCA_963649335.1 bacterium
TTTATTATAGTATAGTACTAAAGAAACAAAGAACAGGAGATATTCATGGATCTATTTGATTACATGAGACAGGAAAATAAGAAAAAGGAATCTCCCCTGGCAGCCAGGATGCGTCCTACGACCTTGGATGAGGTGGTAGGCCAGCAGCATATCATAGGTAAGGATAAGCTGCTATATCGAGCTATCAAGGCAGATAAGATTTCTTCCATTATATTTTATGGCCCCCCGGGGACAGGTAAGACAACCTTAGCCCAGGTCATCGCCCATACAACTTCGGCAGAGTTTACCAGCATTAACGCTACCACCTCTGGCAAGAAGGATATGGAAGCAGTGGTGGAGGCAGCCAAGCAGACCTTGGGAGCCTATGGCCGAAAGACCATACTTTTCATAGACGAGATACATAGGTTTAATAAGGGACAGCAGGATTATCTTCTTCCCTTTGTGGAGGATGGCACTATTATTTTGATTGGAGCCACCACTGAGAATCCATATTTCGAGGTTAATGGAGCTCTTTTGTCCAGATCCATTATTTTCGAGCTGAAGCCTCTTGATAAGGAGGACATCAAGGTCCTTATTACAAGAGCCTTGACAGATGAGGTAAAGGGCTTGGGCTCATATGGGGCTGTTATTGAAGATGACGCCCTGGAGTTTTTGGCAGACATAGCCAATGGAGACGCCAGATCGGCCTTGACTGCCATAGAGCTTGGTGTTCTTACTACAGACAGGGCAGATGATGAGAAAATTCACATTACCCTAGATGTGGCCAGTGAGTGTATACAGCGCCGGGTAGTCAAGTATGACAAGGACGGCGACAATCACTATGATACTATTTCAGCCTTTATAAAAAGTATGCGAGGCTCTGATCCTGATGCCGCAGTCTACTACCTGGCCAGGATGCTCTATGCCGGTGAGGATCCCAAGTTTATTGCCCGCCGCATATGTATATGTGCCTCAGAGGACGTAGGCAATGCTGACCCTATGGCTCTGTGCGTAGCCACATCAGCTTTTTTGGCCTTAGAGCGTATAGGCATGCCTGAGTCCCAGATTATACTTTCCCATGCCGCCACCTATGTAGCATGTGCACCAAAGTCCAATTCGGCCTACGGAGCCATTGACTTGGCTATGCGCGAGGTTAAAAATAACGCCACCCGGCCTATTCCGGTGCATCTGCAGGATGCCCACTACAAGTCAGCCCACAAGCTGGGCCACGGCATAGGCTATGAGTACGCCCATGATTGCCCAAATCATTTTTCTGGACAGTCCTATCTGCCAGAGGGTCTGCACCGTGGTGATTTTTACAAACCGGGTACCATGGGCTATGAAAATGTTATCAATGAATATTTAGATAAAGTAAGAAAAGAAGCTAAAGGAGAATGACCATGAACTACAGTGAAATGACCCGAGAAGAGCTGACAGAAGAAAAGGAGCGCTTACAGGACCAGTACAAGATGTGGCAGGGCAAGGGCCTGGCTCTTGATATGAGCCGCGGCAAGCCATCAACCCAGCAGTTGGATCTTTCCATGGGACTGCTTGATATACTTGATGGCAAGGCTATCATGAAGTGCATGAATGGCGTAGAGACCCGCAATTATGGTGGTCTTGAAGGCATCGTGGAGGCCAGAAACCTCATGGCTCACATCATGGATTGCGAGCCAGAGCAGGTTATTGTAGGAGGTAACTCATCATTACAGCTGATGTTTGATGCTGTAGCCCGTGGATATATGTTTGGTTTTGGTGGCTGCACACCTTGGTGCAAGCTTCCAAAGGTAAAATGGCTTTGTCCAGTTCCAGGCTATGACAGACATTTTGCCATCACCCAGCACTTTGGCTTTGACATGATCAATGTGCCAATGAACGAGGACGGCCCTAATATGGACATAGTTGAGGCCCTTGTTGCAGCGGACGATACCATCAAGGGTATCTGGTGTGTGCCAAAGTATTCTAACCCACAGGGTATTGTATACTCTGATGAGGTGGTACGTCGTATGGCCAACCTTAAGCCTGCAGCAGCAGATTTTAGAATATTCTGGGACAATGCTTATGCTGTACATCATCTTACTGATGACAAGTGCAAGATCCTCAATATCTTAAAGGAGTGCGAGGACGCAGATAATCCAAGCCTTGTATTTGAGTTTGCTTCTACCTCAAAGATTACCTTTGCAGGTGGCGGCATAGCAGCTATTGCATGCAACAACAAGAACAGAGAAGAGCTGAAAAAGACTCTGACAGTACAGACTATCGGATATGACAAGGTTAATATGATTCGTCACGCCCGTTTCTTCGAGCAGACTACAGTTGAGGACCATATGGAGCGTCATGCTGCCCTTCTTAAGCCAAAGTTTGACATGGTATGCGACATTCTGACTCGTGACCTCAGCGAGCCTGGAGTAGGCAAGTGGATCAATCCAAAGGGTGGCTACTTTATCACATATGAGGCCCCAGAGGGAACAGCCAGCCGTATAGTTGAGCTGTGCAATACCTGTGGAGTTATCCTTACAGCTGCGGGAGCACCTTTCCCATATCACATGGATCCTAAGGATTCGGTTATCCGTTTTGCCCCATCACTTCCTCCAGTTGAGGAGTTGGAGCAGGCAGCCAATATCTTTACTGTATGCGCTCGTTTGGCATATCTTGAAAAGCTGCTTTTAGCATAAAATATATGCTGGAAATTCAATTAATTTTCTAGCATAAGAGACATATAAAGACTATACTTGTTAATAAGTGTAGTCTTTTTTGTGTTTATGCATCTTTAGGAGGACCTGATTATGAAAATAGGATTTATAGGCGGTGGCAATATGGCTTCTGCCATGATAGGGGGCATTTTGTCCTCAGGCCAGGCAGCAGCTGGTGACATATTGGTGTCAGCTAAAAGCCAGGCTACTATCGATAAAGTGTCTGCAGCACATGGAGTAGGAGTTACCTTAGACAATTGTGCTGTGGCAAGTCACGCTGACATATTGTTCTTGGCTGTGAAGCCGGTGGTTTTGCCAGATGTAATTGCTGAGATTAAGGATATAGATTTTTCTGACAAGATAATAGTATCCATTGCAGCAGGTCAGTCTCTTGCTAGATTAAAAGAGCTTTTTGGCAAGGACCTTAAGCTGGTACGTGTCATGCCAAATACTCCTGCTTTGGTGGGCCAGGCTATGAGTGCAATTTCTCCTAATGCCCTGGTAAGCCAGGATGAGCTTGCTGCAGTAGTCAGCCTCTTTGAGACCTTTGGTCAGGCAGAGGTAGTGGCAGAAAAGCTTCAGGATGCCGTAGTAGGCGTCAGTGGTTCATCTCCAGCCTATGTATATATGTTTATCGAGGCCTTGGCAGATGGGGCTGTGGCTGAGGGAATGCCTCGTGCCCAGGCCTATAAGTTTGCAGCCCAGGCAGTCCTTGGCTCTGCCAAGATGGTCCTTGAGACAGGTCAGCACCCAGGCGCCCTCAAGGATGCAGTTTGCTCACCAGGTGGCACCACCATAGAGGCGGTGGCATCCCTTGAAGCAACAGGCTTTAGGGCTTCTGTAATAGAGGCTGAGAGGCTTTGTATAGAAAAGTCTAGACAGCTGTAGAGAGGACTTATTATATAGCTTCAATGTATTTGTTTAGTCAGATAAGAGGCGATACTTTTTAGAATATTTACTATATTTTATTTAGCAAAGGTAAGAGAGAAAATGGAATTCGGCAAGTTTAAGGGAGCCCATCAGGAGGGCAATGTAATCACAGTAAGCTATGAGAAGCAGGAGGTTATTGTCACAGTTATTACAGACAAAATCTTCCGTATTTTGGTTCCTTCATGGAAAAAGGACTATCAATCCATTGCCATAGAGGGGGATAAGACAAAAGAGTGTAAGTTTAACCTGGTGCAGCTGGAGCATGGCATTCGTCTGACTACAGGGGATGTGACCCTGGAGATGAAGGATGATTTTTCCTACAAGTTTTTTAATAAAAAGGCAGAGCTTACATTATCAAGCTTTAATGGGGACCGCACTATAGTCAACAACATGGATGATTATATCAAGGAGATGCTTGCCGCAGAGGGCCACGATGTGTCTGATTTGGAGCCTCACAACTACCCTGTCCAGGCACTTTTTAAGCTGACTGATGATTTATGCTTTTATGGTACTGGAGACAAGGCCGGATTTTTAAACAAGCGTGGCTATGCTTATGAGAACTGGAATTCCGACATACCTCAGGTTCATCATGAAAATATGCCAGCCTTGTACAAGTCTGTGCCATTTGTTATCTGTAAAAGCTCAGCCGCAGTGTGTGGTCTCTTTTTTGACAATACCTTCCACAGCTATATGGATTTTGGTAAGGAATCTGAGGACTACTTTTACTATGGGGCGGCAGATGGTAACCTGGACATCTACTACATGGGCGGCATGACCATGGTCGATATAGTGGAGGAGTACACCTACCTGACTGGTCGCACACCTTTGCCACAGCTTTGGACCTTGGGTTATCACCAGTGCCGCTGGGGCTACGAAAATGCCAAGGATATCCATTATATTGCTGACCAGATGCGTGCTCATCGCATACCTTGTGAGTCAGTGCAATATGACATAGATTACATGGAGGGCTACAGGGTATTTACCTGGAACGAGGAGGCCTATGGCCCAAAGAGGGAGCTTATAGATGAGCTGAAAGACCAGGGCTTTAAGGCTGTAGCTATTATTGATCCAGGTGTTAAGAAGGACCCAGGCTACTTTATGTATGACGAAGGCATAGAGCATGATTATTTTGCCCACGACAAGGATGGTACTGTATATGAAAATGCTGTATGGCCAGGCACATCCTGCTATCCTGACTTTGGCAAAAGCCAGGTGGCTAGCTGGTGGGCTGACAAGCAGCAGCTTCTCACAGACATGGGAGTAGAGGGTGTATGGAATGATATGAATGAGCCTGCCTCCTTCAATGGTCCGCTGCCAATGGATGTAGCTTTTACTGTGGATGACAGACTCACCAACCACGCCGAGGCTCACAATACCTATGGCCACTTTATGGACAAGGCGACATATGCAGGCTTAAAGAAGGCCACAGGCAAGCGTCCACTTGTTATTACCAGGGCTTGTTATGCGGGTACACAAAAATATTCTGCTGTGTGGACAGGGGATAACCAGAGCCTATGGTCTCACCTGCAGATGCTGGTTCCACAGCTATGTAATTTGGGTCTTAGTGGTTTTGCCATTGCAGGCACTGATATAGGCGGCTTTGGGGGAGATACCAACCCAGAGCTTATGTGTCGTTGGATTGAGGCAGCTGCATTTTCTACCTTTTTTAGAAACCACTCAGCCAAGGGCTCTCGCAGACAGGAGCCATGGGAGTTTGATGAGTGGACTCAGTCCATTTATAGAAAGTACGTGGAGCTTCACTACACATTTTTGCCTTATATATATGACGAGCTGCATTTGGGCTTGCAGACAGGTTTGCCTGTTATGCGTCCATTGGTGCTTCATTATGAGGATGACCCAGCCACCTACAATATCAACGACGAGTACCTGGTAGGCAAGCATATGCTGGTGGCACCAGTACTTACACCTGGCACATCAAAGCGTATGGTTTATTTGCCAGATGGTATATGGTATGACTACTGGACTGGTCAGAAGCATGAAGGCCGCCAGTATATTATTAAGGATGCACCTCTTGATGTACTTCCTATATTTATCAAGGAGGGGTCGATAATCCCTACCTATGACCTGGTGCAATATGTGGGAGAAAAGCCATATGACACTCTGACCCTGCTTGTGGCCGGAGATATTGCCACCTGCAAGCATTATCAGGACAATGGCAGAGATTTTGCCTACCAGGATGGGGAGTACAATATCTATCATTTCGAGGTCTTTGGTGGTAGCTTGCAGAATACCATGATTCATGAGGGTTACCCTAGATACAAGGATATACAAATCAGGAAAATTAGATAATTATGTCCCTGTCTTCCTGGCAGGGGTTGGGGGAGATTATAATGACGGAACGAAGAAAGAAGGGAAAAAGAAGAAATAGTGCCAATTCCTATATTAAGGTGGCTACCCTTGTAGGAGTGGCACAGATATTTCTTATTATCATCAGTCTCTTTTTACAGCTATATACCAATCAAAAGATTTTTGCTGAGGTAGAAGACTTAAAGACCTTGATGAGCCTCAAGCAGCTTACCGATATTAACAGGGTAGAAAGCTTTTCCAATATTTTTGTAGTTGTGTCACTGCTTATTATGGCACTTGCCTTCTTGCTATTGTGGTTTAATCTGGAGCTTATGCATCGCTTTAAAAATGATATGTCAAGACAGAACAAGGCAGAGGGCTGCATAGATGAGCTTACAGGGGTATGGAACCGTAAGTATATAGATAAGTATTTAGCCCGTTACATTAAGAAAAATGGTTCAGGCTTTTTGTATATGTGCGATATGGATAATTTTAAAAAGATTAATGATACCCTGGGCCATGATGCAGGAGACCAGGTACTAAAGGACTTTGCCGCTGTACTTAAATCTGCCTTGCGTGAGGAGGACCGCATATGCCGCCTGGGTGGAGATGAGTTTATGCTCTATGTGCCATCTATTGATGAGGCCACAGCCAAGATAGTATATGAGCGTATTCGCGATATGCTGGCTAAGAAGCTGGCAGGTTCTGCCCGCTCCATTGTTACCATATCCTGTGGAGCCACCCCTATCAATGATGCCCGTAACTTTACAGAGGATTATAAGCGAGCTGACCAGGCCCTCTACTATGTGAAGGAGGCTGGAAAAAACAGCTTTTGTATTCTCATCTAATTTAATGTCTTAAAAAGTCTAAAGCCCCACCTTGCTAGAAATTAGCCAAGGCGGAGCTTTTTAGATGCATATGTTTGCTAAAGCAGACTCAAAATCAGTGCACAAGGCTCACCAGTGAGTCTTGATGTTTTTAGCTACTGGCAACCCAGTATTTTCTTGGCGTTCTCTACTCGTTCCTGGCTAGGTGGGTTTATGCCTTCCAGTCGATAAGGTATGCCAAGCTCCTCATATTTAAATGTGCCAAGGGTGTGGTATGGCAGCACATCTATGCGGGATACAGTCTTTAGTGTATCGATAAAGTCTCTGGTGCGCTGTAGCAGCTGGTCATTGTCGGAGCCACCAGGTACCAGGACATGGCGTATCCATATGTTGATACCCATATCAGACATTTCTCTGGCCATCTGTAATATATTGGCGTTGTCTACACCGGTAAGCTCTTTGTGCATGGCAGGGTCTATATTTTTAATGTCCAGCATAACAGTGTCTGTGACGGACATTAGTTCCTTCCACTTGCTGTAGAAGGGTTCATCATGGGTAAAGGGCTGGCCTGCAGTGTCCAGGCAGGTATTTATTCCCTTTTCTTTGGCCTTTTTAAAAAGGTCTAAAACAAAATCAATCTGAAGCAGTGGCTCTCCACCTGAGACAGTGATGCCACCGTCTTTTCTCCAATAGGTCTTGTAGCGCAGGGCTTTTTTCAAAAGCTCATCTGCGGTATATTGATCCCCCTGGCCTTCTTTCCAGGTGTCGGGATTGTGGCAGAAGGCGCATCTCATTTTACATCCATTTAAAAAAATCAAATATCTTACCCCAGGGCCGTCAGCGGCACCGAAGGTTTCCAGTGAATGAACGTATCCTTTTATTTCGCTCATAAGTGACTCCTTTTATCTTTAATGTACTCTCGAAATCTTCTTGAAACAAATTATCTGGCTATATATCCCATATACTGTTTTCATTTTTTCGACATAAATATCCTGTACCTAGGGTGGAAATGTCATTGTATACCGAAAATCTATGGCAGAGTGGTTCAATTAGAAGATTTCGAAAATACATTATTAAAAAAATCAGGGAGGGCAGCAAGCTCCCCTCCCTGTGATATAGCTCTCTTAAAGCAGACAAATTTAATCAAGGTCCTGCCAAATATATAAAAATTCCAGCAGAGCTGTCTTTACTTCTTCGAGACCCTAGATTACATGCGCTCGTGGCATGTACGTGCGATAACGTCTAACTGCTGCTCACGAGTAAGGTCGATGAACTTAACAGCATATCCAGATACACGGATAGTGAAGTTAGCGTACTCAGGCTTCTCAGGATGCTCCATAGCATCTACAAGCTTCTCCTTGCCGAATACGTTAACGTTGAGGTGGTGAGCACCCTGATCGAAGTATCCGTCAAGTACGTTAACAAGGTTGTCGATACGCTCTGAATCAGAGTTGCCAAGAGCACCTGGGTTGATTGTCTGGGTATTAGAGATACCATCAAGAGCCTCCTCATATGGCAGCTTAGCTACTGAATTGAGGGAAGCTACAAGACCATTTACCTCTGCACCGTATGCTGGGTTAGCACCTGGTGAAAGTGGTTCGCCTGCTGGTCTTCCGTCAGGAAGGGCACCTGTTGCCTTACCATATACTACGTTTGAGGTGATAGTAAGGATAGATGTAGTAGGCTCTGAATCTCTGTATGTGTGGATGTGACGAAGTTTCTCCATGAATGTACGAAGGAGCCATACAGCAATCTCATCTGCTCTGTCATCATCGTTACCGTAACGAGGGAAGTCGCCCTCAATCTTGAAGTCCTTTGTAATACCATTCTCATCGCGGATAGCTGTAACCTTAGCATACTTGATAGCTGAAAGTGAGTCTACGCAGTGAGAGAAACCAGCGATACCTGTAGCGAATGAACGACGTACATGTGTATCGATAAGGGCAAGCTGAGAAGCCTCATAGTAGTACTTGTCGTGCATGTAGTGGATCATGTTGAGAGCCTCTACATATACATGAGCAAGCCATCCCATCATAGTATCGAACTTGTCCATTACCTCATCATAGTCAAGAACATCTGATGTGATAGGTCTGTATTCTGGAGCTACCTGCTGGCCGCTCTTTTCATCAACACCACCGTTGATAGCGTAAAGAAGACACTTTGCAAGGTTTGCGCGTGCTCCGAAGAACTGCATCTCCTTACCTGTCTCTGTAGCTGATACACAGCAGCAGATTGAGTAATCATCGCCCCATGTAACACGCATTACATCATCGTTCTCGTACTGGATAGAAGATGTAGTGATAGAAATCTTTGAAGCGTACTTCTTGAAGTTCTCTGGGAGACGTGAAGAGTACATAACAGTAAGGTTAGGCTCTGGTGAAGGTCCCATGTTCTCAAGAGTGTGGAGGAATCTGTAGTCAGACTTTGTAACCTGGTGACGTCCGTCAAGACCGATACCACCAACCTCAAGTGTAGCCCATACAGGATCACCTGTGAAAAGCTGGTTGTAAGACTCGATACGAGCAAACTTAACCATACGACACTTCATAGTGAAGTGGTCAACAAGCTCCTGAACCTCAGCCTCTGTAATCTTGCCAGCCTTTAAGTCTCTCTCGAAGTAGATATCAAGGAAGGCTGATACACGACCAACTGACATAGCAGCACCATTCTGAGTCTTGATAGCAGCAAGGTAACCGAAGTATAACCACTGGATGGCTTCCTTTGAATCCTTTGCAGGCTGTGAAATATCGAAGCCGTAGATTGCAGCCATTTCCTTCATGCCCTTTAAAGCATTGATCTGGTCTGTAATTTCCTCACGAAGCTGGAAGTCATAGCGACGCATACCCTGACGATGAGTGTTAGCGAAGTCGTGCTGCTTCTTTTCAATGAGGAAATCAATACCGTAAAGAGCGACTCTACGATAATCGCCTACGATACGACCACGGCCGTATGTATCAGGAAGACCGGTAAGGATCTTGTTGTGACGGCAAGCCTTGATCTCAGGAGTGTAGATGTCAAATACACCCTGGTTGTGAGTCTTGTGATACTTGGTGAAGATCTCGTGGAGCTTCTCAGAAGGCTCGTAGCCATACATTTTGCATGACTGCTCAGCCATTGTGATACCACCATAAGGCATAAATGCTCTCTTAAGTGGCTTATCTGTCTGAAGACCAACTACCTTCTCAAGGTCCTTAGTCTCCTCTGTGATATAGCCTGGGCCATATGCAGTAAGTGAAGAAACAATCTCTGTCTCCATGTCAAGAACGCCGCCCTTGGCACGCTCAGCAGCCTGCAGCTTCTGAAGCTCTCCCCAAAGAGTATCTGTAGCCTCTGTAGGGCCTGCAAGGAAGCTCTCATCTCCATCATACTGTGTGTAGTTGCGCTGGATGAAATCACGAACGTCGATATTATCCTTCCATACCTCGCCCTCGAAACCAGCCCACTGCTCAAAATTGTGTTTGCTCATTTCTATATCCTTTCTTTTATAAAAATACAGTTAGGAAGACCTAACATTTTTAACTTCCACCTAACTATAACATAGAGGTGTCAAATAATTAACGATGTTCCCAAACAAATACAAGATTTTCACATATTTTTTAAAATGTGGCTCTTTGTTGATTAAAGATTCTCAATAGCTATTAAGGAGCGCCAAATTTCCATTATAAGCTCCTTGTCAGTGGGTGTAACAGTAGGAGACTGACAGAGACATATCTCAAATTTTTTAACTAAAATGCTTGACATATTTTTAAAAGTGAGTATTATTAGGGCAGTTAAATACTTCAAGAATTTTAACTAAAAAACTAGAACAAAAAAGAAAAAGGAGAATTATTATGTTTGAAACAGTAAAGGAAATTATTATTGACACTCTCAGCTGCAGCGCAGATAAGGTAACTATGGAGGCTAATCTTTTTGATGACCTTGGGGCAGATTCCTTGGATGCAGTGGAGCTTTCTTTGGCAGTAGAGGAAAAGACTGGCATTACTATAGAAGAGGAAGCCATGGCAGAGATTAAGACCGTGGCTGATATTGTTAACTACCTTGAGGAACATAAATAATCATGAATGTAGATGAGATAAAGGAAGTAGTAAAATGCTTCGACGCTTCCCAAAGCATATATATGGAAGTGAAGCAAGGGGATTTGTCCCTTACTTTGAAAAAGGCAGAAGCCAGACTTGAGGAAAGAGCTATAGGTGAGACAATAGCCATGGGAAGTGGACTTGAAGCAAAAACATTAAGCAATACTTCAGGCCCACAAATTGAATCTCAAGGCCATGTCATAAGCCCTGCAACATCCGCTGAAAGCGAGCAGGAGGCTGGCACTCAGGTTAAGGCCCCTCTTGTGGGAGTATTTTATGCAGCTTCGTCCCCTGAGGCAGAGGCCTATGTTCAGGTGGGGTCTCAGGTGAAAAAGGGCCAGGTGCTTTGTCTTATAGAGGCAATGAAGATGATGAGCGAGGTTACTGCACCAAATGACGGCAGGATAGAAAAGATATATGTGAAAAATGCTGACCTGGTGGAGTTTGACCAGCCTCTTTTTCTCATTGGAGACTAGCCATGTTTAAAAGAATATTAATTGCAAACAGAGGGGAGATCGCAGTTCGCCTTATTAGGGCCTGCATGGAGATGAATATAGAGTCGGTGGCTGTATATTCAAGGGCAGACAAGGAGGCACTTCATGTCAAGCTGGCTACCAAAGCCATATGCATAGGTCCTGAGCGGGCCAAGGACAGCTATCTGAATATGGAGGCGATTATATCAGCAGCCCTTGTGACTGGCTGTGATGCCATACATCCAGGCTATGGCTTTTTATCAGAAAATCCTAGCTTTGTAAGAAAATGTCAGGAAAATGGCCTAATTTTTATAGGCCCGACCGCTGATGCTATGGAGGCCTTGGGTAATAAATCAAAGGCCAGGACTATTATGAAAAAAGCTGGAGTTCCGGTAGTGCCTGGCTCTGACGGCCCTATCACAGATTATACTTCCCTGGAGAGACTGGCAAAGAAACTGGGCTATCCTCTTTTGATAAAGGCCTCAGCCGGTGGCGGAGGCAGGGGCATGAGAAGAGTATTTTCTGCAGAAGAGCTTATTCCTCTCTTTGATGAGGCCAGGGCCGAGACCCTTGCCAATTTCAATGACGATGAGATGTACCTAGAAAAGCTTATAGTCAATCCTAGACATATAGAGTTTCAGGTATTAGCAGATGGCCATGGCAATGTGGTGCACTTAGGAGAGAGGGATTGCTCTATCCAGAGGAAAAACCAAAAGCTTATAGAGGAAAGTCCTTGCATGGGACTAAAGGATTCTCTCCGCCAGGCAATGGGCAAGGCAGCTGTTGCAGCGGCAAAGGCTGCAGGCTACACTTCGGCAGGAACAGTAGAGTTTGTCCTAGATGAAAATAACAAATTTTATTTTATTGAGATGAACACCCGCATACAGGTGGAGCATGGCGTCACTGAGATGGTGACAGGCATTGATTTGATAAAGGAACAGATTCGCATAGCCTTTGGTCAGCAGCTTTCCATAAAACAAAAGGATATTAAAATAAGCGGCCATGCCTTAGAGTGCCGTATTAATGCGGAAGACCCAGCTAAAGGTTTTATGGCAAATACCGGAAAAATCACCTTTTTAAATATTCCGGGGGGCCCTGGGGTTCGGGTGGATACCAGTCTTTACAATGGCTATAGCCCATCTCCTTATTACGATTCCCTTATGGCAAAAATTATAGTTCATGCCCCTACAAGATTAGAGGCAATCAGGCGCATGAGGCGGTCACTTTTGGAGCTGGTGACAGATGGAGTTGTCAGCAATGGAGACTTTAATTACCTGCTTTTGCATCATCCGGACTTTGTAAAGGGTGGCTACAATGTCGGTTTTATAGAAGACCATATGGATGAAATATTAAGCTGGGATAAGGCTACAGCCTCTTCTTTGGAGGAAAAGTAATAGGCCTTGAGGTAATAAAATGAATGAGATAGTAGACAGGCGAAAAGCCAAATTTGAAAGATATAAGGACCTGCGAGAGGCAGGAGCCCTGTGGCAGGTTGACGAGGCAGCAGAAGATGAAGCTGAGGCGGAGGCTGCCCATAAGGCAGAAGAAAAAGGTAAAGAATATACAGCAAGAGACCGGATTAGTGAAATAGCAGACCCAGGGTCCTTTGAAGAGTTTATATATGACTTTCCACCTATTGATCCTATTGATTTTCCGGGATATTTGGATAAAAAGACGGCCCTTAATGAAGAGCTTAATGAGGCAGAGGCTCTGGTGGCTGGCCAGTGTACCATAGCAGGCTATAAGACAGTTCTTGGGGTTATGAACAAGGCTTTTTTCATGGGCTCCATGGGCTCGGAATTAGGGGAGCGTATTTCCCGTGCCGCAGAGACAGCTCTTGAAAAAAGATTGCCTCTTATTATTTTTACCGCTTCCGGAGGTGCCAGAATGCAGGAGGGAATAATATCCCTGATGCAAATGGCAAAGACAGCGGCGGTTATAAAAAAATATAAGGATGCAGGAGGCTTATATATAGCAGTGCTGACTCATCCTACTACAGGTGGCGTCAGTGCCAGCTTTGCCAGCTTAGGAGATATTACATTGGCTGAGCCTGGAGCACTAATAGGCTTCGCAGGGCCAAGAGTTATAGAGCAGACCATAGGAACCAGGCTGCCTTTGGGTTTTCAGAGGGCAGAGTTTTTACAGGAGCATGGCTTTGTTGATGGGGTCGTAACAAGAGAGGACATGAAGTCGACTCTTGCTCAAATATTGCTCCTCCATCAAAGAAAAGGATTTTAGATGATGAATGCAATGGAAAAGGTTCTTGCCGCCAGAGACAAGGACCGACCTAAAATAGATGATTATATTCAAGAGCTTTTCAGTGATTTTTTTGAACAAAAGGGAGATGGCCTAGGAAAAGAGGATGCCAGTATAAAGGGTGGAATTGCTCTTTTTCATGGCAGGCCCGTGACTGTCCTGGGCCATAAAAAGGGCAGGACTGCAGAAGAAAATATTGCCTGTAATTTTGGTATGCCAGGGCCAGAGGGCTATCGTAAGGCTCTTCGTATAATGAAGGCAGCTGAAAAATTTGACAGACCTATTATTAGCTTTGTAGATACTCCAGGTGCTTATCCTGGTCTTGAAGCAGAGACCAATGGGCAAAGTCAGGCTATAGCAACAAACCTGGCTGAGATGTCAGCTTTAAAGGTGCCAATCATAAGTATTATCACAGGAGAAGGCTCCTCCGGGGGAGCTCTGGGCATTGCAGTGGCAGACAGGGTATATATGCTGGAAAATGCAGTATATTCCATACTTTCCCCAGAGGGCTTTGCATCTATATTGTGGCATGATGCGGCAAAAAGGGATGAGGCTGCTCAGGCTATGAAGCTGACTGCAGAGGATTTATTTTCTCTTGGAGTCATAGATGGCATTATATCGGAGAAGGGCTCACAGATGGCAGTGCTTTCTTCTGAAGAAGGTGAAAGACCTGCGAGAAATATACTTTTTAACAGAATAGATGCCCAGATAAAAAAGGCACTTAATGAGCTGGATTGTCTGGATAAAGATAGTCTGCAGCAGGCTAGATTTGACAAATACAGGAAAATAGACCAGAAGTTTTTGACTCGAGAAGAGGTTAGTGAAAGGGATAAGGATGCTAGAGCAGGCAGGAATTAGGATTATAGCTACAGGAAAGGCACTGCCTAAGGGACAGGTCACCAATGAGGACTTGAGCCGGATAGTGGATACCAATGATGAGTGGATATATCAAAGGACTGGAATGAAGGTGCGACACCATGTGTCGGAGGCTGAGACAGCTCTTTCTTTGGCTATCCAGGCGGCTTCAGCTGCCATTTTACATGGAAATATTAACCCAGAGGACATAGGAGTTGTGGTAGTAGCTACCCTGTCGGCGGATAATTTTACCCCTTCTACAGCAGCACTTTTACAGGAAAAGCTTGGTTTATCTCAGGATATTATAGCAATCGATCTTAATGCAGCCTGCTCTGGATTTGTGTTTGGACTTGAGACCCTAAGAAGTCTCCTTCTTACCAGGGGGGCAAAATATGGCCTTCTCGTAGGGGTGGAGGTTTTATCCAAAAAGCTTGATATGACAGACCGTGGCACCTGCGTCCTTTTCGGAGATGGAGCAGGAGCTGCCTTGGTGGAAATTTGTGACAAGGCTCCTTATGAAATAATCACTGGAGTAGAGGGTGACTGGGATATGATTCACTGCACAGCACCTGATGGCAAAATATCCATGGATGGCCAGGCAACCTACAAGTTTGCAGTGGCTAGGGTGCCGGGGCTTATTGAGGATGTGGTAAGTAAGGCTGGTAAAAAGATGGATGATATAGATCTGTTTCTTTTACATCAGGCCAATCTTCGGATTATAGAATCTGTAGCAAAAAAGCTGAAGCAGCCTATGGATAAATTTGTGGTAAATATAGAAAAATATGGCAACACATCGGCGGCCAGCCTTGGACTTGCCCTGGCAGATGCTGAAGAGGAGGGGCTGCTTAAAAGAGGAGACAAGATAGTCTTATGCGCCTTTGGGGCAGGTCGCACCTGGGGAGCTATATACATGGAGTGGTAGAGAAAGAGGAAAGCTATGAAATTAAATGATATTACAGGAACAAAATACCCCATCATACAGGGGGGCATGGCAAATATAGCCACGGGTGCCTTTGCAGCAGCAGTATCAAATGCAGGAGCCTTGGGCCTGGTGGCCAGCGGTGGAATGAATGCTGAGGATTTGCAAAAGGAAATTCGCCTAGCAAAGGAGCTGACAGACAAGCCCTTTGGAGTCAATCTTATGTTGATGAATCCGGATGTAGATGCCATAGCAGACATGCTGGTAGAGGAAAAAGTGGCCTTTATTACTACTGGGGCAGGCAATCCAGGCAAATACATGAAGGCTTGGAAGGCCATGGGAGCCAAGGTTTTCCCAGTGGTGGCATCAGTAGCCCTGGCAAAGGTCATGGAAAGAGCCGGAGCAGATGCAGTTATAGCTGAAGGCGGTGAGTCGGGTGGTCATGTGGGAGATATGACCACTATGACCCTGCTGCCTCAGGTGGTGGATGCCGTAAGCTTGCCGGTGATTGCAGCAGGAGGTATTGCTGATGGCAGACAGATGGCAGCGGCATATATTTTGGGAGCCTGCGGAGTGCAGATAGGAACCTCTCTTTTGGTATCTAATGAGTGCCCGATACATGACAACTACAAGGCCGCTCTATTAAAGTCAAAGGACAATGCCACCACTGTGACAGGCCGTAGCCAGGGAGCCCCGGTCCGCATTATCAAAAATGAGATGGCAAGAGAGTACCTTAAGCTGGAGGCATCTGGGGCTGACAAGGAGCAGCTGGAAAAAATAACCCTTGGAGGCTTGCGTCGGGCAGTTAAGGATGGAGACATGATTAGAGGCTCTGTAATGGCTGGTCAGGTTTGCGGTCAGCTAAAGGAAATCCGCCCGGTAGCTGACATAATTGTAGATATGTATGAGGATGCAAAAAAGTCTCTTGAGAAGGCAGGAAGGATGACCATATGACTCTAGGATTTATCTATGCCGGCCAGGGCTCTCAATATGTGGGCCAGGGGGTTGATTTTTATAAAAAATATGACCTGGTAAAAGAGATATATAAAAATGCTACGGATATTGTGACACAGACAAGTCCTGTTGACCTGGCAAAGCTTTCCTTTGAGGGTCCAATAGAGCAGCTGTCCCAGACCAGGTATACACAGCCTGCTATGGTGACCTTTGCCATTGCAGTCACAAGCTTATTAAGGGAGGCTGGCATTGAGCCTGACTATACCTGCGGACTTAGCCTTGGAGAATACTCGGCACTTTTTGGAGCGGGAATACTTGATCAGGAAAGCATACTTTCACTTATAGCAAAAAGAGGCCTTTACATGGAGCAGGCTTCTCAGGGCCTGGATGTAAGGATGGCAGCAGTCCTTGGAGCTGATCGAGAAATGGTGGAAGAGTGCTGCCAAAAAGCTACAGAGGAATATGGTGGACAGCAGTTTGTAGCTCCCGCCAACTACAACTGTCCAGGTCAGATAGTTATCAGTGGTCACAGCAATGCGGTGGACAAGGCAAGCCTCTATCTGAAGGAGGCTGGTGCAAAGAGGCTTATGCCTCTAAAGGTCAGTGGACCTTTTCACACTAAGCTGATGGAGCCTGCCGGAGAGGCCCTGGCTCTTGATTTAGCCAAAACTATTTTTAATAAAGCAAAGGCACAGGTTATATACAACTGTCTGGGAGCACCTAAGGCAGTAGATGACTCTATAGTTGACCTTTTAGTGAGGCAGATATCTTCTCCCGTATATATGGAGGATTCCATTCGTTACATGGCAAATCATGGAGTAGATACCATAGTGGAGATAGGTCCAGGTAAGGCTTTGAGCAAATTTATAGCAAAAACAGCCCCTGAGATCAAGGTGCTAAGTATAGATAAGTTAGAAGATTTTGACTCGGTGGTGAAAGAAATATGAGTACAGCATTAGTTACAGGAGGAAGCCGTGGGCTGGGCAAGGCAATTGCCATGGAATTGGCCCAGGCTGGATATGATATTGCCATATGCTATGCAGGCAATGCTTTGGCAGCTGATAGTACTGTGGAGGCATGTAAAAGTAATGGCGTCAAGGCGGCTGCCTTTAAGTGTGATGTGGCAGACAAGAGCCAGGTAGAGCTATTATTTGCCAAGATAAGGGATGTCCTTGGGCCAGTTGATATATTGGTTAATAACGCAGGTATCACAAAGGATGGTCTTCTTCTTCGCATGTCGGAGGAGGATTTTGACAAGGTTATGGCAGTCAATGTGAAGGGGGCATTTTTATGCAGCCAGGCAGCCTTAAAGGACATGATGAGGGCTAAGCAGGGCAGAATAATCAATATAAGCTCAGTGGTAGGCCTTGCAGGAAACGCTGGCCAGGCCAACTATGCGGCGTCAAAGGCAGGTCTTATAGGCTTAACCAAGTCAATAGCCAAGGAATATGGTGGCAAGGGCATCAGGTGCAATGCCATAGCACCTGGATTTATTAAGACAGATATGACAGAGAGCCTACCTATCAATGTCAGGGAGGAGTATTTGAAGCAGATAGCCGCCAGACATTTTGGCAGACCTGAGGATGTGGCGGCATTAGCAGCCTTTTTAGCATCTGAAAAGGCCGAGTATATTAACGGCCAGGTCATATCGGTAGATGGAGGCATGTAGGATATTATGGAAAAAAGACGAGTAGTTATAACTGGAATGGGCACAGTCAATCCCCTGGGCAATTCTGTTGCCCATACCTGGGAGGCTGTCAAGGCAGGAAAATGTGGTATAGGTCCCATTACCCGCTTTGACACTTCTGATTTTAAGGTAAAGCTGGCAGGCCAGGTGAAGGACTTTAATCCGGAGGATCTTATAGGAGCCAAGGAAGCCAAGCGCATGGATATCTTTACCCAGTATGCATTTGCAGCTGCCAAGGAGGCCTTTGAGGATTCTGGTATTGATATGAGTCATGAAAATCCAGATCGCATAGGCTGTATAGTTTCCTCCGGCATAGGAGGCCTTTCTACTATAGCTGCTGAGCACAGCAAGGGGGAAAATAAAGGGTATAGCAGAGTTTCCCCATTTTTTATTCCTATGTCCATAAGCAATATGGCGGCAGGACAGATTGCCATAGCCTATGGTCTAAAGGGTATGTGCACCTGTGTTGTGACAGCCTGCGCCAGCTCCAATAATGCCATAGGAGATGCTTTTCACCGTGTTCGTGATGGCTATGAGGATGTTATGGTCTGCGGCGGTTCAGAGGCAGTAGTTATGGAGCTTGCCATGGCTGGTTTTCAGTCTATGAAGGCCCTTTGTACATCTGTAGATCCTGCCAGAGCTTCTATTCCATTTGATAAGGAAAGACATGGCTTTGTCATGGGAGAGGGTGCCGGAATCCTTGTTATTGAAGAGTACGAGAGAGCCAAGGCGAGAGGAGCTCATATTTATGCTGAGCTAGCAGGATACGGGGCAAATTGTGATGCCTATCATATTACAGCCCCTGATCCTGAGGCAGATGGTGGAGCAAAGTGCATGAGTCTTGCCTTAAAGGATGCAGGCCTTGGGCCAGAGTCGGTGGACTACATCAATGCCCATGGTACCTCTACAGCCCTCAATGATGCAGGGGAGACCTTGGCAATAAAAAAAGCCTTTGGAGACCATGCCTACAAGCTTATGGTTAGTTCCACCAAGTCCATGACTGGACACTTACTTGGAGCAGCCGGTGGAGTGGAGGCTATTATTACAGCCCTGGCTCTAAGGGATGGCTTTGTGCCTGCCACAATAGGCTATCAGGTGCCAGATGAGGCTTGTGATTTGGATATAGTGCCAAATGAGGGACGAAAAGCCAATATACAGGTGGCTCTTTCCAATGCCTTAGGCTTTGGTGGCCACAATGCAAGTATTCTTTTTAAGAAAATATAAGGAGATAAGATGACACTTAATTCAGCAGAAATACAAGAGATTCTTCCTCATCGCTATCCTTTTCTCATGGTGGATAAAATAACAGATTGCATCCCGGGCCAGGAGGCTACAGGGATAAAGTGCGTTAGTGCCAATGAAATGCAATTTATGGGGCATTTTCCGGGACATCCAGTAATGCCGGGAGTCCTTATTTTGGAAGCCTTGGCCCAGGTGGGAGCAGTAGCCCTTCTTACTGAGGAGGAAAACAAGGGCAAGCTGGTATTTTTCGGTGGAATAAAAAATGCCCGCTTCAAGCGACAGGTAGAGCCGGGGGACCTTCTTACATTAAAATGCAAGCTGACTGCAAGAAAGGGACCGGTGGGCTTTGGCCAGGCTCAAGCCTACGTAGATGGCCAGCTTGCCGCAAAGGCAGAAATTTCCTTTGCCATAGGAGCATAGAATAGGTTATGATAGTTCCAGAAATATTAGAAAAAAGGAATAAGGTACTATCTATGCTGGAACAGACATTGTCTGATGTATACACCAAGTTTAAAGTTCATTTTTACCAGGAGATGTTTTCTCACATACAGTCCAGGGAGACATCTCTTACTACTGTAGAGCTTTTTTGTGTGGAAGTAATCTATGCTCTCAAGAATCCCACAGTGGCGGAGTTTGCTAGCTTCATCAAGGTGTCGTCACCTAATGCAGCCTACAAGGTCAACAGCCTCATTAAAAAGGGTTACATAGAAAAAATTCAGTCTGAAACTGATCATAGGGAGTACCATCTCAGAGTAACAGACAAGTATTATGACTACTATAATCTGTCTCAGCGCTATGTGCAGACCGTTGCCACAAGGGCAAAGGAGCATTTTTCCACTGAGCAGATTGAGCTTTTGGACGGTATCTTAGAGGAGATATCTAGTGAGCTTATGAAGGATGTCAATATACCTCCAGTTACTTTGACTTAGTAGGAGCTATGAATACCAAAAAACCAAACAATTATAAAAACAACAAGCCGGTGTCCATTGGACCTGCCGGCTTTTCTGGGCCTAATCAGGCCTTTCTTGATGCGGAGTATTTGTCTGCCAGGATAAAAAGGGGAGCAGTGGATGATGTTATCTCCATAGGAGTGGTAATCACTGACCCGGCCCACACTGAGCTGGACCGCTATTATTCCACAGTGCGCCTTACCAGGGGACACCGGCTGACGCCTCTTATAACTGAGCTGACAGGCCTGACCAATCAGGAGCTTGCTCAGGCTCCCTTATATGAGGATGTCATGTTTGAGCTTATAGCCAGATTAAAGCGTTGGCAGGTAGGCAAAGTCTTCGTCTGGGGTGGCGACAAAAATAACTTCCAGAGAGATTTTGATTCCCGTATTATTACAGGCAGCCTGAAAAAGGACATTGTTCGTTTTATCAACAGCATAGTCAATATTCAAAAGGACGTGAGCCTGGATGTGACAGAGGGCTTAGACCAGGGCCTCTCCCTGGCTGATCTAAAGACTATATGTGGCCTAGGGGGCCATGTGGCTCACAATGCCTTAAATGATGCTGAGGATATGCTAGAGTGTATCCGCCTTATAGAGCTGGATAAGATGGCCTATGACGGCGCAGAGGCTGCCCGTTACAAGCATTTTCGTGGTGAGTATGTTAAAAATAGGTCCTTTTCAGATGATGAGGAGGATATATTTTTCTGCTTTAAGTCTGAGGCTGGCAGCCAGCTTTTGGCAGAGCTTGAGGAAAAGAGCTTTGCAGATAATCCCAAGACTAAGGCATTTATGGATGATTTGGCATTTTTGCTGGGAGAAGGCAATGCCCACATGGGGACCTTTGCCGAGATGATGGCAGATAGTCAGGGATTATGATGGGGGAAATGCTTTGCAGGACTGCCTGGGCATATATAGTATGCAGTTGTAGGAATTTTCAGATAATACACGCCAATATTAAAAGTTAACAAAATCTACATAGATTATTTGATATACAAATGCTATAATTTGTATATCAAATATAGACATCAACGGGCCGGTTGTAGTGTTGATGTCATAAGACTAAAAGGAGGCGTGTAGTATGTTTGGATGTTATAATTGTTCGGTTTTGCGTAGCGACAATCGCAGAGAAGAGATTAAGGAGACTATCGAGAAGAAGTCAGAGGAGCTGCGGCAGATGGCTTCTCAGATAGGAATGACAGTTCAGGTATCTGTTACGAGTAAGTAAATAAAAATGCATGTGATTGTAAAGCTGGCTCTATAGGGCTTATAATCATTAAAGCAATAAGGTCGAAGTCTGGCCATGCCAGATTTCGGCCTTATTTTATATGTTGTTGGATTATATTTAGCAAGAATAAAAATGTAATTTAAAACATATATGTCTGCCAAATGCAGACTATAATTTAGGGTCCGAGACTCGAAAGGGAGTCTCAACTGTAGTATAGTTAGATAAATAGTATGGCAAAGGCCCACTGGAAGGAAGTAGGAGAGCAGGATGGATCAATTTGGAGAGTTAGAAAAGGAAAAAAAGCATGACCGGGAGCAAATAAAGCAACCGATAAGTATAAATAAAAAAGAAGATAAAATGATGGAGGAACTGGGGCCTCTTTTTAAAGAGTCGGACCATATTGAGGCTCAAGGAAATGTGCAGGTTCAGGAGGCAAATATCCTCCAGGGCTTTGAAATCAAGAAAATGGAGGAAGAACCCCGCTCTGTTCGTGAAAGGCTGCAGTGTCAAATTCAGCTTTCCCAGGTTATAAATAAGCGAAAGGACAGCTCCTACATGCAGGAGGTCAAGCAGGCAGTGGGGGAGCTTGCTCAGATAACAGAGGGTAATATTCTAGAGAATGGCAATCTCTTTAGTCTGAAGGAGGATGGGGATGCCATACATAAGCGCTTGAATGAAATCGAGGGAAAGTATATGGCTGCCATAGAGAAGTGTCAGACTTATCTCGAAAAGAGGGAGCCTTCCTTTTTTGTACCCAAAACTCGCTACAATACTGTCAAGAATACCATGAAGCTTTTGCAGCAGGAGCTTGATTATATGACCCAGCTTCGCTTGGATATGACAGAAAATCCTGAGAATTATGAAAATTATGTGAATATGTCCATTCTGGATTTGATTTACAATATGCGGATTCAAAAAGAGCTGGATCAGGGAACCGATAAGCTGGAGCTAAAGGATTTCGCTCAGATGATTACCCAAAACGAGGAAGATAGCATTATCTGTCGAAATGGTAAGCTCTATCGTAAGGGGGCGCTAAAGTCTGATAATAATCAGGGTGCAATCACAATGGAAAACTTCCAGATGATTGACCGCATGGTAGGGCTTTTATTACAGCGGCAGGACTTCTCTGAGCCAGAAGAGTTTGAGCGGATGCGAAGAAACATACTAAGAGGACTGGGTGTCGATGCAAAAAATCAGGTGTCCGGCCCTATCAGCATGTCCAGAATCCGACATTTGCTAGTTAAATTTAACCGCTACACATCCAAGGTGGACCAGGTATTGCAGGAGGAAAAGGCTAGTGCAAAATTAAGTAAGGAAGAGCAGTCTCTTGAGTATCGCACTGCCAGCCAGATTGATAGTCTTCTAGGCAACGCCTTCGATGATCAGCTGACCAAGACGGCAAAAAAGAAGGAATATACAAGAACTGCCAGGGCCTTTCAGGATTTTTGGAATCAAAAGATTTTAGGTAAGAAGGAAGCATCTCTTCAGGCACGTTTGGATTTGGAAGCAAAGATGAAGGAGCAGATAAAAAGCATCCTGCAAACCTGTGAGAAGAACAAGAACTATACAGTCCTAAAGCCTTCTGATGAAGATCTTAATATCCTACTTCATGGCCGTATGCAGGCAGTTAGAGATAGGGCCTATGAGACTGTGCAGCGCATCTATGAGTCAAAAAAGCGGCTGAAGCAGAATCCTGTCCAGGAACTGGATAAGAGGGAAATGCAGGAGCTGATGGGCCTTATTCTCACCGAGGCCATGGCAAAAAGCGCTGAAGCCAAGCTGGCAGCAAGTCTGCAGATCCAAAAGTATACAGAATCTAGGATTATGAATGGGGATTTGGAGCTGGAGAAGAGTCTGACAGCCATAAATACTCAGGAGTTTGAAGGAGTTGCTGTATCGGAAATCAGAAACTATGTTCTGGCCAATCCAAAGCAATGGAAGACTATGAAGCCGGCAGACCGTGAGGCAGCCTTGGCAGCTGTATTAAGAATCGTTGGCAATACTCAGGAAATAAGTCTTCTCAGCCATAAGGGCCTTTACAAGGGCTTGTCAGAGGAAGAGGCAGCTGTTTTAGAAAAGAGGGTAGCGGAGAACTCTGCCATTTATACCCAAAATGAGAAGCAGATTGAGAAGCTTCAAAAGGGCTTTCCGGCTAACTCTGCCATCCATCAGGGTCTGAAGCGATTGAAGTTGAAAAAGCTTTCTAATTTTGGCGCTTTGTCGGCCAAGGTTGCGACAGGCAAATTAAAAATAGAGAAGGAACAGCCAGCTGAAGGGCAAAAGAAGAAGGAGTCTGTTCAGATCATGACTGAGACAGAGGCCTTGAAATATGCCATGTACGATTTTGACCCTAAGACTACTGTGATTATTACGGCTCTCTTTTTAGATCAGCAGCCATCAAAGCTGATTCAAAAATCAGGTGATACAAGAAGTACAGAGCTTATTAAGCTTCATGATGCCCTTAAAGAAATGGCCCTACTTTCAAAGGATCAGAAAAATGCAGAGCGTACACTTAAGTTAAATGGAGTCAATATGCTTCTAAAGCAGGATGCTTCAGGAATATTGACTTTGTCTGTGGGAGGCAAGGAGGTCACATTGCCTCAAAATGCAGGCAGTCTCGCAGATATGATGGAGTTGAATCTCTGTGATAATTTTGACAGATATAAGAATGATGAGGCAAGAAAGCTTCTATTGGACTCTGCAATAAGAGACGAAAATAAGAACAACGCCTATGGAGGCAGTCGTGTTGTCTATGAGCGTTTTCTGACCTATCACCTGGGCATTTCTGCAGAGAAGCTTGCCAATGTAGAGGTTTACGTTCTTCGAATTTTGACAAAGCAATATTGTACGGATCCCAAGCTATTTAACAAAGATAAGATAGCAAAGCAAGTGGATGATTATGCAAAGAACAATATGGGAAAGCTGCATATCAATTCCAGTGCAGCCGTTGAAAATCTTATTGCTCTTGAGAATCTAAAGGAGCTAAAGCAGGTAGCCCAGGCAAAAAGAGAAGAGCATGAGCAGGAAGCAAAGCCTTTGGCTGTAAAGGATAAAGAGGAATGGAGTCCAAAGGAGAAGAACTATCTGAATTTGGTCAGTGATCTTTTATTCTTAAGAAAGACCACGGATGCCCAGGATCTTGAGAATCCTTTGACAGCAGAGACCTTAAAGTCAGTGCTTAGCACTCGAAAGAAGGAGCTCTTAGAGGTTTTGAATATGAATTCAGGTGATCGGTTGGAAGTTAGAATGCGACTTAGCTTTATTCCAAATTTTGGAAAAGCAGTAGTAGCGGCAGATGACCTGATTAACAAGATTGCAGCTAAGTGTGGAAATGGCCAAGTTACAGAGGAAATTCTTGGTGCTGTTTTA
Organism: bacterium; assembly: GCA_963649335.1. GTDB lineage: Bacteria > Bacillota > Clostridia > Lachnospirales > Lachnospiraceae > Pseudobutyrivibrio. The sequence goes on from CAVJHG010000026.1 coordinate 24,745, forward strand.
AATGCACAGGAGTTTAATGATGATCTAAGTAAATGCGCAGAGGAGATGATAACAACTGTCGAAAAGTCTTCTACCTACATACAGGGCATACTAAAGACTATGGCAGATAATCTCACAGAAGATAATGATGACAACTGGAAACAACTGAGTGATTATACAATTAGTGAACTGGTGGAAAAAGGCCTAACCGGTGATGAGGGCGAGGGTGCCTTCAACCGTAAGGTATTGTCTGGATATATAGAGAAGGCGGCCTTTTCTGATAAAATGAGGATGGTCTCAGCAGCTCTTAGAAATATGCCAAAGATTGGTCAAGATGACCTTCAAGAGCTAGGGGAAAAGGGCATCGGCAATAAGATTATGTCAGGCTATATCAAGGGGGCTGGCCCTCTTTTACACAAAATGCTGCAGGGACTTCCAGTCAGCAGCATGGACGAGTCCATGCAGGAAATGGTGGCGGATGTTCGTTCCAGATTGATGGAAATCGATGAGGAGCTGGTAGATGGCCAGCTGCAGCAGATTATTAACGAATCCAATGGCTCAATAGACCATATAGAAAAGGTGAAGGTTCTTGGAGCCGCCTCTGTAGGCCAGACTGTACTGGTAAAGGTCTTTGAAACAGGCAAGAAGAAAGGTGTGGAGAAGGTTGTCAAAATCCTTCGTCCTGATGTACAAAATTATATAAATCGTGAGAAGGCCTTTATGGAGGGCTGTGCAAAAGAGGTAGATGAGGAGGTCTATAGAAAAAAGCATGGCAATGCACCGGCAGGGGACTATAAGGGCGGTATGTTAAAAACCTATCTTGGCAAGGAAAAGGCAATTCTCAGGGAGCTCGATTTGCGTCTTGAAGCAGACAATGTGGAGAAGGGCAGCATTTACGAGGATGAACTGCTTAATATCCGGTCTATGAAGCTGGATAAGAATACCAAGAGTACTGTTCAGACCATTGTACTTGAGAAGGCTAAGGGTGTCTCTGTCGATAAATTTATCGACAATAAAAACGAAATCAGAGATAAACTAGAAAAAGAGGCCACTACTGCCAAGGATAAGTCCCAGGTTCATATCTACAAGTCAATAGATGAGTTACACGCTCTTCGAAAGGACTTGAAGACCAAGCAGCAGTATCTGGTTAACCTAACCACCAAATGGTTAGACGAGGCGATCTTTAATACGGGCTTTTTCCATGGTGACCTCCATGCGGGTAATATCATGATGGATGACGAGGGTATTACTATTATTGATTATGGAAATGCCAGCAAGCTGAAACCAAAGGAACAGATAGCTATTTTAAATCTTTTGGCAGCAGCTGCCAGATTTAATGATACAAGAGTTATAAAACATATTCGTTCCATGCTTTCACCTGAGGCAAATCGCATTTTCGAGAGAAAAAAAACAGATTTGTCTGCAAATATTGCTACTATCGTAAAAAAGGAAGACGGTATGCCGGTACAGACGATTCTGGCCGTCTTAAATGAGCTTCAGAAGGAAGAAATTGAGATTCCAGAGGGTCTCTATAATTTCATCCAGTGTTTTGTACGTATTGTTGGTACCCTGACCGATTATAAAAACCTTATAAATAATGTGGATAAAAGTATCGAAAATGTTATGCGAAGTGAGCAGCGCGGGGAAGTTGCCAACAATCCGGAGATTGATATTATGGCTCCCATTATGAAGAAGATTCTAGTGCGTGTAGATAAGAAGAAGGGAAGTGAAGCAAAGAAAAAAGAGACCATTGAGGGTGTGGTAGAAACCGCCATGCATAATAAAGAAGTGGATATGGAGCTTTTACAGTCTTTTTGTGATACGAAGGAAGATACGGAGATGAAAGCTTTTAATAAAATTTGCGAAGAAGAACACAAGATGAAAGATGTGGTGAAGCTGGTTAACAAAGTCAATAGTTGTTATGTAGATCTTTTCCATGATAAAAGACCTACACTAGCGGTTCATGACTTGAAGTATGCAGAAAAATTTGAGGTTAGTGAGGCTTTAGAAGTAGTCGGTTGGTTTAATGAGAAGGCCATGACTATGATGAAGACATTTGAAGCGGCTAAAGATTCTAACATTGATGCTCAGAAAAATCTGATAGGAGTTTTCACTGAGGAAATTCAAAATTCGCAGGATCCTGAGGATATTGCTACATTTAACAAAAATATTGAAGACTGTAAAGCCATACTTGAAAGAAATACAGCTGATAAAGCTAAAATTCTTCCACTGCTTAATGCATTAAAGGAAAGGATGGCATTAATCAAGAAGGACTTAGAGGCGGGACAGCTGGATAGAAAAGCCTTGAATGAGGTTGTAGATGATACCTATAAGGCTGCAAAGGAAATAATGTGTTTGGGGCTTACAGATAATGATGAGAAGGAATTCATATCCTGTATGCTGGATTTGAGCGTGACTGCAAGACCAAAGAAAAAGGAGAAAATCACTGATAAGCTAAAAGAAGACCGAGAAAATGCCAGAAAAAAATTGGAGCACATTGCAAATAAGATACATAAAAAGTCAAATCCAAAGTCTTATGCGGAGGAAATGGTGGAGGCATTAAAGCAAGATGCAAGCTATGAGAAGCTTGGCAAATCACTGAAGGATTGGTTTGATGATAGTGCAAATCATGGAGAGGAGCTTCGTATTGCATATCTGAACGTGGGTAAAGCGAAAAAGAAGGGAACTTTCGACACCACATCACTTGAGGCAAAGGCCTTTATTAAAGCGCTGCAAGATTCTATTACGGCTCGTTGTGCTCAAATTGAAAAAGCTGCTGAGGAGAAAAACAAGAAGGATGAAAGTGGAGATGAGGACAAGGCTATCGAGAATCTCCTGAAGTCAAATCTTGTCATGTCCTTGTTGTCCTTAGATGGTAAAGGTCTGCCTTATCTCTATGAATATAAGTTGAAGGACAGTGAGAAAAAGAGACTTGCTCAAGAGAAGAAAGAACGTAAGTCTAAACATATGGAAAAATTTTATGGCTCTCTTTGCAATGTAGAGCTTCCAAAGGCTGTAAAAAAACTTATAAATGATACCAAAAAATATGAAAGGGTCATGGAGCGTATGCGCGTAAATAAGGATGATCTAAAACCAAGCGAGAAAGAAGTCAAAGAGGTCAAAGAAAAAATAAATGTTGCATTCAATAATATTTTGGGAGCAATTGCTAAGATAGATTTCTATCCTGGAGCGCAGAAAAAAATGGATAAATACTTCAAGGCCTTAGAAGAAAAACCGAATTCTGATAATCTATTGCGAATTCTTCATGCGGTAGGAGAATATATTGAAGAATCCTTGGAGGGTACTAGCTATACTGATGTCAAGGAAGGCGAAGAGCTTCGTGACATCGACAAGGTTTATGATGATAAAATTAAGGATTTTGATATTATTCCTGATGAGAAATATCTAAGAACTATGACCTTAAAGGAAAATTTCGGGGATGACGGAAAACCAATTCCCTTAAAGGAAAGACTTAAGAAGGGCGAAGAAATCAAATGGGTAGTATAAAGGCGGAAAGAGTTAAGCTAGAGACATGATTAAAATTGTATCGATTACCAAAGAACAGAAAATTTATTTTATGGCCATGGATCCATTGATGCTGATGGATAGGCTTGATATGGCAGGCATGATTGCCTTAGGAGCCATTGAAGAAAGGGAAGATACAAAAGAGGTACTTCCAGTTGGATTGCTGGTCTGTGAAAAGGGACAAAGCTCCTATAAGATTCATTGGCTTTGCGTGGACCAAGACCATAGGAGTAGGGGTATCGGGACAGAGCTTTTAAGGGCTGTCTTCGATGCTGCAATCCGAAATGGCTTTCCTCATGTGGAGGCTCATATTCTCCAGACAGCAGACTGGGCTAACTACTGCCCAGAAGAAAAATCCTACCTGCGTAATTATTATTTTACGGGCTACAAAAAGCTTCCGGGAGAATGGCATACCACAGTGGGAAGCTTATCTGGGACCTTTGAGAAAATTAGACTTCCAGAGGGCAGCAAGGTAAAGGCTTTAGGGGAGCTGGCAGACAATGAGAGAAAGCTGATACTTGCAAAGCTTTTAAGGCTGAAGCAGCAGGTGGGCAAAAAAAGCAGCCTGCAAAGAGATGACCTCTTTGATTTGGAGCTAAGCCGGATTTGTTATCGAAATGGTCGCCCTGCTGGTGGCCTCTTAATTCAAAGCATTGCTGTGACAGATCCCAAGATTGTGGAGGAGGAATTTATTCCCTCGGACCAGCGGATCCTCTATCCAATCTTTCTGGCAGCGGATAGAGAGCTGGACAGCATCAGCCTTATAGCCGACAGCTGCAAGGCAGCTGCTAGGATTTATCCTGACGACACAAAGATCTGCGTCATTAGCCATAATGAAAGCCTTCACAATTTTTATGACCGCTTGATGCCTGGCTGCCATGTAAAGAGCTATAGCCTCATAGCTGATGTCAAGGACTATGAGCAGGGAGATGAGCATGCGGGAGAGCATTATATATTATAAGAGGCCTTGCGGACTGGATCAGTTATAAAACAAAAAGCCTTAAGGAAAAATCTGTTGATTTACCTTAAGGCTTTTTTATTTATAGCTGATTTTCCGGATTATAGAGTGAAATGACGCAAATAGCAAGTTGGAGGCCTTTAGTAGATTGGAAGAGGCCAGAAAGACTGCTACAGAGGCAATTGACTACGATGCTGAAAGAGAGGAGCGAAGCATTATGCCACTTATTATGCCTATTAAGGATTTACGCAATACAACCGAGAT
>CAVJHG010000027.1:0-2337 GCA_963649335.1 bacterium
GTCTTGAAGCTCTTTAGCAATTTCCTCATCTCCTTCTATTTGTTTTTTATACTTACGAAGTCCGTACAACCTGCAAGAGAAAACGTGGAGTATGGATACAATATCCTGCACGAGTTCTTCTTGTGGTGATAGTTCTTCATTGTTTACTACCACTATGGTTGTATTGAACTTCATACAGAATTTTTCAAACCAATCATAGCCAAATCTAATAAACCTATCTTTATGTGTAACTATGATAGTTTTAATTTTTTGTTCCATTACTTCATCTAATAGTTGATTCCACTTTTTACGGTTGTAGTTAAGACCACTTCCATAATCTTCAATACATTGGTCTACAATGATGCCTTTGCCATTACAAAACTGTCGTAAGAATTTTACTTGGTTTTGCAGGTTATCTTTTTGGTTTCTTGTAGATACTCTGGCATAAATAACAGTTTGACGATTATCGGTTTCAGTATTTATGCCTTTAAATTGAAGATATTGGTCATAAGTGTAATAACGCCTATCAGTTGGAGTTCGATTTGCTTTTAGAGTTCCTTCTCTATCCCAACGTTGCAACGTTTTGACAGAAACGCCTAATAATTCAGCAAAATCTTTCGGTTTGTAATTAGTGATATTAGAAGTTTTCATAATAATACCCTCCATGAGTACATTTAGACACATTTAATCACTAATGTCAATGTTTTTGATTACTTATAATATCCTCCTGACTTGCATAAATACTTAACATGGATTTTCACACACAGGATATTTCCTAAAGCTACAGCTACTCCAGGCAAAAACCCACACCTAGCCTGTATTAACACCTCTTCTAGTAACTAATCAGATAAAATCTCACCTTATCCCCTACAGTCTCATGAGTTATCTCATATATCTCGTCCTGTGCCAACATAAGTCCAGCCGGGTTTCGGCCTATTATTATATATTGATTGGCTGTATCCATAGCAATATACTGCCTGATAGCATCATCCAAAAGTATGTCAGCATTATCTATAACAAAAAGCTTATTTTTTGATCGTTTTATGGTAGATTTATAATTCTTTTTTTTATCAAGAAAATTAAAACATCTTATTGTTTTATTTTCAGCAGACATCTCCTGTATAAATGAAAATACAGCTGACTTTCCGATTCCAGAGTCACCTACAATAAAGGTAATATTATAATCCAAAATCAAGTCAACTTCATAGGATGTATGTCTTGTAGATAATCTATCTTGCATTACTGGCTTAATTTTCATCTAACCACCATTCTTTAAGAGCTTCATATGAATCAATTACCTGCATGCCATCTTTTGTGACCGCATTGACACTTTTCATATCAAAAGAAATCAAAGGATACTCACAGCATATCCGGCCCTGATTTAGCGCATATATCTCATCCAAGGCATTATCTCCACATTCACATATATCGAAAACCTTGTGGGGATTATACATGACATTAAGTACAGTCTTACAACCGGTAGACAGCTTGTCTATATTTAGCAGCATACCATCAAAACGAGACTTTATTGAATATTTGCCTACCATTTCTGACTGGTCTACTTTTTTTATTACAGCAGCAGCTCGCTCATCAAGCATTGCTGCAGTATTTTGATTAAAATACAGGTCATTCAATTTTATAACTTCAAGGGATTTTGGAATCCCGTTCATTTTATAAACAGTAATCATAGTATTTTTACCCTCTGCAGCGCCTGTTTTAAGACCGAATATTCTATAATATTCTCCATTTTAACAGCTTTACTTTTATTATCCAAATCCAAGCCACAAATATCATCAGACTGCCGGTCTTCCCACTCACAGCAATTATTTACAAAGCATTGCCCCAGATGACTTTTATTTGTCTCAAAGCCTGTATTTCTTGTAATACCAAATAATAACTTAGCTGAAAGCTGTTCATTATTAAGCAATGAGGCTTGTTTTAGCAGCTCTCTCAGCTTTACCAAGGTCTCAACATCACAGTCTTTTTCCTGGGTTTTTATAAAAAGTCGTCTTGCCCCTTATACTTAGCGCACTTCCTGCTTTTATTGGTGAGAATATCCTCAAGGAAAAGCTGGTGAGCACCCTCAAGGTCGATTTCTCTGATGCGGGAGTTATTGACAGTATAATAGCAGGCCGCCCCTGCCTCAAGCAAGTCTGGCTCCATCAGGTCTGTAGCCACCGATACATCCATGTCCAAGTCTCTCACAAACATGGAGTAGGTGCGGGTAGACTCCTTGCCTGCTTCATCAATATATGGGCCGGTGAAGGGCTTTACGTAGCGGTATTTTACTACCCCAGAGCCCTGCTCCACATAGTGGATATAGGTAAAGCTGTCGTGGAGGTTTACATCTACCGCCAG
>CAVJHG010000027.1:2955-12248 GCA_963649335.1 bacterium
GCAGCTGCCTCAGCAACAAGAGTGTTCATCATGGCATCCTCCAAGCCCCGCTTTAGTACGCGGCAGCTCATAAGCCAGAGGCTTATATCAAGACCATCCCCCAAAAGCTTTCCTGCCACCACAGTAACTATGCCATTGTCAGCGTAGGTGTCAGTAAGCCTGCCACATAGACAGATGTAGTCAGGACTTTGTGCCATGGCACTTATATGGTCCTCGCTGCAGCGCAGGGTTGTGAGATTGAACTGGTTGGACTTGCCTGTAAGCTGGGCTATGCGCTGCTGGTAAATGGGCTCAAAGTCTGTAATATAGGCTGTCATATCAAGGCTATCAAGGTAATCTCCGTAGTCGGAAAATGCCGCCACAGCCTTACTTGCCGCAGCCTTCGCCTTGTACATGTCGCTTTTTTTCATATCTTCTGCTGATATGGTAACAGCCTCAAAATATCCCCCGTGATCTATATTTGCAATATAATCCTCAGGGCTGTCCATAGCAGGCACTGCCACCTGAGGCAGCTGGCCCTTTACTATGGCCCGCTCTGCAGGATTGTCATCTGCAAAAACAAAGGAATCCACTCCCAATGTAAGCTCTGATGCCATGTCTAATAGGTTGACATCCTTGGGATCCCAGTTGGCCCTTATTGCCACAAAATCATCAGGCCTTAGGGCTCCGTCAGGATGATTAAGACCAGCTATGGCATTGGCCTCGTCATTTTTAGAATCTACTGTCAGTATTACACCTATATCCTTTAGCTTTTTGACATATTGCTGAAACTCCAGGTATACCTGACCCGTTGCCACCTCAGGGCCTATCTTAATGCCCTCTACTCCATCATCACCTACTACGCCGCCCCAGAGGGTATTGTCCAAGTCAAGGGCTAAGACCTTTTTATTTTTGCCATAGAGAGCCTTGATAATAAGGGCCACACTTCTAGCCACATAAGGCATGGCATCCATACACATGGCGCACTTGTAGAGGCTCCAATGGCGGGCGTCATTCCAGGCAGTGAGGCCATAGTCTGCCGCCAGATAGTCTATGTCGTTGATGTAAAAATGGCTATGGTCCTGGGCATACTGGTAAAAGAGCTGGTTGAGTCCGGCTAAAAATAAGCTCCTGCCGTGGATGTCCCATATATCCCTATTTCCTAACAGCCTATAGTCAGGCCTGTCAAAATTATTCTGGATAATGACACAGTGAAACTTGTCCTCCAGGGCCTGCCACATAGCTGTATAGCGGGAAAACTCGGCTTGCAGCTTTTCTTCTATCGTCACCTCATCATCTGTCATCTCAGGAAAGGAAGTGACATTGCGCCAATTGGTGTGGATATAGATAATATCCGGCTCAAAGCTATCAAGATGGGGACTTCCAAACATGGCATCCTGCCAGTACTGGCCATACTCTGACTGGTAAAAGTCAGCCTCTATGCCATAATACAACAAAAAGTTCTCCAGCTGCTCCACCACCTTGTCAGTGGTAGAGCCTCCGAGAACTGCTATTTTTTTATGAATAAGCCCTGGCTGGTCCTTGAGCTGTCGCCTTAAGGAATTTTTCTTCCTGATCAGGGTCTTTGTATCAAGAGGGTATTCAAAAACGTCCATGCTATGACACCTTTGCCAAAATCATGTCCACCATGTGGCCCACGTCCTTCATATTCATTATCTCATCAAGCTCAAAGCGGATGTCAAAGTCTCCTTCGATAATCTCGATAAGGTTCATCTGCATAAGGGAATCCCAGCCCTCTACATCTTGTGCTACTGTGGTCTCAGTGATGGAAAGATCATCCCTGTCAAAGGCATCTGCAAAGATATCTAAAAGCTGTGAAAATACTTCTTCTCTTGTCATTTTAATCCTCCTTCTCCTTCTTAAATACGAAAAACTTGCTAAAGAGGTAATTTAAAATAAATACAATAAATTGTACTGCAAACTTGGCAATCTTGTCATTGAAATGGCAGACTGATACAAAAAGTGCCATGCAGGCCATGTCGATAATAAGGGTGGTGACACGGCTGCCTACAAACTTGACTGCCTCCTGGAATACATCAGTGCCCTGGGACTCAAATACATACTTGCGGTTGGTAAAAAAAGCAAATGCCACAGCAAGAACCCAGGAAATAACATTGGCTACCTGCAGCTGGATTGGGTTGGTTGGATCCAGGAATGTCAGCACGCAGGCGTAGTAGCTGATAAGGCTGATAAGGGTGGTACAGCAGCCTACTATGACGTAGTTTATCTGCTCTTTGTATTTTTGATAAAGTGATTTAATCATGGTTCTCCTTGATTATTTGTTATTTTTTTTCTTAAGAGAGCCTGCGCCTGGACTTCCCTCTTAACTTCTATCCAAGCTCAGACCTCTATCTAATTTTGTGAGGCATCCTCTTCAAAATTAATAAGCTCCTCAGTGATATATATAGGCCGGCCCTTGGTCTCGGTAAAGAGCACCGACACGTACTGGCCTATGACTCCCACTATAATAAAAAGCACCGCAAACATGAAGCAGTTGAGGACTACAAGAGTGGTGTAGCCGCTTGGTGCCTCTTCCATGGTGATAATGGAATAAATAAGCACTATAATGCCAAGCAAAGCTGAAAAGGAGCCTGCGTATATACCCAGCTTGAGGGGAAAATCCGAAAAGCACACAATGGTATTGATAGAAAAATCTATAAGCTTTTTTAGGCTGTAGTGAGATGCCCCACCGGCACGCTCTGCAGCCACGTACTCTATGGTGGTGGACTTAAAGCCTAGGGACTGGACATAGCCTCTTAGGAAACGAACTCGCTCCCTATAGTTAGACCGAAGGACTGCCGCCGCCTTTTTGCTTATGGCAAAAAAGTCTGATGCATTTTCCTCGAAATGGGTATTTTTCGACAAAAGGTTTATGACCTTGTAAAAGCCTGCAGAGGTAATATTTTTGATAAGGCCTGCAGACTTATTAGCCTTGCGGACCATGGAAATAACCTGATAGCCTGCGTCAAAGCGGTCTATAATCTCTGGAATACAGGTGACTGGGTGCTGCAAATCAGCATCCATACAAACTATTCCATCCCCGGTGGCGTAGTCAATGCCGGCTATCATGGCTGACTCGTGACCAAAATTGCGGGAAAATGACACCAGCTTGACATGGGAATCTGCTGCTGCAAGTCCCTTTATTATCTCAAGGCTTCTGTCCCTTGAGCCATCATTTACAAAAATAAGCTCGTAGTCACAGGACTCTTTGGCCATGACCTCGTTGAAGGCTGCGTAATATTTATCTAATACTTCCTCTTCATTGTAGCAGGATACTACTATTGAAATCTTTTTCATATATCATCCTTTAATTCCCAGGCGCTTACTAGGCTACGCTGAGGCTTTTTTGACTGTGCAATCGGATTTGCCGGCAAGTGAATAGGCTAGTTATTTTGTAAATGATGCACTAGCTTTTAGCCTGGGTTAATTCCAGGATAAATCTTCTGGAATATAAGTGGGAGTAAGCCAGATTAATTTCTGACTATGACTCCTCAAATATTATTTATCAAACCTGCCTACAAAGTCCATAGTAGAGCAGCTCTTCATAGGAAGCTCCACTGGCTGGCCTGTAGCTGCAGACTTATAAATGGCAAGTACCATCTCAAGAGCCCGTCTGCCTGCCTCACCTGGCACGTAAGGCTCTCTGTCGTTTTCGATGGCATCAATAACGTCCTTGTAGAGCTTGGTGTGGCCAAAACCATATACGTTAGGAGGAAGCTCTGAAAACTCCTTTTTTACCTGGTCTGGGTCGTCTACATAGTCAGAGAAATTCCACTCCTCAAGAAGGTTGACTGCATCGCCGCCAGCCTTGACAGTACCCTTGTCACCAAATATGTAGAGGGTCTCCTCCAGGTTCTTAGGGTAAACATTGGTAGTGCCCTCGATAATGCCGTATGAACCATTGGCAAACTGCACAAGGGCAATGCCCAAGTCCTCAGCCTGTATGTAGTCATGCTTGAGACGGTCTGTCATACCGATAACTTTGGTAACCTCGTCACCCATCATCCAGCGAAGAAGGTCGATGTCGTGGATACACTGGTTCATCAGGGCGCCACCGTCCTGCTCCCAGGTGCCTCTCCAGGCAGCTCTGTCATAATACTCGTGGTCTCTTGCCCAGCGAATGTGGGCTGTACCATAGAGGAGCTTGCCAAAACGGCCCTTATCCATGGCCTCACGAATCTTCTGAATAGCACCATTGAAGCGGTTCTGGTGGCAGGCGCAAACCTTGACCCCCTTCCTATGACCAGCCTCAATAATAGCGTCAGCATCCTCTAACGACAAGGCTATAGGCTTTTCTATAATGACATTGCAGCCAGCCTCGATACAGTCAAGGGCTATAGCTGCGTGCTTGCCTGACTCTGTACATATAGCTACAAGCTCAGGCTTTTCCTTTTCTAACATCTCATGATAGTCAGTGTACTCTTTTACACTAGCTGGCAGGTCAAACTTTTTGATCTTGTCCTGGGTGTTGGCCAAGTCCAAGTCACACAGGGCCACCATGTCAAGGCCAGTCTTTTGGGCTGCCACCACATGGTTAGGTGAAATACGGCCACAGCCTATAATTGCATACTTCAGTGCCATTTAATTTTCCTCCTTTAATGAGGCTGCCTGCTTTTTACTAAGCAGCAGGTAGCAAACCATATATGTAAAATAAGGTGTCAAATACTTGAAAAACATATCTATACCCATATCCATGGAAAGGAAGGATATGAGAAAGGATGCCGCCAAAATAATGGCTTTTTTATTTTTACAGAAAAATGTCTTAATAACAAGCCATGCCGGCAACCAATAATATACCACAAAGCCCACTATTCCAAAAGAAAACAATAGCTCGTAAAAATTGTTGTGGGTCTGGACAGCCCTGTAAAGAACCTGGCCATTTTCCTTGTACTCCTCCAGCTTGGCATAATCCATAAGCTTAAAGGCATAAAAGCCATGGCCAAAAAGTGGTGCCTCCCAGAAATGCTTGCGGACTGCTGCACCTATTGCCTGGCGCTGTCCAGTAGAGGTGTGAAGGTCGTATTCTGTAGCTCCAAGGGCGGTAAACATCTCCACAATGCGGTTGCCTATGATGCGGTAAAGGGCTGGCACTGTCATAAGGGCTATAATGCCTGCCACAGCCACAATAACTAAGATAATAATGTTGCGGCGCAAAACCTTTTTGTCCTTGGCCGAGCCTATTATCATAATAGCAAATACCAGCACCAGTGGAAACATAGATGACTTTGATGCTGAGGCAAATATCTGAAAGATGCCAAGAAGGGCTGGGGCAATATAAAGCTTGTATTTTTTATTGATATAAAGCTCGTAAATAATAGGAATCAGCAGCACCAGCATAAGATTGCCTGTGTCTACACAGGTACCAGCTGGAGTAGCTCCTGTACGGGACTCAGAGATAGTGCCGTTAACCCACTCCTGCCAGACTGGGTCATAGATAAGACTGGTGATAAGGGTGGTAACTATAACCACAGAGCCTGCCTTGGCAAGGACATCTACTATGTCATCAGTGTGCTGCAGCATTACCATAATAAGCAGGGCCGGTATCATGGTAAGCAGTATGTACTGGCGGCTAAACATCTCGGTGTAGCAGTTGCCGTATCTGGTCAAGCCATAGACAAATAATAGGACTGTAAATAAAACAATCCATAAAGTAACCGGATTAAGTACAGCGACTTTCAATCCTGCTGCCCCCTCCTTTAACAAAAGTACCAGGCAAAATATAGCTGCAAGGCCGCAGGCCGCCAGATTGGCAAGAACCACAGGGGCGCCATGGCTGAGTCCCAGGTTACAGCGGGCAAAAAGCACCAGGGCTGTAAGCAGAGTAATTATTGTATTTTTCTTAGCAAATATAATATTCATTTTTCTAGGATAAATCTCCCTTATTTCTGAAATCTTATCTCAAATATTTTTTATAGTCCAAACACATTAGGTGCTGTGGCAAAATAGCAGACCCTTATGCCCTTGTCCCTAAGATAACCTGCTAAGGCTCCCGCAGTATACTCAGGGGAAGTCATAACCCAGTCAGGGCAGTCAAATATAGCCACCTCAGGGCTCACTGCCTCATAGAAGCCCGAGTCTGTAGGCATGGAATTGTTGCCATGGTGACCGCACTGGAGAATATCTGCCGAAAGGGCATCTCCATAGGTGTCTGTAAGATACTGGGCCATATGGCTGGTGTGACAGTCGCCGCATATAAGCATGGACCTGTCTCCTGTGTCCATCTTAAAGACCAGGGAGTCATCATTTGGTATATCCTCAGTATAGTCCTTTACCACACTGTCGTATGCATTAAAAAATGTAATGGTCATATTGCCAAAGCTAAGCTTATCATTCCTTGCCACTGGGTGGACATTGGTGGCATCTGCAGTAAGGCTCATAAATGTGTCGTAGGAATCCACATCATCCCACTCCTTTGCCACTGCATGGAAGGTGTCGGAATCCAAAGGTGTCACATATATGTCATCAATAGTAATGCCCTGAGGGTCCTTGTAGATGGCATTAAAGGCATCCACATGGTCCTGGTGATAATGGGTGATAATCCATGCTGTCACATGGCCCCCATTTTCTTTGATGGCCTTTCTCACAGTCTCTTCGTTTACTGCATCACCGCCATCTATAACAATAAGTGTGCCATCCTCCTTGTTGACCACAGTGTAGCAATTACACTGGTCCCCGGAGACGGTAGAATACTCTGTCACAAGCCAGCTAGGCTGGGTTACTTCTAAGACTCCATAATAGGTGGTGCGGCCATATAGCTTAAAGCCATAGTTAAGGTAGGCATTTAGTATGTCATCCACCGCAGACACCACCACATATTGCACGTCATGGCTGGCAGCATACTGAGCCACTGCATCACAGTCAGGGTGCTCATTAGTAAGCTCATAGGCTTCATCAGGCAAGCTTCTCACATAAGGCATGGAAAAACGGGAGTCTATCTGCCTCAAGTATACCGCTATATCCTGAGGCGCCATAATCCGTATCCGCTCTGAGCTATCCTCTGCAAAAAGATCATGGACAGTGATTACATCCTGAGGTACCTTTTGCCTGTTTTCTGCTCTGGTAAACCAATCCTGGCTATAGACCAGATTGCCTGTCACTGCAATTAGCCCCAAGGCAAGCAGGGTAGCTATAAGCTTTTTTACCCCTGTAAAGCGCTTGATTATAAGCACCAGGCCATAGGCTATAACAGCCACCACCGGTATCAGGCTGTAAAAGCGCTGATAATACTGGTCAAAGGTGCTTTCTTCCATAAATTGCCGACAGACCAAGAGGGTAATGGGATTGTAGATAAATACCAGTGCAAGGCCTGTATACCACAAAACAATATGGCCTCTCAGCTTCTCTTTTTCAAGAAATAATATTGCAGCCAGGGCAACCACAAAAAGTGTGGAAAAGCCAAAGTCGCCCCAGAAGGACTGGGTGATTTTTATCATGAAGTTGATCCAAACCATTTGTACCACCAGTTAATATCTCTGCCACGAATGAAGTAATGGGTAAGACCCTGCATGTCAGAGAAAAGTATGGTTATAAGAAAATAAAAGCCCAAGGCCAGAACCGGACCTGCCAGGCAGGCTATAAGGTAGCTGACCTCATAGAGCCTTCTGTGATATATACTCATAACAAGCCACATGAGTATGACTGTCATTGGAAAAAGCAGCATGGACATGGTTGTCAGGGAGCATGAGCCAATGGCAATGGATACCAAAGGAAGTAGATTACCCCTGTCCACCTTATCGCTATACAAAAATGCCAGATGTGTAATCATAAATGGCACTAGAATGGCCGAAAGAATGGCCTTTCCCTGCCATATGGTGCACAAGAGGCGAAAGGACACTGAGTAGTGGGAATGCAAGCCAAAGGCAAAGCCCACCGCCAGCAGAATCATAAATATAAGGCGGTTGTCCAGTTTTGTAAAAATAAGGCCTGACAGGTAAAAATATACCAGGTAGGCTATAAGCAAAAAGAGGGGTGGCATAATAGTATGTGCCACTGTGGTTACCTCAAAGCCAGATATTTTTGCCAGGTAGGATATGTAGGCTGGCCAGCTGACCACCACACGCTTCTCTTGGTTATTTGGCATCTCCCCTGTGGTGTAAGACACATAGGAAAGGGTGTCAGAGGATATCATGTCCTGGCTGTTAACCACATAGTCATAGTCATCGTAGGACCACTCATTTACCTCGTAGCCATAGGCAAAGTAAAGCTGGGCTAAAAGGACTGCTGCAAAAATAATGCCGTAAACAAGGACAAATACATCCCCCTTTATGTCCCTTTGCCAGCCTGCTTTGCGCTGTTTTATATAAGAAAAAATACCTCTTATGGCAGCCCGATCAAGCCAGAGCCACAGGATCACCAGAATGGCAATAACTACTGAATATGACCAGACAAGGGCTGTAAAGCAGCCAGTAATGGGCACATCAAAGGTGTTCCAATACTGAAACCAGACCAAGATGCCGTAAAGTATAAAAAAGACTCCAAAGCTGGCAAAAAGTCCCAACACATAAACCGCTGCAGGCTGTCTATGGAGGGGATTTTTTACAGGATATGTAATTAGTCTTCCCACTGCTAGCGGCACCAGGGTAAAGTGCAAAAGCAGCAGTAATGCGCCAAGTATTGTCATTAGTTATTAAGTCTCTTTTCCATAAGGCAACGGGCAAACTCAAAGTCGATAGGATAATCTATATCGATAGAATCTTCCCGTTTCATAATATAGGCTGTGGTATTGTCGCAGTAGTAGGTGCGCTTTTCCTTTAAAAGGTCGTAGTCCAGGATATATATAGCTCCGTTTGGCACTATATAGGTCTCGTTATTCTGACGATTGGTCATGGTTATTCCCTGGCCAAAGCCTGCGTTGTGGACTCTTCCCTTTTCATCTGTGGTGTGATACCAGCTAGCTGGCACCTCAGCCTCGGCAAAGGAAATAAGGGTAGTGGCGCCGTCAGCCTTAAACTGTGCCACTGCCTCATCTATGTGCTGAGCTGTGCGTAGGGGCACAGTAGGAAGCAGCACCATAAATTTGTCGATTTTGTCCCCAGTCTCATTCATAACCCACTCTGTGGCATGAAGATATACATCAATGGCTGAACTGGTGTCAGAAGCCAGATAATCCGGTCTCATAAAAGGCACCTCGGCCCCTGATTCTCTTGCTACACGGGCTATGTCCTCGTCATCAGTAGTGACTATGACCCGGTCTACACTTTTAGCCTCTAAAGCCGCCTCTATGGTGTAGGCTATAAGGGGCTTGCCACACAAATCCTTTATGTTTTTGCCAGGGACTCCCTTGGAGCCTCCTC
>CAVJHG010000027.1:12362-16858 GCA_963649335.1 bacterium
AAATTCTTAAAAATCTCCCCACTGGAAGAGCTCATCTGCTGTAATGTCTCTCTTCAGCTCCTTGCCTATGAGCATCTCATAGAACTTTGGCGAAATGGCTGTACCTGGGCGCTTGTAGTCAAGATCATCCTCTGTGATAATGTGGCCCTTCTTCAGGTCAGTCTTTGCCACGATAGACCGCTTATACTCCTCACGCTGATGCTTGCTCTCATTAACCACCTTGCGGTATGAGCCCATCATCTTAAAGCCCTGCTCTGCTGCATCGCAGATAATCTTCATTTCCTCTGGATTAGCTGATATCTTGTGGTCCCAGCCCTTCATGTTTTTGTCCATGGTAAAATGCTTCTCTATAATGCAGACATTTTTGGCGATAGACATAATAGGTGCCACGGTGCCAAAGGTATGATCTGAGTAGCCTGTAGGATAGCCAAAGGCCATGCGGTACATGTCGATATTGTTGAGGTTGACCTGGTCATCTGCAGGTGGATAGATAGATACGCAGTGAAGGACACAAATCTCGTGGCAGCCTCCCTGCTCTATTGCCTCGATGGCCTTTACCACATCATCCATACCTGTAAGGCCAGTTGAGATAACTACAGGCACTCCAAGTGAACCGCAGTGGCGCAAAAATGGAATATTTTCCACATCCATGGAAGCTATCTTAAGGAAAGGCACATGCATTTTTTCTACAAGGAAATCTGCCTCCTCCATGCCAAGAGGGGTGGAGGTTATCTCAATATCCAGCTCATCACAGTAAGCCTTCAGCTCCAGCTGCTGGTCCCAGCTCAAGGCGTAGGCCTCTACTATAGACTCAAGAGTATAATCGGTACGGTTACGATAGTCGTCACCTAAGAAGTAATTATCCTCATAATTTTTCTTGGAAAATACATTAGTCTTGGTAAAATTCTGCAGCTTAACACAGTCTGCTCCGCACTCCTTTGCAGTGCGAATCATGGTCTTAGCCAGCTCCATGTCGCCGTTGTGGTTGGCTCCAAGCTCTGCGATAACATATGGCTTGTGATGGCCTGCTACCATCTGCTGATAATCAAATTTCATAGTGATCCTCCATTATTATTGAGCTCCACCAGCGGCCGCCTCGCCCCTGGGGTGCAATGTCTGCTTTATTTAAATCCAAAGTCTTTAAGCCCTCATAGAGATGGCCAAAGTATGGATATTTTTTACTTAAATTCTTGTAGTGGGCAAGCTTTACTGCTATCTCCTGCTCCAAATCGTGGCTGGTACCCACTATATTGTTGCCATGGATACGATAGTAGGTGTCTGCATTTGAAACATAGCAACCTGGCCCCACATCTAAGAGTATTCTGGAAAAAAGATACCAGTCAAACACCCTGGTGTCCCCTTCCCTTAGGCTGTCGATAAAATCATAGCTTAAGGCATTGAGATTGATAGCCGTAGTGGACATGCCAAGAAAATTGCTTTGGGATATGTCTCGAACTGAGTCAATCTGTACCGGCATATCTGTAAGTATTGGCTGGCTTTCTTCATCTGGCCCAGGCTCAGTCATCAGGTCATTGTAGTAAAAGGCAAAGGATGAATCCTTTTCGTAGGCTGCCATATAAGACTCCACCCTAGTCCTTGAAAATGTGTCATCTGCGTCTGCCACTATAAGCAGGTCTGCCCCAGCATCCTTTGCTGTCTTAATAAGCTCTATGCGAAGCTGGCCTGGTGTCAGCTTGTCGGCATACTTATCCACAAAATGCACTCTTTCCATGGTGGATATCCCCAAAGCTATAAGAGCTATAGGTGGATAATTATCATTGACAAGCAATGTATCAAAGTCCTGACAGGTCTGGCCTACTATAGAACGCTTCAAGTCTGGCCAAAAGTATGCCGCCTGGCTATAAATTACTGTTCCAAATATAATTTTCAAGCTATTACCTTTCTATTACAAATAGGCCAAGTACAATGTTTACAGAATAAAAAGCCTAAGCCTCCTGGTCACCGGAAGCCTTCACATCCTCAGCTTCCTTAGGGTCTCCTTCATGAATGTAGCCATCCATAATGTCCATCAGAAGCTTTTTGTCAAAATGCTCCTTATTGTACTTGATGGCGTGGTGTCCCATATCCATGCGGCGGGCGCCGGAGGTCTCCTTCATGGCAATAATGCTGTCCACAAGACCATCCACGTCCCCTATAGGTGAACACATGCCACAGTCCGCCTCCTCTATGACGCGGGCTGTCTCCCCGATGGCTGAGGCAATAATTGGCATGCCACATGCCATGTAAGATTGCAGCTTGGCAGGAATGGTTTTGGCAAAAATAGGGTCGTCTGCAAAGGAGATAAAGGCTGCATCCGCCTTGGCAAGAAGGCCCGGTATCTCAGAAGGCAGCTTGCGGCCTGTAAAAATAAAGCTGTCCAAAACATCTAAGCTTAAGATAGTGTCCTCCAAGCTTTCCCTGGCTCTGCCATCTCCCACAATAAGAAAAGTAATGTCCTCATGGCCCTTAACTTTAAGCTTTGCGGCTGCCTGTGGCAGTATCTCAAGGCCCTGGGCCTGACCTATGTTGCCGGTAAAGGCTATGACAAAGCCATCGTGAGCTTCCTTTTCTACTGGCTTATAAAAGTCCTCCGCGTACTGAGGCCAGAAGTGGACTTTCTCAGCTTCTTTCTCAGGAACATGCTGTCTGATAGCCTCTACAAAGCTTGGTGAGGAACCAAATATATGAGTACAGCCGGCGTATATTTTTTCCACCATACGGGTGATAGGCTTTACCACCAGGGGTGAATGGATACCGGTAATCATCTCTACATTTTCTGGCCACAGGTCCTGGACATAGAGCAGGCAAGGCACCTTGTGACGCTTGGCATACTGGACACCTATCTTGCACTGATTCATAGGAGAGGTCTCTAGCATAAAGACCAGGTCGGCCTCTGTTTTTGTAAAAAGGTTCCAGAAAAATCCGAAAAATGGAAAGCTGAAGTAGTTAAGGACTAATCCCAGCTTGCCCTTACCCCTTGGTATAAGGGGGATGCGGTATACCTTGACGCCGTTTATCTTTTGTTTTCTATTTTTAAATAAGCCATAGCCATCATATATCTTTCCTTCAGGATAGTTGGGAAAGCCTGTAATGACTGTGACGTCGTAGCCTCTTTCCACCCATTCAAAGGCAATATCGTTGATACGAAACTGCTCCGGATAGAAATACTGGCTGACTATAAGTATCTTTTTTACCACTTAAGTACCACCTTTGCAGGAACGCCTACCACTTCGCAGCGCCCCTTAGTGTTTTTGATAACGCAGGAGCCTGCCCAGATATGGGTCTCGTCTCCTATCTTCTTGCCTTGCACTATCTGTGAGCCTGTGCCCACCTCGATAAGATTGCCCAGGGTGCAGGAACCGGATATGTGGGCTCCTGGATTGAGGGTATTAAAATCTCCCATGGTGTTGTCATGGGCTATAGTGCAGTTGAAATTGATAAGGTTTTGATTGCCCAGGGTCACATCGCAGGTCAAAATAGCCCCGGCGCATATTACATTGCCCTCTCCCATGGTGACTGTCTCACCTATAATGGCTGTAGGGTCAATGAGATTAGGGAAATGCACGTGAGGATTGGTCTTGTAGAGCTCATAGAGTCTTTTTCTAGCCTCCATGGAACCCATGGCAATAACCACATCCAAGTCCTCTGTAGTATCTGTGACATAGGAGTCATCTCCTACCACCTCATCCCCTTGGTCTAGGTCTATAAAGCCTAAGAAATGGTATGTAGGCTTGGCCTCATTTATTCTTTCAATGAGCCATTTGGTCTCTTTGCCGGCACCACCGGTGCCTGCTATAACTATATTTCTCATAATATTCCTAACAAGTGCTGTCGCTTATTACTATATTTTGTCCGCTTACCATGGCTGCCCCATCACTGAGGAGATAGGAAAAGGCAGGCACCACCTCGCCTACTGCCAGGTTGCGCTTTTGAGGCATGGATTCTGCCGCCATTTGCCTCACTATATCTGGCAGGTCTGCTACAAAGCGGGTATCAATCATCTCTGGAGATACGGCATTGACTGTAATGCCCTTGTCGGCATACTCCACAGCCAGTGACTTCATAAGGCCAAGGGCTGCATACTTTGTTGTGGTGTAGACGCTCTTGTACTTAGGCGGCATGCCCACCACACAGGATGTCAGCATAAAAATAACCCTGCCTGACTTAGCCTTTGCCATGGCTGGCAAAAAAGCCTGAAGTATGGAAATTATTGGCTGCAAGCTAACTGAAAGGCTATCAGAAAAATCCTCCCATGACTGCTTTTTAAAATGCTTGTTTTCCATAGGAGCTGAAGCAAGATGAACTATTGAATCTGGCTGCAGGCCCTGAGCCTTAAGAGACTCTATCATAGCAGTAACGCTTGACTCATCTGAAAAGTCTGCCTGGACCGGTATGACCTTGGCCCTGGCCTCCTCTGACAAAGCCTCAAAACGCTTATGGCTGCTGCGATAATGGGCAATAATATTGTCGTAGCCCTCTGCCACAGCCTCTATAAG
>CAVJHG010000027.1:17045-28269 GCA_963649335.1 bacterium
CATCTTGATTGGTAATGGTAACCTTGAGCTCTATACGCTGGACCGTGTCATTTTTTTCTGCCACCTGGCCTGTAACTGTCAGGGTGTCCCCTATATATACCGGCTTGGCAAACTTTATCTCAACCTGCTGTATCAGGCTTCTCTCACCAGGCAAATAAACTCCCGCTAGGGTAGACAAAAAGGATGCTGTCAGCATGCCATAAGCCACCCTGCCTGGCTGGCCCTTTGCCTTGGCAAAATCCTCGTCGTTATGAAGCGGATTGTTGTCTCCGGTGATTGCCTTAAAGCTAGACAGCATATCCTCAGTCACTGTGACAGTGAAGGACTCTGCCTTGCCTACTTCTATCTCGTCATAAGTATATGTATTCATAATTTATCCTTGTAAAGGGCAATTTAAGCTAACTTTGCTAAGATGGTATCCACCATCTCCCCTACGTTTTTCAGCTTCTGTATCTCAGCTATGTCAAATTTTACAGAAAACTTCTTCTCGCAGGCTACAATAAGATTGATCTGCTCCAGTGAATCCCAGTCCTCGATATCATCTGCTGTGGTGTCATCTGTGAGAACTATGTCCTCATCATCAAATACATCCCAGAAAACCTCTGTAAGCTGGGTAAAAACTTCTTCTCGTGTCATATTATTATCCTTTCGTTTCCTTTACTGGTAAAGCTGCTGCAATATAGCCGGAATCTCCATGCCATCCCTCAAATGGAAGAGGAAGTAGAGTACTCCGCACACTGCAAAAATCAGCACTGTGTTCTGTGCCAAAATAAGGGTCAAGGCCTTTTTATTTTCCTTTTCATCGGTGCCAAGGCCCACACAAAGAGCCATATATAAAGGTATAAGATATCGGTATGATATCTGCACACGCTCAGAGCCCTCAAGAGGGGTAAATCTAGTAAGACAGCCTATAAATATAGCTACAAGAGTAGCCATTATGCCGACTATCAGGACAGCCAGCTGCCACTTTTTCAGGCGGTTGCCACGGCTTAAAACAATGCCACCTATAAGAATGACAAGAAGCAATATAGTGCATGCCAAAGGCACCTGCATGTTGAGCAAAATGTGGCCCAGCTCGCAGCCTATAACATGCTTAATATTGTACCACCAGTCTACCTTGATGCCACTGAAGACAAATTGCAAAGTCTCCCCCACATGGGTCTTCATGTAGTCCACAGTATATGAAGGACGGCTAGGATCCTGCTCTATAAAGCCAGTGTCTCCTTGTCTCCAGACTGTATTGCGAAGTATAACGTAATAGTATTTTACAAGAAGCTTTCTAAGCACTACTGCTGCGCCTGCCACAATGACAGCCAGGGTCGCATACTCATACCACTTCTTACTTTTGATAACCTGATCCCACCATTTTTTCAGAGGAATAAGGAAAAACCACACTGCAAAAATGGCATAAACTGTCTTGTTTGGCAAAAGTATGGCGGCGGAAGCTGCTATGACAATAAGGTGCCATGCGTGAAGCTTGACATCACTCTTTGCAAAATACAGGCATACGGACAAGAGGAACATAGAAAAAAGTATGCTCATGTTGTCGTAGGAGTAGGAATTGCACAGCTCTAATATGGTAGGCATAAGTGAAAATGATACCATCTGCAGCTTGCCTACCGGAAGCAGCTTAATGCAAATCCAGCACATAAATACATAGAATAAGGTATTCATGAAGCGGCCTAAGAAGATTGTGCCAGAAAATCCCCAGCCCAAAATACGGGCTATGGAAATACCTACTGCGGATATGATATAGCGGGAGGCCTTGGTTGGCAGCTCATAGACAGCCACATTGGTCTTTGCCTCATCTGAGCATGAAAACCAGTCATTGTTGGCTAATATCTCAAACTGGTAAGGGAAGGTAACATCCACATATGGCAGCTTTACATAATCCTCTGCCCTCATGTAAAAATATGACTGGCCCTCAACAAATACGCTGGGATTGGAGGTGTCTGTGCTGAGCTCATGGTCCTTCATTCCCATCAAAAGATTGGAGCAATGGTAGGCACTGTAGTAATGCTTTACCTCGTCAGCTCCAGATACTGGGGGCATGGCAAGCTGGGCTATAACAGACCAGCTAAGAGCCAGCACTATAAAGGTGCGTGAGTAGGACCAGGCCTTGTCCAAAAGCAAAATCCTAAGTAAATATATGGTAGTTGCAATCATAAAAATAAGTATGATTGCAAAATAAAGATTGTATTTTTTTGTTTTGGTCAGGTCAAAACAGTTGACCCCAAAGAAAATGACAGCTCCTAGAATGCCTATGGCTGCAAGAGCAATAAGAATTAGCTTATAGACCTTTTCTCTTGTCATATCTGTAAAATAAGCTTTGATTTTTTCCAAAATAAACTCCTGTAGGTTAATTCTTCCGGTCAGTAAAGTGCTTTTCCATCTTACTCAATTCGTCCAGCTGGCCCATGTCCATCCAGGTGTTCTCCCCGATAGGATATACTCCTACCTTGCCACCGTCATCCTTGATACGGTTTATTATATCAGGAAAGCCTATGCACTCCTGATCCTTGATATAGTCGATGGCTTCAGGTTCCACTATATATATGCCTGTATTGGTAAAAAATGAAAACTCAGGCTTTTCCTTCATGGCTATAATATTGCCATGCTCGCCAAACTCTACCACGCCATATGCCACCTGAAAATTTCTCAGGGAGCATACCATGGTAATGACATTGCCCTCCTTCTTGTGGTGGGCATATATCTTGGAGTAGTCCTCCTCAATAAGTATGTCGCAATTGGTAAGAATAAAGGTCTCATTAAGCTGGCCCTTAAGAAGGCTCAAGCCCCCACCGGTGCCAAGAGGCGTATCCTCGTCCACATAATCTATGGTATAAGGCTTTTTGATGTCACCAAAATATGACTTAATCATATTTTTCTTGTGATTGACAATGAGAATCATGCGATCAATGCCGTACTCGGCAAAATCATCCATGATAATCTCAGCTATAGGCTTCTCTCCTATAGGAATGAGTGGCTTTGGCAAAATCCTGGTGTAGGGATAGAGCCTGGTGCCCTTGCCACCGGCCATCATTACAACAGGTGTAGACAGCTGGCCGGCTTTTTTGAGATTTTTCTCTGACCAGAAAACTGTATCCACCACATGGCCTGCCTCATCTATAATAGGCACACCCTCAATATTGTGGCGCACCAAATAATCCTTGGCGTCCCCTGCCTCTTCCTCAGTCAGGGTGCGGGGATGGTAGTTTGCTATGGTGCTGACAGGGTCATTGATATCTCCTCCAGCCAAAATAAAGCGGCGGATATCCCCCTCAGCCACTACTGCTAGAAGCTTCATGTCCTCATCTACGATAAAGGCTGTGCGTCTGCCAGTCTCATCAAAGGAGTGCATTGCCTCTCTTATGGAATTGTCCTCGTGAATAAAAACACTGTTCATACTTATACGTTGTATATATCTACCTTGTACTTGTCCATGTTGTGACGTAAAAACTCGATAGTCTCAGCCAAGCCCTCCTCAAAGGTGTACTGAGGCTTCCAGTCTGTCAGCTCCATTATCTTGGCGTTGGCACCAAGAAGGCGGTTAACCTCTGACTTTTCTGGACGGAGACGATCCTCGTCACAGATAATGCGGGCATTTGGGTTAATCTGGCGGATAAGCTCCTCAGCCAGCTGACCTATAGATATTTCCTTTTGGGTAGCTATATTTATCTCCTGGCCTATAGTCTTGTCTGACTCATACATGGCGATAAAGCCCTGGGCTGTGTCCTTGACATAGTTGAAATCACGGGTAGGTGTGAGAGAGCCCAGCTTGATTTCCTCCTTGCCAGCAAGAAGCTGGGTAATAATGGTAGGAATAACTGCACGAGCGCTCTGGCGTGGTCCAAAGGTGTTAAAAGGACGCACTATAGTCACTGGCAGGTCAAAGGAACGGTAAAATGACTCTGCCAAGCGGTCTGCACCGATTTTGGTAGCAGAATATGGTGACTGTCCCTGGTATGGGTGCTTTTCGTCGATAGGTACATACTGGGCTGTGCCATATACCTCAGAAGTAGAGGTAACAAGAACACGGGCTGTGCCAAGGTCTCTGGCTGCCTGAAGTACATTAAGTGTGCCCTTTATATTGGTATCTACATAAGCATCTGGGCTGTGGTAGCTGAAAGGTATAGCAATAAGAGCTGCCAGGTGAAATACTGCATCCACTCCCTTCATGGCCTCACGAACACCATTAGGGTCTCTAACATCGCCCGCAAATACCTCTACGTGATCCATGATGTCACGTGGCAGGGTATCAAGCCAACCCCAGTTATTGAAAGAATTGTAGTATACGAAAGCTCTTACCTCGTATCCCTTTTTAACCAGCTCCTCAGTAAGATGGGAGCCTATGAATCCGTCTGATCCTGTAACTAATACTTTGCTCATATTTACCTCTTTTTACAGCACTTGGCTGATATTTTTATTTTGACTTTTGTTCTGTGAAATAATCGTACATAGACTTTGCCACCTTGCGGCAATTCTCCTCGGAATTACGGTCAGGGCTAAGAACATAGGTATTGCCCTCTCTGGCGCAGGACATATAGGCTGCCAGGTACTTGATAATATCTTCCCTGTCAGGCTGCTCATAAGAAGCCATAAGCTCCAGATAGTTATCAAATATATCCTCCACCTTCATGACTCCCGGGGCATTAGAGTAGAGTATGTCGCCGCCCATAATAACAGGGCGTCTAAGCATCATAGCCTCCTGGCCTGCTGTGCCTGTAAGTGTGGCTACAGCCTGGCACTTTTCGATGAGTGCAAAGGAGTCCTCCCAAGGGTCGATAACCACTATATTAGGATACTCCTGCAAGGCCTTGTAAAAGCTCTCCGGCCTGCTGCCCAAAAAGGAGTAGTGCTCCTTGGCATAAATAAGAGTATCTGCCGGCAGTGACTTTGCCAGATTATCCAAAAAATACAGCTGCTTTTCGTACTTCTGGGCACAGACTATGGTAGATGCTTCCGGCTGCAAATGCAGTGGAAAGTATACAAACTTTTTGGTTAAATCCGCCTTGTGGTAGTACTTTAGACTCTTGCGATAGCGGAAATAAAAGCGAATAGGGTCACAGGTGTGCTCATAGGCCTTGTAGTATATATAGTTGCCCTTGTCCCTGGTATTTGGATTGAAAAACCGTTGTCTAATGTAAAACAAAGGCAATATCAAATAGCTTGGCTTTAAATGAGGCACCTTGCCAGACAGCTGCATAAACTGAGGCTTGCTGTGCTTTTCCTCAAAGCCGGATAAGTAGTGCTCTGCCATCTTAAGCTGCTCAGGAGTATATTCCCTGGTCAGATAGTCTGATGGCATATTATATATCATCTCATAAGGATCATTTAAAATATAGTGGTGGGTCAGGTCCATGCCTACAGACCTCATGAGAAGCATGGAATAGTAGTTAGTGCCCAGCTTTTTGCCTACAAGATAAGCTATGTAGGTAAGAAGGGTGGCTACCACCTCGTCATAGTAAAAATCCAGCTCATAGGTAGTAAAAACATACTCCCAGAAGGCAAAAAGGCCTGCTGTGGTGTGAACCACATAGTCGTAATCCCTGTATATTAAAAAACGATCAGCATATATATATCGCCACATAGGTGCAGCGTCATACTTTTTTTCATAGTAGGACAGCTTGTCTAGTGTAAACTCATCCCAATGCTGGTTCATAAAAGGAGCAATGGCAACAATAGTAACATCGGAAGAAGCAGGTAGTAGAGCCCTTGCTTCCTCCGCCTCTGACTGGTCCATCACTATAAATACGCCCTTGGAATCAGCATCAAATTCCTTTTTGTATTGCTTATACATGCCCGCAGAAAATTCTAAAAATGTCTTGCGAGCCATAAATCCTATATTATACACGCCCATTTCTCCTTTTAACGAGGATTATACCATAAACAAGCAGGGTGGTAAACAAAGCCAAAAGTGCCGACAGGTATATGCTGTCAAAAAACAGATAGTAGCATACCCCTGGAAGCACTATACAAAGTAGTGGCAGCCAGCTTTTTGTAAGAAGCTTTATAAAGGAATAATCAAGCTTTCTTGCCAGCTTTATCATAAGCAGCAAGGAATAGAGGGCATAGGAAAGTCCTGTTCCTATGGCAACCATATTGATGCTCTTTTCCACAAAAATAACCAGTCCAGATGAAAATATTACATTAAAAATGCAAAGGGCCACGGAGTTGGCTATGAGGGACTTGTTTAGCTTTAACACCGAAAAAATATTGCCAAAAATCATGGTGGTGGAATAGATTGCCACCCCTAGGATGAGTATCTGGGTGGCCGCATTGCCATCAGAATACATAGGCATAAATATATTTACAAAAATAGGCATTATGTAAAAGACAAGTATGCAGGCCCCGCCGGAAATGGCAGCAGTAAGAGATGTGTACTCTCCTGCCTGATCTAAAAGCTCCTTCTTATCACCGTGAGCCCCATAAAGACGGGATATTTTTATATAAAATACCTGTGAAATGGTCTGGGGTATCAGCACCATGGTGGTAAAGCCCATAAGGGGCACCGAGTATACTCCTAGAGCCTCCGTGTCAAGAAAGCCCAGTATAACAAACTTGTCTACCGATTGAACAAGCGTCCAGATAAGGCTATTGATAAGAAGGGGCAGTCCCCCTGCTATCATGACCTTCATATAGGAAAAGTCAAAGGTCAGCTTGGCTCCCTTTAGGGAGGTGTTGTGAAACATAATAATGCCCAGGATTGCAGATGATAAGGTCATGGCATAGAGGCCATAATAACCTGCCACATTTATGGCTATGATGCCTATGACCAAGGCAATAATAGTGCGGACAAAGCCAATGAGGGCTGACCTATTGTAGTAGCCATTCATCCTGGTGGTGTAGTTGCTCATGTCGTCAAAGCTTTTGGTCAGTATGAGAATAGGACAAAGAGCATAGCCAAAGGCATAGTAGGCCGCATTGGTGTCTGCTGCAATTTTGCCATGGTAATGGAAAATAACCCAGGCCTCAAAGACCACAAAAATAGCCACATAGACCATAAGCATAAAGGTCATGCAGGTGTTTTGCAGCTTATGGGCAGTCTCTTCATCCCCCTTGCCCAAGGCCTGGGGATAATCCCTGTTGTAGGCATTGAGTACTCCAAACTGGGCATAGTTCATATAGGTCTGAGCTAAAAGACAGGTGGAATATATGCCTAGGGGCAGGGTAGCCACTATTGACTTTGAATAAACGGAAAAAATAAAGGATAAAGCAGAACAGGCCACCGTTGATAAGGTGACCAGGATAAAATCTGCTGATTTAATTTTGTCTATTAGTTTTTTAATAATTGCCATAATATATAAAGCCTGCCAGGCAAGGCATTAAATTATGCCACTGCCAGGCAGATAATTAGTTTTCCTCTATTGATTGATAAAGCTGACTCATGCAGGCATTGACAGTGTCCTTGTCAAATCCTGTCATAATCTCCTTGTTGGTCTCCCCCATGGATTCTAATACATCCCTAGAGTCGCACATAAGCTTTTTGATGGCGCATACCAAGGTGTCAGAATCCTTAGAGTCAAAGAAGTAACCTCCCTTGCCCTCTTCTATCAGGTCTACATTGCCCCTGATGCGGCTGACTGCGCATGGCATACCCACTGACATGGCCTCCATAAGTGCCACCGGCAGGCCCTCCTGATGGGAAGGGAAAACATATATGTCGCTGGCAGCAAATATATCTGCCACATCTGAGCGAAATCCCAGCATAATAACTATATCACTTAAGCCCCGATCCAAGATTTCCTGACGAAGCTCTGTATCCATGCGGCCTCGGCCTGCTATGAGATACCTGATAGAGTGATCCGCAAGATAGCCCTCAGCCTTTAGCTTAGTCAAAGCATCTAGGACCTCTATGTGATTCTTTCGCTTAATAAGCTCCCCTACTGATAGAAGGACTGTAGTGTCACTATCTATACCAAGCTCCCCTCGCACTCTTTCTCTTGCATCAGCTGATGCCACAAACTTGTGGGTATCTACGCCGGCTCCCGGCACATACTCCACTCTTTTTGCAAAAAAACGCTCCGATGCATTTTTATAATCCTCCTGGTTAATGGTAATTAGAAGGTCAGTAAAGCGGGAACAATACTTTTCTGCATTGTAAAAGATAAGCCAGTTCTTCTTTGGTGCTCCGGCAAAAAAATGAAAGCCGTGGGCTGCATATATCACCTTGGTGCCGTATTTTTTACGGGCCTTTTTCATGGCAAGACGGCATATTACTCCACCTATTGGAGACTGGGTGTGAACCAGGTCATAGCGATTAATATCCGCTGCTTTTTTCAGCTGTCTGTAGCCCTTGATAAGAGATGGTATGTCAAAAATCTTGCGCAAGGAGGCTGTCTCAATGACATTACAGCCCATATCGATAAAGGCCTGTCTTGCCTGCTGCAAGGCCTCAGGGGACAAGGCGGAGTCATCGTCTCCAAAGCAGGTAGCTACATCTACCTGATAGCCTAGGTCCTGGAGGAGACGAATATTGTCCATATTAAACTGCTTAATATGGTATGCCGTATGGGCATGCATTAAAGCTTTTTTCATATAATATTCCTTTAGTGTGGCAGGTGCTTTGTGGCAGGTGTTTTATGGCATGTGCTTTATGGCTCATGTCTCAGTATTGGTGACACCTATTCATTAGTCTAAAGCATTACTTCTTGCCGGCACCTACGCCTGCGTTGGTGGCGCCTTCCTCTACTCCCTCGGTGGCATCCTTGGTAAATACAACCCTGATGGTCATGAGGATCAGCTGCAAATCAAGCCAGACAGATACCTTTTCCACATACATCATATCCAGCTTGAGCTTGTCGTAAGATGTAGTGTTGTACTTGCCATATACCTGGGCATAACCGGTAAGGCCTGCCTTAACATGGGTTCTGTAGGCAAATTCTGGTACATCCTTGACATACTCTTCAATAATCTCCGGACGCTCTGGACGAGGTCCTACTATTGACATTTCACCCTTTAATATGTTGAAAAACTGTGGCAGCTCATCGATACGGGTGGCACGAATGAAATGGCCTATCGGAGTGATTCTATCGTCATTTTCTGAGGCAAGGCGGGCTTTGCCGTCCTTTTCCGCATCAGTAATCATAGAACGAAACTTCATTATCTTGTATGGCTTGCCACCTATGGTGCACCTAGTCTGCTTGTAAAAAACAGGGCCACCATCGTAGTGGTGTATGGCAATGGCTGTCACTGCCATAATTGGTGATGAGATAATGATACCTATCAGGGAAATAAGAATATCGGCTGCTCTTTTTACAAAGGCTGTGATAGAGTCCATTCCTACATTTTTGCAGAGGTAGAGAGGGGTATCAAAAAGATATACCTCCTCTGCTCCCTTGATAAGTATGTCGGAAATCTTTGGTGTGAAATACACACGCTTGCCTGTGTCAAAGCAGGCCTTTAATATGTCATTGCGAATGCCTGATGGCACATCATTGATAAGAACTGCATCATAATCCTGCAGGGTAGCCACAATCTTTTCTATTGGCTCCTGGCATGATATCTCCCCTGTAATGTTGTACTTGTCAGGACGACGGTTCATTTTTTCCACCAGATTATTGGAATAATCCCCGTATATATTGAGGACGCAAAATGGTGGGAAAATTGCCCTGTAGACCTTGGTTGCCACGTAGGTAATAAGCAGGGTAGCCACTGCCTGAGCTATAGTTAAGACTACAATATATCCTAGTGTCATCCATACGAACTGCTTGATACGGGTCATGAGTATTACAAGAAAATACTCCATAACATTGGCCAGACCTATGGAAATGGCCTGGGACATAACAAGTATGGATATGCGGGATGAGCCTATCTCAAAGCCCTTGAAGGTGTTGATAAAAAGCACCACAAGTACCAGATAAATGCCTATCATCAGGTAATTTCCTATTGAGAGGAAACGCTGGGTCATAAGCATTTGCAGTCTTAGGTACCACATTATGGAAAAAAGTGTAGTAAGCACTGTGACCAGCAGAAGGCTGGCCACAAAGCGGTAGGTTTTTTTTGCAGTTTCTATATTAGTTACTGTACTGTTCATTACTAATCCTTAAAAATAAGACTTATTCATGTCTACATTGCCCTTGATACCAGGCACTGAACCCTTGCTTGAGTACTGCCACATGGTGTACTTGCCAGAGTAGGTACATGTAGTGTTGTACTGGGCAACCCATACGTAGGCTGAGCCAGATACAGAGCCCATATTGATGTACTTGGTCATCCAGTTCTTGCTGGCGTAAACGCCTGCCTTGTAGCCTCCTGACTGAACTGTGGTGCAGAAAGCATTGATAATAGCTGTACGCTGCTCGTTGGAAAGCTTGTTAACACCACGGGTAGTATCTTCCATATCGATATATATAGGATATGATGTGCCCCCGGCCTTGTTTGCCATGGATACTGCCATGGAAGCTTCCTCAACTGCCTCGGCTTCTGTCAAAGCTGTTGAGTAGATATAGATACCTACCTTGACTCCATTAGCCTTGGCATTTTTCATATTGGTGTAGAAGGTAGGATCCTCGTGAAGACCGCCGTCATACATACCACGATAACCACAGCGGATAATGGCAAATGCCACTGAGCCCTTTGCCTGAGACCAGTCAATAGTGCCCTGCCACTTAGATACATCGATGCCCACTCCGTTAACAAGAAGGGCTCCGTCTGTACCAAAGTTGTAGCTAACCCCCTGGATTACCTGAGTGCCAGTAACCCTGTTGCCATTTTTATCGTAGTAATAAGTAACTCCGTTTATTGACTGCCAACCAGTGTATGAATAATCCTCCTCCAGGTAGTAGTAGGTCTTGCCCTCTACATAGTCGGCAGCTGTAGCCTTGGTCTTGCCCTCGGCATCCAAATAGAGCTGGTTGCCGTCAGTGTCAGTAAGAGCTGCACTAGAATCTCCGGTGATGCCTGATACTGTGTAGGTCACTGCAAGGCTTGTGTCTGTGGTGCCATCTGTCCACTTAACTGTACCTGTCAGCTTGTAGTCACCGTTGGCCTTTACTGTGTAGCTAGTGCCTGATACAGCTGTGCCATTTATCTTGATATCGGATATGGTAACTGTGCTAACAGATGTCTTGCTTGATATGGTAAAGGTCCCCTTTGAATAGGTCATATCAAGAGAAGCTGTCTCCTCAGATGTAGTGCCTGTAGAGGCTGCAAGTATGGTATAGCGGAAAAGCTTAAGTCCCAAACGGCTTGCTGCTGTGCCATCAGAGAAGGCTGCCACTAC
>CAVJHG010000028.1:0-18849 GCA_963649335.1 bacterium
TGCGCTACGAATAAGTTTTATATCAAGAAAGCTCAGGCCCTGATAAAGGGTCTGAGCTTTCGTTATAAATCCTATGTATTATTAAATTTTAAATAGTTCTTTATTATAATATGTCACCGTATTTTTTCTTTAGCTGTTTATAGGCTTGCTGTGCCGTCCTGTAATGATTCTCTACCTTTTCTCCAAATTCCTCTGGGTATTGGGCTATTGTTTCGTAATTATTAAAGCTGTTTCCACAAAATATGTCTCCAACTTTGTAGTGAAAAAACAGTTCGAATGCTGAAGATAGTGGAGTAGAAACAGTTTGAAAATCCCTAAGTTTATCTGCCAATTCTGGAAACATTTGGGAAAATTCGGATATAAAATCTTTATCGCCCCTGGCAGTTAATATATTTTGTATATTTATCCACATTAAAGATTTTATCTTCATTTGCCAATTTTTTCCCCAGGATTTTTTGTTCATATCCTTGTCTTGAAAACAATAGTTAGTGAGAAAGCTTTCAATAAATTCTTTTGCTGCAATTAAGTATTCGTCACTATTGCCTAGATACATTGTAGAGAATAAGCGGAGATTTTCTTTATAAATTTTCATATCTTCATCAGTTGCAGGAGTCCCGTCTTCGTTTGTTTTCCAAGGTTTAATAAGAGCTTGAAAACGATCTTCATCAGATGAAATTTGCTTTAATGGATCCTTCTCAATATTCTTAAAATTATCTAGAATTATTGATTGGCATTTTATTTGTTCTTCTAGGTAGTTATAGTAAGTTTTTGCTGAATCTATATATTTAGGATCTCCATCCCAAGCTTGAATTGCAGACCGAGCGTCAGTTAAATCATCTGCAGTACTATTTTTATCATTACAGAGCTCTACATAGTTTTCTAAGTATTTATATTTACCATATAGTATTTTGGCCTGATCGAAATATAGCTGGTAAAGCTTGCTAGATGATTGGTATTGCGTGTCTGCGTCAAGATCCTCCTTACATTTATTAATAAGTCTAATGTACTTTTGGAATTCTTCTATATGGGATCTCACATAGCTAGGCTCAAGCATATTCTTTGTAATTATTAAATGATAAATTTCACCATATCTGGACTTAGCTGCCGCTTCTTCTTTAATAATATCTGGATGTGTATTGCCTGCCATTTTGTTAACTCGTTCATTTATATTTGTTTGAATTTTACCTATAGAAAGTTTTTTAATTTCATTGGCAGAAGCCTGAACATCTGCAGTAAACATTGTATTGCTTATTATGTAGTTGGATTCTAGAGCTTTTCTTAGTTTATCAGCCAAATCTACTCGTTTAGCACCGGAAGGCCATTTATAGTTTTTCTTTTTTCCATTTTTAGAACGAATTTGTATATAGGTGTTTAGTGCAGCATAAAGGGTATTGGTTGCATCAGCAGTTTTTGCTTTGGCAGGAAGCTTCTGGAAGTTTTTAATAGCTTTAATTACATTCTTAAAATATGTTGAATTGCCCCAACTTGAATAACTAAGCAGTTGACTGCATAAGTTATTTATATTTCCCTCAGCATTATTTATTTCATCTTCGGAGCGATTTTCCAGCGTTGTTATTTTGTTTAATCTATCTGCCATATCTTGGTTAATAATATAACTATTTTCAACTAAGGAAATAGCTTCGTCCCAATTTTTTTTATTTATTTGTTCTGGAGAAATTTGTGAAAGACAAAGCTTGATAGCATCCTTGGTGTTATTTAACAATTCATGGCAACGAATGGTAGTTATGGTGCTACCGTCTTTTATAAGAGAGTTATCCTTCTTTTTCTTATTTTTGTCTTCTAGATTTTTATTTTCTTCATTGTTGTCATTGTTATTATCATCCTGTAGAAATTTGCTTGTCTTTGCTACCATATTTTTGTAAGTGCTAGAGTTTATAAGAGCCTTATGCTCTTGATCTATTTGTAATTCTAAAGCAATAAGCTTATTAGTTAAAGCATTTAACTCTCCTTCACTTATACCTATGGTATTTAATTTTACGTCAAAAGACTGTTTATTAATTGCAAGGTTATTACTATTATCAAGATTGTTAAGACTCTGATTTGGCTTATTGATTTGAATCTCAGCATTTTCTACGGTATTAATCTGATTGAGTTCTTCTGACTTTTCTTTTTCAATTGTTGTTAAATCCATATATTTTACCTCTCAATTAAAAAATGGTATAATGTTATCAAGTACAATTATACTATAAAAAAATGAAAATTATACTAAAATTAATAAGTATTCATGTTTTGTTACCATAGTTGTTTACTTTGTTGCCTAATTATTTTATTTCACATTATTAATTCGAGGTTATTTTATGGAATACACATTACTTACAGCAGACCAGCTTCCAGAGACTTTAAGCTTTTTGAGTGATTATGTCATGACTCAGATTAAGGAACATTCAGGTTGGATTGCTATTGGAGAGGAAGATGATTCTTTTGTTACAGTTGCAGCAGTAACCCGTGATGAGAGGATGGGGGACACTATTGAATTATCTTACATATATACTCTTGAGGAGAAAAGACTAGAGGACTATGCCCTAGGACTCCTTAGATATATAGAGGGCGTATTTAAGCCTTTGGGAATCAACAAAATCATTGCATGCCCTATGGGGACCATAGAGGAGATTAATGACTTAACAGTGTTTTTGGAGATGGCGGATTTTGTTCCTGTCCAGCTTGACTGGCATGTCTTACAATATCGCAAAGCAGACCTTTTAGAGCAGCCGGTATTAAAAAAAGTTGTTGCCGTTGATGCTGGAGGCTTTGAACAGCTTACAGCCAATGAGATTAAATATTTTTTAGGACAAAGCAAAGGCATTATAAATCAAAAACTTAGAGATGATTTATTATTTAGGTGCAATCCAAAGAATAGCTTTTTTGCTCTTAGAGATGGTCAGATAGAGGCGGCGGTACTTGGTCAGGGCGAGTTTGATTCTGAAGCCAATCTAATCAACTTATACATTAGTCCAAAATCCCAGCAAAAACAGGAAATATTGTCCCTCTTGGCAAAGATGATAAAGCTCCTTCCAGAGGGGGCTGAATACATTAATGTAGCTGTGGATGACAATGGTAAGCTAGATTTTTATAAATATCTCTTTGGAGAGCCAGTGACTGATTACTGGGTACAGTGCTATCAGTGTGAATACACAAATGATTAAACTATAGAAAATAGCGAAAAATATGAGTTGGCAAGAGATGGGGTTCATGATTTTAAGGAGGACAATTTATGGTTACAAAGATTAATACAGAAGCTTTTAATGCAATCGATAAGACAGGTATAGTGGTAGTTGATTTCAATGCTACCTGGTGTGGTCCATGCCAGATGCTGGCACCTATTATTGAGGAGGTGTCAGAGGACATGGCAAGCAAGGCATCCTTTTATGCCATTGACACCGATGAAAATCCGGACCTTGCAAGGCAGTATGGCATTATGAGCATCCCTGCTGTGGTAGTGCTAAAGGATGGAGTTAAAGCCGGTATGAATGTAGGTCTTGTGACTGCAGATGAGTTGACTGATTTTATTGAGCAATATATATAGGAGAGTCCATGGAAGCAGTAGTAGTATTAAAAAAAGGCGAAGGTCGCACTATTAAGGCTGGCGGTGCCTGGATATTTGATAACGAGATTGATTCTATTATGGGCTCCTATAACAATGGAGATATAGTCCTGGTTCATGACTTTGAC
The DNA here is from genome assembly GCA_963649335.1 of bacterium. GTDB lineage: Bacteria > Bacillota > Clostridia > Lachnospirales > Lachnospiraceae > Pseudobutyrivibrio. The sequence continues at coordinate 3,691 of CAVJHG010000028.1, forward strand.
GGATATGTCATGGGCCGGGGCTTTATTAATGATAACTCCAAAATAAGAGTCCGAATGCTGTCTCGCAAAAAGGACCAGCTGATAGACGAAGATTTTTTAAGAATGCGTGTAAAGAATGCCTGGGATTATCGCAAGACAGTTATGGCAGGGGAGGATATGAATTGTACCCGTCTTATTTTTGGCGAAGCAGACTGGCTGCCTGGTCTTGTGGTAGACAAGTATGCTGATATCCTTGTGGTGGAGTGTCTGTCTCTTGGCATGGATAAGCTTCTTAACATAGTCTTGTCTGCCTTGGTTGATATTATGGAAGCAGATGGCTTTACAGTCCGTGGTATTTATGAGCGCAGTGATGCTGCTGTGCGAAAAAAAGAGGGTATGCTTCCGCACAAGGGCTTTTTATACAGCAAGGAGACTGGTTTTTCGCCTGAGGCAAGCTTTGACACTGATGTCGAGATAGTTGAAAATGGAGTCAACTATATGGTGGATGTGGTAAATGGTCAAAAAACAGGCTTTTTCCTGGACCAAAAGTATAACCGCCTTGCCATGCAAAAGATAGTAAAAGGAGCACTTGAATCTTCATACAACCTTGCCGGAGCAGGTAGTCTTAAGGTACTGGACTGCTTTACCCATATGGGTACCTTTGCTCTTAATTGTGGTCTGGCCGGAGCTACAGATGTTACAGGCCTTGATATATCTGAATACGCTGTAGCTCAGGCAACCGCCAATGCAGCTCGCAATAATTTGTCGGACAGGGTGCATTTTAGGGCAGCCAATGTCTTAGATGAGCTGCCACGTCTCAATGAGGCGGGGGAAAAGTACGACCTGGTGATTTTGGATCCACCGGCCTTTACTAAGTCTCGTGAGGCTACCAAGAATGCCATTAAGGGCTATCGTCAGATAAATATACAGGGCTTGAAGCTGGTGCGAGACGGTGGCTATTTTGCCACCTGCTCCTGCTCCCACTTTATGACCCAGGACCTTCTAGCCCAGACAGTAGCTCAGGCAGCCAAGGCTGCCCACAAGAGGCTGCGCCAGATAGAGTTTCGTACCCAGGCCCCAGACCACCCAATCCTTTGGGCTGCGGATGAGTCTTATTATCTTAAGTTTTTCATCTTTCAGGTTTGTGAGGAAAAGTAAGGGGTGTAAAGAAGAACGATTTGCAAAAAGTAACAAATATTATAGAGGACAACATTAGCAAATCGGATAACAGGTAGGCGTTCATATAACAAGACGGCCTGCCTTTTTTGTTTCTTGAGAAAAATAAAGGATGCAGCCTACAGGCTGGTATAAGATTTTGTTCTAATTGCCAGCTTGTGAATTGCATCCTTAATGGTTTATTTAGAAATCATCAAACTCATATTAGATAATTTATCGTCAAATAGCAGCTTATTCCATTCTGATCCAGATTCGTTCTCTGTTTTGCTTTTGCATTGTTGACGACATAATGAATGTTATCTTTTGGATCACTGACATAGAATCGCGAATTATTAAGGTTGTCCTTGTCTTTTTCATTACTATGCTTTAGTAGTTTTTTTACACATTTGATGCGGTCTTTTAATGCTTTGAGCTCGTCCTTTAAGAGAAGATCTGCAAAAACATAATCAACCATTTCATCCGTCAGAACCATGAGACTGTCATAGAGTCGTTTGTCTACTACCTTTAATTTGCAAAAGCCGTCCTTGTCTTCTAAGGCATTCAAAAATCGTCTTTTAGTCTTTTTAATATCATTGTAAGTGAGTTTTCCAAAGCTCATGTCGTTATCAATGGCTCTGATATTTGTGACCTTGTTTTTCTCATCGAATTCGGCATAAATATTAGAATTATTGCGGTCGGTTTGTCCTGCTATTACATCTAAAATTTCCAAGGTGTTCATTTGCAGGAATACTAGGTCATTATATTTATATTTGTAAGTCTTCTTCTTAATCTTCTCATTGACTTCATACAGCTCTTCGCCTTTGGCCTGGGCCATAATGATTCCATAGCGATCTTTTCCGTTTTGATCCTTATATTTTACCTTTTGGGTTGCAGGGACGAGCTCTGGCACACCTAGTAGTTCTGCAAGGCGTCTGGTTGCCACATTTCGGTTAGTGATACTTGCGCCTTTTTCCATTTTTACATTGTTTTTAGCGATATTATGTGACAGATTGTGCAGGTAAAAATATTCTGCAAATTCTCCGAAAATATCATATCCTAACTTCTTTTTATCAAGCAAGTTTAAAACTTTATTATTTATTGTAGTATTTTCATCTAAAAAATAATCGCGCATCCTGTTTATAACAGCTTCTTTTCTCATATCTTTTGCACTGTATGTTTTTGGCCCCAAATTATTAAAAAATTTATCAACAAGTTCAGAATCTTTTCTTGAAAACGTCGTGGACAAGGCGTTGATTATATCTTTCAGGTCTTTTTCTTCTAAATTGTTTTCCTTCAAGAAGTTTTGACCCAGTTCAGATTCTAGCAATTTTTCAATGTAGGCATCAGTGTACTTGGCTGCTGGAATATTCCTAGTTTCTTCTTTGATGAATGCCACAGTTCCTGTTTGTTGTGTTATCTTGATGACGCTGTTGCAATTTCCACCGGTGTATTCTATTTTTCCGGTTTTTTCCTGTGTTAAATCAAGATGGGAGGTACGGGCTTCAGCTAGAGCATTGACCCACAAAGGGCGGTCTGAATCCTCAGTAACACCCTTAAAATCATTATAAATAAGCTGGGCACGATTTTTAAGAAGGGCCAGCTCCACGTAGGCTTTTGTCTGGGCTGCCTGGACCATTTTGTAGCGGCGGTAGCCTTCTCCTCTTATGATGCCTTTCCAAAAGCTATGCCGTGCATTTAAGTAGACCTGACAGTTATTTTGAAGGTTCTTATAATCATTTTGAAGTTGTGTTAGTTGGGCGTTAAACGTCTCTTCGTTTGCAGGGATAGGAGTATCAGTATAAAATTTTGTGATTTTGCCAAGAGATTCTTTGACATTCTGCATTAGTACAGAATCATCCTTGGTTTGGCCGGAGCTAGAGGTTCTCTTGTTGTCGATCAAGTTTTTGGATTCTGTCTGCATCTTATTATATGCAAGCCATTCTTCGCTTTTTTGTTTGTCCTGGAATTGTTCATTTTCAACTATTTGAGGCGCTTGGTTTTTATAGTCCTCAATATTCCCTTTTGTAATATATCCTTCTCTTGGCATAGACATTATTCTCCTTTGTATGCTCAAAATTATTACTCTTTAATTAGGCATAAGTATACGACAAGAATCCCTGTTAGGCATAGTCATAATTTGAGAAAATACACACTTCATTATAGATTATTGCTTAAAAACATCTAAGAAGGCATGATATAACAGAAAATAAAGGTTAATTATCAATAGATGCAAATTACCCCTAGAGGACTAGCCCATCCCTTGCGCCGAGTATAAGGGCAGTGCTGGTGTAAGTGGGGGTGGTCCTCTAGGGGTTCACAAACCGGAGTTTTATTTAAATATGGACAGGTTTGCATTGGACTTGGCAAGCACATCGTCAATGAAGCCTGCTGTATCATCCCGGAGTGCCTTCCAGTCCATAGTTTCTACGGTGGATAAATCTACGGATGCATTTCTAAACACTTCTTTTTTGCTGGTATCAAGAGTGACTTTTCCATTCATGTAGCCTTCTCCAATAACCATATTGCCTCGTTTAACTACTATGTTATTAAGCTCCCCTTTTAAGCCATTATCCTGAAAATTAAGGACCATGGTTGAGGTGCAGGTGTAGGTCTTGCCATTGTTGGCATAGTAGGTATCGGTGCAGTTAAAGCAGTTGGTATATTTTATGGTGCCGTCACGCTTGATATTGATGATGGCCCGTTCCCTGTCAGGTAAGGGGATATACATTTCCATGGTGGACAGGTGGTCGCCATATATTGTGAGGGTGGCGCCATCAAGGCTATGGGATAGATCAAAGACAATTTTCCTTGTCTGAGAATATTTGTCCAAGTAAATGGAGCAGTCTATGTCGTAGTCGGGAGTATCCATGCCAAGAAGCTGCCAGATAAAGTCGCCCTGACCTGCAGGGATATGGATATCATAGCGGCGGGCCTCAGTGCTATCTTCATCTGTGTAGATGGAGTTGGTACGCTTTATTTCTATGGAGTTGATGAAGTTGTATATATTGCTGGCATTGTCTCTAAACCACTGTCTGTCAATATCATTTGTGAGCTGTGGAGCCTTTTTGAAAAGGTCACAGCCGGTATCAAAACCGTATGCTACATCATCGCCCAGCATAGGAGCTGTGAGATATACTGTTTCATCCTTAGCGTAAAGATTGATGGCCCCAAGCTTTGCTACAAGAACAGTCAAGTCTGATTCGCAGGACATTTGCCTTTTAGACATGGATCTTTGTCCTGCAATTGTGCCTGAAACAGAGTAGTTAAAGCCTTGTACTTCCTTTATGTAAGCCTTGCCCTCATAGCTGGTATCTGCGTTCATGTAATTTTGAAACAAATCCATCAGGTCTATGTTGTAGGCCAAATATTCAGGGCTTTTTAGGGTGTTTTCTGAAAAAGTAATAACTGAAATAAGTAGCCTGACACCTGGGTTTGAATCATATGCCACTTTAAAAATTAAAAGAGCAAGTAGCAACAGAAGCAGCAGGGCGTATTTAATTTTACCTTTTTTTCTAGTGTGTATTTTCTTCAACTTCAGAACCTGTATTAAATACTTATTTTAACCTTTATTTTGTATCCCGAATTATAGCATTTTAAGTTTTGAAATTGTCGTTTTTAATATTTTTTTAATATTCAAAAGTATAGGAGACTGTCTTGTTGGCATGTAGGATTGCCATAAAAAACAGGTCAATCTATGAGTGGATTTATGCTGTCCATGTGTTGCGGAAAATTGTGTGAATAATTATAATGAAAACGTGTATGATGTAAGAAAATATACAAGTCTACACAAATCCCGAGCTGTCAGGAGAACTACATGAAAAAAACTAATAGTGTGATATATGAACTGATTCTTGTCATCGGTGGAATAATTACCGTTTTGTTTTTAATATATGCCTTTTGGAGTCAGGCGGCTTACCCAAATGAGCGTACCTTTACGGACTTTGGGGTGGAGCCTTACTCTGGCAGCTGGCAGTGGCTTACCGACAGGGGGACGGTGGACATTACCCTTCCTACCCATCTTGATATTGATAAGACAGTCAGTGAGGTTACCATAGCAACCACACTTAATATGGATATTTCTCAAGATATATACATGACCTTTGACTCAGCCAAGCAGGATGTATATGCTTATGTGGAAGATGAGCTGCGTTATGAATATACCACGGTGTCTACACGACCTTTTGGCTCTTCTTCTGCAGGAATACAGGTATTTATTCCTTTGCATCCATGGGATCAAGGCAAGACACTTACCCTTGTGTTAAAGGGCAACAATAATTATACAGGCGTTCTGGATGAGGTCTTGGTAGGCAGTCAGCTTGGTATAGCCTTTGATATGGTACACACTCAGTCGATACAGCTTTTGTGCGCCTTTATGATGATTATTTTAGGCTTCCTCGCCATGGTTACAGGCTTTGTGGTTAAGAGAGTCTATGGCCAGACTATGTCCTTGGGCTTTGCAGGCTGGGGAGTCCTTTTTTGTGGAATATGGGTTATGGCGGAGTCCAATGTGCGGCAGTTTTTGGTGCCTAATTTTTCTGCCTTTTCCAATATGACTTACCTTTCTCTTATAGTTATTCCCTTTGCTTTTTCCATGTATGTCAATGCTTTGCAAAAAAAGCGCAATCAGATTTTATACATGATTATAAGCGTGCTTGATATAGTTTTATCCTTCGTGGGTATAATCTTGCAGCTCATTGCCGGGGTGGATTTGGTCAATACCTTGCCATATTCATTTATGCTTATTATAGCCACAATTGTGGTATATCTTGTGACGGTGATTCCGGATATCAAAAAGGGCTATGTGAAGGAATACTGGATAGAATTTATAGGTATATTGATACTTATCGTGTCTGCCATCATGCAGATATGGTATTACACTACAAGGCCTGTATCCATGGGTGGAAGTATTGTTTGTGTAGGTCTTGTGATAATGATGCTGACAGCATATATCCGGGCTTACAAGGATATTATCCATATGGAGCATGAGTATTTTGCGGCTCAGGAGGCCTCCAAGGCCAGCACAGAGTTTTTGTCCCGTATGTCCCACGAGATGCGCACACCTATCAATGCCATACTTGGTATGAACAAGATGATTCTTCGTGAAAGTAAGGATCAAAATGTTTTAGAGTATGCCCGTGATGTAAATGGCGCCGGCAACTACCTGCTTAGTATTGTCAATGAAACACTGGATTTGGCAAAGGTTAATTCCGGAAAGATAGAGATAGAGTCAGCGGATTATGATTTGATTGACATGCTGCGAGAGTGCTACAGTCTCGTGATACCTAGAGCCAAGGCCAACAAGCTTTCTCTGGTGGTGGAGGTGGATGACGTTCTTCCATCTATACTCAGGGGTGACCGCCAGCGCATGATTCAGGTGATTACCAATTTGCTTACAAATGCTATAAAATACACGCCGGCAGGTCGTATTACCTTATCTGTTCAGGGAAAAATAACAGATGGCAAGCTGATGATGCTTGTAGCTGTTACAGACACTGGCATTGGTATTCGTGAGGAAAATATTCCAAATGTATTCAACAGCTTTCAGCGTATAAGTGATTATCGTAATAAAAATATAGAGGGTACGGGACTTGGCCTTGCCATTACCAAGCAGCTTGTGGAGCTGATGGATGGCAATATAGCTGTGGAGTCAGTCTATGGCAAGGGTTCTACCTTTACAGTAGTTATCCCGCAGGAAATTCGCTCTATAGAGCCATGTGGAGTATTTTCCATGGGACCAAATGGTGACAGACGTGTAAGCAATCGAGATGAGGTCTTAACTGTTACCGGCCGTATTCTGGTGGTAGATGATGTGGATATCAACCTAAAGGTCTTTGCCATGCTTTTAAAGAGCGTCGACGTAGAGCTGGACATGGCAAAGGGGGGCCAGGAAGCTTTAGAATATCTTGAAAAATACAAGTACGATTTGGTTTTCGTAGACCACCTTATGCCGGGCATGGATGGCATCCGACTTAAGGAGATAGTTGACTCCTTATCAGACAATCCAAATCATGATACCCCTATGGTAATGCAGACAGCCAATGCAGTAGTGGGGGCAAAAGAGCAATACGAAGCATATGGCTTTGCAGACTATATCAGTAAGCCTATCAAGGAAGAAGAGCTTAAAGCATTGCTTAAAAAATACTTGAGTTAAGTTATATTTGTTTTATATATCATTTATTTTTAGGAGGTTATATTTATGGGATTTAATCCAGCAGATTTATTTAAAATTAAGAGTGCAGCATCTAAATTCAATGCCAATCATCCAAAGCTTTTGCCATTTTTCGCAGCAGCAGAAAGCAAGATTATGACACCAGGTTCAGTAATTGAGATATCTATTACAGATCCTGCCGGCGAAAAAATAGAGACTAACCTGCGAGTGCAGGAGTCAGACATAGAGATGATTAATCTGCTTATGTCTATGTCAAAGCAGTAAAAGGAAGCGGATACTCTCAGCGGAAAAGACTTTCTGCTGGGAGTTTTTTGTCAGTAAAGTATTTGATAATAAGACTTGATAATATTTGCAACAGATAGTAAAATATGAGTATTGATAATTTTTTAACAAAGTGCAGGGAGCAAACAAGGTTAAGGAGTCATTGTTTTGCTTTGCTGTACATAATCGGGAGGACGGCATGGATATTAGAAAAGAATATGCAAGCAAGCTTACTACAGCAGCAGAGGCTGTCAAGGTAGTTAAGAGCGGAGATTGGGTGGATTATGGTTGGTGTACTGGTACAGTAGATGCCTTAGATAAGGCATTGGCTGCTCGTACAGACGAGCTCCGTGACATCAAGGTAAGGGGCGGTATTCTCATGAAGCTGCCTGCTATATTCGAGAGGGAAGATGCAGGAGAGCATTTTTGCTGGAACTCATGGCACATGGGTGGCATTGAGCGCAAGCTTATTGCTCGTGGATGCTCTTATTATTCACCTATTCGTTATTCTGAGCTGCCACGTTACTATCGTGAACATATAGAGCCAGATGATGTCCTTATGATGGTGGTGGCACCTATGGATAATCACGGCTACTTCAATTTTGGACCTAATGCATCACACCTTATGGCAGCCTGTGAGACTGCTAAGCACATTATTGTTGAGGTCAATAAAAATATGCCTCGTTGCTTAGGCGGCTTCGAGGAGGGTATACATGTATCACAGGTAGATGCCATTGTAGAAGGCGATAATCCAGCCATGCTTGAGATGGGGGGATCTTCTGTAACTACTGATGTGGACAAGGCTGTGGCAAAGCTTATTGTGGAGGAGATACCAGATGGAGCTTGTCTGCAGCTTGGTATCGGTGGCATGCCTAATACAGTTGGTGCTATGATAGCCGAATCAGACCTGAAGGATTTGGGTGTTCACACAGAGATGTATGTAGATGCCTTTGTAGATATAGCCCGTGCAGGCAAGATAACTGGTGCCAAGAAATCTATTGACCGTTTCCGTCAGGTATATGCTTTTGGTGCCGGTACTCAGAAAATGTACGACTACATGGATGAAAACCCTGAGCTTATGAGTGCCCCTGTGGATTACACCAACGATATCCGCACTATCAGTGCTATTGATAATTTTATTTCTATCAATAATGCGGTTGATGTGGACCTCTTTGGTCAGGTTAATGCTGAGTCTGCAGGTATCAAGCACATTTCAGGAGCCGGCGGACAGCTTGATTTTGTACTTGGTGCTTATCTTTCCAAGGGTGGTAAGAGCTTTATCTGCTGTTCATCTTCATTTACTACCAAGGATGGCCAGCTAAAGAGCCGTATAGTACCTACCCTTAACCCTGGCTCTATTGTTACTGACACCAGAGCTAATACCCATTATCTTGTCACTGAGTATGGCAAGGTATGCCTCAAGGGCCTGTCTACCTGGGAGCGTACAGAAAAAATTATTGGCATAGCTCATCCTGATTTCAGAGATGACCTGATTAAGGAAGCTGAGAAAATGCATATTTGGAGACGTTCTAATAAGTAAAAGCAAATGCCACAGCGTAAGCTGTGGCATTTCTATATTAAGGTTTCTATATTATAGACTATTTTACATAAGGCTATTGTTTTTTCTAATGCATCCTAGTATACTTTTGCGCAGGTTTGTATATTGGACCTGACAGGCATTAGTAACTATTAGGGGGGATTGAGTCTTTCGGTCAAGAGAGTCTTGATTCTGTTAAGCTTTCGATTGGAGAAATTATGAGCGATTATGTAATAAGCTGCTGCTCCACAGCAGATGTCAGTGCTGAGTATTTAGCTGAAAAAAATATTCAGTATGTATGCTTTCACTATTATATGAATGATGTAGCCTATACAGATGATTTGTATAAGTCTATTTCTGCAGAGGACTTTTATCAGCGTATGGTTGACGGAGCCATGACCCGTACATCCCAGGTCAATGCGGATGAGTTTATGACCTATTTCAAGGGATTTTTGGACAAGGGCCAGGATATTATCCATCTCACCTTGTCAAGCGGTATCTCAGGGGTGCTTAATTCTGCCCTTATTGCAGCAGATGAGCTGAGAGAAGAGTATCCGGACCGCAAGATAATAGTCATTGATTCATTGACAGCTTCCTCTGGCTATGGTCTTTTTTTGGACAAGCTGGCTCAGCTTCGGGATGAGGGAGCATCTATAGATGAGCTTGAAGCCTTTGCCCTGTCTCACAGACAGAATCAAAACACCTGGTTTTTCACAACCGACCTTACTTTTTTTATAAGAGGTGGACGTGTATCCAAGGTGTCAGGCTGGTTTGGTACAGCGCTCAATATTTGTCCTCTCCTAAATATCAATGACGAGGGTAAGCTGATTCCTCGCAGCAAGTGCCGAGGCAAAAAGATGGTTAAAAAGGCTATGGCTTCAACTCTTATGGAGTGGGCTGAGGGCGGAGCTGATTACTCTGAGAATATATTTATTACCCATTCCCAGTGCTATGATGATGCCAGGGACATGGCAGATATGTTGGAGGCCCAGTTTCCACATCTTAAAGAAAAAATACGCATTTTTGACATAGGTCCTACCATCGGTTCTCATACAGGACCAGGTACAGTGGCAGTAGCCTTCTGGGGCAAGCCAAAGCAGAGATAGTTTAATAATTACATGAAAAAAGTCGCCTTTCAGGGGCGACTTTTTTTGACGTGGTGGTGGAAGCTTTGGGCTTCTCAGTGGTGGAGGCTTTGGGCTTCTAAGGGTTTGAGAATATGGAAAGTAGCAAGCAGGACTATCAAATTAATATAATGGGCTGCTTTCCCTTGGGGGCTGCCACTGGGTTAGCTCCTTTTTACAGCTTGCTAGCTTAGAGGAGTAGTAGGCCTTGTCTTCAGAGGTAGACTCGAGTGCAAGCAGGGCCTCAAAGCAGCTGCAAAGAGCAGATAAGGCTAAGTCCCCACAGCTGTGTACATCCAGGATATATGGGGCTTCCTCTGCTGCCAAGCTAAGGAAGGATATGGCTTTTTCATAGTCCTTTTCATCCATATAGCAGAGGCCAAGATCCAAGTATATTTCACTGGTGATAGTGAGCGGATAGTCTTTTAGAAGGGCCTCCATGGCCGCCTTGTCATGGGCAAGTCTGGCTTCTCTTACTAACACACAGGCAGAGGCAATTTTAATATTTTCATCAGGATGGCCTTGGTGCAAGTCATAAAAATAGTCTTTAGCTTCTTGTAAATCCCCCTGCTTGCCATTTTTAATAAGCTCGGTGGCATACATAAGGGTGACCTTATCAGATAGACCCCCGTCTTTTAGAATCGCTTTTTTAAATATGGTAAAATCTCTATTAGCATGACCGCCGGCAGGTGCGTGAGTAATAACAATATCGCTGTCAAAAACAAGAGGCTCTAGACGGACAGTTTCGTGAATAGGGTCTATCCAGGTGAAGCTGCGAAGACGCTTGAAAAGCTTGGGCCTATACTCATCTGTAATATTAAGGACTGTGTTTTCTGAGACAGTGTGATACATCATTTGCACGATCTCTATGGCAGGGTCCATGTATTCTTTTACAAGGGCAAGCTGCCTGTGGTTTTCTTCGTCTAGATACTCATCAGCATCAGGGGCATATATATAGTCCATGGTAGCCTTGGAAAAAGAAAAGTTCCGGGCTGCAGAGAAATCATCAGTCCAGGCAAAATCATATATTTTGTCTGTGTATCTGGCAGCTATCTCCTTTGTGTTATCGGTGGAGCCAGTGTCTACAATAATGATTTCATCCATAAGATCGGCTATGGAATCAAGGCAGCGGGCCAGCACCTTGGATTCATTTTTTACTATCATGCAGCAGGAAAAGGTAGTCATAGAGTTGTCCTTTTTGTAATTGTTAAAGTTTTATTAATTATACCCCATTTGTCTTTGAAAAGCTTGCTAGTATTTTGAATAAGATATAAAATACTAAACAAATGTTTATATTCATGGAGGGTTTGTCATGAAAGAAAAAATCAAACAGATGCGTTTAAATATTACATTATCAGCAGTAATAAGTGTGGTTATTGGTCTTCTCCTTCTTATCTATCCGGAGCAGTCTATATCAGCCATAGGTAAGGTGATAGCCTTGATTATTGTTTTTGCCGGTGCGGTTATGATTATCAGCCAGATAGTTGATTTTGGAAATAATATACTTGGCATTATAGTGGGAGGTATTATAGCCCTTATTGGTATTTGGATATATGCCAGTCCTCAGGCGGTTCTTACCATTATTCCTATTGTCATAGGTGTTATGATGGTAGTTCACGGAGTTCAGGATTTGAGCCTGGCCTTAGAGGGCAGCAAGGCTAATGCAAGCCATGCATGGATTGCTTATGTATTGGCAGCAATTAATATTATTCTTGGATTCCTTTGTATTGGCAAGGCCTTTGGTCTTGTAAGCCTGGTATTTCGCCTTATCGGCATTATGCTTATCTATGATGGCATTACAGATATAGGTATAGTTCACGGGGTTAAGAAGGCTAACCGTGATGTGGTAGATTCCACTATTGTCAGTGAGGAGGATGTCTTCTAGTTTATGGGACAGATGGAGTTTAAGATGGAGCGCACAGGCCTTCTTGAGATAGGTGATGTGCTTCCTATTGCAGAGTACGATTTGCCCAATTCCTACTATTATGTGTTGGGCAGGTCCTTTGCCATGTCTGGTAATTACACTACCTTAGAGCGCATTTCGGCAAGGGAAGGCAAGGTAGTTGATATAAAGGAGACCCCAAAAGGCTTCTATGTTACAGTAGAATACGACGATTAATGAAGGGGAGTATATGAATAATCAGTCGCAAAATGCTATCGATATAGTATTGGCGGAGAGCTTGAAAAGTCTGGCTGTCACCAAGCCTATAGAGAAAATAACCATAAAAGAAATAACCGACAAGGCTGGAGTTATAAGGCCCACTTTTTACAACCATTTCCAGGATAAGTACGAGCTCTTGGAGTGGATTACTGTCAATGAACTTTTTAATCCTGTTGACCCCCTTTTTTCCAATGGCATGCTTAAGGAAGGTGTGACCTTCATATTGACGGCCATGGAAAAGGACAAGGAGTTTTACAGAAGAGCAGTTCAATTGGAGGGGCAAAATAACTTCAACGAGATATTTACACGTTGTATCAGCAATAGCGTGCAAAAGTATCTGGACATAGACTGCTTCAGCAATTTTGCGGAGTATAAGTGGCTTACCAACGAGGTGGTGGCCAATTTTATAGCCCATTCGGTTGGCTATATTGTAATAGAATGGATAAAAGAGGGTATGGTTATACCGGTGGAAGAGCTTACTGATGTATACCTGAAGATATTCCACGGCTCTTTTTCGGAGATTATCCGGGAAGTGGTGGGAAAATAGTTTGGCTGGGATTAATTCACTGCTTCGTGTATACAATTTGAGTGGTTTGTATTCTAAAAAAATACAAGGCACAGCCATTGAATATTTTTCAAAAGCATTTCTTTTTATATAATTTCGTGGTAACTTTTAGTTCTTTTATTCGGAGGTAATATGTCCTGGATTGAAAATTTGTTAATTGTGGCCGGTATCGGTCTTGATATATTTGCTGCTATGGAGATACAGGGAGCTATGCTAGCCCAGGTTCGCAAGAAGACCCTGGCTATAGTGGTTGCTGTGGTAGTTATCTTACAGCTGACCTTCTACCTGGGTGGATATGCAGTTTTTAAGCTGCTTGCTTATTATAAGTATTTGGAGCATCCTGTCAGTTATGGAGAGATTATTGCAGTTATTGTATGTGCACTCTTAGGTATCAGGCTTATTGTTAAGGCAATCAGACGTGAGTTTGTGCAGGAACACAGGGCTGATTCTGTTAAGGTCTTTGATTACATAAGGATTGTTACAGCAGCCTGCCTATATGCTTTATCAGCTGGTGCTGTTTGTGGCTTAGTAGGGACTACTGTTTGGCAGCTGGCACTTATTATTCTTATTGTTTCTGTGGTGGTTGTGATTGGTGGTGTTTATACTGGCTTTCATTTTGGGTTTGAGATTAAGACCAAGGCTTATGTCATAGGTGCTGTTCTTTTATGGATAGCAGGAGCCGAGATACTTCTTACCAGTGTCTTTCATGTAATATAACAAGAGCTGTCGGTTTTATTCCGACAGCTCTTTTATTATTGTATTTTTTAAAAGGAGATTGCTTTCTTCTACCTGCTTTATCAGGTAGGCAAGCTTTTCTTCTTTGCCTAAGGATTTGTAGCATTTGCCAAGACGAGTATAGGAGGTCTTGATATCTGTTTTGGTGCCTACGGCAAATTCTAAGACTGCCATGACATCATTTATTCTACCTGCCTCCTCAAGCTTTGCAGCATATTTGTCTAGAAGTAAGGTGGCTTCATCGTAATCCTCCCCTATTTGGCACATGGTTTCAAAATTGGGAACTCCATATGCAGCCTTTATTTCGGTGTTGGTCTTTCCAGTGAGATTAAGGAGAGGATGGGTGGAAAGCTCCTTTAATCTGCTTTCTATATCCATTGTTTCTTCATCAGTACTAAAATCTAATGGAAATTTTTCTATTGGAATGGTAATATAACTTAGACCTTTAATATCTTTTGCAGGGGTTGCGTTGGCTTGCATTTCAGCCATCCAAAAGTCATCCATATCTTTGGTATGCTTTGCTTTTGATTGCTTTATTTTTATGGCAAGCCACACTATAAATATAAGAAAAATAGTTAAAAATGGGAATGTCAGCATATTGATCTCCTAAGTAATGAGGTATTTTTATGAAACGTTCAAGAAAGCACCAGATTGTAGCTGGAATTATACTTGTGGTAGTAGTGCTTTGCATGGTTATTACCATGGTAGTTCCATACTTATATTAACATAAGAGGTTTTTTATATGTTTAATTTTAAAAGATTTTTAAGTATATTATCCGCTTTTTCAATTACAGCAGTTACTGCTTTTTCGGCACCTTCCCTTGTGGTATATGCAGATGAGATATCAGAGGAAGAGATGACAGAGGCAGTTGATGAGGATACTGCAGAGGAGACTACTGATGACAGAATTATTCCTGCAGGTATATCCATAGGTGGTACAGATGTGTCCGGCATGACAGTTTCTGAGGCTGATGTTGTGGTTGATGACATGTACTCCATTTACGATGATGTTCAGTTTACCTTGTCAGCTAATGGCCAGTCGGTGACAGCTACAGGAGCAGATTTACATATATGTGCCAAGAATAGCGATGCTACTGTCAAAGCTGCAACCTATGGCTCTACCGGCAATCTTATAGAGCGTTATAAGGCCAGCACTGATTTATCAGCTGGTAAAACCAAGGATTTTGCCTTGTCTACATCGGCTGATACAGCTTCAGTTATTTCTTATCTTGATTCTGTGGCAGACCAGGTCAATGATAATGCTACAGACAATTATGTCACTAGAGAAAATGGCCAGTTTGTATATCATCAAGGTCAGTCAGGTGTGGTTGTCAAGGTGTCAACTTCAGCAGCTCAACTGGTTAAGTATATAGAAGATGAGTGGGATGGCAGTGATGCTTCCTTTGAGCTGACTACTGAGGTAAAGGAACCAGAAGGCACTGAGGATGATTTGATGCAGATGACAGATCTTTT
>CAVJHG010000028.1:19096-20322 GCA_963649335.1 bacterium
GGGGCAGAGCTGGGGGTTGTTACCAGATCATGCCATTCTATGGTTGTTAATTATGTTAAGCCTTCGGAGGATGCAGCTATTTCAGAATCAGGAAGCAAGGATTTCCAGATTCGCAACAACAAGGACTATCCTATATACATTGAGGGCTATTGTGATGGCTCTACTGTCCATTTTAATATATATGGAAAAGAAGACAGGGATGCCAGCCGTACAGTAGAATACGAGTCAGAGATTACAGGTGTTACTGTGCAAAATACTACCTGGGTGGCTGATCCAAATGTAGCCTTAGGAGTTATGACTACCACAGTTAGTGGCCATACAGGTTATACAGCCCGTCTTTGGAAAATAGTATACGAAAATGGTGAGGAAGTGAGCCGTGATGTCTATAATAACAGCCGTTACAATCCTTCCAACAGAACAGTTACTGTAGGTATTGCCTCTGCTGATGCTACACTTTCATCACAGATGCTGCAGGCGGTGGCTACCCAGGATGGCAATCAGATAGCCTACGCTATATCCGTTTTGGCTCCAGGGGTAAGTAATTCTACTCCTATTACTATTACACCAAAGTATCAGGTGACTAATCCAACTGAGGATACAAGCACTACACAGAATACGACGCTAACTACAGATACTACGACTACAACTACAACAGACACAACTACTGCCACAGATCAGACTACTGCTGCAGATGCAACCGGCGGAACAACTGATACAACGGTAACTCCTTAGCAAAAAACTTTCGGAATCTTCAAAGAGTGAAGTTGTGCCAGATTACATAATTTAATTTCAGTTATAAAATTGTTAGATAGCCAGTTTTAATAGCAGATTTTAATTGGAGACTATATGGAAATAGGTAAATTACCAGAAAATATTCTTAAACGTTCTGTTATCAAACAATTACATACAAAAAGGCCAGAGGTGGTTACAGGCCCTTGTGTAGGCGAGGACTGTGCAGCAGTGGAGCTAAAAGAAGACGAGGCCTTTGTGCTGACTACAGACCCTATTACAGGCACGGCCTCAGACATTGGAGAGCTGGCAGTAACCATATCTGTCAATGACCTAGCATCAGCAGGCGCAGAGCCTGTAGGCATTATGCTTACCATTCTTTTGACACCACGCATGAGGGAGGCCAAGCTAAAGGCTATAATGGAGCAGGTTGATGCAGCCTGCAAGCGGTATAATATTCAGGTTATGGGAGGCCATACTGAGGTGACTGAGGCAGT
>CAVJHG010000028.1:20617-26162 GCA_963649335.1 bacterium
GCTCTTTGGGAAATGGGGGAGGCCTCAGGGGTCGGTCTTGATATAGACTTAAAGGCTATACCTGTTAAGCAGGAGACCATAGAGGTGTGCGAGTTCTTTGGTATTAATCCTTATGAGCTTATTTCATCAGGCTCCATGCTTATAGCCACAGCTGATGGCAATGGTCTTGTTAGAAAGCTGTCTGCTGCGGGGGTAGCATCCGCGGTTATCGGAAAGTCCAACTCTTCCAACGACAGACGCATTATCTCTGGTGACGAGGTGAGATTCTTAGAGCCACCAAAGACAGATGCTCTATATGATGTACAATCAGTTAATAAATAGTTTGATTAGCTTTTTTAGTTTTTGATTTATAGAAAAAGGAACATATCTTATGAGAGAAAAGATTTTAAATTATATCGAGCACAACAGCCGTATCGATATGAAGGATCTGGCTATGATGCTTGGGTCAGATGAAGCTACCATTATGACAGAGCTGGAGGCTATGGAAGCAGAGCACATTATCTGCGGATACTCCACCCTCATCAATTGGGACAAGGTAGGAGTAGAAAAGGTATCAGCCCTCATTGAGGTGCGAGTTACACCACAGCGTGGCATGGGATTTGACAAGGTGGCAGAGCGCATTTACAACTACCCTGAGGTAGACGCAGTATATCTTATTTCAGGCAGCTGCGACTTTATGGTATCTATAGAGGGACGTACTCTTCGTGAGGTGGCTGATTTTGTTTCAGCAAAGCTGTCGCCACTTGATTCAGTCCTTTCTACCCAGACCAATTTTGTTTTGAAAAAATACAAGGACCACGGTACCATCATGGCTGAGAAGCATGTGGATGAGAGAGAGCTGGTGTCACCATGAGAGATCCACTAAGCAAAACAATTACATCTATAAAGCCATCAGGTATTCGTAAGTTTTTTGACATAGTTGCTGAGATGCCTGATGCCATATCCTTAGGTGTGGGCGAGCCAGATTTTGATACACCGTGGAAGGTAAGGGACGAGGCAATCTATTCTCTTGAAAGAGGCCGCACCTTTTATACCTCAAACCAGGGCCTTAAGGAGCTGCGCCAGGAGGTTGTAGCATACTTAGACCGTCATTATGGCTTGCACTATGACCCTATAACAGAGACAGTTATGACAGTAGGTGGCTCTGAGGCTATTGACATAGCCTTGCGTGCCATGCTTGATCCAGGGGATGAAGTCCTTATTCCTCAGCCAAGCTATGTATCCTATGAGCCTTGTACTATACTAGCTGGTGGCGTGCCAGTACCTATTCCTTTAAAAGAGGCCAATGATTTTCGTCTTAAGCCAGATGAGCTGGAGGCCGCCATTACAGACAAGACTAAGATACTCATTATGCCATTTCCTAATAATCCTACAGGAGCTATTATGGAGCAGGAGGATTTGGAGCCTATAGTTGAGTTGGTAAAAAAATATGACTTGTTTGTTCTCACAGATGAGATATATTCAGAGCTCAACTACAATGGTAAGCCACATGTTTCCATAGCAGGCTTTGAGGGCATGAAGGAGCGTACCGTATTTATCAACGGCTTTTCCAAGTCTCATGCCATGACCGGTTGGAGACTGGGTTATGCTTGCGCCCCCGCGGTTATTATTCAGCAGATGCTCAAGATTCACCAATTTGCCATTATGTGCGCCCCTACAGCTAGCCAGTATGCAGCTGTTACAGCTATCAGAGACTGCGATGAGGATGTGGCTCACATGCGGGATGAGTACAATGACCGTCGTCGATATTTGCTCAATCGCTTTAAGAATATGGGGATTAAGTGCTTTGAGCCCTTTGGAGCTTTTTATATTTTCCCATCTATAGCAGAGTTTGGCATGACTTCAGATGAGTTTTGTACCAAGCTTCTTATGGCAAAAAAGGTGGCTGTGGTACCAGGCACAGCCTTTGGAGACAGTGGAGAGGGCAATGTGCGTATTTCCTATGCATATTCCCTTGAGAATCTCAAGACTGCTATGGACAGAATTGAAGAATTTATCACTGAGCTTAGGGCAGGACAGCACAAGTCTTAGGAGTTTATATGTTAAATATAGTATTGCATGAGCCTGAAATGCCAGCCAACACAGGTAACATAGGTCGTACCTGTGTGGCGGCTGGAGCCAGACTCCATCTTATAGAGCCTTTGGGCTTTATTTTATCCGACAAGATGATAAAGCGGGCCGGAATGGATTATTGGGACAAGTTGGAAGTATTCCGATACGATGACTGGAATGACTTTCTTGCCCGCAATCCAGGAGCCAAGGTATACATGGCTACCACTAAGGCCAAGAAAAAATACACTGATGTAACATACGAAGAAGACTGCTACATAATGTTTGGCAAGGAAAGCGCAGGCATACCTGAGGAAATCCTTGTAGACAATGAGGAGAACTGCATTCGTATTCCAATGGGACATGATATAAGGTCCCTTAATTTATCTAACTCAGTGGCCATAGTTTTATATGAAGCCCTGAGGCAAAATTCATTTTTACAATTGGAAACACAAGGTAATTTACATAGACTCAACTGGAAGGAATAGTGGGTACCAATGTCAATTATAAAATCAAAAGATTTAGTACACGAATATATCAGACGTGACGAGGAGGGCAACGTAGAGGAAATCTACACTGCTCTCGATCACGTATCTATCAATGTAGAGCCGGGTCAGTTTATTTCCATACTTGGACATAATGGTTCGGGCAAGTCTACTTTCGCAAAGCATATCAATGCGCTGCTTTCCCCAAGTGAAGGAACAATATGGGTGGATGGTTTGGACACATCCGAGGAGGATAATATTTTCCCTGTGCGCCAATCAGCCGGCATGGTTTTTCAGAATCCTGACAATCAGATTATTGCATCGGTTGTGGA
This sequence comes from bacterium, assembly GCA_963649335.1. Lineage (GTDB taxonomy): Bacteria > Bacillota > Clostridia > Lachnospirales > Lachnospiraceae > Pseudobutyrivibrio. The sequence goes on from CAVJHG010000028.1 coordinate 23,484, forward strand.
GGAGGATGTGGCCTTTGGACCAGAAAATCTTGGTGTGCCTACAGAGGACATTATAAAAAGGGTTGAAAAGTCCTTAAAGATGGTAGGCATGTATAAGTACAAGGATCATTCTCCTAATAAGCTTTCCGGTGGACAAAAGCAGAGAGTAGCCATTGCAGGAGTTATGGCAATGGAGCCTAAATGCATTATTTTAGATGAGCCAACAGCCATGCTTGATCCGGATGGCAGGGCAGAGGTTCTCAGGGCAGTCCATACTCTCAATAAAGAAAAGGGCATTACTGTTATTCTCATTACTCATTACATGGAGGAGGTAGTTGACTCCGACTATGTATTTGTTATGGAAAAAGGTCAGGTGCTTAGCCAGGGCACTCCACGAGAGATATTTAAGGATGTAGCCTTTTTAAAAGAACACAGCTTGGATGTTCCACAGGTGACCTTGCTTGCATACGAGCTGCGACAGTCAGGCCTTGAACTGCCTGAGTGCATTCTTACAAGAAAAGAGCTGGTAGAGGCTTTGTCACAGCTCAAGGACAGGAGGTAGTTATGGCACTTATACTAGATCATGTTTCATACAAGTACAGCCCAGGAACTGCCTATGAGGTGACAGCTCTTGATGATGTGAGCCTCACTATCAACGACGGGGAGTTTGTGGGTATTATAGGTCATACTGGCTCAGGCAAGTCGACTCTGGTACAGCACCTCAATGGCCTTATTAAGGCTACTGAAGGTCATATATATTACAATGGTCAGGATATTTATGACCCTGATTATGATATTAAGGAGCTTCGCACTCAGGTTGGCATGGTGTTTCAGTATCCTGAGCATCAGCTTTTTGAAACCACAGTATTTGAAGATGTAAAGTTTGGTCCAAAGAACCAGGGCCTTGATGATAAGGAGCAGATAAAGCGAGCCTACGAGGCTTTGGAGCTGGTGGGACTTCCAGAAAAGCTTTTTTTGGCTTCGCCTTTTGAGCTGTCAGGCGGACAAAAGCGCAGGGCGGCCATAGCCGGTGTCATCGCCATGAAGCCGGCAGTGCTTATTTTGGATGAGCCAACAGCTGGTCTTGATCCAAAGGGCAGGGATGACATTTTTGACATGATTTCATCTATGCACGTAAGACGCCGTGATACGGTTATATTGGTGTCGCATTCTATGGAGGATGTGGCCAATTACGTGGACCGCATTATTGTTATGGACCAGGGCAGACCAGTATATGATGGCACTCCAAAGGAAGTCTTTGCCCACTATAAGGAGTTGGAAAAAATGGGCCTTGCTGCACCTCAGGTCACCTATGTTATGAATGACCTAAAGGAAGCAGGTTTTGATGTGGATACTAGAGCTACCACAGTGGATGAGGCAAAGGCGGAGATACTTAAGGCTTTGGGTAGATAGCTGAAATTTAAAAACTGTCTGGAATATTCACAGATAACTTTAACAACACAATGTTAAATAAAGATAAAAATAACAGGCGAGACTTAAGGCTGTTTAAAGCTTGGCTTGCACTTAAAGGAAGATAATATGTTTCGTGAAATTACACTTGGACAATACTATCCAGCAGATTCCATACTTCACTCTTTAGATCCCAGAGTGAAGTTATTTGGAACACTTATTTTTATAATCACTATTTTTTCATTTGATAATATAGTTCTTTTTGTACTGCTTGTAGCAGCCATGTATGGAGTTATCAAGCTTTCTCATGTGCCATTTTCATTTATGGTAAAAGGACTTAAGGGTATTATATTTTTGCTTATATTTGCAGGCCTTTTCAATCTGTTTTTGACACCTGGCAAGGAGTTTTTTTCCTTTTGGATTTTTACCATATCAGATGTGGGACTTAAAAATGCGGTGGTTATGACTTTGAGGATGATATTGCTTATTATAGGTACATCAATTATGACTCTTACTACAACTCCTAATCAGCTGACAGATGGCCTTGAAAAGTCACTGGGCTTTTTGAAAAAGGTGGGAGTGCCAGTTCATGAGATATCCATGATGATGTCTATTGCCCTTCGTTTTATACCTATTCTTATAGAGGAAACCGACAAGATAATGAAGGCCCAGACAGCCAGAGGTGCAGATTTTGAGACTGGTGGTCTTATAAAAAAGGCTAAGGCTATGGTGCCTCTTTTGGTGCCGCTTTTTGTATCAGCCTTTAGGCGAGCTAATGACCTGGCTCTTGCCATGGAGGCTCGCTGTTATAACGGTGGCGATGGTCGTACCAAGATGAAGCCTCTTAAGTATAACAGCATGGATCAAAAGGCTTATATATGTATTTTTATGTATCTTATTTTGTATTATCTGGTAAAGGCTTTTATATAGTATGCGTGTAAAAATGGTGGTGGCCTATGACGGCACAGGCTACTGTGGCTGGCAGATACAGCCTAATGGAATCACAATAGAAGAAAAGCTAAATGAAGCCCTCTTTGATTTGCTAGGTGAAAGGATAGCGGTTGTTGGGGCAAGTCGCACTGATGCAGGAGTTCATTCACTGGGCAATGTATGTATATTTGATACCTCTACCCGTATGCCTGCAGACAGAATATGCTTTGCTCTCAATCAGCGCCTGCCAAGGGATATTGTGGTGCAATCCTCAGAGCAGGTGGCAGATGATTGGCATCCTAGATATGCCCATGGCATTAAGACTTATGAATACAGGATTCTCAATCGTAAGATGCCAGA
>CAVJHG010000029.1:0-14577 GCA_963649335.1 bacterium
CCAAATGGTAAGGCAACGGACTCTGACTCCGTCATTTCAAGGTTCGAATCCTTGTGGGCCAGCTTCAAGACCTAAGCATTTTTGCTTAGGTCTTTTTTCATATTAAGACTTTGAATATAAATAATGAGCAAAAAGGAGCAATATGTATTCATATAATGACAGAATCAGTTACAGTGAGGTGGGGGCTGACCAGCAGCTTGGCTATGGCCCGCTTATTAACTATCTGCAGGATTGCAGCTGCTTTCATTCAGATGAAGTTGGAGTAGGGCTTTCATACCTGGTTCCAAGGCAGTTAGGCTGGTTTGTCACAAGCTATGAGATACATATCAATAAGCTGCCTAAATATGGGCAGAAAATAAAGATTTCTACATATCCATATCAGGTAAAGGGCATGCTGGCCCATCGTATTTATACTATATGTGACTTGGATAACCAGGTGCTGGTATATGCCGACTCTTTGTGGATTTTGATGGATCTGGCTTCTGGTAAACCAAGCAGATTATCATCTGAGATGGTTGAGGTATATCATGACGACATACCGGTACCACAGTTTGATTTCGAAGGCTGTAAGCTAAGGGTAGAGGGGTCAGAGCAATTGGCAGGCACATTTACCGTCCAGGAAAATTACATTGACACCAATGGCCATATGAATAATTCTTATTATATAGATGTGACCAGGAGATTTTTACCGCAGGATGCTGCTTGTAGCATAATAAAAATTAATTATAAAAAAGCAGCCCAGTTATTTGATGAATTGCAGGTATATTTGGTAGAATTAGAAAAAGGATATCAGGTAATACTTAAAAAAGAAGACGAGATATACACAATAGTGGAGTACAGATAATGAATTTAGGACAGTTTCAGAAGTTGACAGTTCAGAAAAAGGTGGATTTCGGCCTTTACCTTACAGATGGAGAGGATAGGGTATTATTACCTAAAAAGCAGGTGCCTGAGGGAATCAGCATCGGAGATGAGGTATCTGTTTTCATATATAAGGATTCTCAGGACAGACTTATTGCCACAACAAGAGAGCCAAAGCTTACTCTTGGCAGCTTTGGAGTTCTTAGAGTCAGCCAGGTCAATAAGGTAGGAGCCTTTTTGGACTGGGGCTTAGAAAAGGATTTGTTTTTACCTTTTAAAGAAATGACCCGTCAGCCCCAGCCAGAGGATGAGATTTTAGTTAGGGTATACATAGACAAAAGCCAGCGACTTTGTGCTTCTATGAAGGGCATATACGAGCTTTTATCCCGCCGTGCACCATATGCTGTGGGGGATGAGGTGGAAGCGAGAATATATGAGTTTGGCCATGATTTTGGTACCTTTGTTGCTTTGGAGGACAAATATTCAGCCATGATTCCTCGTCATGAGGACACCAAAAATTATCGCATAGGTGATGTCATTATGGTCAGAATTACCGGCATCAAGGAAGACGGAAAGTGTGATGTTACCATTCGTGACAAGGCTTATGTTCAGATGGAAGACGATGCCGAGGCTCTGCTTTCTCTTATAGAAAGCTACGCAGGTGTGCTTCCTTTTACAGAAAAAGCCTCACCTGAGGTTATTAAGCGTGAGACAGGTCTTAGCAAGGCCGCTTTTAAAAGAGCAGTTGGCCGTTTATATAAGGAAAGAAAAATAACTCTCGAGGGCGGTAAGATTCGTCTGGCAGAGGATTAATTCAATGATAAAATCTCTGGACGGTAGTTTTTGCCAAGACAGGGATTATGACAAATTAAGGAGGATTATTTTATGAAGACAATTATTTCAACAGACAAGGCACCAGCAGCAATCGGACCATATTCCCAGGCAGTACAGGTAGGAGATATGGTGTACACATCTGGTATTATTCCAGTTGATCCTGCCACAGGCATTATCCCAGAAGGTGCAGCAGCTCAGGCCGACAGAGTATTTAAGAGCATGAGTGCTCTTTTGGAAGAAGCAGGCACATCAATGGCCAATGTTGTAAAGACTACAGTTTTTATTAAAAATATGGAAGACTTTGCAGCAATCAATGAGGTATATGCCAAGTATTTTCCAGAGCCATTTCCAGCTCGCTCATGTATAGAAGTGGCACGTATTCCAAAGGATGTACTTCTTGAAGCAGAAGCTATAGCAACTAAATAACAGGAGATAAAATGCGATACGATATAGTTGTAATAGGAGCAGGACCTGCTGGTCTTGCAGCAGGCATTTATGGAAAAAGAGCAGGCCTTAATGTACTGATTCTTGATGCCAGTCCTCTTAGCGGGGGACAGATTTTATCTACCTATGAGATAGATAACTACCCAGGCTTGCCAGGCTTGTCAGGCCCTGAGCTCAGTGAAAAAATGCGTGCTCACTGTGACAAGCTTTCTGTTGAGTTTGCTACAGGCAGGGTTAAAAGTATTATTGACCATGGCGATTATAAGGAGCTTGTTACCAGAAAGGCTACTTATGAGGCCAAGACAGTGATTATAGCTACTGGGGCTTCCAATAAGAGACTAGGCTGTGCAGGTGAGGACCAGCTGTCAGGTATGGGTGTGTCTTACTGTGCCACCTGTGACGGAGCCTTTTTTAAGGAAAAGACTGTCGCAGTAGTTGGCGGTGGTGACGTGGCCTTAGAGGATGCTTTGTATCTTGCCAGAGGATGCGCCAAGGTCTATCTTATTCACCGCAGGGATGCTTTCAGAGGGGCTGCTGTGCTGCAGGACCAGGTTAAGGCTACAGCCAATATAGAGATAATTTACGATACAGTGGTGGAGTCCATAAATGGCACTGCTTGTGTGGAGTCTTTGACTCTCAGGAATAAAAATAACGAAAATATTACAAATGTTGCTGTGGATGGAGTATTTATAGCGGTAGGTACAGAGCCAAATACTGCAGGTATCCAAGGCTTGCCTGATACCAATGAGGCGGGGTATATTATTGCCGAAGAGGATGGTATTACTTCCATTGCTGGTATTTATGCAGCAGGCGATGTGCGCACAAAGCAGCTTAGACAGGTTATTACTGCTACGGCTGATGGGGCAAATGCTGTTACATCAGCGGACCGTTATTTACAGTCCCTGTAAAGTTATAATGTTATGGTTCATTTCAGCCTTCCTGGGTTGACACATTAGAAAATAGCATTTATAATGACAAAGATGTAACAAGTTCGTAATAATTTTGGAGGCTTTTTTACAAATGATTTTTAATTGGAAAAGGACAATAAGCTACACACTTGCAGCGGCTACAGTTGTTGCTTCCCTTTCAGCAGGAGCTGAGGCAGCATCAGGTATTAGCGCTTTATCAAGCAAGGGTACGTTGGATAGCTCGGCGTATTCTTCATTTGCAGGTGTTTCCCTTACTGTTAATGATATTTTGGCAAATGCGACTACCTTGGCGCAGGAGAGCCAGCTGGCAGACAACGAGGCTACAGAGGTAGCTGAGAGTGAGTATGCCAATATAGCTATTGCACAGGTTGACAACTACGTATATATTCGTTCGGAGGCATCTGCTGAAAGCGAGTATGTAGGCAAGTTATATAACAACTCAGCAGCTACTGTTTCTGACTCAGTTGAGGCTGAGGACGGTACATGGCTTCTTATCACATCTGGTGATTGTACAGGTTATGTTAAGAGTGAGTATGTAGTACAAAATGATGAGGAGCTGGCTAAGTCAGTATCCACTCGTCTTGCCAAGGTTAATACTGAGACATTATATGTTCGTGAGCAGGCAACTACTGATTCATCAGTTATCGATATGGTTCCCCTTGATGATGACGTGGTAGTTATTGATGAGTCTACAGTTGATTCAGGCTGGGTTAAGGTAACATGTGACGCTGGCGAGGGTTATGTCAGCATGGATTATGTTACACTTTCCACTCAGTACACTACTGCTGAGTCAAAGGAGCACGAGGAGGCCCGTCTTGCAAAGGAAAAGGCAGAGCGTGAGGCAGCTGCAGCGGCAGCAAAGAAGGCTACTTCAAAGAACTCTTCTTCATCATCCTCATCTTCATCATCTTCTGGCAAGAGTTATTCTGCAGCATCAGGATCAGGCGGAAGTGCAGTAGTAAGCTATGGTTCACAGTTCGTTGGTAACCCTTATGTATATGGTGGTTCTTCGCTGACAAATGGTACTGATTGTTCAGGTTTTGTTATGAGCGTATATTCAGCTTATGGCATAAGCCTTCCACATTCATCAAGCGCTATGCGTAGCGTAGGATATGGAGTATCTACTTCAGAGATGCAGCCTGGTGATATCGTTTGCTACTCTGGTCACGTAGGTATTTATGCTGGCAATGGCACATTGCTTCACGCTTCTAATAAGCGTACAGGTATTACCTATTCAAATGTTAACTACAAGCCAATACTTGCAGTAAGACGTATTTTCTAATACATAAGATTTATTTAGAGCACTGGTTTATCCAGTGCTCTTTTATTATGAAAAAAACTGAAAAAGGCTTTTATCCTTATTACAGGCCGTATTTTCAGATAATTATTTAACAAGCCACAATGGAGCTTTTGTCAAAATGCACAAAAAGCCGTGAAACAATGAATTGAAAATAATACTCGCTTGGGAATTATCCATCAATTCAACAAATCGAGGACACAATTTTTTCACGAAAAATAGACTTGTAAACGGGTTATCCACTTTATCCACATGAATTGGACCTGTGAAACAAAAGTTATCCACAAACAAAACGAACTTCTGTTTTGTGGATTAACAACAAAAAATGATAAAAAAATGAAAAGTGTTGACTTTGAAATTGCTGTTCGGCAATAAAAAAAACGGGCAATTATCAGACAATAACAAGGCGATATTAGAAAAAACATGGAGGAACATAAGGGGACTTGTCTATATTGTAGACATATATGTGGGCTGTCAGGGTGTCATGTGATGGGATATTTGTAAATTTGCATAAAAAAGCTCACATTTACTATTTCATTATTTAGCTATTTATATTAAAATGACATTAAGTTATGCATATTTGTGTGCAAAAATCAATCACGATATTGTGTAATTTGCATAGAAGCGTTTATTTGGTTTAGGAGGTATTCGATATGATTTCGAATCAGATTCTGCAAAATACTCTTGATGGCTTAACACAGCTTACAAAGGTCGAATTAGCAGTACTCGATCTTGAGGCAGTGGTTTGCGCCAGCACTCTTGATGGCATGGAGTCTTATATTGATTCTGTAAAGGGGTTTGTTGCATCTGAGGCAGAGAGCCAGGTGGCTTTGGGCTGTCATTTTTTCAAGATATTTGATGAGCAACAATTAGAGTATATTGTCCTTGCTTCTGGTTCCGAGGATCAGGCCCCAGTGGTTGGCAAGATTGCGGCTTTTCAGATTCATGAGCTTCTTATTGCCTATAAAGAGCGCTTCGATAAGGATAATTTTTTCAAGAACCTGCTTTTGGATAACCTGCTTCTGGTGGATATATACAATCGTTCTAAGAAGCTCCATGTGGATATTCAGGCCAAGCGAGTAGTTATGGTTGTAGAAGTGGGCCCAGAAAAGTTTGGTGACGAGCTTGATAGAGTTCGTGCTATTTTTGGCGGAAAGAACAAGGATTTTGTTACTGCTGTAGATGAGCACAATATCATTGTTATCAAGGAGCTTGGTGAAAATGACACCAATACCGACATAGATAAGATTGCAGCAGTTATAATAGATGCCTTTCATGACAGGGATGAGCAGACCGTCAGGGTATCCTATGGCACAGTCATAGGAGAGATAAAGGAAGTTTCCAAGTCCTACAAGGAGGCCACCATGGCAATGGACGTAGGCAAGATTTTCTTCAGTGATAAGACAGTGATTGCTTATTCAGCCCTTGGTATTGGCCGTCTTATTTATCAGTTGCCTATACCTTTGTGCAAAATGTTCATTTCTGAAATCTTTGAAAACAGGTCTCCGGATGATTTTGACGAGGAGACACTTGTTACTATCAATAAGTTCTTTGAGAATAATCTCAATGTATCTGAGACTTCTCGTAAGCTTTATATACACCGCAATACTCTGGTTTATCGTCTGGACAAGCTGGAGAAAAGTACTGGCCTTGATTTGAGAGTTTTTGAAGATGCCATCACCTTCAAGATAGCTCTTATGGTTGTCAAGTACATGAAGTACATGGAAGACGAGAAGTTCTAAGTAAAATATACTAAGAAAGGGAATTGTTTTGATACGACTAGATCACGTTAGCAAATCGTACGACGCCGGCAATGCGGCTCTTGAGGATGTGTCAATTCACATAGCTCCGGGAGAGTTCGTATTTATTGTTGGAGATTCTGGCTCTGGTAAGTCTACACTTATCAGGCTCTTACTTAAGGAATTGGAGCCTACAAAAGGCAAGATATATATTAATGGACAGGACCTTCGCAAGGTTACCCATAAGAAAATACCTACCTACCGCAGGAATGTAGGAGTTGTCTTTCAGGCATTCAGACTCTTGCCTGACAGAAATGTATATGAAAATGTAGCTTTTGCCATGAAGGTAGTGGAGGCTACAGGCAGGGAAATAAAAGAAAAGGTGCCAAACATGCTGGCTCTCGTGGGGCTTGCTGGTAAGTATAAGTCTAAGCCTAATCAGCTTTCAGGTGGCGAGCAGCAGCGTGTTGCTATTGCAAGAGCTCTTGTTAATGAGCCAAAGATTCTTTTGGCAGATGAGCCAACAGGTAACCTGGATAACACCAATGCCTGGGAGATAATGAATCTTCTTGAGGAGATAAATAAGCGCGGTACTACAGTAGTGGTTGTTACTCACAACATGGAGATTGTAAAAGCGATGAATAAGCGCGTTATTACCATTAAAAAAGGCGTGCTGGTAAGCGATGTTGGAGGTGACGATTATGAAGATTAGTACACATGGCTATAATATAGGCCAGGGCGTCAAAAATGTATGGCGCAATAAGATGTTCTCCATAGCGTCTATAGCTACCATGGCGGCCTGTATTTTTTTGTTTGGTATTTTTTATTCTGTAGGTTCCAATTTTCAGGCTATTGTAAAAAGCGCTGAGGAGGGAGTTGCGGTTACAGTATTTTTTGATGCAGGCATTACTGACGATCAGATTTCTGCCATAGGGGATGAGATTTCAAAGAGACCTGAGGTGGCTTCATATAATTTTGTTTCTGCCGATGATGCCTGGGCTTCCTTTCAGACAGAGTATTTTGAAGGCAACGAGGATTTGGCTGCTGGCTTTGCAGATGATAATCCTTTGGCCAATTCAGCAAATTACGAAATATATCTCAGCGACGTATCAATGCAGCCTACACTGGTATCCTTCCTTGAAGGATTAGATGGAGTGCGCCAGGTTAATCAGTCCGAGGTTGCAGCCAAAACACTTACAGATATTAACTCAGCCATCACAATCATATCACTTGGCATTATTATAATACTGCTTGCGGTATCAATATTCCTTATTAGCAATACTGTTATGGTAGGCGTATCAGTCCGTAAGGAAGAGATTGCTATTATGAAGCTTATTGGTGCCAAGGACGGGTTTGTCCGTGAACCGTTTGTGGTAGAGGGTATTCTTATTGGCTTTATTGGTTCAGCTATTCCACTGGTAGTGCTTTATTTTATGTATGAAAAGGTTATTTCATACATGTCCAGCCAGTTTCAGTTCCTCGGAAGCCTGGCTACATTCATTCCTGTGGAGACAATATTCAGGACACTTGTGCCAATTTCTCTGATTTTGGGCGTTGGTATTGGTTGGATTGGATCCCGCATTACATTGCATAAGCACCTTAGGGTTTAAGTCAGGAGTTGAAATCCTTGTTGTTTATGAAACGATACACTGACACATTATCTCCCATCTTTGCCTTAGGCACTGGTGGGAGATATTATGTAAATAACATATTTAGAAAGGCAACATAATGAGTGAAGACTACAGAGACTCAGAGCAGTATGATCCAGTATTTGGCACTGCACCTGAGTCAAGACAAGGGGAAGAGTTGAAAAATTATGAGCCAGGTAGCCAAGTGATTGGCGAGGAAGCATCACCGGAAATGCAGCCACCTAAAAAGGGCAAGGCAAAGAAAATTATTCGCACTATAATTATCCTTTGTATAGGTATAATTGCAGGTATGTGGATAGCCTTTGCCTTATTGCTTTCCAAGGTTGTCACTGTCGGAAATAGTAGTGATACCATTTCTTCTATAGAAAATGATAGCATCGATGGTTCTAATTCAAAGCTGTCAACTCTTATCAGTCTTATTAAGACATACTACTACCAGGATGTGGATGACGAGACTCTTGTCAATGGTATATACAAAGGTCTCCTTGAAAGTATGGGAGATCCTTATACTGAGTATTACACTGCAGATGAATATGAAAGTCTTATGACTACTCTCACAGGCAATTATTGTGGTATCGGTGCACTTCTATCAAAAAATGCTGATACTGGAGTAGTTACTGTTACTAAGGTATATGCAGATACACCTGCCGAAGAGGCAGGCATTAAGGCAGGGGACATTATAGAATCTGCCGATGGCTATGCTGCTACAGATGAAAGCTTAGATACCTTTGTTCAGCATATTCGTGGCGAAGAAGGCACCACAGTAAGTCTTGTTATTGTAAGAGATGGGGAAGAGCTTACCTTTGAGCCATCCAGACGTGCTTTGTCTACACCTACAGTAGAGCACCAGATGCTAGATGATAACATGGGCTACATTCAGATATCTCAGTTTACTGAGAGTACCTACGAAGATTTCGTAGCTGCCTATGAGGATTTGGAGTCTCAGGGTATGACATCGGTAATATTTGATATGCGCAATAACGGCGGTGGTCTTCTTGATTCTGTTGTGGATGTATTGGATTATCTTTTGCCTGAAGGCACAGTGGTTTATACTGAGGATAAAAATGGCAACAGAGAGGACTATACCTCCGATGCCAAGCACTACAAGTCAATACCTATGACAGTGCTTGTTAATGGTAATACAGCATCTGCTGCGGAGATTTTTACCGGTGCTTTGAGAGATTTCAATTATGCTACAATTATAGGCACTAATACTTTTGGCAAGGGTATTGTTCAAAGTACTATTCCTCTTGCTGATGGCTCGGCTGTCAAGATTACTACATCCTCTTATTTTACTCCTTCAGGAGAGTGTATTCACGGAGTGGGTATAGCACCAGATGTAGAGCTTGAGTATGAGTTCCTTGGTGGCGAGGATGACGACTATGATGTATCTTTGGACAATCAGATACAAAAGGCGATAGAAGTACTTCAAGGCCAGGCGACCAAGTAATATGCAGCTTAGTTAAAGCCTTAAGTCTTCGACTAAATTTATTTTCGAAAAACAAATAATTTTAAAATATTGAAAAGAGGTGATTTCGTGATAGAGCTTGATCAGTTTAAGCAGCGCTTAACATCCCAGCAAAATTCTATGACGGAAGTGAGGGATTCACTTTGACGTCGCAGGCAAAAAGGCCCGCATAGAAGAGCTGGAAAGAGAAATGGAGGCTCCGGACTTTTGGCTTGATGCAGCAGCATCCACGGCTAAGATGAAAGAGCTTAAGTCTAAGAAGGATGATGTATCAGTTATTGATCACTTAGAGGACTTATATAAGGAAATAGAGGATTATATTGACCTGGGCTATGAGGAAGAAGACCCTGAGATAGTTGCCACAATAGGTGAGCTTTTGCAGGAGTTTGAGACATCCCTTGATACACTGCGTATGAAGACTTTATTGTCGGGCGAGTATGATAGCTTAAGTGCCATAGTGACTCTTCACTCAGGCGCTGGCGGAGTGGAGGCCTGTGATTGGGTCCAGATGCTTTATCGTATGTATACTCGTTGGGCTTCAGATGAAGGCTTTTCTGTGGATGAGCTCGATTATCTAGAGGGAGACGAGGCTGGAATCAAGTCGGTTACCTTTCAGATCAATGGAGATAATGCCTATGGCTTTATGAAGTCAGAAAAGGGAATACACCGTTTGGTGCGTATATCTCCATTTAATGCCCAGGGTAAGAGACAGACATCCTTTGCATCCTGTGATGTTATGCCGGATATAGAGGAGGATGTGGATGTTGAGGTAAAGGATGAGGATATCCGCATAGATACCTACAGGTCTTCTGGAGCAGGTGGTCAGCATATCAATAAGACATCATCTGCTATTCGTATCACCCATTTTCCAACAGGTATAGTTGTCACCTGTCAAAATGAGCGCTCTCAGCATCAGAATAAGGACAAAGCCATGCAGATGTTAAAGACAAAGCTGTATATCCTTAAGCAAGAAGAAAATGCAGCCAAGGCTTCCGGAATTCGTGGTGAAGTTACTGACATAGGCTGGGGCAACCAGATTCGTTCTTATGTTATGCAGCCATATACCATGGTAAAGGACTTGCGAACGGGGGAGGAAACTGGCAATGTTGATGCTGTACTTGATGGCAAGGTAACACCATTTATGAATGCATACTTAAAATGGCTTTCCTTGGGATGCCCAGACAGGGGGGCCCTGGATAGCGAGTAGAGATTTTTTATTTAAAAACAATTACATTATGACTTGAAATAGGTGGTCTAATAATGTTATTATCTTCTCATCGTGTACAAATGTATTTGTACTAAAGACACTTTGGGAGGAGATATGGCAGAAAAGACTACCTATTTTGTTTTAAAAGAAAAGGCTGTGCCTAAGATTTTACTTGAGGTTGTAGCTGCCAAGAAGCTCCTTGAGACAGGAAAATGTGAGTCGGTTCAGGAGGCTACTGAGCTGATAGGCATTAGCCGCAGTTCTTTTTACAAATACAAGGACGATATTTTTCCTTTTCACGAGGATACCAGGGGCAAAACCATCAATATGGTTATTCAGCTTGAGGATCAGCCAGGGATTTTATCCAGTGTCCTTGAGGAGATAGCCCAATTTAAGGTCAATATATTGACTATTCATCAAAGTATTCCTATCAATGGCTTCGCTACATTGACTTTATCAGTGGATGTGCTGGAGGATTCGGGAGATTTTTCTGATCTGGTAAGTACGCTAGAGGCTGTAACGGGAGTACATTATGTCAAAATTCTAGCAAGGGAGTAAGCAAATGAAAGTAGCAATTATGGGATACGGAACAATCGGTTCCGGAGTGGCACATGTTTTAGATACTAACAGAGAGGTGATTGCTGAGCGAGTAGGGCAACCCCTTGATCTAAAATATATCTTGGATTTGCGTGATTTTCCAGAGGATAAGCATGCAGATGCCTTCGTCAAGGACTACAAGACAATTGTAGAGGACAAAGAGGTTAAGGTAGTAGTTGAGACTATGGGTGGTGTTGAGCCAGCTTTTACATTTGTAAAGGCCATGCTTGAGGCAGGCAAGTCAGTTACTACTTCCAATAAGGCATTGGTAGCTGCCAAGGGTACAGAGCTTATAGCTACAGCCAAAAAGCACAATGTCAACTTTGCCTTTGAGGCTGCTGTAGGAGGTGGAATACCTATTATTCGTACTATTACAGACTGTCTCACAGGTGATGTTATCGATGAGATTTCAGCTATCTGTAATGGTACTACCAATTACATGCTGACAGAGATGGATACCAAGGGCGCAGATTATGAAGATGTATTAAAGGAAGCTCAGGCCCTTGGCTACGCTGAGAAGGATCCTACAGCTGATGTGGAAGGACAGGATGCCTGCCGTAAGATTGCAATTCTCACTTCTCTTATTTCAGGCCATGAGACCAACTTTGAGGAGATTCCTACTGAGGGTATTAGCAAAATTACAGCTACAGATTTCAAGTATGCCCGTGCCATGGGACGTTCTATCAAGCTTTTGGCTCGATCAATCAGGGTAGGTGATACATATACTTGTCGCGTAGCTCCATTTTTACTTTCACCAGACAATATGCTTTATCATGTCAATGGTGTTATGAATGCTATATATGTCAAGGGTAACATGCTGGGAGATTCTTTATACTATGGTGCAGGTGCAGGTTCAGTGCCTACAGCCTCTGCAGTTGTGGCAGATATGGTTTTCCTTGCAAAAAACGCTGACAAGAATGTTCCGCTCAAGTGGGAGGCAGACAAGCTTCAGCTTGCCGATGCCCAAAGTCAGGAGTATAGATACTTTGTCAGAACATCAGCTCCAGAGGCAGTTGTTGAGCGTACCTTTGGAGAGGTAGAGTATGTCGATTATGATATAGATGATGAGGTTGGTTTCATCACATCAGCTATGCCAGAGCACGAGTTTGCTGAGCGTGAAAAGGCTCTTGGTGGTGGCACATTATCAATAATCAGACTTGCTTAAGGAGGCAGCTATGTATATTACATGTTTGGATTTAGAGGGCGTACTTGTACCAGAAATATGGATTGCTTTTGCTGAGGCCAGCGGCATTCCTGAGCTTAAAAAGACTACTCGTGATGAGCCTGACTACAATAAGCTTATGGAGTATCGTATAGCTATTTTAAAGGAGCATGGTTTAGGGCTTAAAGAAATCCAGGCTACCATTGCTACAATCGATCCACTTCCGGGAGCAAAGGAGTTCTTGGACAAGCTGAGAGCTTATGGACAGACAATCATTATTTCAGATACATTTTCACAGTTCGCAGGTCCGCTTATGGAAAAGCTTGGTATGCCAACAATTTTCTGCAACGAGCTTGTTGTAGCTGAAAGTGGAGAGATTACAGGCTTTAAGATGCGTTGTGAAAAAAGTAAGCTAACCACTGTAAAAGCTCTTCAATCATGTGGTTTTGAGACTATTGCTTCTGGAGACAGCTTTAATGATTTAGCCATGATAGAGGCGTCAAAGGCAGGCTTTTTATTCAGAACTACAGATGCCATTAAGGCAGATTATCCACAGTATCCAGCATTTGAGGAATATGATGACCTCTATAATGCTATAGTTAATGCACAAAAATAGAGCTTTGGGTAAAACATTGTGAAAACTGAACAAGTTAAAGTAAGTTTTTTTGGAGCCTAGATAAATTGCCATTTCAAAAAAAGTGACTATAATATAATTATAAAGCATCGTTTTAATACGATGCTTTATTTATTTAAAAGAGTTAATTAATTCAAAGGGGGATCCGGTATTATGGATAAAAAGTATATTATGGCCCTGGATGCGGGCACAACTAGCAATCGTTGCATTATATTTGACCACGATGGCAATATTTGCTCCATGGCTCAAAAGGAGTTTAAGCAGATGTTTCCAAACCCAGGCTGGGTGGAGCACGATGCTAATGAAATATGGTCTACTCAGCTTGGTGTTGCAGTTGAGGCAATGTCTAAAATTGGCGCTACTGCAGAGGACATAGCAGCTATCGGTATCACTAATCAGCGTGAGACTGCTATCGTATGGGATAAAAACACGGGGGAGCCAGTATATCACGCCATTGTATGGCAGTGCCGCCGTACTTCAGCCATTGCTGATGAGCTTAAGGCCAAGGGCTTGGAGGATAGCTTCAAGCAAAAGACAGGTCTTATTATAGACGCATATTTTTCAGCTACAAAGGTAAAATGGATTCTTGATAATGTAGAGGGAGCCAGAGAAAAGGCTGACAATGGTGACTTGCTTTTTGGTACCGTTGAGACCTGGCTTATTTGGAAGCTTACCAAGGGCAAGGTGCATGTAACTGATTATTCCAATGCATCTCGTACCATGCTTTTTAATATTAATACACTGGATTGGGACCAGGATATATTGGATGAGCTGGGTATTCCTCGTTCCATGCTTCCTGAACCAAAGCCAAGCAGCTGTATCTATGGCCAGGCTGATGCCAGCTTCTTTGGTGCTGAGATACCTATCGCAGGTGCAGCAGGTGACCAGCAGGCGGCTCTTTTTGGCCAGACCTGTTTTGTAGAGGGTGAGGCAAAAAACACATACGGCACAGGTTGTTTCCTTCTTATGAACACAGGCGACAAGCCAGTATTTTCGGACCACGGTCTGGTTACTACAATTGCCTGGGGCTTGGACGGCAAGGTTACCTATGCTTTGGAAGGCTCTATATTCGTAGCTGGAGCAGCTATTCAGTGGCTTCGTGACCAGATGCGCCTTATTGATTCAGCTGATGATTCAGAATATATGGCAGGCAAGGCTCATGGTACTCATGGCACTTATGTGGTTCCTGCTTTTACAGGTCTTGGTGCACCACACTGGGATCAGTATGCCCGTGGCACTATAGTAGGTATAACCCGTGGCACCAACAAATATCACATTATTCGAGCTACTCTGGAGTCAATTGCATATCAGGTGTGCGACGTTATTGACGCCATGAAGGAGGATTCAGGCATGGATCTTCGTGCTCTTAATGTAGATGGTGGAGCCTCTGCTAATAATTTCCTGATGCAGTTTCAGGCTGATATGTTAGATAAGCCGGTTAACCGACCTGCCTGTGTAGAGTCCACAGCTACTGGAGCAGCTTACTTGGCTGGCCTTGCAGTAGGCTATTGGTCTTCTAAGGAAGAAGTCAGCAAGAATGTTCAGTATGACAAGGTATTTATCCCTCAGATGGAGGAGGATGAGCGAGTTACCAAGCGCAAGGGCTGGAATAAGGCCATTAAGTATGCCTTTGGCTGGGCAAAAGAAGACTAGTATAGTTGGAAATTAAGCATTAACAAATATGAGCAAGAGTGTATTTACATATGCACTCTTGCTTTTTTATTGTATAAAACTATATACTTAGACAGTAAAATTT
>CAVJHG010000029.1:15293-25643 GCA_963649335.1 bacterium
TATTACCTGTGTGGTTTTAATGCCACCTTTGTTGCCATTCGACCTGGCAATGAGCTTAGCGAGGTTATTACGATTATTTGGAGTATGGCTATGATTATAGCCCTGATGAAGGTGGAAATTGCACCGGAGAAAAAGATTTATAAGGCAATCACTTATGTTTCTGGCATCAGCTGGTATGTGATTTTGCTTCACCACAGGATTATGATATTGTTTTATTCACATTATTCTGTTGAAGCTTATACTAGAAGAGATTTGTTTGCCCTCTTTTTGACTTGTCTAGTTATTACTTGGATTGCATCTGTTTTTGTGCGTAACATTGCAAAAAAGATACAGACTGCTATGAAATAATACTTATACCTATATATAATCACTTATATGCACATTCAGTAGGTCTATACCATGTAAAAGCAAGGCATTTTTTACAAGAAAATTAATAGCAATAACTATAAGCGCCGCCCATAGCCAAGCTTTGCTTAGGTGGTGCTTTTTATTTTTTATTTTAAGAAAAATATTAATAATTATGCCAAAAAGAGTGAACATCACCAGAGGATGACAGCGCAAGGAAAGTAAAGGATGGCCAGTTAAGAGGAAAAATACAGCTCTTGTGCCACCGCAGCCAGGACAGTAGAGATCAGTCAGCTGGTTAAAAATACATTTTTGTTTAAGTAAAAAAATAATCCACTTCATGAATGTAGTTTAGCAGTTAAATATGGTAAAATAAAGGGCGACTGTGGGCAGGAAGCCTGTCTTGCAGATATTATTTTAATTACAGGAGTTATACATGGACATTATTAAGCAAATCGCAGCTGAGCTTTCCATTAGAGAATCCTCTGTGGAAGCCACAATCAATCTTTTGGATGAGGGCAACACCATTCCTTTCATTTCTCGTTATCGTAAGGAAGTGACCGGGGGACTGGATGACGAGCAGATTCGCAGCCTCTCAGAGCGTCTCACATATTTGCGCAATTTGGAGGAGAAAAAGGCTACCTGCCTTGCTTCAATAGAGGAGCAGGGGCTTCTTACCGACGAGCTGAAAAAGGCAATCATGGAGGCCACTACCCAGGTAGCAGTTGACGATTTGTATCGACCATACAGGCCAAAGAGAAGAACCAGAGCAACTATTGCCAAGGAAAAGGGTCTAGAGCCTTTGGCTGCAATTATTATGGAGCAGTCTATAGACAAGCCACTTATTGAGGAAGCAGCTGCTTTTATTAATCCAGAAAAGGAAGTGGCTACAGCAGAGGATGCTATAGCAGGTGCCTGTGATATCATTGCGGAGTTTATTTCTGACAATGCTGATTATCGTACCTGGATTCGTGAGACTACCATGGAAAAGGGCCGCATTACATCTGTGGCAAAGGATCCAGAGGCAGAGTCTGTCTATGAGAATTATTACCAGTACGATGAGGCTATCGCCAAGCTTCCAGGCCACCGCATCTTGGCCCTTAACCGAGGTGAAAAGGAAAAAATCCTCAAGGTGGATATTCTTGCTCCAGTAGAGGATATTTTAAAATATTTAGAGAAAAAGATTATTGTAAAAAATAATGTAAATACAAATGATTATTTAAAGGCTACCATCGAGGATGCATATAGCCGTCTCATTGCTCCATCCATTGCCAACGAGATTCGTGGCAACTTAACTGAAACAGCTGAGGATGGTGCTATAAAGGTCTTCGGCAAGAACCTGGCCCAGCTTCTCATGGCGCCACCTATCGCAGGCCATGTTGTTTTAGGATGGGATCCAGGATATGCCCATGGCTGCAAGATTGCAGTGGTTGATGCTACCGGTAAGGTTCTTGATACTGCCATTGTTTATCCTACTCCACCTCGCAACAAGATTGAGGAAACCAAGCGGATTATCCTTGGCATGATTAAAAAGCATCATGTTACCCTTATTTCTCTTGGAAATGGTACTGCCAGCCGTGAGTCAGAGCAGATTATTGTAGACATGCTTAAAGAAGCTCCACACAAGGTAGAGTATGTCATTGTCAATGAGGCAGGCGCTTCTGTTTATTCAGCCAGCAAGCTTGCCCAGGAAGAGTTCCCTGATTTTGATGTTGAGCAGCGTGGTGCAGCTTCCATGGCGCGCCGCCTTCAGGATCCTCTTGCCGAGCTTGTAAAGATTGATCCAAAAGCTATCGGTGTAGGTCAGTATCAGCATGATATGAACCAAAAGAAGCTTTCTGAGGCTTTGTCTGGAGTGGTAGAGGATTGCGTTAATGCAGTTGGAGTAGATCTTAATACTGCCTCAGCGCCTCTCCTTGAGTATGTATCAGGTATCAATAAGACCTTGGCTAAAAATATTGTAGAATACCGTGAGGTAAATGGTCGTTTTGATTCACGAGTACAGCTTAAAAAGGTTCCAAAGCTGGGACCAAAGGCCTTTGAACAGTGTGCTGGATTCATGCGTATAACAGGAGGAAAGAATCCTTTAGATGCTACAGCCGTTCATCCTGAGAGCTATGATGCAGCCAAGGCCTTACTTGATAAGCTGGGATTTGATGTGGCAGATATTTCTGCAGGTACTTTAAGTGATATTTCCAAGCAAATCAGCAATATCAAAGAGCTTTCTGCCGAGCTTGGTGTTGGTGAAATGACCTTAGAGGATATTGTCAAGGAATTGGAAAAGCCAGGTCGTGACCCACGTGAGGACATGCCAAAGCCTATCTTAAAGAGCGATGTTCTTGAGATTGCCGACTTAAAGCCAGGTATGGTACTTAAGGGCACCGTTCGCAATGTTATCGATTTTGGCTGCTTTGTAGATATAGGTGTGCATCAGGATGGTCTTGTACACATATCTCAGATTACAGACCGTTATATCAAGCATCCGCTTGAGGCTGTGTCTGTAGGTGATATAGTGGATGTTGAGGTTCTTTCTGTGGATGAAAAGAAGGGCCGTATATCTCTTACCATGAAGCTTGGCCAGCAAGAAGGAAAGCCAGGGGCAGGGGATAGAGCAGGTAAATCCTCTGACTCTCAAGCAGGCAAGAAAAATAGCAGACCACACAATGGCAAGTCTTCAAAGGACAGACCTGCAAAAAAGAACCGTCCAATTGCTACTACTACAGACAGCAAGGGAGTTACTCGCCTGGGTAATGGAATTATCATCCGTTAGCTAATAGCTTTTGATGTAAAAAAAATAGAGTAAAGTTATTTTGAGCAAAATAAAAATACAATTTGTCTTGCATCTATGAGCCACAAGTAGTAGTATTTGTGGCATAGGAAATCTTCAGGGCAAGGTGCGAAGCGTATGCTTCAATTCCTGACCGGCGGTATAGTCCGCGACTCTCCTTATGTGGAGACTGAACCGGTGTGATTCCGGTACCGACAGTATAGTCTGGATGAAAGAAGGTAAACCGACAGTATCAGCGCTGTCAGCAAGTTTATTTATTTTGATGCATTTACCCTGAGTAGTTTTCTACTCAGGGTTTTTCTATGTCAAGAAATGGCAACCATCAAAGACAGAAGACTTCCTAAATAATTATATTTCAGGAGGTGCACTATGAGCACAGTTTCAACACAGGCTTCAGGCCTTAGTCAGTCAGGATCACAAAAGCGAGTAGACGTAAGAAAGATGACAGTTACAGCCCTCTTATCTGCAATTGCCTTTGTTCTTATGTTTTTTGATTTTAATGTTCCTGTTATGCCATCATTCATTAAGCTGGATATATCAGAGCTTCCAGCTCTTTTGGCAGCCTTTTCCCTTGGCCCTGTCAGCGGAGTAGTTGTATGCCTTATTAAAAATCTGCTCCACTTTATTACCTTAACTACAACAGGTGGTGTAGGCGAGTTGTCAAACTTTATATTGGGAGCGGCCTTTGTATTGCCGGCAGGTCTTCTCTATCAGCACAAAAAGAGCAAGAAAAATGCTATCCTGGGTGCAATTTTG
Source organism: bacterium (assembly GCA_963649335.1). Taxonomy (GTDB): domain Bacteria; phylum Bacillota; class Clostridia; order Lachnospirales; family Lachnospiraceae; genus Pseudobutyrivibrio. The sequence goes on from CAVJHG010000029.1 coordinate 19,183, forward strand.
GGAGCCTTTGTCATGGCAGTTATCAGCTTTCCGTCCAACTATTTTGTAGTATATCCTGTATATTACAATTTCTTCCCAAAGGAAGCTATTATTTCAGCATACAGTGCTATTGCTTCAACTATTTTTGGCTATGATGGCATTACAACAATTGGTCAGTGCCTGCTGTTTTTCAATGTACCATTTACTTTTGCAAAGGGACTAATTTCTGTAATTATTACACGATTTATCTACAAGCCATTGAGCCCTATCTTAAAGGGCAACCGGTAAACCATCGTGTTTGTTAACAGTTTCACGAACTCAATTTTGTGCAATTGTTACCAAAATGCCTTTGATACCCCTTGTGTAATTGACACTTATAACCATAATGTCTATACTAAAATCTGTTCGAAGGAGTTAATCCTTTTCTTTTTAGGAGAAGAAGTTTGAATAGGTCGTAAGGGGTTTCGACCGTGGAGAGCAATGCCGTGAGGCATTGCTCTTTTGTTTTATCTAAAACTGTTACACCTTTACTTACCTTTAATTTCATATTATCTTGTGGTAAAATAAATGCCATAATTAGGAGATTTATGAGATGAATCAGGAAACTACAAGGAATAATATTACTTTTGAAGCACAGATTTCAGATAAGGATTTATACAGCTACAATATCTATCATGCCTATACCTCCATGCAGGGGATTTTTTCTATAATAGTTGCCTTGCTTGTGCTTGTGGTATGGCTTATGCGGCTTTCATCGCTTAGTCTTATGTACAAAGTGCTTTATCCGGTGATAGCTCTTATGTTTCTATTGTATTTGCCTATGAATCTTAAGCTCAAAAGCAAGCAGCAGATGACCCAGGCGGTTTTTATGCATCCCTTGACATATACCTTACAATCTGATGGTATACAGGTGTCATCACCTACAGCTGATGAGCCAGCTTTGCTTCCATGGGATTATATTTACAAGATAGTCACTTGGAAAGGCTACTTGCTTATATACAGTAACAGAGTTAATGCCTACATTATCCCACTGTCTCAGATAGAGAGTCGGTATCAGGATATAGTGGCATACATAAAAGAACATGTAGAGGATTACAAGCTTACAATACGATGATTACAGATAGCAGAATATATATATCACATTCAGCAGATGAGACGGAGGCACTTGGCAGGCAGTTGGCAAGTCAGGCTGCCGCAGGTCAGGTTTTTACCCTTATTGGTGACCTGGGGGTTGGCAAGACTGTTTTTACTCAGGGCTTTGCTGCAGGGCTTGGTATTGATGAGCCTATTTGCAGTCCTACTTTTACCATAGTTCAGGTTTATGACTCAGGACGACTTCCTTTTTACCATTTCGATGTATACCGCATCGGTGATGTGGAGGAAATGGACGAGATAGGCTACGAGGATTATGTGTATGGAGAGGGGGTATCCCTCATAGAGTGGGCCAATCTCATAGAGGAGATATTGCCTGATTGTTATACCAGGGTTCTTATAGAAAAAGACTTAAGTCAGGGTTTTGATTATAGAAAAATAACAGTGGAGCAGATTAGCGCATGAAAATATTAGGTATAGATGGCTCAGGTCTTGTGGCCTCGGTAGCTATTGTTGAGGATAACAATCTGGTGGGAGAGTACACTACAGGTTATAAAAAGACTCACTCCCAGACTTTGCTTCCTATGCTGGATGCTTTGAGCCAGATGGTAGAACTTGATTTATCTACAATAGATGCGATTGCGGTTGCAGCAGGACCTGGTTCTTTCACAGGACTTCGTATTGCATCAGCTACAGCCAAGGGCCTGGGACTTACACTGGATTGCCCTATAGTATCGGTGCCAACAGTAGATGCTTTGGCTTTCAATATGTGGGGAGCTTCAGGTATTATATGCCCTATTATGGATGCTCGCAGAGGTCAGGTTTACACCGGTCTTTATAGCTTTGATGAAAAAGGCCAGCTTCAGGTCCTTAAGGAGCAGTGTGCTGTGGCTTTTACAGATATTGCGGCTGATATCAATGAGTTGGGGCAGCCGGTTACTTTCTTGGGAGACGGGGTGCCAGTCTTTGACAGTCAAATATCGGAGCTTATACAGGTGTCTGTAAAAAGGGCACCGGCTCATCTTAACAGACAGCACGCTTCATCAGTTGCTAGCTTGGGTAGCATATATTTTGCCCAGGGCAAGTTTGAGTCTGCGGATAATCACAGGCCGGAATATCTGCGCTTGTCTCAGGCGGAGCGTGAGCGTATGGAAAGAGAAAAGGAAAAACAAAGTGAGTAGCGTTATTTATAGGCTTGCCGATGCTTCCGATATAGATGCTATATCGGCTATCGAATCAAGCAACATGCCAGTTCCTTGGGATATTGCTTCTGTGGCAGAGGCAGTGACAGGCCCTAATAGTTTATGTTTTGTGGCAGAGATAGAAGGCCATATTATTGGTTTTGCCTTTCTATATACTACTTTGTTTGATGGGGAGCTTCCGGATATAGTGGTTGACAGCTTATATAGAGGTCAGGGAGTTGGCCGAGGCCTTATGCAGCAGATTATTTTAGCTGCTCAGGAGAAAAAATTGGAGGCAATTTTCCTTGAAGTCAGAGTGTCCAATCAGCCAGCATTGGCTTTATATCAGAGCTTTGGCTTTTATGAGTATCATCGCAGGAAGAATTTCTATAAAAATCCTGTGGAGGATGCCATTTGTATGAAATTAGATTTTCCCCTTCAATAGAGAGGATTAATATATGTTAGATGTTTGTTTACTTGGCACGGCAGGCATGATGCCATTGCCAGGCAGGTGGCTTACTTCCTGCCTTTTTCGTTATAATGGTGCCGGGCTTCTTATAGATTGCGGTGAGGGCACTCAGGTAGCTTTACGCAAGGCAGGTTTTTCGCCCAATCCCATTTCTGTTATTTGCATTACACATTTTCATGCAGATCATGTCAGTGGTCTGCCAGGTTTTTTGCTTTCTATGGGCAACAGTGACAGAACAGAACCAGTGACCATAGTTGGTCCCAAGGGAGTGGAGAGAGTAGTTAATTCTCTCAGAATTATTGCTCCGGAGCTTCCTTTTGAGGTGCGTTTTCATGAAATAAGAGAGGCTGATGAGTGTTTTGAGCTAGAGGGCTATCATATACATGCCTTCAAGGTCAATCACAATGTGCTTTGTTATGGCTACACCATAGATATCCCTCGCCAGGGCAAGTTTGATGTAACTGCAGCCCAGGCTTTAGGCTTGCCAGTCCATTTGTGGAATCCTTTGCAAAAGGGCTCTGTCGTGGAGTACGAGGGGCGTGTTTTTGAGCCATCTATGGTTATGGGCTCTGCCCGTAAGGGGATAAAGGTTACCTATTGTACAGATACAAGGCCTACTCAGTCTTTGGTTGATGCCGCGGCAGATTCAGATCTGCTTATTTGTGAGGGCATGTATGCAGAGGCCGACAAGCTAGAAAAGGCTAGAAAAAATAAGCATATGACATTCTATGAGGCTGCTAAGGTAGCCAAGGATGCACATGTAAAAGAAATGTGGCTCACTCATTTTTCACCATCTATGACGGGTCACAAGCATTACATGAAGGCTGTGCGGGATATTTTTCCCCAGGCTTATTTGGGCGAAGATGGGAAGTTCGTAGAACTTGATTTTACGGAGGAGTAGAATGAAAAAAGCATTGCGCATAGGAGTCGCAATCATTTGTATGGTGGCCATTGTGGTTGGATATTATTATTATCTTTCTAATAAGCGTGTCACTGCTGTAGCATCCGAGGATAAAGAACTGTCTGAGGTGCAGGCTATTCTTGCCAAGGATTTTACAAATGATTATCCAGTGACTCCACGAGCGGTAGTTAAGTGGTACAATCGCATAATTACAGCCTATTACGCCGAGGATTTTTCTGATGATGAGCTGATACAATTAGCCGATCAGGCACGGAGTCTTCTTGATGATGAGTTACTTTCTTATAATCCTAAGGAGTCCTATGTGGATGCCTTGAAGCTGGAGATTGAGGATTATCATAACAGGGAGTGCACCATAGTCAATTCCAGTGTCAGCGATTTAGGAGAGGTGGCTTATCGCAAGGTCAATGGCTATGATTGCGCATATGTTCAGTCATATTATTTTGTCAGGGAAGGCTCTACCTATACTCGTACTTATGAGGATTATTGCCTTAGAAAGGACTCAAATGGCAACTGGAAAATACTTACCTGGCAGTTGTCAAAAGAGGATGATACCAATGGATTCTAAAGAAGTAAAAATACTAGCTATAGAAAGCTCCTGTGATGAGACGGCAGCAGCTGTTGTTGTTAACGGTAGGGACGTGAGAAGCAATGTCATATCTACCCAGATACCACTTCATACATTATATGGAGGAGTAGTGCCTGAGATAGCATCCCGCAAGCATATAGAACGCATTAATCAAGTTGTAAAACAGGCGCTTTCGGATGCAGGCGAGACACTGGGTACAATAGATGCTATAGCTGTTACATATGGCCCTGGTCTTGTGGGAGCGCTTCTTGTAGGAGTTGCCGAGGCTAAGGCTATTGCTTTTGCAGCAAAAAAGCCTCTTATTGGTGTGCATCATATAGAGGGGCATATCAGTGCTAATTATATTGAGAATAAAGACTTAGAGCCTCCGTTTTTGTGCCTCGTTGTATCTGGAGGACATACTCACCTGGTTCGTGTTTGCGATTATGGTAAGTACGAAATACTTGGCCGTACTCGTGATGATGCAGCAGGAGAGGCTTTTGATAAGGTGGCTCGTGCCATTGGGCTTGGCTATCCAGGTGGTCCCAAGATTGAAAAGTGCGCCCATGAAGGCAATCCTGAGGCTATAGCTTTTACTAGACCAAAGGTGTCTGACGGAGTTTATGACTTTTCTTTTAGTGGACTTAAGTCTGCGGTGCTTAATTATATTAATGGCGCAACAATGAAGGGGGAGACTATATGTGAAGCAGATATAGCTGCATCATTTCAGCAGGCTGTTATAGATACATTGGCTTCTCATGCTGCCATGGCTATTGATGAGTTTAAAATGGATAAGTTTGCCATTGCTGGAGGAGTAGCATCTAATCAGACTCTTAGAGCAGCTATGGAGGATATGTGTCGAGCTAAGGGAGTGGCATTCTATCATCCATCTCCTATACTTTGCACAGATAATGCTGCTATGATAGGTGCAGCGGCTTATCACGAGTATTTGGATGGTCATTTTGCAGGCTGGGATCTTAATGCAGTGCCTAATCTTAAGCTGGGTGAGAGATAGAACAGGCGAAGTAAATGGTTTTGCTGCAAAGGTTCTATTGGTTTAATGCAGTTGTGATGACTGTGATATGTTGGAAGTTTAAATCGAGTTGATTTTAGCAAGGTGTTTGAAGAAGTTGTATTTGAAAACTTGTAAAATAACTATTTAGGGCTAACCTTGACGGGTAGCCCTTTTTAAGTAAAACTATAGCCAAGCTTTGTCTTTGAATGAGGCTTTGGCGTCTACTCTGATAATAATCAATAGTTTGAGATGGGACTTTTCTGATTATTTGTACAAGGAGGTATTTATGAATAAATTTACGGCGATAGTTCTTGCAGCAGGCAGTGGTAAGCGTATGGAGCAGGATATTCCAAAGCAGTATATGCTATTAGGAGGAATGCCTCTTATGGTCCATTGCCTTCGCACATTTCAGGAGAGTTTGGTAACAGAGATTGTTCTTGTGGTTGCTCCAGGTGATGTGGATAAATGCAAAAGGGATATTATAGATAAATATGGCATTACAAAATGCAAGAAGATAGTAGAAGGGGGAGAGGAGCGCTATAACTCTGTTTATGCAGGGCTGAATGCTGTTAAAGATGGTTATGTTCTGATCCATGACTGCGCCCGTGCATTTATAAGTAAGGAGATAATCCATCGCTGCATGTCTTCAGTTGTTTTATACGAATCATGCGTGGTGGGTATGCCAACCAAGGATACTGTAAAAATAACTGACGACCATCGAAAGGTAGTTGATACTCCGGCTAGAGAAAGAATATGGATAGTTCAGACTCCTCAGTGCTTTGAATACAGTCTTATTAAGTCTGCTTATGATGCAGTAATTCCTACCGCGGATAAATCTATAACAGATGATGCCATGGTTGTGGAGAAGGCCACCAATCATGAAGTACATATGATAGAAGGGTCTTATATCAATATAAAGGTGACTACTCCCGAGGATATTGCATTTGGCGAGGCCATACTAGCAAATAGAAGATAGTATCGTATATTTTTAAATAACCAGTATAAGCTGCTAATGGCAGTTTATGCTGGTTAATTTTATGATGAAAAAAGGGTTGAATTGTTTGAATAGTCTGAAATTACAGATTAACGAAAAAATTTCAAATTTGTTGTTGACATTATATTAGGCAGGTGATAATATACTACTTGTCGCTGAGGCAGAGAGCTAAAGCAACAAAACAAAAGACATGGAGAGGTATCGAAGTGGTCATAACGAGGCGGTCTTGAAAACCGTTTGTCCG
>CAVJHG010000030.1:0-22449 GCA_963649335.1 bacterium
CTTAAAATACTATATCCTATTACTTTGTCTCGATTGTCTGAGCCTTCTTTTTCTTATTGTAGTAGTATGTACCACCGCAAGCAGCTGCTATAGCTACAAGAAGTAACCACCACCAGTTGAAGGAATCCTTGTCCTCACCGGCAAGTGGAGTCTCCTCATCCTCGATAAATGCTACTGAATCAGAATCAACTGTATCCTCCTCAGTATCACCAGCAAGTGGGGTCTCCTCATCGCCGATTGTAGTTGTATCACCCTCAGCTGCAGCAACTGTACGAGCTCTACGAGTAGTGCCTGTTGTAGCTCCTGCAAGTGGAGTAGCAGTATCGTCAATCTCAAGAATTGTACGAGCTAATACCTCTGTATCAATAGAAGGTGTTGCATAGTAAACTGTGGTATTGCTGCTTGTAGTAGTTGTTGTAGTAGCTGCAGCTTCATTTCTTCTAGCTGCTTCCTCTGCAAGAAGAGTAGCTACTCTCTTAACTGCCTCATCAGCAGCCTTTGCAGCCTCATCGGCAAGCTTCCTTGCTTCCTCAGCCTTAGCCGAAAGATCCTGATACTTCTTCTCAGCTTCTTCAAGCTCAGCCTTAAGGGCATCAAGCTTATCCTTGCCTTCGATGCTTACATCATAATTATCGATAGCTTCCTGCGCTGCCCTTGCTGCTGCAAGAGCCTCAGCACATTCCTGCTCCAGCTTATTTGCATAGTCTTCTCTGCTCTCAGCAAGCTTAAGCTTTGCCTTAGCCTCGAGGACATCAGCCTCTTTACCTGCAAGCTCTACAGCTGCCTTTGTAGCATCAACAAGTGCATCAGCCAACTCTCTTGATGTAACCTCAAACTTCTTTACTGCTTCATCATGAGCCATCTTAGCTGCAGCCTGCTTTACTTTTGCTGCATCAAGAACCTTCTTAGCTGCAGCTCTTTCAACCTTAGCTTCTTCAAGTGCCAGCTTTGCTTCTGCCATATCCATTTCATACTGAGATGGAAGCTCTAGACCAAATATTAACTTCTTGCCTTCATAATACTTCTCATATGCTGCCTTCTTTTCATTGTATTCAGCATTTGCCTTAGCATATTCTTCCTTGGCATTCTTAAGGTCAGTCTCAGCCTGGTCCATTTCCTGCTTTGCTGCGGACTCAGTAGACTTAAGAGTCTCTAAAGATGGATAAACCGTGCCATCCTCATCCTTGTAGCCATTGGTGATATTATTTACCTTAGTCTGGGCAGCTGTAAAAGTAGCCTCAGCATCATTTTTAGCCTGCTGCTTATCATTGTATTCCTTGTAGAGAGATGACTGCTGGCCATCTACTATATCATCAGCAAGTTTATATGAATTAACCGGCTGAAGAGATGTAACCTTCCATGATTCTAGGATAGCCGCTGTAGCGTCCTTGGTCTTATTTGATTCGTAACCTGCCTTTGAGGAGTATTGTCTTAACTCTGATTCTGTGACATTTTGTACAGTCTCTTTGACAACGGTCTTGTAGTGGATGCTTTTGATCATTGGAAGACTCCATTTTGATAACGTTATACTAATCTTGACTTCTTCCCAAGAACCATTCCATTTCTTTATTTGTGTTGCTTTCCACTTATTTTCGCTCTCGTTCCACTCAAATCTATATTCATGTGTCTCCATTTGGGCAATAACATACATTCCCTGAAGTTCTTTGTTGGCTTTAGTATCTTCTGTAAGCTTATCTATATCCATTCTATTAGCCTTAGAAGCATATGTTGAAGTATAAGCCTCATTCTCATCACCAGCCTTATGCGCTACATAAGACACAGTATACTCAGCCTCAGTAGGTGGCTTTGCCTCTGTATGCTCTACAGTATAGTCCTTACCCTCTACCTTGCCAGCAATAGCTGCATCATATAATACCTGACTATTAAAAGTCTTCGCAGAACCCTCTACAGGCACATACTCAGTTCCAGTACGGTTATACTCCCACACCTCTATAGAACCGTCTTCTTTAATCTCAGTCTTGTAATACTGAGTATTTTCTGTGCCATTCGCATCCTTGGAAATGACTGTGTAGTAATCACCATCTGACTCACCGAACCACTTGTTCTCACCATCAATACCAAGGCTTTGTGCCATAACATAAACTACAAGATTACCTACTGCTACATTACGCTCTTCGTCACTTGTTGCAGTATTAATTTCCTTCTCAAGATCATATACTTTTTTTTCATATGAACCTTCTGCTGTAACTTTTCCAGCTATAGCATTAAATTCGTTTGTCTTTTCGTCAGACTCCTTTTTAGCTGTCTCCAAAGCAGTATTAGCCTCAGCAAGTGCTGCATCAGCTGCCTCTACTGCTGCCTTAAGAGCATTATACTGAGCTACTTTTTGATCATACTCAGCCTGATTTGTATCTACAGCAGCATCAAGCGCTTCAAGCTCTGCTGCCAATCTCTCAAGCTCTGCCTCTGCATCAGCCTTCTTCTGCTCAAGATCCTTAATAGCATTTTCCTTTGCTGTAACATTGTTATCAGCGATATTATATGTAAGCTGAGCTCCAGCCAAAAGGGCATCAGCTTGTACAAGCGCTGTTCCGGTAACTATTACCTCTGCACCAGCAACAAGCTCTGCTGCAGTTGCATCCAAAACAGCCTGCTTAGCCTGGTCCATCTTAGTCTGGGCAGACTCTAACTCTCTCTCTGCAGTGCCAAGCTCTTCCTCTGCTGCCTCTCTCTTAGACTTCATATCCTGCTGAAGCCTGCTAGCCTCGTCAAGAGCTGCCTGAGCCTGCTTTACAGCCTCAGCTGCATCCTCTGCACCGGCCTCCTTCTTAGCCTGAGCCTCTGCTAAGGCCTTGTTAGCCGCCTCTACTGCCGCACTGTACTCAGCTGCAGCCTTGTCGTATGCTTCCTTAGCTGCACTTGCCTGAGTCTCAGTCTCTGTTGCAGCTGCATCTGCCTTGTTGGCTGCATCTGTTGCAATACCAGCCTGAGTCTGAGCGTCTGCTGAATTAGTAGCTGCATTGGCTGCATCCTTAGCTGCTGTTGCTGCATTAGCAGAAGTCTCAGCCTCTGCTGCAGCTGCATTGCCAGCTGTGACAGCCTCATCTACCTTGTCAAGCTCTGTGTTAATCTTATCTACAGAAGCAGCAGTGCTGTCTGCTGCATCTGAAAGAATCTTGTCTGCTGCATCAATATCATCAGTGGCTCTGTTCTCAGCAGCTGCTGTATTAAGCTCAGAAGCCTGTATGCCTGAAAGTGTATCTAAGGTCTCCTTTGAGAGGACTCCCTCACCTATAGAAACAATTGGTGAAGCCTGGCTTGCAGCCTCATTAGCCTCTTTATTAGCTACCTCAAGAAGCTCCTGTGCTGATGGAGCAGCCACCTGTGTAGAAGAATCTGAACTTGTGGTATCTGTAGTGCCATCTGAAGGCTGTGTCTCAAGCTCATCAGCAAAAGCTACAGAAGGAACAGCTGTAAATCCCATCATAAATGCCATAGCAAGCATGATAGAACGCTTAACGATTGCATTACCAAAATTTTTTCTTCTCATTTTAGAAAATCCCTTTCATATTTACACATTTAAAACTAATATAGTCACTTCTCTGTTGTTTATGTGACAATTATATCATGCAATCCGTTATAGTTGGCGTTATAGTTTCATATTTTCATCACATTTACAGATTGTACCAAATAAAGTACAATTTAAATTGACAGATTTTCTATCACCGTGGCGTAAACCCCAAAAGTGCCGCATAGTTTTAATGGCTATGTGGCACTTTCGGGCTACTAAAAAGCAATTTTTTTGCACCTCTCTAGCAACTTAATCAGTTCATCACGGTTGTCACCTTGGCTACTGAAAGGCTATTTTTACTCCTCTCTAGCTATTCAAATCCTCCTCAGTATAAAAGGTTCCAGTCATGGATGCATTAATCTCTGCAATCTCTTTTGTGCCATCAATATAGTCTGCATAAATATCCCACAGGTCCATATCCCCTCGGTCCTGTATGCCGTCCTCGTCCCCTATCCACTCCTTAATAAGGGCTATACGCTCTGATTTTGTTGTATCTTTTATAAGTGTGCTTTTTATCTCCATAATTACTTTGCTCCTTTCAATGATATTCCGCTCAAATCCACCTGATAAATCAAAGGCTCTGTCATTTGAAATTGTCTGTAAAACATGACCATATACCAGGGTAAATAAGTAATCGAGCCCTCTATTCTTACATTACTCATAGAAAAAACAATAGCCTCTACAAAGCTCCAGCCTTCCGTCGCCAGTGCATTATTGAGTGCAGAGTGCTTTGTGTAATCCTTGCCTGATTTAATTTCCACCAGAGACACCTGAGTCCCCTTTTGTAATACAAAATCCAGTTCACCTATTTTTTTCGAGTCATAATAATGTAAATCAAAGCCCCCAGCCCTAAGATTTTGAGCAAAAACATTTTCCATAATACTGCCCATATTTATATCTAGCTTGCCCATCAATATGTCAAACTGAATATTATCCATGCAAGCTGCGCAAAGAAGCCCCACATCATTCATATATAATTTAAAAAGATTGCGTTTTTCATTAAGCTGCAATGGAGCTTGTGGCTCTGCCACATTATAGCAGGGCAATATTACACCAGCGTCAATCAACCAATTAAAGCTGTCCTCATACCGCAGCATACGAGCATTTGGCGACAAACTATTAATCCTAAATCGCTTACTGCTACTATTTAGCTGGGATGGAATAGCATCAAAAATCGCTGTTATTTTGGATTTTTCTGCCCCAGCCGAATACTTTGTAATATCCAACCTATACAAATCCAATATAGCTCTCTGATTGGCTACTACCCTGCCTATATCGTGAGTGTCTACATATATCTGTACATTTTCTGGCATACCTCCTACTACAAGATAAGTGTAAAAAAGCTTTTTCACAGTGTCATGAACTGACTCAAGAACTGCCTCTTTTTTTTCATAGCAGCCCTTCAGGTAATCAATAGTCTCATCCTGAACGCCATTTGCCCACAGATACTCCATAAAATCCATAGGATACATGTGATATATCTTCTCGAAGCCTACCGGATAGGATAAAACCTCCTTATATCGTACCCCCAACAATGAGCCTGACTCAATATAATGGAACCTGCCATCTTCTACTAAAAACTTGATGGCAGACCTGACTTGTGGACACTCCTGCACCTCATCAAACAAAACCAGGGTCTTGCCAGGAACTAGGGGCCTATGCAAGTAAGCCGTCATATTAGTGATAATTTCCTCTGCAGAAAGCTTAACATCAAATATAGCCGATGCCGCAGGATCCGTAACAAAATTAATCTCCACAAAGTTCTCGTATTCGGCCTGACCAAATTGACGAATCAGCGTAGTTTTTCCTATCTGCCTGGCTCCAACTACACATAAGGCTTTACTGTCTGCCTCTTCTTTTTTCCATTTTAACAAGTCTTCATATGCTACTCGTTTAAACATAGACACCTCTACCTATCCCCCTTATGTCCTCATTATAAACGGTCTTGTAACATTTTTCCATACTTTTAAGTGTGGTCTTGTAACATTTTTCCTTATTTTTCACCCCTATTCTGTAACATTTTTCCGTACTTTCAGGCATGGATTTGTAACATTTTTCTGTATTTATTGCTTTATCTTGTACCAGTCAAGAAAAGTAGACACGAAAAATATATTTTTTTAGTTTCGTTTTTCAAAAGTGGACATAAACCACATTTTTGACATTTTTGTTTTTTCAAAAGCAGACACAGTTAACATTTTTTAGACGTTTCCTTTTTCACAAGTAGACCTTGCCCTTTCCCACAAAAAAGCCAGCCCCAAAGGGCTGGCCACAGAATTCTTATATTATTTTGTTCCAAAAATACGGTCGCCGGCATCTCCAAGACCTGGGCAAATGTAGGCATTGGCATTGAGCTCACGGTCAATATGACCTATGTATATCTGCACATCCGGATGAGCCTCATGAAGAGCTCTCACTCCTTCAGGTGCACCGATGATAGCCATAAACTTGATGCGCTGGCCACCATGCTGCTTGATAAGATCAATAGCATCGATAGCAGAACCACCTGTAGCAAGCATAGGATCTGTAACTACAATGAGACGTTCCTCAATAGGGCTTGGCAGCTTGCAATAATACTCATGTGGCTCGTGAGTCTCCTCGTCACGATACATACCGATATGACCAATCTTGGCAGTAGGTACAAGTCGCTGTACGCCATTGACCATGCCAAGGCCTGCACGCAAAATAGGCACTATAGCCATCTTACGACCTGCAATAACTGGAGACATACACTTTTCTATAGGAGTCTCGCACTCTATATCGATAGTAGGCAAATCAGTAAATGCCTCAAAAGCCTCAAGCATAGCAATCTCCTCTACCAAGGCACGAAACTCTGCTGTTCCAGTATTCTTGTCTCGCAGCATAGTAATCTTATGCTGCAAGAGGGGATGTGTCAGCTCCACTACATTGTCTAATTTTTCCATTAATAAATCCTCCTTGTATTATGTCCTATATATACAAAAAAACTCTAATATCAAAACTCACTTACAAGTCTTCTTTAGCCTACATGTATCTCTTTAAAATAATCAAATCAGAAATAAGTTGCCAAAAAAGCCACTAAATCAAGTACAAAAATATGAAGCGGATAATACCAGTTGCATACTTGCTTTGCCACAGGCCCTGCATTTCCCCTTTCTCCCTTATAAAAATACACAGGAATAAAGGCTATTAATGAACACAGCTCTATTCTTGCAGAGGTGCAGGCCAGTATTATAGTTCCTGCAAAAACAGCAATGGCATGTTCCTTACGACTGGAGCCATACAGGGCATATATAAGCAGAATGCAAGCCACACCGCCCTTGCGGTAATCTACGTAACACCAATAACCCACTACTACTGCCGCCAGATATATGGCAACCATGGCAATACGCCACAGAAAATCTATAGGGCTTCCACTCAGATGCCTGCTGCAAAAATCCACCCCAGTCATGGCAATAAGAGCAATAAGCAAGGTCCACATGACATTGCAATGCATCATGTCAACAAACATGGTAGATACCATAAAATCAAAGGGTATCTCTGATATTATGGCAAGTATAAAAAGTCTGCCTATATATTTTTTTACACTCCTGGTGTGGTGGAAGCCCTCTACCAAAAGAAAGCCATATATAGGAAATGCTAGCCGACCTATGCCTCGCATGATGGTATACAAAGTATCCCAACCATTGTCAAAGCCTATATAAACTGCCGTGCCAAAGCTATTGGCATAGAGTCTGAGCCAAAGCAGGGCCATATGGTCTATTGTCATGGTAATCATGGCAAAAAGCTTAAGACCGTAGCTGGTGAGACCACCTTCTGTCCACAGTGCTGCTTCAGCAAAATCATTGCCAGCTGCATAACTGGCTGCTGAAAGCTTATGACCTTCTGGCTGTCCAGACATCATGCTTCTACCAGCCATTCTATGAATTCTCGGACTGCGCCTTTGCCCCCATCCCGGCTAGTGACATAGTCGGCAATATTTTTTACCTGCGCCACAGCATCAGCGGGTGCCCCTACCAGGCCACCTGCCGCCTGAACCTGCTGCATACAATCGTAATCATTCATATCGTCGCCTATGTAGGCCACCTGACCAAGACTGCCGCCCAAGTCCTCAAGAACCTGCTGCAGCATAGGCATCTTATCCTGCACACCCTGGTATACATGATCTATGCCAAGCTCCTTGCAACGGTTAAGAACCATAGAACTGGTGCGACCTGTAATAATAATAGGGGTAATACCGGCAGGACGGGCTATATGGCATATACCATAGCCATCCTTTATATTGAAGGCTTTAAAAAGCTCTCCAGAATCTCCCATGTAGACGCAGCCATCGGTAAGAGTGCCGTCCACATCAAGGAGTAAATATTTTATATTTTTCATTATAAAATTCCATACTGCTTCATGTCAGCTTCAAGAACAGCTGCATGAGCTTCTTCCATCTCTGTAAGTGGATGACGCAGTGTGCCTGCATCATAGCCAAGAAGATTCATGGCCTTTTTTACAGGGATAGGATTAACCTCGCAGAAAAGTGAATTGATAACTGGAAGGGCATCAAGCTGCATCTTTGCTGCCTTCTTGTAGTCACCATCAAGGCAAGCCTGGCACATGTCGTGAGTCTGCTGTGGTGCCACATTGGATAATACAGAGATAACTCCCAAGCCACCAAGTGACATGATAGGTACAATCTGATCATCGTTGCCAGAGTATACGTCAATGCAGCCATCTGCAAGCTGAAGGAGCTTTGCTATCTGGCTGAGATTGCCGGATGCCTCCTTAATAGCTACGATATTGTCCACGTCACGGGCCAGTTTAACTGCTGTCTCAGGCAAAATATTACTTCCTGTACGAGATGGCACATTGTATAAGATACATGGGATGTTAATAGCCTCAGCTGTCTCCTTGAAGTGAACATACAAGCCACCCTGAGTAGCCTTGTTGTAGTATGGAGTCACAAGAAGAACGGCATCTGCACCTGCTGCCTCTGCTTCCTTTGATAAAAATATAGCTGTCTCAGTACAATTAGAACCTGTACCTGCAATAACAGGGACACGGTGATTAACCTGATTGATGCAGTGGCGAACCACATCTAAATGCTCCTCATGGCTCAAAGTAGATGCTTCACCTGTAGTGCCACACACTACAATAGCATCGGTACCTCCTGCAATCTGGTCCTCTATAATCTTGTCAAAAGCCTGGTAATTAACGCTGCCATCTGCATGCATTGGTGTGATAATTGCTACTGCTGCTCCTGTAAAAATGCTCATCTTTGCTCCTCCTGTAAATATTTGTAAAGTCGAAGTAATTGCAAGTCCTGTCTGGGCTAAAGCTTACAGACATGAAGTCACAACTACTAATGTCGAAATTATAGATCTCACTTAGGCTACCGCTTTGAGAAAGGCCTTGTAAAAGGCAAAAATTTCGACCACTAAAATTACTGCTCCATGTACATAGAATGCCATCTTCTATTGTTTTTAGTATAAAACATATGAGGCAATAATGAAAGTTTAACTTTTAACAAAGCGCTATTAGTCTTATCTATAATTTTTTTAATTCAATAGGATGCACTTTCCTATGAATTAAAAAAATGCCACAGCCTGTGGCCGTGGCATTTTTAGTTCTAATATATAAATTACTTAGCTTCCTCTTCCATCTTGTAGAACTCTTCTGTCTCGTCGATATCATTAACTGGTGGCTTAAGGCCCTCAATCTTGATATTGTGACGCTCAGCGTAATCCCACAAAG
The DNA here is from genome assembly GCA_963649335.1 of bacterium. Classification (GTDB taxonomy): domain Bacteria; phylum Bacillota; class Clostridia; order Lachnospirales; family Lachnospiraceae; genus Pseudobutyrivibrio. The sequence continues at coordinate 9,251 of CAVJHG010000030.1, forward strand.
CTGCGTGAATAGCCTGCTCTGCAAGAAGTGAGCAGTGTACCTTTACTGGTGGAAGACCATCAAGGGCATCCATAACTGCCTTGTTGGTAACCTCAAGTGCCTCCTGAACGGTCTTGCCCTTTACCATCTCAGTGGCCATAGAGCTGGTTGCCACAGCTGCACCGCAGCCGAAGGTCTTGAACTTGGCTTCCTGAATGATGCCATTTTCATCGATATCGAGGTACATACGCATGATATCGCCGCACTTAGCGTTACCTACTGTACCTACACCTGCTGCCTCTTCTATCTCACCTACATTACGTGGGTGCATGAAGTGGTCCATTACCTTATCTGAATATTCTGTTACCTGACTCATAATTACCTCCTATTACATAACAATTGTCTGTCCATAATGGATGAACAAAGCTTATCTTACTTATTCTTTTTTACAAAATCCTCATACAGAGGTGACATACTGCGAAGTCTGTCTACGATTTCCTTGAGAGAATCAACTGTATAGTCGATATCCTCCATAGTAGTGTCCTCCGAAAGTGTCAAACGGACAGAACCGTGTGCAATCTCATGAGGAAGTCCTATGGCAAGGAGCACGTGTGATGGATCAAGTGAGCCTGATGTGCAGGCTGAGCCTGATGAAGCGCAAATGCCATACTGGTCTAATAATATAAGAAGAGACTCGCCCTCGATAAATCTGAAGCAGAAGCTTGTGTTATTTGAAAGACGATGCTCTCTGTTACCATTGACGCGGGTGTAAGGAATCTCAGCCAAAACTCTGTCAATGAGATGATCTCTCAGCTTGCTCTCGTATGTAATGCGGTCTGCCATTTTCTTTTCGCAAAGCTCTGTAGCCTTGGCAAAACCGATAATGCCTGCTGAATTGGTAGTGCCAGCACGCTTGCCCTTCTCCTGAGAACCGCCGTGGATAAGAGAAGAAATGCGAATGCCCTTCTTTATATAAAGCATACCGACACCCTTAGGGCCGTTAATCTTGTGGCCACTGGCTGAAAGCATGTCGATATTCATCTCAGCTACATTGATAGGTACATGACCGAAAGCCTGAACTGCATCAGTATGGAAAAGTATGCCGTGCTCATGGGCGATACGGCCAAGCTCTGCTATAGGCTCGATGGTGCCTATCTCATTGTTAGCAAACATAATTGTAGCCAAAATAGTATCTGGACGGATAGCTGCCTCGAAAACAGCTGGATCAACAAGACCTGTCTCATCTACATCCAGATAAGTAACCTCATAGCCATGCTTTTCCAAAAACTCACATGTGTGAAGCACTGCATGATGCTCAATCTTTGTAGTAATGATGTGCTTGCCCTTGGCTGACTGACTGTCAGCTATACCCTTGATAGCCCAGTTATCTGACTCTGAACCGCCGCCTGTAAAAAATATCTCTGATGGGCTGGCTCCCAAAAACTTAGCCACCTGCTCTCTTGCTTCCTCTACCTTGCCAGCTGTCTTGCCAGCAAATGTATATGCACTGGAAGGATTGCCATACTCCTCCTCGAAGAATGGCTTCATAGCCTCGAACACCTCGTGATCAACCTTGGTTGTGGCTGCATTGTCTAAGTAAATAAACTTCTTACTCATTCTATAGCCTCCTTTATATAAAAGATGTAATAACTTATATAGTGCCGTAAAAAAACACTCTTTATAATAGACAAGTGTCATTTCCCCTTTCGGCTTTGTTATCTTACTTCCCAAAAACCTACAATGTCAATATACATTTGCCCTTATTCAGATACAATTTCCTCTAATGAAAAATCTTATCATTTAAACAGCAAAAAAGGCCACAAAACCGCGGTTTTAGTAGCCTTTTCTAACTTTTGTTAGTCTATTATAAGCCCTATTTTTTTACTTTTCCAGGGTCTTTTTTATCATCAAAACTGACCTCCTTAAAGATGATACTCAGCACCTAAGTCCCATCTTTTTTATCGCCTAAAATGTCATCTATCTTGGCATGCTTTTGCCTGCATTTTAGTCATTAAAAAGTGGAGTAGACAAATATCTGTCTCCTGTATCTGGTAAAAATACTACGATATTTTTGCCCTTGTTCTCAGGACGCTTTGCAAGCTCGATAGCTGCCCAAGCTGCTGCACCAGATGAAATACCTACGAGAACACCCTCGCTCTTGCCGATAAGCTTGCCAATCTCAAAGGCTGCATCATTTTCTACAGGAACAATTTCATCGTAAATCTTTGTATTGAGAACCTCTGGTACAAAGTTAGCACCGATACCCTGAATCTTGTGAGGGCCTGCTGTACCCTTACCAAGCACCTGTGATGTAGCTGGCTCTACTGCTACTATCTGCACCTCTGGCTTCTTCTCCTTGAGGTACTCGCCAACACCTGTGATAGTGCCGCCTGTACCAACACCTGCTACGAAAATGTCTACTGCTCCGTCTGTGTCATTCCAAATCTCTGGACCAGTGGTAGCCTTGTGGATGGCTGGATTAGCTGGGTTAACGAACTGGCCTGGGATAAATGAATTAGGATACTCCTTGGTCAGCTCCTCAGCCTTATCTACAGCACCCTTCATGCCCTTGGCTCCATCTGAAAGCACAAGCTCAGCACCATAGGCCTTCATAATCTGACGACGCTCTACTGACATGGTCTCAGGCATAACGATGATGATACGATATCCTCTGGCTGCTGCAACTGATGCAAGACCGATACCTGTGTTGCCGGAAGTAGGCTCGATAATAACTGTATCCTTATTGAGCTTGCCCTCTGCCTCTGCTGCGTCAAGCATGGCCTTGGCAATTCTATCCTTTGCAGAGCCTGCTGGATTGAAGTACTCAAGCTTGGCATAAATCTTGGCCTCTAAGCCCAGCTTCTCCTCGATATTGGAAAGCTCTAAGAGTGGTGTGCCGCCTATTAACTGATCTGCTGATGTGAAAATTCTGCTCATATTAGTGTCCTCCATAATATAATCTTTTCGCTTCTATATGTCACCATGGCCTATGACCACAGGACCTTTACTTAAGTGTTGAGGCCATAATAAACCTATTAACCCATAATGTCAATAGGTAAATATGTAAAAGTTTGGACACACTTTTTTCAAATACTCCATAGCCCAAGAGGCTAATGGCCTAATAGTCAAATAGGTAAGGTACAGCTTCTATTTCAAAAATAGCCTCTCATCATTGAATAACCTACCAAGTTAGTATATAATAGGTAAATAACTAATGTATTTTTGAGGAGATTATACTATGGTAGTTTCAACAAAAGGACGCTACGCTTTGCGAGTCATGATTGATCTGGCTCAGCACCAAGCCAGCGATTATATTCCACTTAAAGAGATAGCAGAAAGACAGGGCATTTCTGAAAAATATTTAGAGGCCATACTAAAGCTTCTTGTTACAGCCGGCATGGTAGTAGGCCTGCGAGGCAAGGGGGGCGGCTACAGACTCAATGTAGACCCTGAGGACTGCACAGCCTGGGATGTTATATCTATCACAGAGGGAGATGGTATGGTACCAGTGGCCTGTTTGGAAGCAGGAGCGGCTACATGCCCACGTTCTGGGGCCTGTGAGACCTTGCCTATGTGGAAGGACTTCAACAAAATGATACGTGATTTTTTCCAAAAATACACCATTGCCAGCTTAGCTAGTGCGAACCCTACTGAATACAACTACGTTATCTAATATAAAATCATACAAAAGCTCTGCCATTTTGGCAGAAAAAAGCATCAAAGAGGCTTATACTCACTACTCTGTATACTTATCAGATAGCTGAATACAATTTCTCTTCGATGCTTTATTTTTTAGCTTTTTAAAAGCTATCACTATTCATTCTGAAAACGCGACAAATGCTCAAATGGCAAAATAAGTCTGCCTCGATACAAGCCACAGCAATCATTAATAAGACTGTTGTCAACTGCGGAAAACATGTTGACGTCCAGCTTGCTCAAGTCAAGCTGCTGCAGTGACACTACCCTCTCATAGGCTTCATCAAAATACTTACATTCCCCTACCGGAATAGCACTTCTTCGGGCACGCTCCGCCTCCTGCCTTTTCTCATAACCAATATGATTGGCTGGACCTATCTCTGCATAATCGTCCATGTCCTTGGTCCTAAGCTGCAGTTCTATATAACAGCGCGCCAGATTATCATAGACAGTGATATGCAATGACTGGTATCCAAACTCTCCAGGACTGACTATATAATCCCTGAAATATCCTGCAATATCAGCATCCAGCTTCTCGGAAGTCTTATTGCTGTCGTTTCGGATACTCACAAGGGAAAAATCTCTTTTTTCCAAAAACTGCGGCAAAGCCCCCGCTATCTCATACAAAAGATCGATTTCGCTGGTCCTTTTATCCTCACCCTCCGCCACATGGCACTTGGGCAAGGAAATAACTATGCGATAGGCAATCAAATCCCTGAATGCCTTGAGCCGATCCTTTAATTCCGGCACCTCCGGATAACGTCCAAACTCATTGTAATAGTTATATATGTAGTCCACTATGTAGCCATTGAATTTTTCCTCAGATCGAATAATAGACTTAATGCGGCCCTTGAGAGTAAAGGCCAAATAAGGGTACTTTTCCGCCATATACATATAGAATTCCTTAATCCTGTTAGACTGGGATGTAAGGAAGGCATTGTGTTCGAGAAGCTCTGAAATAGAAGCAAGAAAATTGGCGTGCATCAGGTCTATCTGATTATTATTTTTTAGGGCACTGGCCTCCAAATCATCTGTATATCGCTGCAATATTTTAAAAATAGTATCTCCATTGTATAGATAGTCTTCCAATTTAACCATATGATTATCCACCTTTGCATATCTTGTCTTATCAGATCTTGCTCTATAAAAACCTGCTTTTATTTAAGTATTAAATAAAGGCACAACAAGGAATATACACCTCATTGTGCCTTTTTATTAATCGATTTTCTTATATGAAATGTAATCCAAAATCAGCTGGGCTGTCTTTTCCAGGCCTATGCCTGTATCTATACACAGGTCGTATTCATTGCCATCGCCCCAGCGAGTATTTGTGCACTGCTCCTGAAAAAGTTTGCGTTTGTTATCCACAATCTCTATATTTTTCAAGGCCTCTTTTTCTGAAACGCCATCCCGCTCCACAAGCCTGCTGCAGCGATGATGTATATCGGCATGCAGATAGACTCTCATGCAATCAGGCTCATCCTTATATATATAGTTGGCACATCTGCCGATAATAATGCAATCCTTATTTTGGGTCAATTCCTTGACAAAATTAATGTAGCGTTCCCTGGGATTATTGGCCCCATAGCTCATGGCTATGCTGTAAATAAAGCTATCTACAGGTTTTTCGTCTAAAAATGAAGCATTTTCATCATAGACGCCCTGAGCCTTAGCTTCTTCTAAAAAACGCTTCTTATCAAAAATCTCCAGTCCCAGCTTCTGAGATAAAATCTCTGCCACCTGATGGCCACCACTTCCACACTGTCTTGCAATAGTTATCTTCATAATGTCATCTTCTTTCTGTATATATGCTTAAACAGTATAGGTATGCCTGTTATATTGAAATAACAGGATTCCTTAAGCAGATAATATCACATTGGATAAGAAATTAAAATAAATCCAATTAAAATCGACCATTATATATCTCCACCAAGTTTTACTATCGCAGCCCTTTTCTGTTACTCAAAAGACATACCGTCTCTGTATGCATAGTATGTCCAAATTGATCTACGACTGTATATTTTTCCAGCTCATACTTGTCCCTACACAAATACTTAAGGTCTCTTGCCAATGTTGCAGAATCGCAGCTCACATACACTATACGGTCTGGTGCCATAGCAAGAATAGTATCCAGGCAGGATGTGTCGCAGCCCTTTCTCGGTGGATCAACCATGATAACATCTGGATGAAGCATGGCATTGTCTCCAGCATTTTTCTTATAAAAATCAGGCAGTACAAGCTCCGCTTCGCCGCAGAAAAACTCTGCATTATCCAGGTTATTTAATCCTGCATTAACTTTTGCATTTTCTATAGCCTGAGGAACTACTTCCACTCCATAGACCTTTCCTGCATGACGGGCCATGGAAAGAGAAATGGTACCTATACCGCAATACAAATCCCACACATTTTCCTTTCCAGTAAGGTTGGCATACTCCAAGGCCTTGCTGTAAAGCCGCTCCATCTGGTCATGATTAACCTGGTAAAAGGAATTAGCGCTGATATTAAAGAAAATGGTATCTCCCGTGGTCAAGGTAATGCTATCTGTGATGGCCTCTTTTCCCCATAAAACTCTAGTCTCATATCCCATGATGACATTATCCCGGCGAGTGTTAATATTCATCACTAGGGAAGCAATGCTTGTATCCTCTGCAAGTAAAGCCTCCACCAGTTCCTGCTGATGAGGCAGCTTGTCTCCATTAACCACTATGCAAGCCATGGTTTCCCCTGTGGCCCTGGCCTCTCGCACCAGGATATGACGAATAAGCCCCTTGCCAGACTCCTCGTCATAAGCTGCAATGCTCTTTTCCTTCATGAAAGATAAAAGAGCCTGGGCAATTGCCATACTCTTTTTAGAGCAAATCTTACAGTCATCAGTAGGAACTATACGATGACTTCTGGCGCCATAAAAACCAGCCACCAAATTGCCATCTCTGTCATAGCCTACGGGAATCTGTGCCTTGTTGCGATAGCGAAAAGGCTCCTCCATACCTATGATAGGCTCTCTAATGCTGTCAATGAAGGCCTTTTCAAAGCCCCCTATTTTAACCAGGTTGGCTGCCACAATAGAGTCCTTGAGCTCCAGCTGTTTACCATAGGACACCTGCATCATCTGGCAGCCGCCACAGGTCCGGGCTATAGGGCAGGCTGGCTCTACTCTGTCTGATGAAGCCTCCACAATCTCCTCTAGCCTGGCGAAAGCGTATGTCTTTTTAGTCTTGGTCAACCTGACCTTGGCCAGGTCTCCTACCACAGCATCTTTTACAAAAACCGTGTAGCCCTCCAGCTTGCCTATCCCTAGACCCTCGTGGGACATATCTTCTATTTTTACTGTAATAATGTCATTTTTCTTATAATCCATTTGTTAATCCTGTACAGCTCTTAATTTTTGCCTGTACGTCTGATATTTGAATCAAGAAGCCTGTTAAAGCCCTGCCATGTCAGGTTGTTTTCATCCACATTTTCAAGAGCCTCAAATATAGTCTCCATCTTGGCATCTATATTGTCGGCAAAAGAAAGGGCGATAGCCTCTGCTATGGCTGGTTTCTTTGGGGAACCATACTCCAGCTCTCCGTGGTGAGAAAGTATACAATGCAAAAGCTCCTTGCGCTTTACCTCTGGAAAATCCGGGATATCGTCGATGCTTCTGTCTATCATATTGGCCCCTATCATGATGTGCCCCAAGAGCTGACCTTCATCGGTGTAATCATTGCGTGGGAAGCTAGAAAGCTCCTTTACTTTTCCTATGTCATGAAAAATAGCTGCTGTAATAAGCAAGTCTCTATCTAAGAAAGGATACTGCTTGCAGAAAAAGTCGCAGTTTTTAGTAACTGAAAGAGTATGCTCCAAAAGACCACCTGTAAAGCCATGGTGGACAGATTTTGCTGCCGAATGCTTCTTAAATACGTCAATAAAAGCAGGATCATCCACAAAATATTTTTTAAGCAGAGCCTGCATATATGTAGCCTTGACAGAGTCGATGAAGCCTGTAAGCTCCTGATACATCTGGCCTATATCCTTCTTGGAAGCAGGTATGTAATCTGCCATGTCAAAATCGCTGACATCCGCCTTGCGAAGCCGCTTAATATTAAACTGCAGTGCTCCATTCCAAGATGTGATATCGCCTGTAACTGTAATGAAATCCAGCTCATCATAGTCACCTATGCCCTCTGAATCCACATCCCATATTTTTGCGTCAATAGAGCCTGACTTATCACAAAGTGTCAAGGACTCGAAGGCCTTGCCATTTTTAGAAACGCCCTGTGTTCTTTTTCTGCAGAGGTATGTCTCTGTGCCTCTGTCTCCCTCCTTGAGGGTACTGATATATTTCATAAAATCTCCATTCTAAGGCCTCATTTGGGCAATTGTAAGGATATGCTTTATCTTCAAATGCCACTTTTTGGCCCACCAGCTTTTACTGGCAAAAATAATCGTCCTTTATTATAGAGTAAGGCCTGTAGTTTTGGCAATCACAAGAAACAGTCTTATTGAAAATTTAATCAAGACTCCACTGGGAGTTTACTCGCCAAATCTTTAACTCAATGGTTGCATAAACCTCAAATGAGTTAATAGTCGAAAATGTTACTTTTTTATCTTTTTTTACTAGCTAACGCAACCGGTTGCGTGATAGTATAATCTAAGGTTTTTATATAATGTATTGTTGTAAGAAATGGAGAGTTTTATGAAAAAAAACAAGCTTTTTACACAAGTAGCCGGCTTTTTACACGGCGGAGACTATAATCCTGAGCAGTGGCTTGACCGCCCTGACATCTTAGAAAAAGACATAGAGCTTATGAAAAAGGCTCACATCAACGTTGTTACTCTGGGAGTATTTTCCTGGGCTGTTGAGGAGCCAACAGAAGGTGATTTTCACTTTGACTGGTTGGAAGATATCATGAACAAGCTCTATGACAATGGAATCTATACCATTCTGGCCACCCCATCCGGTGCCCGCCCAGCCTGGCTAGACGAAAAATACCCTAGTGCCATGCGCTGTGATGACAGAGGTGTCCGTGTCCACCACGGCTTTAGACACAACCACTGCATGACCAGCCCTGAATTCCGCAAAAAAGTAGAAATTATTGATACAGCTTTGGCCAAGCGTTTTGCCAACCATCCAGGCATGCTTATGTGGCATATTTCCAACGAGCTTGGCGGCTATTGCTACTGCCCTAGCTGCCGCAAGGGCTTCCAAAACTGGCTTGCTGACAAATACGACCATGATATCGACAAGCTAAACAAAGCATGGTGGACCACCTTCTGGAGCCACAAGTACAATAGCTTTGACCAGATTGATCCACCATATTCTGACGGAGAAGCCTGCGTCATGGGCCAGAATTTGGATTGGAAGCGCTACTCTACTTACTCAGCTACAGATTTCATGAAGTTCGAGATAGACACACTCCATGCCATCAAGGCAGACGTGCCTACTACTACCAACTTCATGGAGATGTTTTACGATTATGACTACCATTACATGTGTCAGTTTATCGATTATATCAGCTGGGACAACTATCCAGAGTTCCACAACAACTGGATGTCTGACGCCGACACCATGCTTTTCCGCAGCTTCAATCACGCGCTTTTCCGCAGCATGAAACCAGGCCAGCCATGGATGCTTATGGAGTCAGCACCTGGCGTTGTCAACTGGCGCCCTTACAATAAGTACAAACGTCCTGGTATCCACGCTCTGTCTTCTATGCAGGCTGTAGCTGCAGGTTCCGACACAGTGCAATATTTCCAGATACGTAAGAGCCGAGGCTCATCTGAGCAGTGGCACGGTGCTGTTATCGACCATATTGGCACTGATGATACCCGTGTATTTAAGGAAGTAGCAGCCTTAGGCGCAGACTTGGAGACTGTTTCTGAGATTGCAGGTTCTATTTCAGATAATAAGGTTGCCATCCTTTTCGATTGGGACAATCGCTGGGCTGTAGATGACGCCTGGACTCTTGCCAAGGACACCAAGCAATTCGACCAGCAGTGTATTAATGTATATAGTGAGTTCATGTCCCTTGGCGTTGAACCAGATATCATTTCCCAGGATATGGACTTCTCACCTTACAAGGTTATCGTGGCACCTATGATGTACCTTCTCCACGAGGGTATTGGTGCAAAAATACGCCAGTTTGTTGCAGATGGTGGCCAGTTTATGACTACCTATTTTACCGGTTACGTAGACTCCAACTGCCTAGCCTACCTGGGAGGCTTTCCTGCTCAAGGCCTTGATGAGGTATTTGGCCTTAAGTCAGAGGAAATGGATGTCCTTTATGCTGAGGACAAGCAGTCTGTCTCTTTTGCGGGCAAGTCCATTGCAGTTTATGACTACCAGGAGATGCTTCGGGATGTAAGTGCCACTGTTCTTGCTACTTACGAGGATGACTATACTGCCGGCACCCCAGCCATTTGTAAAAATACTTACGGCAAGGGTTGTGCTTACTATGTAGCCTGTCGAGTAAAACAGAGCGACATTGAGTCTATCTACACTGATATGCTTGATGCTGCAGGTATTGCCTATGGCAAGCTGCCTGCCTGCATTGAAAAACATTCCCGCTACTGTGATGATGTGACATACGATTTTTACCTCAATTCCACCAAGGAGCCTATCACAGTTGATGGTGTAAGGGGCACTGAGCTTTTGACTGGTCAACTTGCTGATGGCAGCTACACTGTAGCAGGCATCAGTACCGCTATTATAAAGCATTAAGACTTTTTTGCAGTTTCTTTTAATAAGTGCTTGCTGCTTTACATCAAATAAAGAAATGTTTTTTATCCATAGGCTTTAGGCTACAGCTTATAAACTTCAATATTAATCAAAAAAATTTTGCCAGACAGTCTCATCTGTCTGGCTTTTTTGATATACTGTAAATATTCAAAAACTATACACAAGGAACCATACTATGAATTTAAAAGTACTAAAAACCTTAGAATACGACAAAATTATTAGCCACCTGGCTGACAAAGCCAGCTGCGACTCAGGTAAGGCCCGCTGCCTCAACTTACTTCCTGTAAATAGCCTTGAGGATATTAAACTTATGCAATCTGAAACAGCCGCCGCCTTTAATCGATTGGTTAAATACGGAGATGTTTCCTGCTCTGGCACTAGCGACCTAAGACCTTCTCTTGCAAGACTCTCCCTTGGATCTACACTTTCTATAGAAGAGATTCTGGCTGTGGCCTCACTTCTTGAAGTAACCAAGCGTGTAACCACCTATGGTGCTCAGATGGAGGAGGAAGATGCCCTGTCCTTCTATTTTAATGGCCTTTCACCTGAGGTTGCCCTCCTTAACGAGATACGTCGTTGCATTATCGATGAGGAGACAATTGCCGATGATGCCAGCCCTGCTTTATATGAGATAAGGCGTGCAATTCAGCGAACAAACGAGAAAATTAAATCTATAATGAATAATATGGTCAACAATCCTGCAACTCGCTCATGCCTGCAGGAGCCAGTTGTCACCATTCGTTCAGGCCGCTTCTGTCTACCTGTACGCTCAGACTACAAGTCCCGCATTCCCGGCATGGTACATGACCAATCTGCTACTGGCTCTACATTTTACATAGAACCAATGCAGGTTGTGGATATGAATAATGAGATACGAGAGCTGGCTATCCGAGAGCAGGACGAGATCAACCGGATTCTTGCCACCCTCAGCAATCGCATTGCCGATGCATCAGAAGGTATCAGCAAAAACTACCAGCTCCTTACCGAAATTGACTTTATCCTTGCCAAGGGCCGCTATGCCATAGAACTAAACGGCAGCTTCCCAGAGTTTAATTGTGATGGAATTATAAATCTGAGAGGAGCCCGCCACCCACTTTTGGATCCAAAGAAGGTAGTTGCCACGGATATCAAGCTAGGTCAAGACTATAATCTTCTCCTTGTGACCGGTCCAAACACCGGTGGTAAGACTGTATCCCTCAAAACCTGTGGCCTATTAACTCTTATGGCACAAGCTGGTCTTCATATTCCAGCCAAGGACCGAAGCCAGATTGCTATTTTTGACGATGTGTATGCAGACATAGGTGATGAACAATCCATAGAGCAGTCACTGTCCACATTCTCATCTCACATGGTCAATATTGTCCACATTTTGGAGGCTATCACTTCTGGCAACTATTCCCGGGAGACTGAAGACAAGCTGGCTGAGACAGCAGAAGACCTTCACAGCTCCAAGGTCCTATATGGTAAAAATAATGACAATCACGTTCCACAGTTTTTAGTCCTTATCGATGAGCTCTGCGCTGGTACCGACCCTAAGGAAGGTGCTGCCCTGGCCCAGGCTATATTGGACAAGCTTCATGAACTAGACGTGCGCACCATGTCCACCACCCACTACTCAGAGCTTAAGATATATGCCCTGTCAACTGAGGGGGTAGAAAATGCTTCCTGTGAGTTTTCACTGGAAACTCTCTCGCCAACCTATCGTCTTATCACAGGAGTACCTGGTAAATCCAACGCATTTGCCATTTCAAAGAAACTAGGCATTTCAAGTCAGTTAATAGACGAAGCTCAGGCCAAGTTGTCAGAAAACGACAAATCTTTCGAGGACTTGATGGTGGAATTAGAGCAGAAGCGTCACAAAATCGAAGAGGATGCATTAAAAGCTGCAGAGAATTTACGCATTGCAGAGGGAAAATTACGAGATGTAGAGGCTCGCGAAAGGAAACTGGCAGATAGAAAAGACAAAATTGTCAGAGAAGCTCAGGAAGAAGCCGCCGACATCCTTCAAAAGGCCAAGGATTTGGCTGATGAAACAATCAGAGACTTTAATAAGTTTGGCAAGGGTGGCGGCAATATAGCCGCTATGGAGGCAAAACGCCAAAATCTTGGCAAAAACATCAAAACAGCCAAGAGCAAGTCGGCTGTAAAAGAGGAAATAAAAGAAAATACCAACGTTCCTAAGGACTTAAATGTAGGTGACAAGGTAAAAGTTCTCTCTACCAACCTGACTGGCCAGGTATGTACTAAGCCTGATGCAAAGGGCATGGTTACTGTGCAAACAGGCATAATTAAATCAAAAGTTAATATCAAAGACCTAATTCTTGTGGATGAAGATGACAAATTTGTCCCTAAAAAAGGAACCCGAGTAAAAAATATGTCCTACGGAGGATTTAACAAGGCTGCTACCATATCTCCAGAGATTAACCTCTTGGGCTGCACCGTAGATGAGGGTATTGCCCGCCTTGAAAAGTACTTGGATGATGCATACATAAGCCACCTTGCATCAGTAAGAGTAGTTCACGGCAAAGGAACCGGCGCCCTGCGAAATGGAATCCACCAATACTTGCGCAAGTGCAAAAATGTGGCCGACTTCCACTTAGGCGAATTTGGGGAGGGCGATGCTGGAGTCACTATAGTAACCTTTAAGTAGGCCCGCTCTTTGGGTTTTATATAGCATCCAAAGAGGTATTCCCACCCCGCTATGTGCCAGGTCTCTCCGCATAAGTTCCACTAGATACACGGTCACTACGCAACAAAAACGAGAAAACTACACTCTCCCGTACTATCGCTTGCGCTATACTCA
>CAVJHG010000031.1:0-21032 GCA_963649335.1 bacterium
ACTAGCCTATTCACTTGCCTGCAAATCCGATTGCACAGTCCAAAAAGCCTCAGCATAGTATAGTCAGGCAAATATAGCAATAAGTCGAAAGAGAGTCATGACAAAATAAAGCCGTCAGATATGTCTGGCGGCTTTATTTTAAAAATTAGAAAGTCAAGTATAATCATTTTAAATTAGTGTATTAAGCCAAGCTTACTGGGCAGTAAATTTGCGCCCGGCCAAGCTTGTAATATAACAGGAGAAAACATGAGCAAATTACTTCTTATAGATGGTCACAGCATTTTAAATCGAGCTTTTTTTGGCCTGCCAGATTTGACCAACAGTGCAGGAGAGCACACAGGGGCGGTGTTTGGCTTTCTCAATATGATGTTCAAATTCATAGAAGAGGAAAAGCCAGATAATCTGATGGTGGCCTTTGACCTGTCGGCACCTACCTTTCGCCATAAGATGTTTGATGGCTACAAGGGGACTCGTAAGCCAATGGCACCAGAATTAAAGGAGCAGGTGCCTCGCATGCAGGAGATTCTTAAGGCTATGGGAGTCACTGTGGTTACCTTAGAAGGCTTTGAGGCTGATGACATACTTGGTACCTTGTCTCGTCAGGCTGAGGAAGCAGGCTTCGATGTTACCATAGTATCCGGTGACCGTGATTTGCTTCAGCTTGCTACCCAAAAGGTCAAGATATCTATTCCAAAAACTAAAAAGACAGGTACCGAGATAGAGAACTATTTCGATACAGACGTAGAGGCCTTATACGGGGTTAATCCTAAGCAGTTTATTGACGTGAAGGCCCTTATGGGAGATTCCTCTGATAACATTCCTGGAGTAACTGGCATAGGGGAAAAGACTGCCTCTGCCCTTATAGCTCAATATGGCTCCATCGAGGGCTGCCATGACCATGTGTCAGAGCTAAAGCCACCTAGGGCGGCCAAGAATCTGGCCGAGGAGTGGGACATTGCTGTCATGTCCAAGGAGCTTGCCACTATCAATGTTCACGCACCATTGGAGTTCGACAAGGCGGAAAGCATGCTTGGCAATCTCTTCACAGAAGAAGCATATGTTCTTGTAAAAAAATACGAGCTAAAAAAAATCCTGCCTCGTTTTGAGGCCTGTGATACCAGCAAGGTGGTGGATTCCGCAGCGGAAACATTTGTAAAAATGGAAAACCCTGGCCAGGTGGAGAGCTTTTTTGCAGAATTAAGGGAGACTAATACCAAGGATGACCAGTCAGCGGGAAGTTCTGCTTCAGAAGAAAATGCAAGCCTTTACCTTGGTGTCAGCATTATGGCTGATGACTCTGATGAGATTTTTGGCATGGCCTTATCGACAGGAGAAAAGTCTGTATATATTCCATGTGGCGACCTCATTTCAGCAAGCTGGCTTATGCACCAGCTTATTAAGCTTTGTGCAGCAGGCTCTAGCTTTGTCTTTTGGGACATGAAAAAGGCCATGCATTTGATCTATTCACAGCTTGATAAAGCAGAGCAAACTCAGGTTATGGAAAAGGGGGGCAAGGTGGCTATTTTGCCAAATGCCAGTGACCTTGCTGTGGCAGCCTATCTTTTGAATCCTACAAAAAACGACTATACAGCTGACGATATTGCATCTGAGATCCTTGGCATTATTATTCCATCTCAGGCAGATCTTTTTGGCAAAAAGAAGCTAAAGGATGCTCTGGCTGATGACAGCCTCCAGGGGGCTGTAACTACTTTTGCATGCTACAATGCCTATGTGGCAGTGGCAGCCTTTGAAAAGCTGATGATCCAGGTAAAGGATGAGGGTATGCTTGATATATATGAGACCATGGAGCTTCCCCTTGTCTACACACTATTTGACATGGAAATAGCTGGCATTGCTATGGATTCAGACAAGCTTTTGCAATTTGGAGATCAGCTAAAGGAGAGGATAGGCCAGCTGGAGCAAAGCATATATGACCAGGCAGGGGAGATCTTCAATATCAATTCACCTAAGCAGCTAGGCACCATTCTTTTTGAAAAAATGGGAATCAAGGGCAGCAAGAAGACAAAGACAGGTTATTCCACTGCAGCAGATGTATTGGAGGCGCTGGCAAAGGATAACCCAATCATTACAGATATACTGGAGTACAGGCAGCTGACCAAGCTTAATTCCACCTATGTGGAGGGACTCACTGCTGCAGTATCCGCTGATGGACGTATACACTCCACCTTCATGCAGACTGTTACAGCCACAGGCCGTATATCATCTACAGAGCCTAATCTTCAGAATATCCCTGTCCGTATGGAGCTGGGCAGACAGATTCGCCAGGTTTTTTATCCAGCAGATGGCTATGTGTTTTTAGATGCAGATTACTCACAGATAGAGCTGAGAGTGCTGGCACATATGTCAGGGGATGAAAGGCTCATAGAGGCCTTTAATGCAGGCCAGGATATACATAGGTCTACCGCAAGTCTGGTTTTCAACACACCTTTTAATCAGGTAACAGATTTGCAGCGCCGCAATGCCAAGGCGGTTAACTTCGGTATTGTCTATGGCATCTCTGCCTTTGGTCTTGCCAAGGATATAGGCATAAGCAACAAGGAAGCCCAGGGCTATATAGATGATTATTTTGCAGCCTATCCAAAGATGCATGAGTTCTTGGAGGGCCTTAAGGCTTCAGCCAAAGAGAAGGGCTATGCTGTTACTATGTTTGGCAGAAAGCGCCCTATACCAGAGCTAAACAGCAGTAACTTTATGACCCGCCAGTTTGGAGAAAGGGTAGCCATGAATTCCCCTATTCAGGGCACTGCGGCAGATATTATCAAGCTTGCCATGGTTCGTGTTCACGACAGGCTTCTGGGTGAGGGTCTAAGGTCAAGGCTTATACTTCAGGTTCACGACGAGCTTCTTATTGAGACTGCCCTGGAAGAACAGGCTCAGGTGGAAACTATCTTAAAAGAAGAAATGGAGCAGGCTGCTAATATGGCAGTAAGGCTTGAGATAGACATGAATGAAGGCGCAAACTGGGCGGAGGCACACTAGGATATGTATTTTATAGGAATTACCGGCGGGGTAGGAGCAGGCAAAAGCACTGTCCTGTCATTACTTGAAAAAATAGCAAATTGCAGGGTAATGTTGGCAGATCAGGTGGCAGCAGACCTGCTTACTCCAGGCCATGACTGCTTTGATAAGGTGGTGGCCTTGCCTTGGCCTGAGCCTATATTAGATGATGCAGGTTTTATTAACAGGCCTCTTATGGCTCGATTTTTATACAGTAGTGAAGAGTTGCGCCAGGCTGTCAATGGGATAGTTCACCCAGCTGTTGAGGCAGAGGTACTACATCAGGTAGAAATAGAAAAAAATGCCCACAATATAGAGTATCTTTTCTTTGAGGCTGCATTGCTCATAGAATGTGGTTATGGTACACTTGTTGATGAAATGTGGTATATTTATGCAAGGCCTCAGGTCCGCAGAGAGCGGCTTAAGGCTAGCCGGGGTTACTCAGATGAAAGGATAGATGCCATGCTGGCATCCCAGCTTTCAGACCAGGAATTTAGAGGGCAGGCTGACAGGGTTATAGACAATTCTTACACAGAGGAAGAAACCTTATCTCAGCTGAAGGAGGCTATCGCAGCCTTGACTCACGACTGAGTTAAAAAGATAGAATTTTACAGGTCCATTGGGCCTGTTTCTAATAACAAGGAGTAAAGAATGGAAAAGCAGGACTTGGTTTTTGGCCTTGATATAGGCACCAGAAATGTCATAGGTACTGTGGGATATCTGGAGGGCAAGGATTTTCATGTGGTGGCCCAGACCATCAAGGAGCATGATACCCGTGCCATGCTAGATGGACAGATACATGATATAGGCAGGGTAGGAGCTACCTGTGGAGATGTAAAGGCTGAGCTTGAGGCAATGACAGGCCTGACACTTGAACAGGTATGTATAGCTGCCGCTGGTCGTGTACTTCGCACCGTTACTACCCATGTGGAGCTTTCCTATCAAGAGGAGACTATTGTATCTGGCGAGGATTTGCATACTCTTGACATGATGGGCATTGACTCGGCAGCTAGTCAGCTTCGAGAAGACGAAAATGCCAAGTACAAGTTTTTCTGTGTAGGCTACTCTACCATGAGATATTTTCTCAATGATGAGCCTTTCTCTTCATTGGTAGACCACAAGGCTGACAAGATAGCTGAGGATATCATTGTTACATTTTTACCAGAGGATGTAGTAGATGGCCTCTATGCAGCAGTGGGCAAGGCAGGCCTTACTGTTGCCAATCTTACCTTGGAGCCTATAGCTGCCATCAATGTAGCTATACCTCAGAACTTCCGTATGCTCAATATTGCCCTCATTGATGTAGGTGCCGGCACTTCCGATATATGTGTCACCAAGGACGGCAGCATTATTGCCTATGGCATGATTCCTATGGCAGGTGATGAGCTGACAGAGGTCATTGTTCAGGAATTTTTGGTTGATTTTGCTACAGCAGAGGCTATTAAGCGGGAGTCCACCTTAGGTGGAGATGTGACCTATGAGGATATTATGGGTATATCTCATACTGTGCCAGCTGAGGATGTGTGGAAGCTGACAGATCCTGTCATGAAAAAAATAGCCGCAGAGGTGGCTTCAAAGATAAAAGAGCTCAATGGTGATAAGTCAGTATCCGCAGCCTTTGTTGTAGGTGGCGGTGGCAAGGTTCATGGCTTTACAGACACTTTAGCTGATGAGCTGGGCATAGTCCATGAGCGTGTAGCTCTTCGCGGTGAAGAGGTTATGAAAAATATCTTCTTTGACCAGGAGGATGTGGTGAAGGATTCCCTTCTGGTTACACCTATTGGTATTTGTCTCAATTATTATGAGACTAAGAACAACTTCATCATGATTCGATTCAATGGCGAAATGATGAAGCTTTACGATAACGGCCAGCTTACTATTGTGGATGCTGCCATGCAGGCTGGCTTCACAGCAGACCAGCTTTTCCCAAAGAGGGGCAAGGAGATTACCTTTACAGTCAACGGAGTATCCCGCATGCTAAGAGGCACTCAGGGGGAGTCTGCTTTTGTCAACATGAATGGCATGGCCTGTGGCATCAATACCAGGCTAGAGTTCAACTGTGATGTGACATTTACTCCATCTACTGAGGGAGAAATGGGCAAGGGCACTATAGCAGACCTGGCGGAGTTTACCACCCAATATATCTATTTTACTGTGTGCGGACACCGTATTAAGTGCCCTAAGTTTGTGGAGGTCAATGGCTCTATGGAGCCTTCTACATATGTAGTGCAGCACGGTGATATCATTGAGACTAGAGATTTTTATACAGTTGGTCAGGTGGCAGAGTTTATGGATGTCACCATAGACAACCGCTACGAGATACTGGTCAACGGTCGCACAGCCAGCAAGGATTCTCTTTGCTATGAGAATTATGTTATTGACTGGACTACCACAAGCCCAGTGGCTTATGGCGCTTATCTGCCTGATGAGGCAGAGGAGGGCAGTGACCATGGTCCTGCTATCAATATAGTAGCAGAGGAGGCACCCCTTACCCCAGGCTATACCCAGATAAAAAAAGAAGTGCTTGAAATGCCCATAACTGTCAATGGCAAGGCTATGATGCTTTCAGGCAAGAAAGAATATATATTTGCGGATATTTTCAACCTTATAGATTTTGACACTAATGCCGGCAATGGCAGGGCTATTGTTACAAGAATCAATGGCAGTCAGTGTGGTTATGCGGATATACTCCATCCTTCTGATTCGGTTGAAGTATTCTGGAAGGAAGATTAGTTCCATGGATTTTTTTAGTATTGCAAGCGGCTCTTCCGGCAATTGTATATGCGCCGGAGACGACAATACCCACATTATGATAGACGCAGGCATTTCAGGCAAGCGCATAGAAGCAGGCATGAATACCTATGACTACACTACAGCCGATATGGCAGGCTTACTTGTGACCCATGAGCATGCAGACCATGTGGCGGGCCTTGGAGTTGTGGCAAGAAGATATGGCATTCCTATATATGGTACAGCCCCTACTCTTGCAGCCATAAGGTCCATGTCTAGTCTTGGTAAAATAGACGATGGCCTTTTTCATGAAATAAGTCCCGATGAGGATTTTACTATAGGAAGCCTGAGCCTACATCCCTTTCGTATAAGCCATGATGCAGCAGAGCCTGTGGCTTACCGGGTCACTTCCGGCACAAATACAGTGGCAGTGTGCACTGACTTAGGTTATTATGATGATTATATAATTGATAATTTGACTGGCCTTGATGCCTTATTACTTGAGGCTAATCATGACATACAGATGCTTCAGGTGGGACCATACCCCTATCCTCTCAAGCAGCGTATACTTTCTGACAGAGGCCATCTTTCAAATGAGGCCTCGGGCCAGCTTTTATGCAGGGTATTGCATGACAACATAAAGCATGTTTTTTTGGGACATCTTTCCCACGAAAATAACTACCCAGATCTGGCATATGAGACAGTCAATATGGAGGTCACCATGGATGAGTGCCCCTACAGGGGGACTGATTTTGATATTACAGTAGCAGCTCGTGACAGGGTATCTGAGAGGATAGTAATATAGAAGCCAGACCTTTGATACCTTGGATATCTAAAAATACAAGTGCAACCAGCAACAGCTTAAAAATAAAGGAGAGTCTTATGAACACAAACAAAGTAATCATCACTGTAGTAGGCAAGGATACTGTGGGAATTATAGCCCGGGTTTGTACATATCTTGCTGACAATGGAGTAAATGTCCTTGATATTTCCCAGACGATAGTATCTGGCTTTTTTAACATGATGATGATAGTGGATATCGCAGCAGCAAAGCAGCCTTTTGATGGCCTGCAGCGTGATTTGACTACCCTTGGCACTGAAATCGGGGTGGAAATCAAGGCCCAGAAGGAAGAGATTTTTGAAAAAATGCACAGACTATAGGAGAGCATCATGGTAAATATAAGCGAAGTATTAGAGACCAATAAGATGGTAGAGGAGCAGACTCTTGATGTCCGCACCATTACCATTGGTATATCACTTTTAGAGTGCATTGACTCAGATTTGGACAGGCTCAATGCCAATGTATATAAGCGTATCACCACTGTGGCAAAGGACCTTGACAAGGTGGCCAGAGAGATAGAGAGAGACTACGGTATTCCTATTGTCAACCGTCGTATATCTGTTACCCCTATTGCCCTTGTGGGTGGTGCTGCCTGCAAAAAGCCTGAGGACTTTGTTAGCCTGGCTCATACTATGGACAAGGCCGCTGAGGCAGTGGGAGCCAACCTTATCGGAGGCTATTCAGCGCTAGTATCCAAGGGAATGACTACAGCAGACGAGATGCTTATTCGTTCTATTCCACAGGCTCTCATATCTACTGAGCGTGTGTGCTCATCTGTTAATCTTGCTTCCACCAAGACTGGTATCAATATGGATGCAGTCAAGCTTATGGGCGAGATACTTCTAGAGCTGGCCCAGGCTTCTAAGGATAGAGATTCAGTGGATTGCATGAAGCTTGTAGTATTTTGCAATGCTCCAGATGACAACCCATTTATGGCAGGCGCCTTCCACGGTGTTACAGAAGCTGATGCCATTATCAACGTAGGCGTATCTGGTCCTGGCGTTGTTAAAAAGGCTCTTGAGGCAGTTCGTGGTCAGTCCTTTGATGTGCTTTGTGAAACCATCAAAAAGACAGCCTTTAAGGTAACCCGTGTTGGACAGCTTGTAGCCCAGGAGGCTTCAAAGCGCCTTGGTATACCTTTTGGAATTATAGACTTATCACTGGCTCCTACTCCAGCAGTTGGAGATTCTGTGGCAGATATTCTTTGTGAGATAGGCTTAGAGTATGCCGGTGCCCCTGGTACCACAGCTGCCCTTGCTATGCTCAATGACCAGGTAAAAAAGGGCGGTGTTATGGCCAGCTCTTATGTAGGAGGCTTATCAGGAGCCTTTATCCCTGTATCTGAGGACCAGGGTATGATTAATGCAGTAGAGGCCGGTGCCATCACCTTAGAGAAGCTTGAAGCCATGACCTGTGTTTGTTCAGTAGGTCTTGATATGATTGCTATTCCAGGTGATACTCCTGCTACCACTATTTCCGGTATGATAGCAGATGAAATGGCACTTGGCATGGTCAATCAAAAGACCACAGCTGCCCGTCTTATCCCTGTTATTGGCAAGGGAGTTGGGGAGAGCGTTGAGTTTGGCGGACTTTTTGGTTATGCACCTATTATGCCAGTCAATAAGTTCTCATGTGCAGATTTTATCAATAGAGGTGGTCGTATACCTGCTCCTATTCACTCATTTAAGAATTAGTTTTTACTGAGCTGATTTGCATTAAATCAGGGGTATGCAAATGCAATGCCTATAGCAGCTGAGGCTGCATATGTAAAAAGTAAAATTATTAGCAATTTTATTAGGGAGGTCCCTATGGAAATAATTCAATTAAAAAAAGAAAATCTTGAGGATTGGGCAGAGGCTATTCCAGAGGAGCTTTTTGTAGACTTGATGCTGGAGAAGAAAGGGCATTATGCAGCAGGCGTTCTTTTTTTAGAGCAGCCGGCAGGCGCTCTTTGTTGGGAAGAGAATGAAGCTGGCTGGACGATAGAAAGCATATATATTTATTCGGATTTTAGGCGCTTGGGCTTGGCTACTGATCTCTTAGATTATTTGTCTAAAAGAATGCTGGAAAAGAAGGCCAAGGTAGTTAGTGTTACATATACATATGATGATGAAGTAGCCATGCTAAATGACTTTTTCATTCATTATGGATTTGATATGGAAGAAGTGCCTATGCCTGCAGGCGAGGTTAGTCTGCAGCAGGTAGCCGAGAACATAAAGAAGCAGGGGCTAGTTAAGAAGCCGGCTAACTATGCTGTCATTGGTGACCTTACCTATAGTCAAAGAGGTCTTGTAGACAAGTGGCTAATGAAGCATTTGTCAGTTCATATTGATGCCTTTGAGGCTGGACCACCCTATAGCTATGTTATTATGGACAAAGATAAAATTCAGGCCATGCTTCTTTTTTCACAAAAGGATGATGAAATTAGCGTGGATTTTTGCATGTTTAAAAAGGATTCTCTCGTTAAAACTTTGCCTCTTCTTGTTGTGGCTATAGAGGATTTGACTGCTCATTTTTCTTTAGATACAACTATTTCCATGCTTTTGGCAAATGATGCATCAACCAACTTTTACAATAAGCTTACAGGGGGGCAGGTAAAAGAGGCGATTGTGTACACAGGAAAATACCTTCCAATAATGTCAACTTTATATTAGGTTTTTTAAAGATTTGTTAAAGAAAAGGGCTATGCCGAGGCAATAGCTCTTTTTTATGTTATAATGAGGGCTAGTATAAGGATTTAGGGAATTGCACGGCTTTCGATTAGTGAAAGGAAGCAGGAAAGGGGGAAGTCTCTAGAGGGCAAAAATTAATTATGAAAAAGTTTTTATATTTTTTTATAATATTAACTTGTACACTTAGCCTTCTAGCAGGCTGTGGCATTAAGGACAAGGATGATTACGAGGCTGACCTTGTATCTTATGCATCTTTTAAAAATACTATAGATTCTTTGGATAGCTCGGATTTTGCAGCCTATGTGTCTGGAATATCCCAGGCTGTGGAGGACTTTGATTGCAGCACTGATGAGTGTATGCAGTTAAAGCAGGATTTTGTCAAGATAGCAGGGCTCCTTGCAAGCTACCAAGCCTCTCTTGACAGTGATGCATTAGATGATTCGGCCTATGAGGATTTGGACAGCCGAATGGAGGAACTGACGGCTTTAGCCCAGGAGCATGCAAATACACTTCGTACAGCAGCAGAGGATGCAGGTGTAAAGAAGAAATTTATCAGAAATCTTGATTAGGGCTTTTTTATTATCATTATAATTACAAGGATGAAAGGAGAACAAAAATGGATCAATTTGATTTTGAGGTTATTGATAAAAATAAGTTACAGGAGCAGCTGAATGAGAAATTAAAAGAAAATAAATCAATTGAGAATAATTTCCTAAATAAAGATCTTGAAAAGACAGCAATTAAGTCAGAGGATGAGAAGAAGCAAGAAGCAGAGAAAGCCAAAGAAATGCGAGATTTATGGGTGGCTGCAAGTGAGGATGTGGCCACTCTTGGTAAGAAAAAAACTTTGGCGTTTAAGCCTAAGGCAGAAAGGGAAAGAAGAGAGCTCTATAATAGTAGGATTGATGACGCTAAGGTTTTGACAAAGAGGGCTACTGCCGATACATACTTTGTTCGAAATACGATTATACAAGTTAAAAGTTCACATTCTCTGAAAATAGATATTTCAGAGGAAAGGTATAAGACTGAATATGGATTAGTATATGACAAGTTAAATATGCTTAATAAATGGTCTTTTTCAACAAAAAATATCAAAGACGATTTTTACGGATTATATCTTATGGTTGCTAGGTTTCGTAGGCTTGAGACAGAATTATATAAGCATCCTGAGTGGGAAAAAAAGTATACTGAAAACAACGATAAAATTCGCCCTTTGATTGAAGTAATTGAACGCCGCCTTAGGATATTTGCAGAGAAAAATCGAATAAGATATGACGGAACAGTGCTTGGAGAAAATGAAGAGGGGCCTACTTTACTAGAAGAAGACGTAAAAGAGTGGGTCAGTATGATTTCTGCATTTAAAGATGGAAGGCAGATAAAGTCTGACATGGATGAAAACACTAGGCTTTTGATTCGAAAAAAGAAAGAGGAGATTGGGACGCATCAGGCAAAAATGCTAAAGTACAAGGATGGTAAAGTGGCCGTTTTGACCCGGGAACAGGCTATGATGACTCAGTCGGATATTTTATCTCAAAAGAAGAGAGATCAGCTTAGAGATTTAAATACTAAGATTTCAATTTTCGCAGCGAATAATTACATAACAGATTTGGCAGGGGTTATTAAGGCCATAGATGAGTATGTTTATGGTACCAGATATTCGGTGGGGTATACCGAGGAACGTAAGCTTTTAAAAAAGGCAATTAAAGTTGTTGATGAAAGGAAAAAAAAGGAACATGTCACTAATGAAACAGTGAGGCTACTAGAAAAGGTTGAACAATATTTTAAGGAGATGACAAATGGTACTCTTAAAGTGGATAACAAGGTTAAAGAGGATAACAAGGTTAAAGAGGATGTAAAAGTACATGAGGATTACATGCTCGAGGAAGTGGGTAATGTAAAGGGCAAAAAACGCACCAAGCTTTACAACGGGGTTAAATACATGAGTAATCAAGAAAATACTCCATTGTTTTCCCATGAGCCTGTGGTTAATGATCTCAAGCAAAGAATGGTTTCAAATTGCTTTATGATGGCTGCAACGGCAGGTATTATTAATATAAGTCCTGATCTTTTAAAAAGCTGTCTTAGGGACAATGGTGATGGTACTGTTACTGTCAGGCTATATGACAAGAAAACAATAGATGATAAGCCTGTTTTCACACCTAGGTATTACACAATGAGAAAGACCATTCCTAGGGTAGGAGTTGGGGCTGCTTCCATGGATTTGCTGTCAGCAGGTTGTCTTTGGATGCAGATGATAGAAAAAGCCTTTGCATTTCATGGAAGGGAGAAAGATGGTCAATTTACTAAGGGGTATCGCAGTCTATGGTATGGCCGAGGAGATATGTTTATAGAAACTCTTTTGGGTGTGCCTACCAGTGATACGGTAAATTTAGCAACGGATTTAGGTCAAGATGTATTTTGGGAAGAAATATGCAATCTACAAAATAATAAGCTGGTATTTAGTACTGGAACCTTGGGTGATAGTATGAAGGGACTGGATACGGAGCATGCTTATACTATACTTGGTGGCGAGATAATAAATGATAAAAAATATGTAAAGATGCGTAATCCTTACAGTAACCACTCGTTGCAATATAAGTCAAATAATAAAACAACACATAGTGGAGGCCCCACTGCTTTTTCTAATAGTTCTGATGATACATATGGCCAGTTTTATATGACTTTCGACGATTTTTTGCGCAGTTTTCCAAATGTTTTTCGTTCAGACTTGTATGATAAGGTAAAAACAAATACCAACGAACAGCTTGATGACGAGAAAAGAGGACTTTCACCGGAGTTAAAGGCTGAATTGGAAAAAAGGGAAAGAGATATAAAAGAAGCGAAGGAAAAGAAAAAAAACGAGGATCCAGGTAATCAAAAGGGGCAAGACTATGGGGACAACGACGAGGATGATTTTTAAATCAAGAGGTGATAGCTCCTATTTATTATTTGCTTTTTCGATTATTTGAAGATAAGTAGATAACATGGGATGAAAAAAAGACATATTTTTAGGCTGATAAGTGCCTAAAAATATGTCTTTTATTTTATAGTCAAGGCTCGCTGGTTGGGCTAGTCTTGCACACAGGATTTGTGTCTGTATCAGCAGCCTTTAAAAGAACTTCCATCAACGATAGTGCATTGTAAAGCTTCTGCTTCATCTTTATCGTGGCTAGTCATAATAAGGGTCTTGTCCTTGGTTAGCTCTAGTATAAGACTAATTACAGCGGATTTGGTAGCTTCATCCAGACCCTTTAGAGGCTCATCCAAAAGAATAAGGTCATAGTCTGCAAGAAGGGCTCTAAGTATAGCTACACGCCTTTTCATGCCACCGCTGTATTGGCTGACAGGCTTATTATCAGTAGCATCAATGCCTATTAGCTTAAAATAGTGGACGACGTTATCAATAGTATAGGTGTCAGCTATATCGCTTACCATTTTTACATTAAGGAGGGCAGTCAGGTTTTCACATAGTCGATTTTCTTGAAATACAGCACTAATACGATTAGTATCTATGCCTGTAATATCACCAGAGTCTGCAGGAGTAAGTCCCATTAGAATAGAAAGCAGAGTGGTTTTGCCACAGCCAGATGTGCCCATAATGCAATGGCGGCTGCCTGCAGGAAAAGTATAAGAAAAGTTATTTATTATAGTATCTCCAGAGTAACATTTGAAGAGATTATTTATTTTTATATCATTCATGAATGTCCCTCCAGTTTATTTTTAATTTTATATAGTAAACCAACTATGATTTTTTCAGAGACCAGGCTGATTACTATGATGGTGATGGTCCAGGCAAACATTTCAGGAGTGCTTAGGTATATCTTAGCTTCATATAATCTTTCACCCATGGAGCCTGTAGGAAGGCCTATTATCTCGGCAGCTATGCCAGATTTCCAGCACAGCCCTATAGAAAGGGAGCAGCCTGACAGGAAAAAAGACCATACCTGAGGCAGGTAGATATAGCGGGCTTTTTTAAAAAAAGGAATATGAAATACCCTTGCCATCTCAAGGAGCTTGTGATCCATAGAATCTAGTCCCTGCAATATGCTGGTGTACATAATAGGAAAGGATATAAGAAAGGATATAATGACAGATAAATTCCTCGATGGCACCCAAATAAGGACAAGTATTATAAAGGACGCTACAGGAGTAATCCTAATAACCGAAATGGGAAGAGTAAGCAGGTCTCGGACTGCTTTATAAAGATAAGATAAAAGAGCTAAGGCTATCCCAGCAATAAGGGATAGCACAAAGCCCATTGTAATTCTTAAAAAGGTAAAGCCTATAGACTGCCAGAAATCCGCAGTAAATATAAGGCCGACCAAGGTGATCAGTACCTTGATGGGAGATACTAAGAGTATATCTGAGGCAAGAGCCATTGAGGCAAGCTGCCAGATAAGCAGCCAAAAAAGTACTGACCAAAGAGGTATTGATTTTTTATTGTGCTGTGTAGTAGAAAGAGTCACCTGGTATTTCTCCACCTACAGACTCAGGATTCTGGTTGTAAAGCTCTGTTAAGTATCCGCCGAGCTTCTCCTTCATCTCATCGCCTGCAATATATGTAATGTTGCAATAAGGAATGGCCTTTTCAGCCACTGCTGCTTTTATAATATCATATTTTTCTATTAAAGCGGCTGCATCAGATACATTTTCATTGGTGTAGGCTACTGACTCCTTGTACTGGTCCATGAAAAGGGCTACAGCCTCTGGATTGTCATTAATGAAATCTGTGCGGGCAACAACAACACCAGTTACAAGGGTTGCAGTGCTGCCTTCAAGCTCAGCGGCCTTTTTCCACTCGTCTGTCATATCAAGAGCGATGCGAGTGTTTTCGTTGGACATCTGGGCTGTAGTAACAAATGGCTGTGGCAGCATTGCTACTCCATCTGGATCCGCTGCCAGGGCGCTTACGCACTCAGAATGTTCAGACTTATATTCGATAGTTACATCCTTTTCAGGGTCAAGGCCATTGGCTGTCAGCATAAAGTTGAGAGCATACTCTGGGGTAGCACCCTTGCCTGAAGCGTAGATTGTTTTGCCCTTTAAGTCAGAGACCTCTGAGATAGTGTCACCATTTTCTACTATGTAGAGGACACCTAAGGTATTGATGGCAAGTACCTGAATGCCACCCTCAGTCTTCTTAGAAAGTACGGCTGCTAAGTTGGCAGGTACGCAGGCTATATCTACCTCGCCCTGGATGAGGGATGGGGTAATCTCGTCAGCTGCACCAGCTATGGTAAAGGTGTAGTGGTTAGTAGCAGTAGCATCATTGTCGGAATCATCCATTAGCTTAACCATGCCCATGGCTGTAGGTCCCTTGAGAGCGGCAACAGCAATGTCAGTGTCAGGTGCTGGGGTGGTTTCTTCTGTGTCTTCAGCTGTAGTATCAGCTGCATCAGATGCTGCATCGCTTGCTTCTTCAGTAACAGCTGCTTCATCAGAGCCTGTAGCTGCGCTGCCGCAAGCTGTGAAAAGTGTAGCAGTAACAATAGATGCTGCTACGAAAAATGATATCAGTTTCTTTTTCATATGTTTCCTCCATCTTAACAAAGACAAATCTTTGTTATTTTTTTGTCAAAAAAATCCTATCAAAATAATAGGAACATGTAAATGGATTTGAAGGCATATATTGTATTTTGTTAAAAGCAAGGAAAAAGCCCAGGCAGTTTTGCTGTCTGGGCTTGAATAGCTTGGTTTAATTTAGTGATTGTAATACCTCTTCTTTAAGCTGCCATGAATGAGGTAAGAAAATATAATCAGGTATCTATAAAATGCAGGTGAATTTACTAATCAACCAGGGTAAGCTGGATAACCAGATATCCATTTTTTGCACTGCAGTAGATATGGAGTGGCTTGTCGTAGGTATTCTTGAATTTTAAATCATAGGCTCCTGATGAAATAGTAGCATCGTAGCCTTCAGGCAGATAGGCAACTGGAAGTGAATGCTCATGGCGCTCTGTAGCTGGAATGCCTGCTGTAATAAGGGCTGTGTAGAGGGTAGATGATACCTGGCAGATGCCACCGCCTATGCCAACCCCATGCTGGCCTGATATGTAGATAGGTGCTTCCACAAAGCCGTTGGCTGTGGTACGAGGGCCTACTGTCTTGTCATATGAGAAGGTCTTTCCTGGCTGGACTACAGTGCCATTGATTTTTGAAGCTGCCAGCTCCACATTGGTAGCACGTGGCACAGAGGCGTTGTATACAGTAGTGCAGGAACCAACCATGCTTGTTAATCTGGAAAGTACTGCTGCCTGATTTTCAGGTGTCAGGTACTCATCTAGGGCTGAGGCATTGCGGCCCTCATAGACCCCGGAAGTAATATAGTGCTTTACGTAGGCATCGTAGTTATTGCCATAAGCTGCGGCTAAGTCTGGATAGCGGGCAGCATAGGACTGCTGGTTGAAATACACTGAAGCAGAACGGCCTTCCTTGATGCCACAGGACATGTAGTGAAGCAAAAGGGACTGGCTGTTGTTTCCAACAGCAGCCACAACATCTGGATATGTGTTGACGTAGTAGACATAGTCGAAGACCTTGGCATACATGGTCATGCGATCAGAGGTAGTAACTTTGGTGGCAGCCTTGACATTTGTCACATCTAGGGAAAAGATGCCAATAATCATGGCGGCGATTAAAACAATGGATTTGAATTTTTTCATAGCTCACTCCTTGAAAAAAATAATGATCTCTATGTAGAAATTATCTGAATAGAGACAAAATGGTTGCTAAAATTCTTTCTTTAAATATACACCATAATACTGTTATTATAAAAGTATGAAAGCAAAATTTTTTCATATAGATGTCAACTCTGCCTTCCTAAGCTGGTCTGCTGTCAAGCTGCTGGAGGAGGGCGGACAGCTTGATATCAGGACGGTGCCATCCATAGTAGGTGGGGACCAGGAAAAAAGACACGGCATAGTGACTGCCAAGTCTATTCCTGCAAAAAAGTATGGAATAGAGACGGCGGAGCCAGTAGCTCAGGCCTTAAAGAAGTGCCCTGGGCTGATTTGCGTGCCTCCGGATTTTGCTTTTTACAGGCAAAAAAGTGGACAGATGATGGATTATTTAAGAAGTAAATGTCCCGCCTTGGAGCAGGCCAGCATAGATGAGTGCTACCTTGACTATGCCACTATTGCAGATAAGTATGAGTCTCCTCTTGAGGCGGCAGCCCTTTTTAAGGATACTATAAAAAATGAATTTGGCTTTACTGTCAATGTAGGTATATCTGATGTAAAGGTTTTGGCAAAGATGGCTTC
The DNA here is from genome assembly GCA_963649335.1 of bacterium. Taxonomy (GTDB): domain Bacteria; phylum Bacillota; class Clostridia; order Lachnospirales; family Lachnospiraceae; genus Pseudobutyrivibrio. The sequence continues at coordinate 16,521 of CAVJHG010000031.1, forward strand.
GGATTTTACCAAGCCTGACCGCATCCATACCCTTTACTCAGATGAGATAGAGGAAAAAATGTGGCCTCTTCCTGTAGGTGACCTCTTTATGTGTGGAAAGTCGGCAGCTGAGCGCCTTCGGTCCATGGGCATCATGACCATAGGGGACTTGGCTCAGTCAGATCCTGCCTTTATCAGGTCCATATTAAAAAGCCAGGGTACCATGCTATGGGGCTTTGCCAATGGACAGGATGATTCCCAGGTACATCCTGTCAGGGAGCGGGCCAAGGGGGTAGGGAATTCTACCACAGTGGCCTCAGACATTACAGATGCAACAGCTGCAAAAAGGGTCTTAAAAGACCTGTGTCAGTCTGTATCCACCAGGCTTAAAAAGGGCCAGTTTCTGGCTGGCTCAGTCTGTGTGGAGATTAAATATGCCGACTTTAAGTCCTACTCTCACCAAAAGCCTATATATGTAGCTACAGCAGAGATGACAGACTTGTATCGTGAGGCCTGTCAGCTTTTTGATGAATTCTGGAATGGAGGTCCTATACGGCTCCTTGGAGTGCGAACCACCAAGCTAGTAGACGTGGACGAGCCCCAGCAGCTAGACATATTCTCTTTTATGGAGCAAAAAGAGAAGGACCAAAAAAGGGATGCGGCTGAGGCCGCCATGGAGGAGGTGCGAGCCAGATTTGGAGATGTAATTAAAAGAGGGGATTAAGTCAGTGGCGAAATCTTCATTCTCTAAGAGTAAGCAAAGATGTGGGGATAATAACTTTTACTTAGTTTTGGGACAGGTAAGTAGGTTATGAATAGATAAGAGGAACTGTTTTGTAGATATATAAAAATGAGGAAGATTTAATATGGGAAAAATAGCATTATTTATTAAAAGATTAAAAATAAGGATATCCTTAAATAAAAAGCAGTTTATGGTGTATTCAATACTCAGGGTGCTTGTTATACTTACCGGCATCAGATGTCTTTTTACTCATAACTACGAAAGTGCGGCCCTTTGTGCCCTCATTTTGATACTGTTTCTGGTGCCATCCCTTTTCGAGGAGCTTTTGGAGGTCTCTATACCCCCACTTTTTCAAGTGATTATTTATTCCTTTATATATGCCGCCGAGATACTGGGTGAGGTAAATAAATACTACACTGCCATACCGGGATGGGATACCATGCTCCACACCATAAATGGCTTCCTGTGTGCTGCCATAGGCCTGTCACTGGTATTTATTCTAAACAGGCGAGACAGTAAACACATGCACTTGTCACCATTTTATCTGGCTATGACGGCCTTTTGTTTTTCCATGACTATAGGTGTTATCTGGGAGTTTATAGAATATACGGCAGACCATTTTTTGTACCTGGACATGCAAAAGGATGTAATTATATCTGATATAGGTTCCATTAGCTTGGACACTACAGGGTCTCAGATTCCTGTGAGAGTTTCCGGCATTACAAGGACAATTATAGAGACTGCAGATGGAAGCCAGGTGGTAATAGACGGTGGCTACCTGGATGTAGGCATCAACGATACCATGAAGGACCTTCTTGTCAATTTTATAGGAGCCCTGACCTTTTGTGTAATTGGTTATTTTTACGAAAAGAAGCATGGCTTCGATGAGAGGATTTCCGTTAAGTCGGGGCTTTTTATCAAGCCTCTTTCCGAGTCGGAGGTGAAGCACCGCAATGAGATTATATTTAATCGGCTCCATGGCGGGGACAAGGAGGAGAAAAAAGAAGAGTGACCAATAATTGACATTGCATTTAGATTGATGGTAGTATTACATGGTTACGTAAACCAATAATTATAATACACGGGGCAGTGCCGTGGGGGGGTAATGGACAAAGAAAAACAGGTATTTTATAGAGAAGAAGAGGAAGAAATTAACCTCATTGAGCTGATGATACAGCTTCTCAGTGGTTGGAAGAAAATCGTGATTCTGGCACTCTTGTTTGCTGCCTTGTTGGGTGGTTACAAGGCTGTAAGTAGCTTGAAAGGAAGTGACTCTACGGGCAGCGACATGACAGAAGCGGAAGAAAAGTATCAAAACGCTTTGGAAACTTATGAGTTGCAGAAGTCCTTATTAGCTGATCAGATTGAGAGCACCAGTGACAGTATTCAGGAGAATATGACCTACCGGGAACATTCTGTATTGATGCAGCTGGACCCTTACAACTACGCAGGAGCCTTTGTTGTATACTATATCGATGCTCATTATACAGTGGATCCGAATACTACAATACAGAATACAGATCCTAGTGGCAGCCTGGTGAGGGCTTATGAGGCCAAGCTGCAGACTGCAGATTTTTATCAGTATCTGGCAGAGATCCCAGGGCTAGATGGAAAGCTGGACAGCTGTAGCTTTGAGGAGCTGGTGAGTATACAGGCTGAGAGGGACACTCGGATGCTGACCATTAATGTGGCAGTTGAAGATCAGAACCAGGCAGATGTCATTGTGGAGGCAGTCCAGCAGTATGTGCTTAATTTGCAGAGTGGTATTGCCGAAAAAATAGCAGATCATGATTTACAGATACTTACTGCTACATCTTATTGGATGAGTAATGGTGGTGCTGCCGATATTGATGATGGTGCAGTCATTAATACTTTGGATAATGTAGTAGCCATAAGACAGCAGGAGTTTGAAAGTAATCTACAGGATCTCAACCAGCAATTAGTGGAGCTTCAGACTCAGAAAAGTGAACTGGAGAAACCAGAGGAGTTAGACGGCATCGCAAAGAAAATCCTTAAGTTTATTCTTATCGGATTTGTGCTAGGAGCTTTCATAGCTTGCGGTTGGATTACCCTGAAAATGCTTTTGGGTGACCTTTTCTATGACGAGGAGGATTTGCAGCAGCGCTATGAACTGGCGATACTGGGCAGTCTTCGCCGTTTCCCAGAAAATGGCATTATTAATAAGATTTGTGTTGCTTTGTCTGGTGATAAGAGTCGCCAGTCAGACTTGATAGCCTTGACTAGATTGGCCCAGGCCAATGTGGCTGCAAGGCTTCGCAAGCAAGAGGCTATAGATGCTACTGTGCTTCTTGTAGGCAGTGAGAATGAGAAGTTTTTGAATATGGTCGCAGAATTGTCGGGGGGGGTATCCGGCGGGGTCAAGTATCAGCTCTGTGGTAATATTTTAGAAGCCCCGGCAGCCGTTGCCATGCTGCAGCCTGGCGTGCGAGTTGTAATCTGCGAGGAAAAGGGAAGTGTAAGCCGCCAGACTATTTTAAAGGAGCTCCAGAAGCTGCAAAGCCTGGGCTGTGATGTGTTGGGCATTATTTCTCTGTGATACATTTTGATTTATACACTTTAATTCAATCAAAAAAGCAATCGTAATTTTTTACGATTGCTTTTTGTGCATTGTCTTGAAGATCGTGAATTCATGAATGATGGCATTTTGCCGATAGGGTGATATACTAATCAATAGATGTGCAAAAACGCCTGCCGAAGGAATTGAGAGCTGAAAAAGTGATTTTTGTAATTACGACAGACGGTCAGGAGAATTCTAGCAGTGAATATACAGCAAAAATGGTTAGGAAGATGATTAAGGCTCATCAGGAACAGGGCTGGCAGTTTATCTTTATGGGAGCCAACATGGATGCCGTATCAGAGGCTGAGAAACTCGGCATCAGCGGAAAACATGCTGTGAGCTATCGCAATGATTCAGACGGTGTGGCACTAAATTATACTGTAGCAGGCTGTGTTCTTTCTAAGATGAGAGATGGAATGCTTTGTGGGGAAGCATTAGATGAAGAAATCGATGCAGCATTTGAGCCGATTCGACGTCATTTGGAAAAGTAATATCTAGGAAGTTAAGCATTTTGCGCAAACCGGTTAGGCTTTTTTATCCAATCAAAATTTAGAAAGAGGTCCATATAACAGGGAGTTTATTTTGTGAATATTGGAAAAGGGACATTTGGAAATAATTAGAAAATCCAGGTATGGGTTGATTTTTTCACTTTATTGAGTACACAAAAAAATAGGAACAGCAATGTTCTCGATGTAAGAGTATCGTTAAAAGTTGGGCTGCAGATGGAGCAGGATAATTTTCCATCTCATTAGATGTCTTAACAGGGCATCGAGCTTAGCAGCTTGGATAAAGCTATAGTCCACGTGGGGGGACTTAATGATTTCCACGTCGTTATGGGTATCTTAACTGGGTACCAGGGCTGACAACCAGCAGAAAACTCTTTTCAAAAAGAAATTCTTAGAGGAGTGTGGTTAAGTATCACACTTCTCTTTACGTATGAGGTATTGATGGCAACAAAAGCAGATAAGAAAAATGCAATTAGGCAAGAAATTATAGATTCAGCTGCAATATATAGTCAGAGTTTGGCTGGTAAAGCATTTTTATATGTATATGGAGATGCACTGGTCAAGTGATTTTGTAACATCAAAGTCCGATTTGATGGCATGGTTAGCCACTCAATATGAAGCTAGCTACAAGCTCAAAAACTAAATCTATCAGATAAATATAATAATTAACTGATAGGGAACCAATTTAATACAATTTCCAATTTATC
>CAVJHG010000032.1:0-19741 GCA_963649335.1 bacterium
CGATTGTTTTATGGTGCCCATTTTCTTAGCGCTATGTGCTTAGTGGAACTTATGCCAAGCGGCCTGGCACATAGCGGGATGTGTAGACACCTTGGATGCGAGAGAAAACCCCAGAGGCGGGCCATAGAGAAAACCCTCTGGGTTAAATATGCATTTAGCCCTCCTGCACATGGTCAAGGCCTTGTGCTATGATGGTGACCACGTGGTTATCGGCCAGGCTGTAATACATTGACTTGCCTTCTCGGCGATTTTTTACCAGCTTGCTGGCTCGAAGTATCTGCAGCTGATGAGAAATAGCCGACTGGGTCATACCTAAGGTCTCTGACAAGTCGCATACACAAAGCTCTGATTCATATAAGGCAAAGAGAATTCTGATACGAGTGGAATCTCCAAAGACCTTGAAAAGCTCAGCTAAGTCATAAAGAGTATCCTCATCTGGCAAGTCCATTAATACCTTGTCCACCAAATTCTGATGTACGCAATGGCCCTCGCAGACCTCTGCGTGATTGTGTTTTTTTTCCATATTTATACCTTTAAACATCTGTCAATAAAAATCTTACAGATCTATTTTTTTATTAGTTACCAAATAACATAACTCTTTTTCCAAGGCTTATGCCTTCTGTACTCCCAGGGCTCTGATTGCATTAAGAACAGCCAGAACCATGACTCCTACATCTGCAAAAATAGCCCACCACATATTGGCAATACCCAGGGCTCCGAAGATAAGACACAATACCTTGATTCCTATGGCAAAGTATATATTCTCATTGCAGATACGCATACATTTTCTTGAAATACGTATAGCTGTAGCTATCTTGAGGGGATCATCATCCATAAGAACTACATCGGCAGCCTCTATAGCCGCATCGGATCCAAGCGCTCCCATGGCAATACCAACATCTGCTCTGGTAAGTACCGGAGCATCATTAATGCCATCACCTACAAACAGAAGTACTTCCTTATCCTTTTTATCCTGAAGAAGCTCCTCTACCTTAGACACCTTGTCCGCTGGCAAAAGCTCTGCATAAACTGTATCTATGTTGAGCTGGGCCGCTACCTTTTGGGCCACATGCTCTGCATCTCCTGTCAGCATGACAGTCTTTTTAACCCCAACTTTTTTCATGGCTGCAATGGCTGCCTCAGAGCTAGCCTTTATTCTATCAGCTATAAGAATATAACCTGCATACACATTATCAATGGCTACATGAATAATAGTTCCTGCCTCATCAGGATTCTCACATTCTATGCCCATAGATTCCATAAGCTTGTGGTTTCCGGCAATCACACTCTTGCCTAAACAATTAGCCTTTACTCCATGGCCTGATATTTCCTCTATACCGGATACCTGGCTTTCGTCTATATCCTTGCCATAGGCAGTCTTTATACTGCGGGAAATAGGATGATTAGAAAAGCACTCAGCGTAGGCTGCATACTTTATGAGCTCATCCTCACTTACTCCTGCTGGAGATATTTTTGTTACATCAAAAACGCCCTCTGTAAGAGTGCCAGTCTTGTCCATAACCACATAACGAGCTTCTGATAAAGCCTCAAGATAATTGGAGCCCTTAACCAAAATACCTGCCTTGCTGGCGCCACCGATGCCTGCAAAAAAAGTAAGAGGAATAGATATAACCAGAGCGCAAGGACATGATATAACAAGAAAGGTCAAAGCTCTGTATACCCATGTTCCTACCATAGGATTCTGGCCCATGAGCAAAAGCACTATTGGAGGAAGTAAAGCTAAAGCCAAGGCAAGTCCGCACACTGTAGGTGTATATACTCTGGCAAACTTAGCTATAAAATCCTCTGGCCTTGATTTTCTCGATGAAGCATTTTCCACCAGCTCCAAAATCTTAGATACTGTAGACTCACCGAATTCCTTGCTAGTCTTAATTGTGAGGAGGCCAGACATGTTAATGCATCCTGATATAACCTCATCCCCCTTCTTGACTCTACGGGGAACGCTCTCACCTGTAAGGGCTGCTGTATCAAGAGTGGCAGTGCCCTCTACAATAATGCCATCAATAGGCACCTTCTCTCCAGGATGCACATATATAAGGCTTCCAACCTCAACCTCATCCGGATCAACCTGAGTCAACTGACCATCAACCTTAATATTAGCAAAATCAGGTCGGATGTCCATCAAATCAGATATGTTGCGTCTGGATTTACCTACTGCATAGCTCTGGAAAAGCTCTCCTATCTGATAAAAAAGCATAACCGCAACGCCTTCTGTATACTCCCCAAGAGCAATAGCGCCTACTGTAGCTATGGCCATCAGAAAATTCTCATCAAATACCTGCTTGTTTTTAATGCCCTTTAAAGCTTTCTTTAGTATGTCATAGCCAATGGTCAAATAAGGTATCATAAAAAGCAAGAACCTGATGATTCCTTCTTCGATAGGAAGCAAGCTAAATATAATCATCAGAACAGCAGCAACAATAATCCTGTATAGGACCTTTTTTTGTTTTTTATTCATAGCACGTCTCCTCGTTTATGCCAGTAAGTACGCAAGTTTCTCGTATAACCTTTAAGTCAATCAAAAAACAATTGAATAGAAAGAATTTATCATGACCTAATTTTATTGCAAATTCTTTAACCTACTTAAAATACAAATTCGCCCCTTCGCCAAGGCTAAGCCCAGGTAAGGGGCATAGGAAATAGTTAGAAGAAAATCTCGCAATCATCCTCGACCTTCTTGCAGTTTTGCAACACATCCTCCATAACTGCAGCTACATCTGCTCCCTCTTCAAACTCAACTGTCATCTTGAGAGCCATAAAATTAACAGATGCATCTGCTACTCCTGCAGTCTTTTTAGCTGCATCCTCCATCTTGTTGGCACAGTTAGCACAATCCACATCAATCTTGTAAGTCTTTTTCATTTGTATTTCCTCCAAAAATATTTGTTTGAATATATGAATGATTGTTCATATGTTTGATTAAAATATAGACCTGTTGACTTCTTATGTCAACAGGTCTGCTAAAATTTAACCAAATAAATTTTCCTTTTTTTCAGGAGCACCCTTTTTTAATAAAATAAGGCCTGCATAACAAAGTACCAGAGAAGCCAGCATGCCTATAAAGAAGGTAAAATAAGTGTCTCCAAATGCCGGCAGCAGCCCCGATGCCACTGAACCTAAAATATTAAAGACCATATGTAAAACAATGGTAATAATCAGATTGTCATACAGATACATAACATAGCCCAGTCCAAGTCCTAGCACAAAGGCATAGCTTGCCTGAAGCCAATTAAGATGCATGGCACCAAACATAAGAGCTGAAATAAGTATAGCCACTCTTGGCGTCATAAGCTGGCTTGCTGATTTAAAAACCAGGCCTCTATAGGTTAGCTCTTCTACTATAGGCGCCAGCACCAAAGCATATAAAAGCATAGGCAAAGACATGGTTTCTCCTATGTCATTTGCTTCAAGAAGTCTTTCGTAGGCAGTAAGCCAATCTGGGAAAATAACCGCCAGCCCATTCATAAGATACAAAGACAGATATATTGCTCCAATGGCAAATACCACCATTCCAGCCCAAAAGAAAGGCCAATTGTAGCCCTTTGTCAGTTCTTTTACCTTGCTTTGCAAGCCTGCACCTATGGCAAATTTTCTGTCTGCCCTAAACATGCGAAAATACAAAAATGTAAACAAGAGGCCTGCCAAAATTGAATATAATATCAATATCAAAGTATTACTTGAGGCGGACAGAATATCGTCATACATGGACATTATAAATGACATAAGGTCCGTGCCATCAGTGAGGGGATTGTAAGTCGTCATGCGATATACAAACCAAAATTCCATAACTACTATCTCAATTACTGTCTGTATGGCAAAGACAATTATCATTGGCAAAAATATCCACCAAATATACTTTTTTTTATTTATTTTATCGTTCATTGTCAATCTCCAAAAAATCCTGCAGCAAAGTAAGACGTGATGTAGCATCCGCCACACCAGCATCATAAAGCTGCTGCATTAGCTTAGGGTCTGTGGTAAAGGTGCCTATCTTAATATCCCCAGGCACATAAAAACCAAGGCATGTCCCCTTAGCCTGCATATCTCTTATAATAGCCAGAGACTCATTATAGTTAATATGACGCAGGTCAAGTGCATCTGACAATTTTCTAAAACGCTTTCCCAAAGCAATGCGGCATATGTGTCGGCTTTTTTCAGGCTTCTTCACATAGTCTGCAGGCTTGCTGGATATAAAAATCACCTTATCACAGCCGTCAGCAAGTGCTTTTCTCACTGGGATAGAATCGGCAATACCTCCATCATAATAGAAATGCCCCTGATACTCTATTACCTTGCAGGCAAGGGGCAGGCAGCAGCTTGCCATAATAGGCTCATAATGATTGCGGACAAACTCTCTTTTATTAAAATATCGTGATAAACCGGTCTCGGCATCGGTAGCAGGCAGCCACATTTCCATGGGATTATTCATCATAGCATCAAAATCAAGGGGGTCTCCTCCGCCTTCATTAGTCATGTCACCATATATGTACCTAAGGCCAAAAAGGGAACCAGTCTTAAAGAAGTTGCCCAAAGAAATATAGCGAGGATCCTGGGAATGTATGACATAATATCGCCGATTTCGATCAATCTGTCCTGCCTCAAAGGAAGCCAAATTAGCAGCTCCAGCTGACACTCCTATACCATAGTCTATATACTTGTCCATTCCCTGCTGCAAAAGTACATCAAGCACTCCTGCCCCATAGGCACACTTCATGCCTCCGCCTTCTACAATTATTCCTATTTTAGATTTTTTCATAAATAATGCCTTCGATTCTGTCATACCCTGATTAAGGGAAAGCAAACGAGCCCCATAGGGGGCCCGCTGTTTTGCTATTAATTAAGCTTAAGCTTGTTCAAATGCCAGATGTCATCCACGTATTCCTGAATGGTACGATCTGATGAGAACTTACCTACGTGAGCCACATTGGTAAGTGCCATCTTAGCCCAACGCTCCTTGTCCATATAAGCTTCCATGACCTTCTTCTGGGTAGAAGCATATGAATCAAAGTCCTTGAGAACAAAGTATGTATCAGCCCTGTCTGTACACTCTGTATTAAGGAGTGAATTGTAGAGAGGTCTGAAAAGCTCTGGATCATCCATGCTGTAGAAGCCATTAATGAGCTGTGAAAGAACCTTGGCAATATCCGGATTGCAGTTGACAATATCCTGTGGATAATAATCATTGTTCTTCTCGTGAGCAATAACCTCCTCAGAGCTCATACCAAAGATAAACATGTTGTCAGCTCCAAGCTCTTCAAACATTTCCACATTGGCTCCGTCCATGGTGCCTATAGTAACTGCACCATTGAGCATAAACTTCATGTTACCAGTACCTGATGCTTCCTTTGAAGCTGTAGAAATCTGCTCAGACACATCTGCAGCAGCAAAAATCCACTCTGCATTGGAAACACGATAATCTTCGATAAATACCACCTTTATCTTGCCGCCTATAGAAGCATCATTATTGACTACTGTAGCCACATTATTGATAAGCTTAATAATAAGCTTGGCATTCTTGTAACCAGCAGATGCCTTTGCACCAAAGATAAATGTGCGTGGGTAAAATTCCATTTCTGGATGCTCTTTTATCTGGTTGTACAAGTACATAACATGAATAATGTTGAGAAGCTGTCTCTTATACTCATGAAGACGCTTAACCTGTACATCAAAGATAGAATCAGGGTCAACTACGATGCCATTGTGCTCTAAAATATAAGCAGCCAAACGCTCCTTGTTCTGACGCTTAATAGCCATAAATTCCTTAAGTGCCTTGTCATCATTAACAAGTGGAGCAAGCTTTGACATCTGAGACAGGTCTGTAATCCAGCCCTTGCCTATCTTACCTGTAACCCAGTCAGCCAGCTTGTAGTTGCCGTGTAAAAGGAAACGACGCTGTGTAATGCCATTGGTCTTGTTGTTAAACTTCTCCGGATACATCTCATAGAAGTCATGAAGTGACTCATTCTTGAGAATCTCAGTGTGAAGCTTGGCAACACCGTTAACTGAATAGCCTGCTGCAATAGCCATATGAGCCATTTTTACCTTGCCGTCAGCAATAATAGCCATGCGGCCTACTCTGGCCTCATCACCTGGGAACTTAGCTCTGATATCATCGCAGAAACGACGGTTAATCTCCTCTACAATCATATATACACGTGGAAGTAGGCGCTGGAATAAATCCTGTGGCCACTTCTCCAATGCCTCTGACATAATAGTGTGGTTGGTATAGGCAACTGAATGAGTAGTAATCTCCCATGCCTCGTCCCAACCTAAGCCATGCTCATCCATAAGAAGACGCATAAGCTCTGCTACTGCAAGAGTAGGATGAGTATCATTCATCTGGAATACTACCTTCTCTGGCAGCTGGTGAATATCCTGGTGATAACGCAGGAAACGGTCAAGTGCACGCTGCAAAGAAGCAGAAACAAAGAAATACTGCTGCTTTAATCTAAGCTCCTTGCCCTGAATATGGTTGTCATTAGGATAGAGAACCTCAGTTAAGTTACGAGCTAAGTTCATATCCTCAACAGCCTGGGCATAGTCACCCTTGTCAAAAGAATCCAGCTTGAATACTTCCTTTGGCTTGGCATCCCATATCATAAGTGTATTGACCATGCCATTGTCATAGCCAGTAATAGGCATATCATAAGGTACTGCCAAAACTGAGTTGTAACCTTCGTGAATATACTTGGTTGTGCCATCTGGCTGTCCCTCGTAGCGTACCCAGCCACCAAATTTTACCTCATACTTGTACTCTGAGCGATAGAGCTCAAATGGGTAACGATTCTGAAGCCAGTCATCTGGAATTTCCTTCTGGAAACCATTTTCTATCTTTTGCTTGAACATACCATAGTGGTAGCGAATACCACAGCCATAAGCTGGGTATTGCAATGTAGCAAGCGAATCCAAAAAGCAGGCTGCAAGACGGCCAAGACCGCCATTGCCAAGGCCTGGATCTGGCTCCTGGTCCTCGATAACATTGATGTCGATTCCCAGGTCGTCAAGGGCCTCCATAACCTCCTTGTAACCACGAAGATTGAGCATGTTATTGCCCAAGGCACGTCCCATAAGAAACTCCATGGACATATAATATACAATCTTTGGATCCTGCTTTACCATCTCCTTTTGAGTGGTAAGCCAGTTGTCTATAATGACGTCATTAACTACCTCAGCCAGAGCCTGATATACCTCCTCAGGCTTGGCCTCCTCTAAATCCTTACGGAAAGTAGTTCTTACTCTGTCTTTAATAGCTCTTTTAAGCTCCTTAGAGCTAGGCATTTGCTTTTTCATGTAAATATCCCTCCTTATACATGAATTACCATGAAAAATATTATGAAAAAATCCCATGCTTAGTTATTTTTTGTAACTGCAAGTGTAACCTTCTCTCCATTGATGTTCCACTCCTTTGAGTATGCCCCATCAGTGCCAGCTACTATAGAATCTGCAAGAACCTCTCCTGCAATTACAGCCTGGTTTTTCTCGAAGATAGCAGCAAGCTTATCTGTAGTGTCATATGAAACACTGATGCGATCCATAACCTCAAAGCCTGCTTCCTTTCGCATGGTCTGTATCTTGGAAACAATCTCACGAACAAAGCCTTCCTCAAGAAGCTCTTCTGTCAGATTTGTGTCTAATACTACAGTAACATAGTTGTCGCCATCTGCCACGAAGCCTTGAGTCTGAGCCATGGAAATAAGTAAATCCTCTTCTGCAAGCTCAATAGAAGGATCAACCTCTGGAAGCTTCAAAACTCCATCTGCCTTAAGCTGGGCATAAGCAGCATTACCATCTAAAGCTGCAAGAGCCTTCTGAATGCCGCCTAAGAACTTACCATACTTAGGACCTACAGTACGAAGCTGTGGCTTAAAGCTGTAAGAAGTAAATGCAGAAACATCCTCTGTAAAGGTAGCCTTCTTAACATTGAGCTCATCCTCAATGATAGACACATACATATCATCAAGTGTGTGCTCAGCCTTAATATACATCTGGCCGATTGGCTGACGATTCTTGATATTGGCTGTGTTACGGCAGGCACGCCCATGAACTACTATCTTAAGGAGCTCATCCATATCCTCCTCTAACTTCTTGTCGATGCAATCCTCATGAACTGCAGGGAAGTCACAAAGATGGATAGACTCAGGAGCATTTGCGTCCACTGAGCGAACCATATTCTGATATATCTCCTCTGTCATAAATGGAATCATAGGAGCTGCAGCCTTGCTTATCTCAGTCAGGGCTGTGTAAAGTGTCATGTAAGCATTGATTTTGTCCTGCTCCATGCCCTTTGCCCAGAATCTGTCACGGCAACGACGAACATACCAGTTGGACATGTCATCAACGAAGTCGTCAAGAGCACGAGCAGCCTCTGGAATCTTGTAGGCACCCAGGTTATCATCTACTGCCTTAATGGCACTGTTTAAACGAGAAAGAATCCACTTGTCCATAACAGCAAGCTTGTCATAATCAAGGCTGTACTTGGTAGGATCAAACTCATCAATATTTGCATAAAGAATATAGAAAGCGTATGTATTCCAAAGAGTACCAAGGAACTTACGCTGACCTTCCATAACTGCAGCCTCACCAAATCTCTTTGGAATCCATGGAGCTGATGAAGTATAGAAGTACCAACGAATAGCATCGGCTCCCATTTTTTCAAGAGCATCAAATGGGTCTACTGCATTGCCCTTTGACTTGGACATCTTCTGTCCATGTTCATCCTGCACATGGCCTAATACGATAACATTTTCATAAGGGCTCTTGTTGAAAAGAAGTGTAGACTCAGCCATAAGTGAATAGAACCATCCACGGGTCTGATCAACGGCCTCTGAAATAAACTTAGCAGGGAATTGCTGCTCAAATACTTCTTTATTTTCGAATGGATAGTGATGCTGGGCAAATGGCATGGCACCTGAGTCAAACCAGCAGTCAATAACCTCTGGTACACGCTTCATTGTGCCACCGCAGCCGCACTTGCAGGTAATCTCGTCGATGTATGGGCGATGAAGCTCTACTGTGGCTGCATCTGGATTGCCTGAAAGCTCAGCTAACTCGGCACGAGAACCGATAGATATCTGCTTGCCGCAGTCCTGACACTCCCAAATGTTAAGAGGTGTGCCCCAATATCTGTTACGGGAAATACCCCAATCCTGAACATTTTCAAGCCAGTCTCCAAAACGACCCTTACCAATAGACTCTGGAATCCAATTAACTGTGTTATTGTTGCGGATAAGGTCATCCTTCACAGCAGTCATCTTGATGAACCATGACTCTCTTGCATAGTAGATAAGAGGAGTATCGCATCTCCAGCAGTGTGGATACTCATGCTCAAACTTAGGAGCATCAAAAAGCTTGCCCTGCTCATCTAAGTCCTTAAGAACCATAGGGTCAGCCTTTTTAACAAAAACTCCATCATAAGGCGTCTCTGGAGTAAGCTCACCCTTACCATTAACAAACTGTACGAATGGAAGGTCATACTTGCGGCCAACCTTTGCATCATCCTCACCGAATGCAGGGGCAATATGTACAATACCAGTACCATCTGTCATGGTTACATAGCTGTCACATACTACAAAATGAGCCTTCTTGTGCTGCTTTGCTGCAGCATGGCCTGCACATGCAAAAAGTGGCTCATACTCCTTGTACTCAAGGTCAGTTCCCTTGTAAGTCTCTAAAACCTCGTAAGGCTTCTGGCCTTCCTCTGCAGTCTTGCTAAGAACCTTGTCCGCAAGAGCCTCAGCGATATAATAGGTGTAGCCGTCTACACAGCTAACCTTGAGATATGTCTCATCTGGGTTAACACAAAGTGCCAGGTTTGAAGGCAGAGTCCATGGTGTAGTAGTCCAGGCAAGTATATAAGCATCCTCATCCTTAACCTTGAAACGAACTACTGCAGAACGCTCCTTAACAGTCTTATATCCCTGAGCCACCTCCTGGGAAGAAAGTGGAGTACCACAACGAGGGCAATAAGGTACAATCTTGAAGCCCTTGTAAAGAAGCTTCTTATTCCAGATTTCCTTAAGTGCCCACCACTCAGACTCTATAAAATTGTCATCATAGGTAATGTAAGGATTGTCCATATCAGCCCAGAAACCAACTGTGCCTGAGAAATCCTCCCACATTCCCTTATATTTCCATACAGATTCCTTACATTTTTTAATGAAAGGTTCCATACCGTATTCTTCTATCTGCTCCTTGCCATTGAGGCCTAAAAGCTTTTCTACCTCAAGCTCAACAGGAAGACCGTGGGTATCCCAGCCAGCCTTACGTGGCACATACTTGCCCTTCATAGTCTGGTAACGAGGAATCATGTCCTTTATGGCACGAGTCTCTACGTGACCAATATGTGGCTTGCCATTGGCTGTAGGAGGTCCATCATAAAAAGTATAGGTCTCTCCTTCTTTTCTTGAATCCATAGACTTCTTGAAGATGTCATTTTCTTCCCAGAACTTCTGGATCTGCTTTTCTCGCTCAACAAAATTGAGGCTTGCGTCTACTTTCTTGTACATAGTAAAAGTAATTCCTTTCTATGAGGATATCCTTTCTCGTCAGATATCCCTTAATATATGTAATGCAGGATATACCTGCAAATTACCAAAATAGTAAATATGATAACTTAGCCTAACCCTCACTCCCCCTAATACTTGAAAATATGAGGCTGCTGCAACTAAATCGAAATCGTTAGCTCAAGGCCTTGCTTACGCTTAAATAAAAATGATTGCGACCATTAGAGTGAGTCCCCGTCAGGGTAAAATGGATCCATCTGAAAATCCTGATAATTTAAATCATCCAATAGATCATCTGGATACTGGTACTCCTCATATAGCTCATAAGGGAAGTCGCTCATATTAGAAAGATTAACAGAGTTACTGAAAATAAGAACATAGCAAACTACAAGTGCTATCAATCCAAGAGCTGAAGTAATAAGACCCGCTATTGCCATGCCCTTGCCATCCTTGCCGTAGGATGTCAAATGAATAATACCAAAAATAAGGGCCAAAATACCTGTAACAATATTGATGCAGCTGCAGAAAAATACCAGTGTGACAATACCAAGAATCATAGATGCTACAGCGTAACCATTACCTGACTTTTTTGCTTTTTGCTGTGGCTGCTGGCCCTGAGTGTAAGTGTAGTCACTATTGTAACCGCCCTGATTGCCCGTGCCTGATGTGCTATATGTAGCCTGGCTGCTATAACTAGCTGAAGTACTGTTACCAGCTGTATTATTGTATTGCTGAGAGCCTTCTGCTCCCGGCTGATTAGTGGAAGCTGCCTGTGGAGCCTCTTGATTTTTTGCCTCGTTTGCTTTTCTTTTAGCAAGCTCTGCTGCAGCCTCCTCATCTACTTCTTCATCAAATATATAATCGTCGTTCATATCATATCCCCTTGTTTATATATTTATCAGGTTATACTTTTTTTGAATTAATTTTAGCCTTAACTTGGCTTAGGCTAAAGTATTTTGGCTAAGCTTAACCTAATCCTAATAATCATACCCTTTAGACTTATATTTTTCAACACAAAGTGCGAGAATCCTTCTCTTAAAATAATGTAATCAAGCACCTTTGCTTTAGCTTGACACAAAAAAAGCCTGCCCCACAAAAGTGGAACAGGCTTTGAATAAACAACAGTATTAGAAATCTGTAAGTGTAGCAGCTCTCTTTTCAAGGAAAGCTCCCATGCCCTCTGCCTTATCATGAGTAGAGCATGTAATACCAAAAAGATTAGCCTCCATCTCAACAGCGTTCTTGATATCCATATCATAGCCATTGTTGATAGCTGCCTTAGCAATAGATACTGCGTAGCTGCCCTTTGAAACGATCTTTGCAGCCATTTTCTTTGCTGTATCCATAAGTTCTTCCTTTGCAACCACCTTGTTAACAAGACCGATTCTGTAAGCCTCTGCTGCATCGATATTGTCACATGTAAAGATCATCTCTTTTGCACGTCCCATACCAACAAGACGGGCAAGACGCTGTGTGCCACCAAAGCCTGGGATAATACCAAGACCACACTCTGGCTGACCAAAGAGAGCATTATCAGCTGCAATTCTGATATCGCAAGCCATGCTAATCTCACAACCACCGCCAAGGGCAAATCCGTTAACAGCTGCGATAGTAACCTGGCGCATATTCATCAGCTTGAAGAAAGGAACTGAAGCCTTCATACCAAATGCTCTTGCCTCTGCTGCTGTGAAGTTAACCATCTCAGCAATATCAGCACCAGCTACAAATGACTTGTATGGGTTGTCCTTCTTGTCAGGACCACCTGTAAGAATAAGAACCTTGACATCATCCATAGCCTCGATTTCTGTAAGGGCTACATCAAGCTCGTCAAGTGTCTCTGAATTAAGTGCATTAAGTGCTGCTGGGCGGGAAATAGTAAGAACTGCAATCTGATCTGCAATTTCCAGTTTAAGGTTGTTAAATTCGCTCATTTTATCCTCCTTTTGCGTAGCCTTAGGCAATGCCTCACAATAGGCATTTCGTACCAAAAGCCACAATTCATATGATATGAGTCAAATATAACGTATTGTTAAACTTTTGTCAATCCCTATAGATTTAATCTTCGCTCCAGCTCACTGCCAACTGCCCGGCCCTTGAAAATAATGGTGCCAATAAGCATAACCGTGCTGGCCAGCAGGCAGATAATCCAAGCTACAGGACAGTCTCTTCCAGAAAATCTACATACCAGATAAGGGATAATTCCCACCAAAAGATTGCACAAAAGGTAAATCATGGCATTACCGCTCTTATCAAGCATGGTAAAAATAAAATTGACCAGCTGTGTAACCATAAGAACCACAGGCACTACCCAGTACAACATAAATCTCACCTGAGACCTGTCCACATAATAAATGGTAAAAAGCGCAAGTACCAAGAGTATGAGACAAAACATGGTAAAGGTACGGGATGTACCCCAGCCCTTTTTAAATATCCTTAGAATAACAAATTCAAAGACCAGGGCCCACATGGTCACAAGCAAACTCCAGTGAAAATCAAAGAGCAGCTGCATGTGCAGCATAAAATCCATGCCCAGACAAATAATAACAAGGGAAAGCACGATAAAAAGCTGTAATCTGTAAAAAAAGGAACCTATTTTAAGTATATTTGTAGCTGGAAAATAATCCCTTTCCCCCTCGCCACTTAATGTAGACTGGCAAAAAGGGCATTTTTTCAGATTTCCCCCTACTTCTATTTTACAATAAGCACATGTCTTCATTATCTAATCACCTCCGTAGCATAGGCTCTGACCCGCATTCCCTGCTCTGTAAATCCTCGAACCAGATCCTTGACCACATTGGTATTTGAATATGGTGATGAAATTCCCAAAGTCAGGTCCCCATTGTAGCTTGACATGGTAGAAAACAGATTGGATGATGAGCAAAAAGCCGAGTAATTAAGTATCATGTCTGCTATTTCTGTAGGTGGCTTTTGCACACCCAAATTGGACAATACCATAGATACCTTTTTATCGCTAACCTTTGAGCCATATCTTACAGTCAGCTGCTTAATGGCAAGAGGCACTACTCGCACTGGTGCCACATATTCCATTGTCTCAAAGCTGTCCATTTGAGCCTTGATTTTATCAGGGGTAAGATTTGACTTCATGGTAACATCAAACTCTTTTGCCAGCTCTTCAAAGGTAATCGCCTCATCAAAGCTGTGAGTTATATTAATATTGTTAAAAAAGTTTCTCGAAGTATGGGATGGATAATAGTTGCGCAAATTAACTGGCATTGACACATTGACCAAATTATTCTTGCGGCGGGTAGGCATATCGTCCTTGATAGCCCACATAAAGGATGCCCCGATATAGCTGGTAAGAGAAACTCCTATTGCCTTGGCCTTTGGCAAAATATCCTCAGTAGGTATGTGTATCTCAAAAAACTGTAGCTGATCATAAGGCAGCCTCAAGCCACCTGGATGATATGCTTTTTTCAATTGAGAGCCCTTGAGGCCCATATTTTCAAAGAACTGCCTGTAGCTGTCCTCATTCAAATCACTTTCTGAGGCACCAGAATGAATCTTGACACCGTCATAGCGAGCTGGATATTTCAGCTTCAAATATTCAAGGACAATAATATTTAAAAATTCCAATGCTCCTGTACCATCTGAGATAGCATGAAAAAGATCCAGATTAATCCTATTGTTAAAATAAGAAACCTGATAATGAAGCATTGCCCTGTTGGATGCATAAAGCTGTGGGCACACCCTGCCGTGCTCTTCTACTACCACTGGCTGTATATCAGTATCCTCCATATAATGCCAGAAAAGGCCTCGTCTGATGCGTACCTGAAACTGTGGGCGCTGCTGTATGGCGTAAAGCAGAGCCTCCTGTAAAATATCCGGCTCTATATCATCCCACAAGCTGCAGCTGACCCTAAGTGTACGGGTATCACGCTTGCCTGCTGTAGCAAGAAATACCTTTGCTACATTATCCACCTTGTACCAATTATTATTACTCATTTTCCCTCCTGCAGTGAAAATTGTCTTTTTTCACTGCTTTTTTATTTTATAACTATATTTGCCTATCCTAATAGATAGAACAATAAGCTTGTTTCACATGCAAAATAATGCATGTTACATATAAATTAAATCTGACACAAAATGCCCCACTGCCTTCATTGCCTTACCAGCCTGAGGCAAAGGCATTTGCTGAAAAACATGCCACCCATCCTTGTATATCTCTATAACAGGCTTGACTCCCGCCTTTTTCATCTTTTTTTCAAGTCGAGTACTGTCATCAAGAAGTATCTCATTGCGGCCCACCTGTATCAGCGTAGGTGGAAAGTCTGCAAAATCTCCAAACAAAGGACTAAACTTTGGATCAGCGGCATCAGATTCTTTGCCTATGTAGGCATCCCTCACATCCTTTATGTAATCCATAGTAAGAATCGGATCCTTTTCAGCATGCTCCTCATAACTGTCTGACTGTGCTGTCATATCAGTCCATGGGCTAAAAAGTATAAGACCTTTTGGCAGCTTGCGTCCCTTTTCAATCAAATGCTGGGTAAGACACAGGGTCAGATTGCCTCCTGCAGAATCTCCTGCCAGTATAACCTGGGATGCCCCATATCCTTGATACATAAGATAATCCCATATTTTAAGACCGTCATCAAAGGCTGCTGGGTATGGGTGCTCCGGTGCCAGGCGGTACTCATAGGAAAGTACAGAAAGACCAGTAGCAAGTGCCAGCTTTGAGGCCAAAATACGGGCATAAGACAAACCGCCTGCCGTATAACCACCACCATGACTGTATAAAATAACCATGGAAGGATTGTGGGCCATCTCAGGAATCAGCCACTCACAGGCTATATCTTCCACTGTAAAAGGAGTAACCGTAAGACCATTTGAGGGAGTAGCTAGTGTAGCAGCCCTCTCCAGCTTAGAACGTGAAGATGCCAATTCTTCCGGGCTCATGCCTTTAGCTCCCAAAGAATTAACTTTTTTTAGCAAGGCCATAAAAGGATCATTTAAATTTATTTTATTAATAAGAGCCATATTTTCCTCTTTTATCTGCAAATCCTATGACAGTTAGCTATATACTTCGCCTATAGGACAAACACTTATAAAAACTTACATAACGTTATTTTGATATTTTTGCAGCTCCTCTACATAAAGCTTTCCTATGCCAGAAAGATGTGTACCCTTGCGCTTGATATAGCCTATGCGCATTTTCTCACTTTCCTTAAGGGGAATAGCTTTATAATCATCTCCATTAAGCTCCTCACAAATAATACCTGAACACAGGGTATAGGCGTTAAGACCTACCATGAGATTAAGCAAGGTAGCCCTGTCATTTGCCTTAATGAGGCGCTTATAATCATAAGTGGACTTCATTTCCTCTGACAAGAAAAATGAATTATTTTTTCCTTGATCAAAGGCAAGACATGGATACTCATCCAAATCCGACATGGATATCACTGACTTGCCCGCCAAAGGATGCTTAGACCAGAGATATACATAGGTGTCACACTCAAAAAGCTCTATAAATTCCAGAGAATTTTCCCGAAGGAGCTTGGAAATCACCTGCTCATTAAAGTCACTGACATACAAAACTCCCAGCTCTGATTTGAAGTTTTTAACATTGTCAATAACCTCTCCAGTCATTGTCTCATGGACTGCAAACTCATAATTATCCAGGCCTATCTGCTTTACTGTTTCCACAAAGGCATTGACTGCAAAAGTGTAATGCTGCATGGATACAGAAAACTTTTTCTTGGTCTCTTTATTAATAAATCGGTTCTCTAAAAGCTCAGCCTGCTCGCAAACCTGCCTTGCATAGCCTAAAAACTCCTCCCCCTCAGGGGTAATGGAAATACCCCTGTTGGACCGCAAGAAAACGCTGATGCCCAGCTCCTTTTCCAGTTCCTTAATAGTCTCCGACAATGAAGGTTGGGCAATAAACAAGGCCTTGGCTGCCTCGTTCATGGACCCCTTGTCTGCTATGGCAATGGCATAGCGCAACTGTTGTAGTGTCATACTGCACCTTCCTATATAGGTTTTGCCTATATTCTACCACACATGTATATTTTGACAAACACATATTTAACGCAGAGAGCTTTCGCTGTGGCCCGCCTCGGAGGTTATCTCTTGCATCCAAGGAGATCTGCACAGCCCAATATGTGCCAGGGTCTCTCTGCATAAGTTCCACTAAGCACATAGCGCTAAGAAAATGGGCACCATAAAACAATCGAGTCCATTCTTATGTTTTATTATCCGCGCCATCCTTGGCGCGGATTGCCCATTTTCTAAGCTTGTTATGTGCCAAGTGTCACTAATGCATCGCTTTAGGACACATATCGGGCATGTGCAGACCCCTTTGGATGCATTTTTACACTGAGTGGCGTGCCCGCCTGCAAAATCTAAAAAGCATCCTAAAAAGGGCAGGCACAGCAAAATATAAAGCGTAAAGTGCTGTCCTAGTGACACTTATCTCATGCCAAGCCTAGGAAAAGCGCAATCCGAGCCATGGATGGCGAGGATAGTTCAAAATCGAACATGGATGTGAGTTTGAACGGTGCGCGTTCCTTGGCGCCATGAGATTAGTGGAACTTGGATAGCACGACCCTCGCGTATATTTTGCGTGACTGAACTTTTAGGATGCAATAGAACCCCCCCCAGGGGGCGGGCCCTAGCAAAAGCCCATGCAGTTAAATATGCATTTAACAGATTATAAAGTGGCAGGTAGCACATAGGATGGAAGGCCATCTGCAAATTCAAGGGAAGGCTGTCCCATGATGAGAGGCTTTAAGTATGCTATCATTTCGTAGGTTACTCCATTGCCCGCTTCATTTATCCAATTTCGAGGAACGGATTTTACTTCATTGGCTATTTTGGAGATATCATAATATTCATAGGCTACCTCATATGGTCTGTTGCTGAGACGCTTAAGAGTTACCATAATGCCTGTTTTTCCAGATGAGGCTAAGGATACACCTGTTTCGCCTAGCTTAAAGGCCTCCTCTAGGTCAGTGGCAGAGCTTAGGTGAGCAGCTGCTCGTTGCAATACGTTAACCTCGATAGCGCGAACCTTTACCCCTATTTTTTCTTTTACAAAATACTCCAAGGCCTTTCCGGTGCCAGAAAGCTGGGCATGGCCAAAGGTGTCATATGTAGCAGTAGTGGCAGATATATAATTGCCATCTGCATCTCGGATACCTTCAGATACAGCTACAACTATATTTTCTTTTTCAGTAAGGAGATTCTTTAAATCATTTACAAAAGCTTCTTTATCAAAAGCTGCCTCTGGCAGATATATAAGGTCAGGACCAGGACAGTTATCGTTTTTAGCTAAAGCAGATGCTGCAGTAAGCCAACCTGCATCTCTTCCCATTATTTCAATAATAGTAACAGATGGATTTTTGTAAATAAGTGCATCATAAATAACTTCCATGGTGGTGGTAGCTATATACTTGGCAGCTGATCCAAATCCAGGGGTATGATCAGTAATGCACAGATCATTATCTATTGTCTTTGGAATGCCCACAAAGCGCACCTGTGAGCCACGAGCTTTAGCCATAGCAGAGAGCTTGTCCACAGTGTCCATGGAGTCGTTGCCGCCAATATAGAAAAATGCATCAATATTATATTTTTCAAATTGGGAAAATAATGTATTATAGATAGGGTCTGCTGGGTCTACAGGAAGCTTATAGCGACATGAACCAAGGTACATGGCAGGAGTGGTCTTTAGTTTTTTTATAAAAAGAGAGTCAGAAGCTGCCACAGCACCAAGGTCTGTGATATTGTCATTTATAACGCCTTGGATTCCATTGATGGAGCCATATATTTTGTCATATCCGGCTGCAAGTGCACCAGTAATGACACCTGCAAGACTGGCATTGATAGCTACAGTTGGTCCGCCCGACTGGGCTACGATTACATTTCTCATATTATCCTCCTTGTTGGGGTGATTTACAGATATACAAATTGTAACATAAGCGAAGGGATTTTTTATATGAAAAATATTACTTACAATGAATTATTGCAATTAGATAAAGCTGACTATGAGCTTGTAGACATTCGTGATCAGTCAGCAGTTGCCTATGGAACTATTCCAGGGGCTATTCATATTCCTCATATTTCTTTTGTGGAGGACATGGATTTGGCAGCAGCCAAGCTAAGCAAAGAAAAAAAGATTATTCTTTACTGCTCCAGAGGCCAACAGTCTATAGAGGATGCTGAAGGCCTGCGTCAGTTGGGATTTGATGCCATCAGCCTTGAAAAGGGCTATAATGGCTATCTCATGTCCCTTATTATGGATCAAAAGGAGCATGAAGAGGAAACTCAGGTTCGACAGGAAGATATTGAGCTTTCTATTAGAAAAAAGTTTCATAAATCTCTTTTTTCACCTTTTGCTAGAGCCTGCAAGACCTATGAGCTTATTAAAGAAGGGGATCATATAGCTGTCTGCATTTCCGGTGGCAAGGACTCCATGCTTATGGCCAAGCTTTTTCAGGAAATCAAGCGTCACAACAAGGTTAATTTTGATTTAACTTTCATGGTTATGGATCCAGGCTACAACGAGGTTAATCGTGCCCTTATAGAAAGCAATGCTAAGCTTATGGGTATTCCCATAACAGTATTTGAATCAGATATATTTAATGCAGTTGACACTGTGGATAAGAATCCATGCTATCTTTGTGCTCGTATGCGTCGAGGCCATCTTTATTCAAAGGCAAGGGAATTAGGCTGTAACAAAATTGCCTTGGGACATCACTATGATGATGTTATTGAAACCATACTTATGGGCATGCTGTATGGTGCCCAGGTTCAAACCATGATGCCAAAGCTCCACTCTACTAATTTTGAAGGCATGGAGTTAATTCGTCCCCTCTACCTTATTCGTGAAGATGATATCAAGGCTTGGCGCGACTACAACAATCTTAAGTTCCTTCAGTGCGCCTGTCATTTTACAGATACCTGTGATTCCTGCGCTGCCGATGGCACTACGGCTTCAAAGCGTCTAGAAATCAAGCATCTCATAGCTCAAATGAAGCAGGTCAACCCATACGTAGAAAGCAATATTTTCCGCTCCGTGGAAAATGTCAATCTGTCAACCGTCATCGCATACAAGCAGGACGGAGTGCGTCACCACTTCTTGGATACATACTAAATGCATATTTCACTGAGTAGTGGCTTGGCCCGCCCCCTGGGGTTTTCTATTGCATCCTAAAAGTTCAGTCACGCAAAATATACGCGAGGGTCGTGCTATCCAAGTT
>CAVJHG010000033.1:0-8975 GCA_963649335.1 bacterium
TCATAGTAAAAAGTGGAAAAATAGATTATTACTAGTGGTCATTATAAATTTCACCTAGAATTAATTCGCCTACTATGTTAAAATACACCTTAGTTTTATGCGCCTCAAGGTGCAAGCGAGGAGGATTTTTTATGAGCACACTTACAATCGTTTTGCTCGTTATCGCAGCGATTCTCATTGTTGCGATTATCGTATTATATTTCCTGGGTAAGAAGGCAGAGAAGACCAGAGCTGCTCAGGAGGAACAGATGGCAGCAGTGGCACAGCAGGTGTCTATGCTTGTTATTGACAAGAAGCGCCTTCGCATGAAGGATTCGGGATTACCACAGGCTGTTATTGATCAGACCCCATGGTATGGCAAGATGACAAAGCTTCCTGTAGTTAAGGCAAAGGTTGGTCCACAGGTCATGACACTTATCTGTGATGGCACTGTATATGATGAGATTCCTGTTAAGAAGGAAGTGAAGGCTACTGTATCAGGCCTCTATATTACCAAGGTTAAGGGACTTCATGGATCTATCAAGCCTGTTGACAATGGCAAGAAGAAAAAGGGCCTACGCAACTGGGCACTTCGCAAGCAGAAGGAGCTTAAGGAGCAGGAGGCTGCTGAGAAAACTTCTAAGTCTTCAAAGAAAAAATAATATTTGCAATTATGGCTCTCAGGCCTATGCCTGGGAGCTTCTTTTTGTGTTGGCATAATACTTTGATTTTAGTATAATACTAGATAAGTATGCATAGGCGCATAGCCTGTATGTTTTGAGGATGATATGACATTTGATATAAAAGCATTTTTTGCTATTTTAATATTTTTGATTTTTTGGATACAGCTGCCAGGTATGCTGCTTATGAAAAGACTGCTGCCTTCTGAGGTGTCAGCTGCTACACGGCATCTGTCCGCTTTTTTTGGTGGGGCTTTTATTGCAGCAGGGCTTTATGCTGTGGAGAGCTTAACAGGGTTACCTCTTCTTTTGGCAGAAGGCCCTCTTCTTAGCATTTGCGCCATTGCTTTTTATTATAAAAAGCATAAGGGGATAAGGCCAGCCATAAAGCTTCGTCCTACATATATTATTCTTTTTGCAGGAATATATATATTATCGGTATTGTCTTTTCAGTTGAGATATGTAGGAGCAGTGGAGGGGACTACCACACAGGTATTTCATGACTATCTTTTTCACACAGGTAATATTGCTGCTTTAAGCCGCAGCTTTCCGGCCGTGGATATTAGGGTCAGTTCCTTGACTTTTTACTATCACTATTTCACTGACCTGTTTTTTGCCATGGCAAAGCATGTTTTTGGTACAGAGGCTTTTGCCATCTATATGAATGGAAATGCCCTTGTGGCTGCATGGCCTTTGTCTTTGGCGCTGATTGTAGTGGGGGACCGCATCACAGAAGGAGGCAAGGTAAAGGAAAAGAATTATCTTGTTGCTTGCGGGGGACTTTTTGTTTCCTGTATATGCCTTTTGTTTATCAATGTTAAGTATCAGACTTTTCCTTTGTCCTGGATGGACAACCATTTCTTTACAAACGGCAATTCGCTGGCAATTACAGTGGCGGTACACATTTTGCTCTTAGAGCTTTTGGCTATAGTGTGGGATAAGGCCTATTCCAATAGGTATGCGGCACTTTTTTTGTTACTTGCCATGGTTGCCACTACAGTGAAGGGCACTACAGGGGCACTTGTTGTAGCAGTTATTTGGGCAGTTTTTATTGTAGAGCTAGTCATTACACGTCAGTTTAAAAAGCAAAAGCTAATATATGGCATTGCCTCAACACTTGGCTTTTTGGCAGCTTATTTATTTGTTGTGGCAGGCTTTACCACCTCCGGTAGCAATAATAGGACAGTAAGCCTGGACCCGATTGCTTCAATAGCAGCTACCAGAGTAGGCCAGGTTCTTGATTTACTTGGGGTGGATTACAGTATTTTGCCTATTACCCTCTTGGCATGTATTATGTGTGCTATATTTATGGTGGGACCTTTTGTTCTGCCATTTGCAGGCTTTGTGGTAAAAAAAAGCAAGCCGCTTTTTAAAGAAAAGGCTATAGGCGATATATATGATTGGTTTGCCATAGGCACAGTGCTTATGGGCCTTGTTGGATTTTGTCTTTTGGCAATACCTGGTTTTTCCCAGGGCTATATGGTAATTACAGGGGCTCCATTTATATTCTATTGCAGTATGAGCTATATTTGGAGCAAAAGCCCTAGCATAGGGGATAGGTTAGAGGCTGTTCCTAATCAAAAAGCAACAAGCCAAAGAAAATGCAAGGATTGCATATTTGCCTTTATTAAAAAATGGACTTATTGTTTTATGGGCATTGGCTGTCTTATGCTTCTTTGCGATATAGCCTTTTTTATTAAGACTGACCTGGATGCTCAGAAGGTATACGCCAGCCAGGCGAAAGATGCAGATGATTTGGTAGATTCTGATACTATGGCTGCCTACTTTTGGCTGAGAGATAATACAGACGAAAATGCCATTATTGCAGTGGATCGTATTACAGAAAACCTTGACTATAGGGAGATTTTCTTCTATGCTTCAGCATTTTCCGAGAGGCAGTGTTACCTAGAGGGCTATGATTACTCATCAGTGTCCGAAGACCAGGTGGCAGCCATGAAGGATATTAATGAGCGCTTTTATAGTGAGGATGCAGATATAGCAGAGTCAGCTATGGATATCAATTATATAGATTACCTGGTGGTGACAAAGCATTCACATCCAGATTATGAGCCTACGTCACCTCGCCTGCAGTTGGTTTTTTCAAATGATTCAGTGGAGATATATGAGTTTTTGAGATATGAATAAAGCATTACAGTACCCTTTTGACGCTGATTATATAGTGTCTAAAAAAAAGAGAATAAAACGAGAGCTCCTGGCCCAGGAGGGCGTCAGCTTTATTGACAAAAAAATAGCTGTTTTGGGTGGTTCTACTACAGCCAATATAATAGCTATATTGGAGCTGTTTTTATTAGATCAGGGCATCAGACCATCCTTTTACGAGTCGGAGTACAATAAGTACTATGAGGATGGAGTCTTTCCAAATCCTGAGCTGGAGGCCTTTGGTCCGGACATAATATATGTGTGCACCTCCAATCGAAATATTACGACCTTGCCTGATATGTCTATGGATCGGGATGGTGTGGATAATTTGCTTCATGCCCAGCATGACAAGATGGTCAGCCTGTGGACAGCTCTTACAGGTAAATATCATTGCCCTATTATTCAAAATAACTACGAGATGCCTTTTTACAGGCTTCTTGGTAATAGGGATGCTTATGATTATCATGGTGCTATGCATTTTATCAGCAGGCTCAATGGCCTCATGTATGACTATGCAGATGGTCATGATAATTTTTATATTTGTGATCTTAATTACATCTCAGCGGATTATGGCCTAAAGGAGTGGTCAGATCCATTTTATTGGTACATGTACAAATACGCCATGAATGTATCTGCTATTCCTTATCTGTCCTTCAACCTAGCCAATATTATTAAGTCTCTTTTGGGCAAAAATAAAAAGGGCTTTGTTCTTGACTTAGATAATACCCTTTGGGGCGGTGTTATAGGGGATGACGGAGTAGATGGTATAGTCTTAGGGCCGGAGGAGTCTGAGGGACAGGCTTACAGTGAGTTTCAGTCCTATGTCAAGGCCCACCAGCAGCTGGGGATTATTTTAAATATTGATTCAAAAAACGACAGAGAAAATGCTATAGCAGGCATTAACCATCCCGACTCGGCTTTTAAGGAGGATGATTTTATCTCAATAAAAGCCAATTGGGAGCCTAAGGACAAGAATATGGCAGATATAGCCACAGAGCTTAGTCTTTTGCCAGAAAGTCTGGTATTTGTGGATGACAATCCTGCGGAGCGTCACATAGTTACTGAGCAGCTGCCAGGGGTATCGGCACCGGAGCTATCTGATGTTTCTCATTATATACAGATCATTGACCGGTCGGGCTTTTTTGAAGCTACCAATATCTCAGCAGATGATATAAAGCGCAATGATATGTATAAAGAAAATGCTGCCAGGGCAGCTCTGTCAGCAAGCTTTAACGACTATGGTCAGTACCTGGATTCTTTGGAAATGACAGCTGAGATAGGTCCTTTTTCTTCGGTATACATGGCCCGCATAGCCCAGCTCACCAACAAGTCAAACCAGTTCAATCTGACAACAAAGCGATATACTGTTACCGAGATAGAAGAGGCGGCTGCAAGTGACAGCTACATTACCTTGTATGGTAAGCTTATAGACCGCTTTGGTGACAATGGAGTGGTGACGGTTGTTATTGCAAGGCTTTTTGCAGCCAAGCATATAGCCAGTATTGACCTGTGGCTTATGAGCTGCCGAGTGCTGAAAAGGGACATGGAGTATGCCATGATGGATGCTCTCGTAGAAGAGTGCAAAAAGCAGGGCATTACCACCATTATTGGCCACTATATTCCTACTGCCAAAAATAAGATGGTGGAAGATTTTTACCAGAATATGGGATACGAGAAGATTGATTCCTGTGATGCTTTGTTGCAGAAAGATGCCGCTGAGGGCATAGCAATAGACTCAGCACAAGAGGGCACTAGCCATTGGAGTCTTGATGTGAATTCTTACACTAATAAAAATACGCATATAGCCATAAGTAGGGCTTAACATTTACGGATTATTACCATGATAAAAGATATTTTTTCCAATAAAAAATTAATAGCCAAGTTAGCTAAAAACGACTTTAAGCAGAAGTTTGCAGGCTCTACGCTTGGTGTGATATGGGCCTTTGTTCAGCCGGTTATTACCATTTTGGTATACTGGATTGTTTTCGACAAGGCTTTAAACAGTGGCACCCAGGGCACCAAGGCAGGAATTACTGCTCCATTTGTCCTGTGGCTTTCAGCAGGCATAGTGCCATGGTTTTACTTTTCTGAGGTCATGAGCGCAGGCACGGTGGTGCTTCATGAGTATAATTACCTGGTTAAAAAGGTGGTCTTTCCTATCAATGTATTGCCTGTAGTTAAGGCAGTATCAAGCCTGTTTGTTCACGGTTTTTTTGTGCTTTTTACATTGGCCCTTTATCTGGCCTATGGCTATGGCCTGACTCCTTATATATTTCAGGTTTTATACTATTCATTTGCCATGATGGTGCTTACCATAGGGCTCATATATTTGACCTCTGCTTTGTGTGTATTTTTCAAGGATATGGCACAGCTGATAAATATCATATTGCAGGTGGGGATTTGGGCTACGCCAATCATGTGGAATTTCGACACTATGATGGACAGGATTCCACGCTGGCTTCTTATTTTGCTTCAGCTCAATCCAATGTACTACATTACATCAGGCTATCGTGACGCTTTTATTGCTCAAACCTGCTTTTGGGAAAAGGGAGGTCTTACCTTATATTTTTGGTGCTTTACAGCCTTATTTTTCTTCCTTGGCACCCATGTATTCAAAAAGCTGCAGCCTCAGTTTGCAGATGTATTGTAGTAGATACTTATAGGAGACATATATGTCAGAATATGTAATACAGGTACAAAATGTAGATAAAGTATATAAGCTCTACGACAGCAACAAGGCCAGGGTTCTTGATACCTTGGGGCTGACTCGCAAGAAAAATTATAAAGAGCACTATGCCTTGAAGGGCATGGATTTTTCCGTAAAAAAGGGAGAGTGCGTAGGTCTTATAGGCACAAATGGGTCAGGTAAAAGTACTGTGCTTAAGATTATCACTGGTGTTCTCTCTCCAACCAAGGGCCAGGTCCTTGTGGATGGCCGCATATCAGCTCTACTTGAGCTTGGAGCAGGCTTTAATCAGGAATATACAGGCTTGGAAAATATCTACCTTAATGGCACCATGCTGGGATACACCAAGGAAGAGATAGACGAAAAGCTTGATGCTATTCTTGACTTTGCTGATATTGGAGATTTCGTTTTTCAGCCAGTAAAGACCTATTCTTCAGGAATGTTCGTTAGGCTAGCCTTTGCTGTGGCTATCAATATAGACCCAGAAATTCTCATAGTGGATGAAGCCTTATCTGTAGGAGATGTATTCTTTCAGGCTAAGTGCTACAAGAAGTTTGAGGAGTTTAAGGATGCGGGTAAGACTATATTGTTTGTGTCCCATGATCTGGGGGCTATAAGCAAGTATTGTGACAGAGCTATTCTTATTAACAAGGGGGATAAGGTAGGGGAAGGCACTCCAAAGGATATGATTGACATTTACAAGAAAATCCTTGTGGGTCAGCAGCCCCTTATTTCATCTAAGTTTGATCAGGCTGCAGGCTTTGGAGCTACTGTCGCTGGAGATGGAAACGCTACATCAGATTTGACCTCAGATTCTACAAAAAAAGCCTTATGGAAGGATAATTATCAGCTTAATCCCAATGTCAATGAGTATGGGGATGGCAAGGCAAAAATCGTTGATTTTGCAGTGATAGATGACAATGGTACCTACACCAACGCCATTATGAAGGGGTCCACATTTACAGTAAAGTCCAGGGTGCATTTTTACGAGAATATTGACAATCCTATTTTTACCCTGACCTTTAAGACCCTTAAGGGCATTGATGTGACAGGCACCAACACCATGTATGAAAAATGTGACGTTGGTTTGTGTAAGGCAGGCAGCGATTATGTGGCTACATTTACTCAGACAATGGACATGCAGGGTGGTGAGTATCTTATGAGTATCAGCTGCACTGGTTATGATGGAGTAGATTTTGTGGCGCACCACAGGCTTTATGATTTGATGAATATTACTGTGGTAAGCATCAAAAATACTGTAGGCTTTTATGATATGAATTCCATTGTTACGGTGGAAAAATATGATGGAGTTTAATCTTGGGGGACAGCACTTATTCTTCAGAAACACTGGGATTGTAAAGTGATTTTAGATAATAATCATCCGCCAATTTAGAAAGTAAATACTATATATGGTTCAGACAAAATACAACAGCAAAATATATGATGCGGCAAATGAGAAGACCCTTTCTATGTATTCTCACCTGCGGGCCAATGCTATATCGCCTCTTCAAATAAAAGCAGGGGAGCGGGTCCTTGTCATGGAGCCGGATTCTATTGCTTTGATGGAATATCTCCTAGAGATACAGACGATTCTTACAGCAGTGGATATGCCAGAGAAATTGCAAAGGGAGGCTCTTGATACAGGGCTTATAGAAGCAGGACTTAAGACTTCTGTTAAGCAGCTTAAAGGTGTTGGATTTGAGGTAACTTCTTTTCATGACCTTACAGGCTCTTTTGACACTGTAATTATGATGGGGCAGCAGTCCCATACTCCTATGGCTGTAAAAAAATATCTGGCAGAGGGGGGCAGACTTGCTCTTGTTTTTTCATCAGCTCAGATGAAAGTGGAATACATGAGAGAACTCCTTGCAGCGGCTGGTTTTTTACAGGTGGAGGAATTCATCCTGACACCTGATTATAAGTACACTACAGAGATTTTTAGCAGCGATTATGAGAAAAAAGCAGAGGGAGATTTCCTTATCATAGCAAGTTAAGGCAGGCCTGAAAACGATGGAAAAATTACTATACGAAAAGCTCTCAAACGAGAGAAATCCCAAACTTAATATAGTAACAGATATAGTGGAGCGGGATGGAGAGCGCCTTGTTATAAAGCGTCCATATACCAGTGAGGCGACAGGTCATATTCACAGAGTTTTTGCTGCCTATCAAGGGCTTAAGAGTACCCTGGCAGGCTCTGACTTTTCTGTAAATGAGTCTGCACTTGTAGGAGATGTCATAGAAAGCCAGTATATTACTGGGCCTCATATCGGACCAGAGTCGGCTGCCATCTTTGTTGCTGCAGTAACAAGGGCTTATATGCCTCACACCACAGTATTTGCTTCAAGCCCAGGCTTTGAGGAGGTCTTTGGCCAGGTGGATATTCCTGCAGGGGTGCTTGCGGCGCCATTTGTGGATATTGATCTTATTTTTGACAATATTATTGATACCCCTTTAGGTTGGCAGATAATCGACTATGAGTGGACCTTTGATTTTCTCATACCAGTCAATTATATCTTTTATAGGGCTATAAAGTTCTCGGTTTTGCCAAAAACTGCTGTAGCCATATCTGATGGGGAGTGGGCAGCATATGAAAAAATGGAAGAACATTTTCAATATGAATATTGCTTCAAGGGGGTTAAAAACCTTCATGAGATTAATGAACATATGGTATCCGGCAAAAAAACAAGTGCTGATTTTACCATTGCAAGCAGGGACTATCAGATAGCACAGCTTCAGGAGCTTATTGCAGCCAAGGATGTTCACATAAGAAATATCGAGGCCTTAAATGAGCAGATTAGACTTATCCATGAAAATACTGTCAATACCAAGGGCTATCAGATGCTTGAAGATATTAGAGCCTTTAAGGATACCTTGCTTGGAAGGCAGTCTCCTGCAAGGGATGGACATATTGCTAGAAAACAGGCTAAAAAGGATGCCAAGCTGGCTTTAAAAGAAGCCAAGAGGCAGGCAAGGGTAAGGTCAGAGCAGGTAGATGTGGCAGTACACCTCCATCTGTATTATGAGGATTTGTTAGATGAATTTATCAGCTATTTTTCCAATATTCCAGTAGCCTTTGATTTGTATATTTCATGCCAGGAGAATGCAGATGTTGCTCTTATCAAGTCAAAGACCAGGGCTCTTTCCTTAGCTCAAAAGATAGACATAAGACCTCTTGTTAATCGAGGCAGGGATTTGGCTCCTTTATACGTGGAATTTGCCTCAGAGATTGCTTCTCACAAGGTATTTTTGCATGTTCACACCAAAAAGTCCCTTTATTCCGGAGCAGAAAAGGGTGGCTGGAGGCAGTATAGTCTGGATACACTTCTAGGCTCATCTGATCAGGTGACAAAAATACTTGAGTTATTTGATAATGAAAATGCAGGCCTTGTATACCCCAACAAGCATAGAGAGGTACCTGTTATTGCCTATAGCTGGCTTAAAAATGCAGGTCTTGCAAAACAGTTGGCTAA
>CAVJHG010000033.1:9342-19621 GCA_963649335.1 bacterium
CTCAAGCCTTATGATGTATTTCTTGTGGTAGGTCAGATTGTAAAAGAAAGGTATGGACTTGACTGTGACTACAATGCTATTCGTATAGCATCGGAGGTGCGGGCCAAGGAAATACATGGCCATTTTTGCAATATAGATCATATATACCAGGAGCTGGCAAAGGACCCGGTGTTGGGTCAGTATGCCCAGGAAATAAAGCAAATAGAGCTGGATACAGAGTTTCATATGTGCATGCCACGAGCTGACATGGTGGAGGTATTCAATCGCCTTAAGGCATCCGGCTGTCATGTTATCCTTGTCAGCGATATGTATTTGCGAAAAAGTGACATTGTTGCCATGCTAAGTAAGTGCGGCATTACAGGCTATGATGAGTTCTTTTTGTCCAATGAAGTGGGAGCCAGAAAGGATGATGGCTCTATCTGGCAGGCCTTGCTTTCCAACATGGACCCTGCAGATTTTGTTCATGTAGGGGACAATTTTATGTCTGACAGCCAGATACTTATGGACATGGGATATAATAGCAGGATTATTTTAAATCCTATAGCTGAGCTGGAGCTTTCAGATTTTTCTCATTTGAAAAATATAGACAGAAGTCAGGTGACAAATATAATCATGGCAGGACAGGCAATATGCGGCGGCATTTTCAATTCCCCATTTGCCTATGATAGAGATGGAAGCCTGCACTTTAAGGATATATATAACTTTGGCTATACCTGTCTGGGCCCTCTTATGGCTTCCTTTGTCCAGTGGCTTGTGGCCCAGTCTGCAAAAAAGGACGAAAAGCTTCTTCTTTTGGCAAGAGAGGGATATATCCTAAATCAGCTTATAGAGGTATATTGCAAGGCAAGAGGCTGTGACAGGCCGGATGCAGCATATTTCCTCACCAGCCGCAGGGCAGTGGCAGTGCCAGCTATAACTGGTATAGAGGATTTGCAGGAGCTTTTAGGTCAAAAATATCAGGGGTCTTTCAGCAATCTCTTAAAGGAACGCCTTGGTCTTACCATTCATGCTCAGGAAGAGGATATACTTATAGACTATGACACTCCTCTTGATAAGCTGATGGAGTTGATGCAGCCTTATGAAAAGGAGCTTAAGGCCCAGGTTAAAAAGGAAAAAATTGCATATTTAAATTATGCGGCACCATTTCTTGCTACAAATAAGGATATAGCAGTGGTGGATGTGGGATTTTCCGGCACAATACAATACTTTTTAATGAAGCTGACTGGCAGGGATATCAAAGGCCACTATCTTTGCTTGCATTCTAACAAGCCTGAAAAGATAGGAGGCAGTGCTGATGCCATTTATACCATCACAGACAGGCGGGATATAGGAAAAAGTAAGCTGTTAAACTATCAGCTTTTTTTGGAAAATGCTCTTAGTGCTCCATCAGGCCAGCTGATTTCTTTTACTATGGCAGATGGTCATCCTTTGCCTTCCTATAAGGATGACGATTTTGTCAGTCCTGAGGTAAGGAGACTGCAGCAGGGGATTATGGATTTTGTCGCCTACTATGGCGCAGCTGCAAAAGGGCTTTTAGAGCCGGACATGCCACAGCCTGCACTTGTAGAAGATATATTCTATGATATAATTGCAAGCGGTACTTTGACGGAGGATATTGCAGCTCATCTGACGGTGGAGGATGGATACAGCCGTGGTGGCTTGCAGCGTTTTGACCTAATAGATAATACATGGAAGGTAGATTAGTTTGAGAGATACTTTTAATGTGGTATTTATTCGATACCATTTGACAAAAAAGAATACACTTATATTCCAAGGCTTTTTCCCTTTTGACAATCCCAAGGGCTATGACCTGGTGGCCACATTAAATGGCAAGCCATATGATATGGAGATTACCATTAATGAAGGCAATGAGGTGCGACGTCGCTATATAGCAGCCCATAAGTCTGTGTCAAAGGAATATGTGGGCCAGATTGCCCTGCCAGAGGATTTATCCAGTGTAAAAAGCCTAAAGCTTGCCTGCACATTGGGAGATTCGGTAAATGAAGTGGTCTATAAGGCTTCCGGTCGTGATTTGTTGAAGCTGAAAAAAGAATATGAGTACAATTTGGAAAAGGCCGCAGTGTCTGATGACACCATACAGATAATGGGCTGGGCCATTGGCAATGTGCCAGAGGTCTTCCACCTTTATGATGGAGATACCGAGATACCTATCACCGTAAAGCGAATGTTTCGTAAGGATGTTTTTGGCTGCTATCCAGAGCTGACAGACAAGTGTGATTCAGGTCTTGAGATTCTTTTTAAGAAGGCTTCCTATAAAAAGCTCCGTCTCACAATTACAGCTGAGGGTCAGGTCTATGACTGCAAGGTGGACACAGAGCATGTCCTTTCAGGTGGGGATTTGCTTCCAAAGAAGTCCCTGTGGGAGCGCATAGAGCTGTATCGCCAGGATAATGGCCTTGGAGCTACTATCAAGCATGCCATTACAAAGCTGAAAAATAGCGAGGCGCCAAAGTATACATATATGGACTTTATGACCTCCTTTGGACCTACCGATGTGGAGCTGCAGCGTCAAAGACAGGAGCACTTTGAAAGGGCTCCTCTTATGAGTATTGTCATTCCAATGTATAAGACACCGGAAAAGTATCTGGTGGAGCTTATTGATTCCATTGTGGCTCAGACCTACTCTAATTGGGAGCTTTGTCTGGCAGATGGTAGTCCTGATGATGCCCTAGGGGCTTTTATTAATAAAAAATATCCAAGGGAAAGTCGTATCAGATACCAGCATTTAAGCGATAATCTGGGTATTTCGGAAAATACCAACGCAGCTATAGCCATGGCAAAGGGTGATTTTATCGTGCTTTCAGACCATGATGATACCTTGGCACCTAATGCCATGTATGAGATGGCAAAAGCCATAGTATCTGATGACACTATAGATGTTATCTATACTGACGAGGACAAGATATCCATGGATTCCAAGGAATATTTTGAGCCAAGCTTTAAGCCTGATTTCAATCTGGATTATCTTTGCTCGGTTAACTATATTTGCCATCTTTTTGCTTTTAGCAGGGCTATATATGAAAAGGTGGGAGCCTTTGATAAAAAGTATGATGGTGCCCAGGACCATGACTTTATTTTGCGCTGTTGCGAGGCAGCAGACCATGTATATCATGTGCCAAAGGCCTTGTATCACTGGAGAAGTCATGCAGCATCTACCGCCATGTCTGCTGAAAGCAAGCTCTATGCCTTTGATGCAGGAAAAGAGGCAGTCCAGGCCCACTATAATAGGGCAGGTATTCCAGCCACAGTGGAGCAGGACACCTTTTATGGTACTTATCGCACCATATATCATTGGGATGAGAAGCCTCTTGTTTCTATCATTATTCCAAACAAGGATCATATAGATGATCTGGACAAATGCATTCGTTCAATTGATGAGAGAAGCACATATAAAAATATAGAATTTGTCATTGTGGAGAATAACTCTACAGAGCCTGAGACCTTTGCTTATTACGACAGATTAAAAAAGCGGTCTGATGTACAGGTG
Source organism: bacterium (assembly GCA_963649335.1). Taxonomy (GTDB): domain Bacteria; phylum Bacillota; class Clostridia; order Lachnospirales; family Lachnospiraceae; genus Pseudobutyrivibrio. The sequence continues at coordinate 12,851 of CAVJHG010000033.1, forward strand.
GTTAACTATACCACACCGGGCTTTAATTTTTCTGCTATCAATAACTGTGGAGCAGCCGCAGCCCACGGAGATTATTATCTCCTTCTCAATAACGATATAGAGATTATTTCTGAGGGCTTTATTACAGAGCTTGTAAATACCTGTCAGCGGCCAGATGTGGGTATATGTGGTGCACTTTTATATTATCCGGACAATACTGTACAGCATGCTGGTGTTGTCATGGGCATAGGTGGTATTGCAGGTCATACCTTTGTAGGTCTTGAGAGGTCTGAGCCAGGATACATGTTCAGGGCAGTTGTAACCCAGGATTTATCTGCAGTTACGGCAGCAGCTCTTATGGTTCGCAAGGACGTATTTGACCAGGTAGGAGGCTTGACGGAAGACTTGGCTGTGGCCTTTAACGATGTGGATTTTTGTATGAAGGTTAGAGACGCTGGCTACTTGGTAGTCTACAATCCTCACGCCGAGGCCTATCACTATGAGTCCAAGTCCCGTGGATACGAGGATACAGGTGAAAAGGTGGCCCGCTTTAATAGCGAGGTTGAAAAGTTAGAAAAGCTGTGGCCTGACATATTGGAAGAAGGGGACCCTTATTACAACCCTAATTTGTCTATTTTGGACGGCTGGTACAGATTAAAGGAAGAATAGCTTGAAAACCCGCTAAGCCTTTTGCATAGTTTTTGAGGATAGTCCTGATTGTATAAATAAGCTCACCCTTACAGGCGAGTCTTTATTGGGCGATAGCCCAGGAGGAAAGTGATGAATAGAAAAATAGCAGTTGCTGGAACAGGTTACGTAGGCTTGTCCATTTCATGTCTTTTGGCACAGCACAATCATGTTACAGCAGTAGATGTAATTCCAGAAAAGGTAGATCTTATTAACAGTGGTAAATCACCTATAGTGGATCCGGAGATAGAAGAGTATCTGTCCTCTGGCAAGCTTGATTTGACAGCTACCTTGGATGGCGAGAAGGCATACGCTGATGCGGAGTATGTGGTTATTGCTACTCCTACCAACTATGACTCTACCAAGAATTTCTTTGATACATCAGCGGTAGAGGCTGTTATAAAGCTGGTGCAGCAGGTTAATCCTGATGCTTACATGATTATTAAGTCAACTATTCCTGTAGGCTACACCAAAAATATCCGTGAGAAAATGGGCTCAGACAAGATTCTTTTCAGCCCAGAATTTTTGCGTGAGAGTAGAGCACTTTATGATAATCTCTATCCAAGCCGTATCATTGTAGGTACAGACAAGGACGACGAGGCACTTACCAAAGCAGCAGAGGAGTTTGCAGCTTTGCTTGCAGAGGGGGCAATAAAAGAAAATATCGATACTCTGATTATGGGATTTACTGAGGCAGAGGCTGTTAAGCTTTTTGCCAATACCTATCTGGCTCTGCGTGTCAGCTATTTCAATGAGCTTGATACCTATGCCGAGACCAAGGGCCTTAATACCCAGGAGATTATCAAGGGCGTATGTCTTGACCCACGTATTACAGACCAGTACAACAATCCTTCCTTTGGATATGGTGGATATTGCCTGCCAAAGGATACCAAGCAGCTTTTGGCTAATTATGAGGATGTTCCACAGGAGCTTATCAAGGCTATAGTGGAGTCCAACCGTACAAGAAAAGAATTTGTGGCAGACCAGGTTTTAAAAAAGGCTGGCTACTATGGATATGAGCATTCCAACCAGTGGAGCAAGGAGTCTGAAAAGGAAGTGGTTATAGGTGTTTATCGTCTTACCATGAAGTCCAATTCAGACAATTTCCGCCAATCATCTATCCAGGGGGTTATGAAGAGGGTTAAGGCAAAGGGGGCTACAGTTATTATCTATGAGCCTACCTTAGAGGATGGCACTACCTTCTTTGGCTCAAAGGTTATTAATGACCTTGAGGAGTTTAAGAAAAAGTCAGATGCTATTATTGCTAACAGATATAATAGCTGTCTTGATGACGTCAAGGACAAGGTATACACAAGAGACGTTTTTGCAAGAGACTAATATGTCGTTTACAAAATGACTAGGATTTAGATAGTTTTTTAAGAGGAAGAAGCATGACCCATGAGAGTAATGATATAGCCAGAATGCAGCTGATGGACTCTATGTTTTCAGTGGAGTATATGTACAAAAGGGTGGAAGATATGGCAGGAGAGCTTCAGCTTACAGAAACAGCTGCTGCCTTGCCCTTGATGCGCCGTGCTCACCAGGGTCAAGTCCGTAAGGGCAAGGGCAGGATACCTTATATAGTTCATCCCCTTACCATGGCATGTCATGCTCTTGCTACAGGAATTACCAGTGATTCCCTTATAGCGGCCCTCCTCTTACATGATGTGGTGGAGGATACAGAAGTCACCCTGGAGGATTTGCAGGTTTCTGACAGAACAAAGGCTGCGGTGGCCCTTGTTACAAAGGATGGTCTTAAGTCTCAAAAAGATTATTATGCTGACATTGCAACAGATTCTATTGCTACTATGGTTAAGCTTTTTGACCGCTGCAACAATATCTCAACCATGACTACAGGCTTTGATAATGCCAAGATTATCAGCTACATGGCTGAGACAGAAAAGTATGTATTTCCCCTTATAGATACAGTTAAGGAAAAATATCAGACCTATTATAACCAGGCTTTTTTGCTTAAATATCAGATGCTGGCGGTGATGCAATCTATAAGTACCACCCTTCAGAAAAATTAGTTCGATGAGTCTAGTGCATCCTTTACAAAATAACTAGCCTATTCACTTGTCTGCAAATCCGATTGCACAGTTCAAAAAGCCTCAGCGTCTAGTTTTATCAAGGGATTAGAAATAAGGATATATTTTTGAAAGAAAAAAATGTAAAGAAAAATTACATAATGAATGTGGCCTATCAGATGCTGGTTATTATCACTCCGCTTCTGACAGCGCCATATATTGCCAGAGTGCTGGGGGCAAACGGTATAGGTGTATTTTCCTATGTCACTGCCATTGCAGCATTTTTTATTATTTTTGCCACCCTTGGCACATCCACCTACGGTCAGCGTGAGGTTTCCTATGTCCAGGAGGACAGACATGGCCGGTCAGTTGTTTTTTGGAATACCGTGATTTTTCGCTGTACTTCTACCATCGTTTTTCTAGCTGTGTATGGCATATTTGTAGCTTTACTTCAGCCTGATTGGATGATTATATATATCATCCAGGTGGTGGAGATTTTAAATGTGGCCTGTGATACCTCTTGGTTTTTCCAGGGCTTGGAGGAGTTTGGTAAAATAGTGGGCCGCAATGCTATTTTTCGCCTTATTAATTTGGCAATGGTATTTACCCTGATTAAGGATGAAGGGGATTTGGCTCTTTATACTGCGGCAACTGCCTTCATTACCATGGCAGGTCATGTGTCACTGTGGGCTTATCTGCCAAAATATCTAGACCATGTTGACTTGTCGGAATTGACCCCATATAAGGATTTTAGGGTTATACTTGGATTATTTTTGCCTACTATAGCAGTTCAGATTTATCAATATTTGGATAAAATCATGATAGGCATTTTTACAGAGGGCAATACGGAAAATGGCTACTATGAGCAGGCCATGCGTATTACAAAAATGGTGCTGGTGCTGGTGACGTCCATGTCCACAGTCATGGTTCCTCGGATAGGTCGATATTTTAAAGAAGGGGACAAGGAGCGTATTAAAAATAGCATGTACCAGGCCTATCGCTTCGCCTGGTTTTTAGGCATTCCCCTTATGTTTGGACTGGCTGGCACAGCGGATAATTTTATTCCATGGTTTTATGGAGCTGGCTATGAAAAGGTTAATACCCTGCTTAAGCTAGTGTCAGTTATTACAGTAGCTATCAGCATCAACAATGTTACAGGCATAGAGTACCTGGTGCCCACCAAAAGAGAAAAGCTTTACACCAAGACCGTGCTTTTTGGTACCCTTGTTAATTTCCTTTTAAATCTGCTATTGATTCCTCGAATATATTCTTATGGTGCTGCTATTGCATCGGTTATTGCAGAGTCTGTTATTGCTATAGTTCAGCTTATATATATCAGACGCGAGATTTCCATTGCCCGGGTCCTTTACTCTGCAATTAAATACCTGGTGGCGGGAGCTTTTATGTTCATTCTTTTATGCCTTGAAAGCAGCTATTTCATGCCAACTATTGTATCAACCTTTGTAATGGTACTTACTGGAGCAGCAGCCTATTTTCTTATGCTGCTGATTCTTAAGGATGATTTTTTCATAGACAATATGCATACAGTTTTAAGGAAGATAAGAAGAAAATGATTTATGTACTTATAGCGGGATTTGCCCTTTTTGTGGCCCTAGGAATCCTGGTTACTTTAACAGGTGAAAAACAAAGGCTATATATTATTACCATGTATTTGGTGGTGGCTTTTTATACTCTGGGAACAGGCCTTTTTTATGCTTATAATGAGCCTGGGGGAGCTCCTGATGAAAATGCTCATATCAGTTATATCTATTACCTGGAGCAAACAGGAGAGATAATTCCTCGTTTTGAAAATATACGTATGTTTACTGACTCCACTGTGGGAGGCAGTGAGGATATATATGAGTACAGGTCAGATATTGTCAATTACCTTTGTCATCCACCGCTTTATTATCAGATAATGCGCTTGGCTGCTTCATTTACAGCTACAGATAATGCCACATGGGTTCAGATAGACAAGATGCCTATGCGATATTTTAGCATGGCAGTTTTTGCTGTAGGCATGGGAATATTGCTTTATATAGGCTATTCCAGATTGGATAAAAAAAGACCTCTTATACATTTTATTTATGCGACTATAGCTACCAGTATCCCTATGTTTTCCTATGAGGCATGTGCCGTTACCAATGACAATTTGGCCATTGTTACAGGCTGTGTCACTATACTGGGCCTTTTGCGTTTTTGTGAAGGCAAAAGAAATTGCCTTACCTACTCTCTTATAGCAGGGGGCATTACATCAGCCCTTCTGACAAAGATGACTGCAGCACTTATGTGCATTATTGCAGCAGTGCTGGTGCTTTTTGTTACAATGTTGATAGAAGGTTCTGTAAAAAAGGCTCTGCCAAAGGCATTTTGGATTACAGCCCCTATATATTTGCTGGCTTTTATATACTACGGTCTACTTTTGCATCGCTACGGTACCATACAGCCTAATTTGCAGATGTTTTGCACCACAGAGTATTTCCAAAATACTACCTTTTACACAGCGCCTGAGGCAAGAATACCATATACCTATGAGCAGTATCGCCATTATTATATGGAGCGCTTTTTCCTCAGCTGGTCTGGTATTGAGGCGGCTACTCGTTACACAAAAATCGACTGTTTCAACAAGGCCAGCCTGCCGGCTAATTTGCTTTGGCTTATACCTGTTTTTGCGGTATTTCCATTTATTTACAAAAAGTGCAAAAATCAAGGCAGAGTAATACTTTCTACATGGATAGCCTGCATAGTTACTTTCGCATATCAATATAAGTCAGCCTATGGTACTTTTTTGACAAGAGGTTACAGGGGTGGCTTCCAATCAAGGTATTATTTGCCATTTATGTTTGTATTTGCTTTTGGAACCACATTTGTTATTCAGGCATTGTCTAGTCTTAGTAAGTCAGGACAGGGGGAGATCACCATAGGGGATATCAAAGCTTGTAAGCTGCCAGTCATAGCAAGAATCCTAGTTGTGGCAGTAGGAGTTGGTTTTGCCTTTTTGCTTTTTCATGCTAATTTGCCATTTTTCTTAAAGCATTTTGTTTAAATCAGTGGCAGAAATTAACCGCTTCTTTTCAATAAGCTTATATTTTTCCTAAAAGTATAATGAATCTCATCAATATTTCCCCAGAAAAAGACCGTCTCAGCCGAGCTTTGTAGAAAAGCTTGGCTGTTTTTTTATCTGAAGTATATATGTTTAAAAACTCCTTGATTTCCAAAGATGAGGTGTTGTAGAAAAGCCTTCTGTATTCAGATAGCATTTTGCTGGTGCGAGGACAGAAGTTGCCATTTAACACATTGTCTATGCGCCATTTGAGCTTTGCTAAAGGCCCCTTGTTGGTTGATGAGGCGGCGGCTTCATATCTGCGGTAGCGGGCCAGTGGCTTGGTGTCATAGATAATATCACCCTGGGATAGGGCTATCAATGATACCCATTTGTCATGATAGAAGATATCGGCTGGAGTATCACCTAAAAAAGCAAGCTTTGCCAGGGTCCTGTTGATTACTATGGTAAAGCCTGGGAAGACCCCTTCAAAAAACATATTTTGAAAGGTAACATCCTTCATGGGATTAGTCGGGCTAAAGAGGTTATCGCCTTGCAAGGCCTCATCACATATGTAGTAGTTGTGGGAAAAAAGCAAAGGAATTGTTTGGTCTTTTTTTGATAAAGCTGCCTCAGCACGGTCTATTTTATCAGGAAGCCAATAGTCATCCTGGTCACAGAAGGCAAAGTAGTCAAAGCATGCTTCATCGGCAAGGGCATATCTTATTGCCGTAGAAAAGGAATTGCCAAAGCCTAAATTTTCACCAGTAAAAATACGTAAATTGGCATTAGAACCATATTCATTTTTCACCATCTCAAAGGTGCCGTCCTTTGAGCCATCATCTCTGATAAAAATAGTGATATCTTGCTTGGTCTGAGCCAACAGGCTTTCTATCTGTTCTTTTATATGCGCCATGCCATTGTAGCTGGACATTATAATAGCTGTACGTGCCATAGTTTCCCTCTCAAAAAATATATGCCTTCAGTTTAGCATTAAAGCAGCGTCAATGCCAGTCACCTAAATGCATATTTAAC
>CAVJHG010000034.1:0-17104 GCA_963649335.1 bacterium
ACAAGTTGACCGAATTAAGAAAGCTGTTTTAAGCCTAGATACCTTTCCACAGTCTTACCAAGAACGATGTAAAAGCCAAAAGCATTTCAAGCAGTTTATCATGTCACTTTTATTTTGTGTTATACTGTCTCATATAATTTTCTTGGTCTCCGCAGCCGCTTCGGTCGGCACAGAGCAGAAGATGTTGTAGGTGATAAAGGACTGTTAATGCATAAATATTGGGGATAGGAGGTAGGGCATTAAATGTCAGATTTTAAAGAATGGCTTATTGAGCGTTTTTTGATTGAGAGAAAAAGGTTTGACCGTTCTGGTGTATATGCTTATACACAACGTGCTATGGCATACAATTCCAACAAAATTGAAGGAAGTACATTGACACCGGAACAGACAGCTTCACTTTTTGATAATGGAACCCTGCCTAAAAGCGATGATTATTATAGGGCAAAAGACGTTGAGGAGATGAATGGACATTTTCTCATGTTTAATTACATGTTAGATACCCTGGATGAAGAACTGTCACAAGACCTTATTAAAAAGCTTCATTATGAATTGAAATCAGGGGTTTTTGAAGATCGTGCTAATGGTTATGCTATTGGTGATTATAAAAAACGTCCTAATATGGTTGGTATGTATAGGACTGCCCTTCCGGCAGATGTAGAATCAGAGATGGAAGAACTTTTGAAGTGGTATAATGAACAGGATAAGAATATAGAGACTTTAGCACGTTTTCATGCAAGGTACGAGTCCATACACCCTTTTCAAGATGGCAATGGAAGAACAGGAAGAATGTTGATGTTTCGTGAAAGCTTGAAATATCCTGACACAGACCCTTTTATAGTTCTAGATACAAATCGTAATGACTATATTGAGGGATTGAAAGAATTTAGAGAAGAAAATAAGGTTGATAAGCTAGTTACTTTGATGGAAAAAGAAGCTACAGAATATTATAATCAATGTAAATACTTTATGGGATAATAATGCTGGTAGGAGAAAATATATGGATATAACAGAGCTTTCAATGGACTTAAGTCAAAATAAGTTATTAACCCAGGTGGGCACAGCCATGCTATGTAAATCCATGGATGTGGCAGAAAGCCAGATTGCTATGATGGCAGATTCCATGGCCATGGTCCAGCAGCCTTCTTTAGAGGCACTCACTTTTTCCACTCAGGGGACCGCTATAGACCTGAGGGTGTAGCTGTAAAGTTAAGGGATTGTAATAGACTTAAGCTTATAGTTTCAGGGCTAAAAAGAAAACACCTTAAGTGAAAACTATTGTTCTCGCTTAAGGCATTTTTAGCTTTTACGGAATTATTTAGTATATATTTTTCGAAATGACGCAAATTGAAAGGAAAGTTAAAATGAGCAAGCAAAAATGGAAAGCGGGAAATATGATATATCCTCTGCCGGCAGTGATGGTAAGCTGCAGGGGCCTTGATGGCAAGGACAATATACTTACAGTGGCCTGGACAGGCACCGTTTGCACCAATCCCCCAATGGCCTATATATCGGTGAGGCCTGAGCGCTATTCTTACAATATGATAAAAGAATCCGGGGTATTTACCATCAATCTCACCACAGAGGCCCTGTCCTTTGCCACAGACTATTGTGGAGTCACCTCGGGACGGGATGTGGATAAGTGGGAAAAATGCGGTCTTCATAAGGTGGAGGCGGATGAGATAAGCTGTCCTATGATAGAGGAGTCACCGGTTAATATAGAGTGTCGGGTGCGGGAAATACATGAATATGGCAGCCACACCATGTTTGTGGCAGATGTGCTGGCTGTTCATGCCGATGAAAAATACATGGACGAAAAGGGCAAATTTTGCCTGGAGGATTCCCATCCGCTAGCCTATTCCCATGGCACTTATTTTGGCTTAACCAGTCCCCAGGGTACCTTTGGATATAGTATAAAAAAATAAGAAAAAGGCTTACATTGTAAGCCCTCAGTTCTTATTAGACTAATATTTTTATATATAATTGAGGAGAAAAGATGAGCAAGGAAAAAACAGATACTACAAATTCAGATTTATTTAAATATATAGAGGCTTCCCCAAGTCAGTTCCATGCTGTGGCCAATCAGGTGGAGGCTTTTTTGCAGGCAGGCTTTACTCGTCTATTTGAAGGCGATGATTGGGATATTGTGCCAGGTGGCAGCTACTTTGTTACCCGCAATGATTCTTCCCTAATAGCCTTTCGCATGCCTACTGAGGCAGCCACAAGCTATATGATTATGGCCAGCCACACTGATTCTCCATGCTTTCGCATAAAGGAGGCTCCGGAGATGACTGAGGGCCACTATATTAAGCTTAACACAGAGCGCTACGGCGGAATGCTGATGGCGCCATGGTTTGACAGGCCTCTTTCTGTGGCAGGACGGATCCTTGTAAAAAATGGTGACCATATAGAAGCTAAGCTGGTAAATATAGATAAGGACCTGTGTATGCTGCCATCCCTGGCAATACATATGAACCGGGAGGCCAATGAGGGCTACAAATATAATGCCCAGAAGGACATGCTGCCACTTCTTACCATGGATACCGATACTAAGCTGATGGATATAGTTGCAGATGCAGCAGGTGTGGCAAAGGATGATATTATAGGTGACGACCTTTTCTTATATAACAGGGACAAGGGCTGCCTTTGGGGAGCCCATGATGAGTTTATTTCTATAGGACGCCTGGACGACCTGCAATGCTCTTTTGCTTCCATGACAGGTCTTATTGATGCTGCAAATGGCTTGCATCAGATCGCCATGCACGCTACATTTGACAATGAGGAGGTGGGCTCTGGCACCAAGCAGGGAGCAGATTCTACCTTCCTCTATGACACCATGGTCCGCATTAATGAGGCAGGGGGTGGCAAGGAAAGTGACCTGCGCTCTGCCATAGCAAGGTCCTTTATGGTATCTGCTGACAATGCCCATGCCCTTCATCCTAACTATCCGGAAAAGAGTGACCCTACTAACAAGGTCTATATGAACGAGGGCATAGTTGTAAAGTTTAACGCCAACCAAAAGTATATGACAGATGGTCTGTCTAAGGCTTTATTTAGCCAGATATGTGACAAGGCTCAGGTGCCATATCAGGTCTTTGCCAACAGGTCCGATGTGGCTGGTGGCTCTACCTTGGGCAACATATCTAATGCCCATGTATCCATCAATGGAGTGGACATTGGCCTGCCACAGCTTGCCATGCATTCCCCATTGGAGACAGCCGGGGCAAAGGATACTGCATATTTAATCAGATTTGCAGGTAAATTTTACCAATCTCTCATTGAATTAGAAGGGGCTAACCTTTATACTTTGAAGTAAGAGCAGGTGATGTGTTTTTTGCAGAAATTACTTTTGCCGCATGCCTTGGGAAAGTGCATAGCCCATTTACTCTGACTACATGGAGGTGAGCATTTATGAAGTTTAGACCTTGTATAGATATTCATGATGGTAGTGTTAAGCAGATTGTGGGCGGGACTCTGTCTGATTTGGATGATGGAGCAAAGGGCCTCAGGGAAAATTTTGTCTCAAGCCATGATGCAGCTTACTATGCAGCTATGTATCGGGAAGATGGCTTGGAGGGCGGCCATATCATTATTTTAAATAAGATTGGCACACCTGAGTATGAGGCATCCAAGCAGGCAGCCTTTTCAGCCTTGGCAGTTTATCCAGGTGCTATGCAGATTGGTGGTGGCATCAATGCTGACAATGCCCCGGAGTATATAGCTGCAGGAGCCAGCCATGTTATAGTTACATCCTTTGTCTTTAAGGATGGCATGGTGGATTATGATGCCTTAAAGACTATATCAAAGGCAGTAGGCCGAGAGCATTTGGTGCTGGATTTGTCCTGTAAAAAGGTGGGCAATGAGTATTTTATTGCCACTGACCGCTGGCAGCACTTGACTGAGGAGCGTCTCAGCTATGACTTCATGGATGAGATGGCCAAGTACTGTGATGAGTTTTTGGTACACGGAGCCGATGTAGAGGGCCGGCAGGGCGGCATAGACCGTGATCTGGTGGGATTATTAGCTCGTTATAAGGGTATTCCGGTTACTTACGCAGGTGGCATCAGGGATTTTTCTGACATACAGCTCATCAGCTACTTATCAGAGGATAATCTGGATTTTACTGTGGGCTCTGCTCTAGATATTTTCGGTGGTTCACTTTCCTATAAGAAGATAATCAGCGAGGTCTAGGTTCACAGTGACTATATTTTAAAATTAAGGAGACTTGACATGTTTAAAGTAAACACCAATTTTCAAAAATTACCAGGAAGCTACTTATTTTCTACAATTGCAAAAAAGGTAGCAGCATATGGTGAGGCACATCCTGATGCAGATATTATTCGTCTTGGTATCGGTGACGTTACCCAGCCTATTGCACCAGCCATGATCAATGCCCTTCACTCAGCAGTAGATGAGATGGGAGATGCAGCTACATTCAAGGGCTATGCACCAGATTTGGGCTATCCATTTTTACGGCAGGTTATCGCTAAAAATGATTACCAGGTTCGTGGCTGCGATATTTCTGCTGACGAGATTTTCGTATCAGACGGAGCCAAGTCTGATTCAGCTGATATCCAGGAGCTTTTTGCTGCAGATGTTAAGATAGCTGTCTGCGACCCAGTATATCCAGTATATGTGGATTCCAATGTTATGGCAGGCCGCCTTGGCACCTGGGATGCCACAAAGGAGATGTGGTCAGACCTTATCTATATGCCTACCACAGCAGCCAACAGCTTCGTGCCAGAGTTTCCAAAGGAGACACCAGATGTAATCTATCTTTGCCTGCCTAATAATCCAACTGGTACTACCTTAACCAAGAGCCAGCTGCAGCTGTGGGTTGACTATGCTAATAAAAATGGAGCCCTTATTATCTTTGATGCAGCCTATGAGGCTTATATTTCAGAGGCAGATGTGCCACATTCTATCTATGAATGCACTGGTGCCAAGACCTGTGCTATTGAGATTCACTCATTCTCTAAGAATGCAGGCTTTACCGGCGTTCGTCTAGGCTACACAGTAGTGCCAAAGGATCTTGTATTTGATGGGGTTTCTCTCAATGCTATGTGGGCACGCCGTCACGGCACCAAGTTTAACGGTGCTCCATATATTATCCAGCGTGCAGGCGAGGCTGTATATTCAGCAGAGGGCCAGGCTCAGATTAAGGAGCAGGTTGGCTACTATATGAACAATGCCAAGACTATCTACACAGGTCTCAAGGACGCAGGCTTCGAGGTATATGGCGGTGTCAATGCTCCATATATCTGGCTCAAGACTCCAGACAAGATGACCTCTTGGGACTTCTTTGATTATCTTCTTGATAATGCTCAGGTGGTAGGTACTCCTGGTTCAGGCTTTGGACCTTCAGGTGAGGGCTACTTCAGACTGACAGCCTTCGGTACTTATGAAAATACAGTAAGAGCCCTTGACCGTATCAAGGCATTATAATTTTCGTAAAGTAAAAGCCCCAGTTTGCGTTTGAATAGGAACTTGGCAGATAGTGCATCGTTTATAAAATAACTAGCCTATTCACTTGCTTGCAAATCCCATTGCACAGTCCAAAAAGTCTCAGTGTAGCTAGCGTAATGAAAGGAAAATTATGGCGTAACTTTTGGGTATAAATCTACATCCGTGGTGAATTTTTTCATCACGGATTTTTTAATGCCAAGATGAATAAAATTTGTTATCATCTTTACATGAATTCCAATAAGTATCAGCTAATAATTAAAGATATAAAAAAGGCGATTAATTCAGGTAAGTATGATGCGGGGAGTAAGCTTCCATCTGAAAATCAGCTGAGTGACAAGTACTCTGTCAGCAGACAGACTGTCCGCAAGGCTCTTGCCCAGCTTATGGATGAGGGTTATATTTATGCCCGCCATGGGGCAGGCACCTTTGTCAAGGAGCGTGTTAAGACTGCTTCCCACACAAAAAATATAGCGGTAGTGTGTACCTATATGACGGACTATATTTTCCCCAGGGTAATACAGGGTATCAATAGCGTTCTGTCGGAAAATGGCTATAGCATTTTACTTAAGACTACCAACAATTCCCGCCACGGTGAGGCCTGGTGCATGGAAGAGCTTTTGTCAAAAAATATCGATGGTATGATAATTGAGCCAAGCCAAAGTGCCATATCCTGTCAGCATCAGGTCCTTTATGACCAGATGGATGCCATGGGTATTCCATATATATTTATCCAGGGCTGTTATGAGTCCATGCTGGACAGGCCTCATGTTATGCTTGATGATGTGCTGGGAGGCTCTTTGGTGACAGAGCATTTGCTGTCATTAGGCCACAGGAAAATAGCAGGGATATTTAAGGCTGATGATGTGCAGGGCCTCAATCGCCACAAGGGGTATGTGAAGGCCCTTCTTGGGGCAGGCATTTCTTATGATCCTGATTTGGTGGTGTGGTATCATACCAAGGACAGATCCATGCGGCCGGTAGAGGGCCTGGGAAAAATATTGGAAAGTGGTCTGGGCTGTGATGCAGTGGTATGCTACAATGACGAAATAGCCGCTGGCGTCATAGAGGGCTTGAAAAATCATGGCCGGTCTGTTCCCCACGATATATCGGTGACAGGTTTTGACAATTCTCTTTTGGCCCAAAGCAGGGAGATAACTACTGTGGCCCATCCCCAGGAGCAGTTGGGAAAAGTGGCGGCAGAGACATTGATTGGACTTATAGATGGCAGCATAGCCAAAAAGGATGCCCGTATTTTGCTGGCACCCCAGTTAGTTGAGGGTAAGACCTGCATGTAGGATGTATTCGCGGGATTTTTTAAATGAAGCATTTTGAGATTACATTAGTTTGCGAGGAGTAATGACTTGACGATAGATGCAATAGCACCAGGTACTATAATTACCATTAATGCCACAGATTTTAAAAAGAGCATTCGCTTGGAAAGCCAGGTTATAGAACTGTCGGAGTCGGACAGAGCCTACCTTTTAGACCATGTAAAGGGAATAAATGACACCTTTTTTGTCATTCTGGATTTGATTACAGAAAATGACAAGATGGTAGAATTTGCCTCAAAAAGGGTAAGTTACACCCTGACAGGACTGGTGGAGGACAGGCCATATTCCTGGGAGAATGTTCAGATATACAAGATAAAGCTGCCGGAACAGGGAGCCTGTGATTTGGTTTTAAGCAACAAGAGTGTGGATACCTTTAACCGCCGCACAGAGTACCGCCAGTGGATTGGCCAGTATGCCCTGTGCAAGTTTGGCACTTCAAAGATAGGAAAGGATATATTTGTCAGAGATTTGAGCCCTATGGGCATAGGCTTTTTGTGCAGCAATGAGCTGCCGGTGGAGCTGGAGGAAAAGGTATTCATACAGCTTCACTATGAGTATAAAAATGCAGAGACAGGGGAATATACCTCAAAGCTTTATAATATTGATGCTAAGATAGTTCGCTTTGTTTCCACCAGCAATAATCAGCTTTTGGTAGGCTGTCGCATGAGTAAGGAAAATTCAGACCTGACCAAGATGATGGCATCAAAGCAACGAGCCTCCTTGACTGTAGGCAAGAGGGATACTTATAAAATGGACAGGGACATAGAGCTGGCAAGAGCTATGCATGCCAAGATAACTGGAGAGGCGGCTTTGGCTGCTAAGGCGGAGGCTAAGGCTAAGATGGAAGACATGGCAGCAGCCCAGACGGCCCCAAATGAGGCAGAGCCTGCCCCTAAGTCTGAGGAGAGTTAGGACAATAAGAGCCACAAGGGGGATAAGGCCGATAAAACAAGAAGTGCATCAATAAGAGGAATGGGTGAAATAAAGCAAGTAAGGGCCATAAGAGCTGGACTTAAGCAAAATATAAAGTGGCTGCAGGCTATAGGCGAAAGGTGTATAACTTGTACACAGTACATAGCACTTGTAAACCCTGCCTAAAACAGCATAAATACAACTAAAAATGAAATCATAAATACAACTTGTACATATGCCTGTACAAGTTGTATTTTTATATTAGATGATTTATTACGAAGCTTTTGATATGGGTCTTACATTTTTTATGTAGGAACCTGTTCAATGGTGGGTTTATCGTGTTTTTTAAGGAGGAGAAGGTAATGAAAACACAACTTAACTACAAATTTTGGTTTTGCACAGGTTCACAGGACCTATATGGTGATGAGTGCCTGTCACATGTTGCCGCACATTCAAAGGAGATTGTTGATACTTTAAACAAGTCTGGACGTCTTCCTTTTGAGGTGGTATGGAAGCCAACCATGATCACAAATGAGGTTATTCGCAGCACCTTTAACGAGGCAAATAACGATCCTACCTGCGCCGGTGTCATCACCTGGATGCATACTTTTTCACCTGCCAAGTCATGGATTTTAGGACTTCAGGAGTTTAGAAAGCCTCTTTGCCATTTGCATACACAGTATAATCGTGAGATTCCTTATGAGACCATGGACATGGATTTCATGAATGAGAATCAGGCTGCTCATGGCGACAGAGAGTATGCTCATATTCTTTCCCGCATGGGCATCGAGAGAAAAACCATCGTAGGCTACTGGGCTGATGCAGAGGTTCAGGACAAGCTGGCTGGATGGATGCGCACTGCAGTAGGTATTGTGGAGTCAAGCCATATTCGTGTCATGAGAGTGGCTGATAACATGAGAAATGTAGCAGTTACCGAGGGTGACAAGGTAGAGGCTCAGCTGAAATTTGGCTGGGAGATTGATGCATATCCTGTTAACGAAGTGGCTGAGGCAGTTGCAGCAGTTGGTCAGTCTGACGTCAATGCCTTGGTTGACGAGTACTATTCACTCTATGATATTTGCTTAGAGGGCAGGGATCCAGAGGAGTTCAAGAAGCATGTGGCAGTTCAGGCTCAGATAGAGTTAGGCTTTGAGCGTTTCCTTGAGGAGAAAAATTATCAGGCAGTGGTTACTCACTTTGGAGACCTGGGTTCACTCCAGCAGCTTCCTGGCCTTGCAATGCAGCGCCTTATGGAAAAGGGCTATGGCTTTGGCGCTGAGGGCGACTGGAAGGTAGCAGCCATGGTTCGCCTTATGAAGATTATGACTACAGGCATGAAGGATGCCAAGGGTACATCAATGCTTGAGGACTACACCTACAACCTGGTAAAGGGCAAGGAAGGTATTATCGAGGCTCACATGCTGGAGATTTGCCCATCTATTGCAGCAGGTCCTATACAGATTAAGTGTCAGCCTCTTTCAATGGGTGACAGAGAGGATCCAGCTCGTCTTGTATTCCAATCAAAGGAGGGCAAGGGTATAGCTACTTCTCTTATTGATCTGGGAGACCGTTTCCGTCTTATTATCCAGGATGTGGACTGCAAGAAGGTGGAAAAGCCACTTCCAAAGCTTCCTACAGCTATCAACTATTGGACTCCACAGCCAGATTTTTACACAGGTACAGAGGCTTGGCTTTTGGCAGGTGGTGCTCATCACACAGCATTTACCTATGACCTTACTGCAGAGCAGATGGGTGATTGGGCTGCAGCTATGGGCATTGAGGCTGTATATATCGACAAGGATACAAAGATTCGCGATTTCAAGCGTGACCTTGCCCTTGGCAGCCTGGTATATGGCAAAAGATAAGAGCCTAATCAGAGAAAACCACTAAAAATAAAGAGGATTTTTGTTGAATATGTATAGTATAGGACTTGAGAAAAAAGTCCTATACTATGATTTAGAAGTAGAGGCAGGGTTCGTGCCTACATGAGGCTTGAAGCTTGTGAAGGTTGCTTCTTATAGTTGTTTGTTATTTTAGATAAAGGAGAATTATCATGAAATTATTTGTGGACACAGGCAAAATCGAGGAAATCAGAAAGGCTAATGAGCTGGGAGTTATTTGTGGTGTTACTACCAATCCATCCCTCATTGCAAAGGAAGGTGGCCGTCCTCAGGAGGAGATTTTAAAGGAAATCGCTTCTATCGTAGATGGTCCTATTTCAGGCGAGGTTAAGGCTACTACAGTTGATGCTGAGGGCATGATCAAGGAGGGCCGTGAGATTGCTGCTCTTCATCCTAACATGATTGTTAAGATTCCTATGACCTTAGAGGGTCTCAAGGCTGTCAAGGTTCTTTCTGCTGAGGGCATCAAGACCAATGTTACTCTTATTTTCTCAGCTAACCAGGCTATCCTTGCTGCCAATGCAGGTGCTACTTATGTATCACCATTCTTAGGCCGTCTTGATGATATCAATATGCCAGGTATCGACCTTATCCGTGACATCGCTGAGATTTTTGATATCTATGGTTATGACACAGAGATTATTGCAGCTTCTGTAAGAAATCCTATCCACGTACATGACTGTGCCCTTGCTGGTGCCCATATCGCTACTGTTCCTTACAAGGTAATTGAGCAGATGGCTATGCACCCACTTACCACAGCAGGTATTGAGAAGTTCCAGAAGGATTACATTGCTGTATTTGGCGAGTAATATGATTTTCTAGTCGAAATTCCTATCTTTTAAGCCTGGGCAAAGGCTTGGGTGGGCGAGTCGACTTTTAGCAGAAAAAAGAGAAGATAAGGGCTGCCCAAGGAGCAGCCCTTATGTATAGGGGGTATTTATGAATTTAAATCAAATTATTGCTGAGGGAAAGACCACAGCCCTTGGTATTGAGTTTGGCTCTACCAGAATCAAGGCTGTTCTTGTAGATGAGAACAATCAGGTCTTGGCTCAGGGTGACCATGAGTGGGAAAATCATCTGGAAAATGGGGTTTGGACCTATCACCAGGACGAGATATGGGAAGGCTTGCAGGATTGCTATGCAGCCCTGAAAAAGGACGTAGACAATAAGTACGATGTTAAGCTGCAAAAAATAGGTGCCATAGGTTTTTCCGGCATGATGCATGGATACCTGGCTTTTGATGAAAATGGCAAGCTTTTGGTGCCTTTTAGAACCTGGCGCAATACCATCACTGGGGAGGCTGCTGCGGAGCTTTCAAAGGAGCTCAACTTTAATATGCCTCAGCGCTGGTCTATATCCCATTACTATCAGGCTATTTTAAATAAAGAGCCACATGTAAAGGATGTAGCCTACTTCATGACCCTTGCAGTATATGTTCACTATATGCTTACCGGCAAAAAGGTGGTAGGCGTAGGTGAAGCATCCGGTATGTTTCCTATTGATTCAGCTACCTGTGACTATGATGCAGATATGCTTGCAAAATTTAACAAGCTTGCAGCAGCTCATGGCATTACAACAAAGGTAGAGGATTTGCTTCCAAAGGTACTTGTGGCAGGAGATGATGCAGGAAGCCTTACAGCAGAGGGGGCAAAGCTTCTTGATCCAAGCGGAGACTTAGAGCCAGGAGCTCCTATGGCACCACCTGAGGGAGATGCAGGCACAGGTATGGTTGCTACCAACGCTGTAGCAGCAGGCACAGGCAATGTATCTGCCGGTACATCTGTATTTTCTATGGTAGTACTGGACAAGCCTCTGACCAAGCCTTACGAGGAAATAGACATGGTTACCACACCAACTGGTGAGGCAGTTGCTATGGTACACTGTAATAACTGTACATCAGATCTTAACAGCTGGGTTGGCATTTTCAGGGAATTTGC
The DNA here is from genome assembly GCA_963649335.1 of bacterium. GTDB lineage: Bacteria > Bacillota > Clostridia > Lachnospirales > Lachnospiraceae > Pseudobutyrivibrio. The sequence goes on from CAVJHG010000034.1 coordinate 11,545, forward strand.
AGAAATGTTTGGCATGGATATTTCTATGAATGATTTATATGGAAGACTGTACCAAAAGGCCCTTACAGAGGATGCTGACTGCGGAGGCGTGGTTTCCTTCAACTACTTTGGCGGTGAGCCAGTGGTAGGAATCAATGAGGGGCGGCCTATGATTGTACGCCAGCCAGATGCCAAGTTTACTTTGGCAAACTTTATGAGATCTAATTTATATGGAGCCTTGGGCGTTTTGAAGGTGGGAAATGACATCCTTCTTAAAGAGGAAAATGTGCCAATCAAGTCCATTACTGGTCATGGTGGCTTTTTCAAAACAAAGGGTGTAGGCCAGTCAGTGCTGGCAGCAGCCTTAAACGCACCTATTACTGTAATGGCTACAGCTGGTGAAGGCGGAGCCTGGGGTATGGCTGTTCTTGCTAACTATTTGTTGCGAGAGGATAAAGGCCAGGTATTGTCTGCTTATCTTGATGAAAAGGTATTCGCTGGTCAGCAGTCTACTACCTTGGATCCGGATCCTGAGATGGTTGCAGGCTTTGATGCATGGATGATGGGATATAAGAGAGCACTTGCCGCTGAGGCAGCTGCAGCAAAGGAGTTTTAAATGTTAGAAGAACTGAAAAAACAAGTATATGAAGCAAATATGGAGCTTCCAAAGAGAGGCCTTATTACCTATACATGGGGCAATGTATCAGGAATAGATAGAGAAAGCGGCATTTTTGCCATTAAGCCATCTGGCGTGGAGTACGAGGATTTAAAGCCTGAGGATATGGTACTGGTGAACCTTGATGGAGAAGTGGTAGAAGGACATTATAAGCCGAGCTCAGACACAGCTACCCATGTGGAGCTTTACAAAAAATATGACAATATAGGTGGCATAGTTCACACCCATTCTACCTATGCTGTGGCATGGGCCCAGGCAGGCAGAGATATTCCTCTTTATGGAACTACCCATGCTGATTATTTCTGTGGTCCTATTCCTTGTACCCGCAATCTTACTCCTATTGAGATTGATGAGGCCTATGAGGTCAATACAGGTAAGGTTATTATTGAGACCTTTGAAGAGCGTGGCATTAATACCAAGTATGTGCCAGGTGTTATCTGCAAGAATCATGGCCCATTTACCTGGGGCAAGGATGCTGATCAGGCTGTATATAATGCAGTTGTCTTGGAGGAGGTTGCCAAAATGGCACTTTTCACCGAGCAGGTTAATCCAAAGGTAGATCCTGCACCTGACTGTATTAGGGATAAGCACTTTAACCGTAAGCACGGAGCAAATGCTTATTATGGACAGTAGAGGTATATAAGATCATAAGATGTAGATGTCTGCTAAAGCAGACTAGAATTTTGCGCAAAAGACTTACAATCCAGTCTTGATAAAAAAATACCCAGCCAATGCCTACTGCAGCTAATAGCTAGACTAAAAAATCTAGTTACTTCAGCTCGGTAGTTGGCTGGGATTTTTTTATTTTACATACTCAATAAGTAATTTGAAGGTATTTTCTACACCCTTTTTATGGCTGCGTTCATAGCCGTGAGAGGCATATACACCGGCACCTATAAGGCCGTGCTTTACGTCGTATCCGGCCTTTAAGGCTGCATCAGCATCTGAACTATAGTGAGGATATACATCAATAGCGTAGTCAACATTAGCGGCCTTAGCGGCATTTACAAGACCTGTCACTACATCGTAGTTGTAAGGGCCTGCTGCGTCCTTGGCGCATATAGATACCTGGGTTTCCTTGCAGTCAAGGCCATCTCCTATGCAGCCCATATCAATAGAAAGTATCTCGGTAACACCTTCTGGCACTGTGCCACAGGCTCCGTGGCCTACCTCCTCGTATACGGTGATGTGATGGTATATTTTGCGGGAAGTAGTTATGCCATTGTCAGCTAAGTACTTGGCCTGGCCTAAAAGTATGCCCACAGAAAGCTTGTCATCCAAAAAGCGGCTTTTGATGTAGCCTGACTGGGTTACTCTGGTGCGAGGCTCAAAGGCTACAATATCACCTATGGCAATGCCAAGAGCCCTAGTGTCGTCTGCTGAGCTTACCTCTTCATCAATAACAACCTCCATTTTTTCAAATTCACGCTTGGTGTTGGAATAATCACCATTTACATGAACAGAAGCATTGTTGAGCTGGAAGGTGCCTTCGTATATTTTGCCTTCCCGGGTGTATATGCGGCAGTTTTCAGCCTCGCCATTGTTTGGAGAAAAGCCGCCAAGAGAGGTGAGAACCAGGCGACCATTATCCTTTATCTGGCAAACCATGCCCCCTAGTGTATCCAAGTGGGCCTCAATTAAGATGGCATCTTCAGCATTGTCGCCGCCTAAGTCTATCAGGACACCACCCTTTGTGGTTAATACAGGCTTGTAACCAAGCTCTTCATATTTTTTCACAAGGTGCTCTGCGGCCATTTTAGTGAAGCCTGTAGGGCTGTCAATGGCAAGAAGATCGGTAGTTTCCTTTACCATATAATCTACATAATCTGTATTCATGTATGTACCTCCATTAAAATTCTGTTATACTTATTATTGATTTTTAGGCAAAATTTAGTGGTCGGACTCTTATTATGGTCAGCTTATATTTTCTGAATCTCATTAAAAGAAATTATTCTGAAGACTCTGAGACTACTTCTAACACATAATATAATGTTTGGCTTTGAGGCCTGACTAAAATTGCCACATATAGAATAGCACAAAAGGAGCATAAATGGCGAACAAATACTATGCAGTAAAAAATGGCCGTAAGCCAGGTATATATATGAGCTGGGCTGAGTGTCAGGCCCAGGTAACAGGCTTTTCAGGGGCTACCTTTAAAAGCTTTAAGACTCTGCCTGAGGCTGAGGAATTTATGGCAGGAGGAGATAATTTTTCTACAAAAAGTGCCATGGGTCAAAGTAAAAATTTGGATGGAAATCAAGATAATGGCGGAAACCATGGTACTGCTTTCATGAATGGTATGTCTTCCTTGAAGCAATCGGATGGCCTTACAAATTTGCCTGAGGTATATGCCTTCTGCGACGGTTCTTACAATATAGCTACCAAGGTATACGGTTATGGCGGCTTTTTACATTATAGCAATGAGGCAGAGGATATTGTAATCAGGGGCCACGGAAATGACCCGGAGGAGGCAGTTTCCCGCAATGTGGCAGGAGAGGTTCATGGGGCAGTTGCTGCTATGGAGAAGGCTCTTGAGCTGGGACTTAATGAGATTACTTTATTTTATGACTACGAGGGAGTTGAAAAGTGGCCTACAGGAGTGTGGCGTGCCAATAAAAAAATCTCCCAATACTATGTGGCTTCCTATAAGGCTATGGCTCATAAGCTTAAAGTCCACTTTGTACACGTGCCTGCCCATACAGGTATTCCAGGCAATGAACTGGCGGACAAGATAGCCAAGGAAGAGGTAGGGATAGCCAAATAAAGGTTCAGACTTGCTAGCGAAATCTATATTTTTTATCTAGATTATGGTACAAAAAAGAAAACCACCGAAGAAATTTTCTTTCGGTGGTTTACATCATTGCTTTATTGTGTTAAAGTTTTGCCGTGTGTGAGGCAAGGCTAACTTGTTTTTCTAAAAATTGGTAACAAAAAAAGCTGATGACGGGAATTGAACCCGTGACCCCTTCCTTACCAAGGAAGTGCTCTACCTCTGAGCCACATCAGCTTGCTTATCAGCAAGAAAAAGAATATCAAAGATAGGCCGAGTTGTCAACAAATAACTGTTAATTTTCTACAATATTATCACTATTATATTTTACGGAGAGACAAAAAATGAAAACCCCATTTACTACACTTGAAAAGATTGCAGAAATCACAAAGGAGATTCCTACACCATTTAATATTTACGATGAGAAGGGCATTAGAGACAATGCCAGGGCTGTTTACAAGGCCTTCAGCTGGAACAAGGGCTTTAAGGAGTATTTTGCTGTAAAGGCCAATCCAAACCCATTTATTTTAAAAATTCTTCAGGAAGAGGGCTGTGGAGCTGACTGTGCTTCCTATGTAGAGCTTGCCTTGTCTGATGAGCTTGGTTTCAAGGGCAAGGACATTATGTTTTCCTCTAATGACACTCCAGCAGAGGAGTTTTTGTATGCTGACCAGCTTGGCGTTACAGTCAATCTGGATGATTTTACCCATATTGATTTCTTTGAAAAGGTGGTAGGTCACTTCCCAGAGAGAATGAGCTGCCGTTATAATCCAGGTGGAGTATATGAGATATCCAACGGAATCATGGACAATCCAGGTGATGCCAAGTATGGTATGACAAAGGAACAGATTTTTGAGGCATACCAGATTCTTAGAGACAAGGGTGTTAAGGAGTTTGGTATCCATGCATTCTTGGTATCAAACACTGTTACTAATGATTATTATCCAGCTCTGGCAAAGACTCTCTTTGAGCTTATTGTGGAGCTTAAGGAAAAGACAGGTATAGCTATTTCATTCGTCAACCTATCAGGTGGTGTAGGTGTGGCTTACAAGCCTGACCAGACTCCAAATGACATTGCGGTTATAGGTGAAGGTGTTCACAAGGTATTTGATGAGGTATTAGTACCTGCTGGCCTTGGAGATGTAGAGATTTATACTGAGATGGGCCGTTTTATGATGGCTCCATATGGTGCTTTGGTTACCACAGCTATCCACGAAAAGCATACCTATAAGGAGTACATTGGCGTTGATGCCTGTGCAGTTGACTTAATGCGTCCAGCACTTTACGGTGCTTATCACCATATTACAGTTCTTGGAAAAGAGGAGGCACCATGTACTGACACATATGATGTGACAGGTTCACTTTGCGAGAACTGTGACAAGTTTGCCGTAGATCGCAAGCTGCCGCATATAGATATGGGAGATATTCTTTTTATCCATGATTCAGGAGCTCACGGCTACTCAATGGGCTACAATTACAATGCCAAGTTAAAGCATGCTGAGGTTCTTTTACAGGAGGACGGTTCATTCAAGATGATTCGTCGTGGCGAGACCATCAAGGATTATCTGGCTACCTTCGATGGCCTGGGCATTGTGGATGGATTATTAAAATAAAGTTGTAGCAAAAAAGCACCCGGAGGGGTGCTTTTTTGCTACATAGTACATCTGTATATTTTGGAATAAAAAAAACCTCTGAAATCTATGATTTCAGAGGCTTTTTGATTAGTGCCGGCTGCGGGACTTGAACCCGCACGATGTTGCCACCAACAGATTTTGAGTCTGCCTCGTCTGCCAATTCCGACAAGCCGGCGCTGAAAAAGATTATATAGGATTTCTAATGCTATTTCAACAGATATTTAAAAAAATAGGAAAAAATCTACAAGGCTATAACATCAAGCTGACAGAAACCGAAAAGAAAGAGCTGAAGAATGCCTATGGTATTTTGACAAAGGGTATGGGTACCTTGAAGAGAAATGGTATCAATCTTGTTAAGGATGGACACCCTTATAGATATAAACTCACTTAAATATGCATTTAAACGAGTAATTTGTATCTAGGCGGGCCCGCCTGCAAAATCTAATAAGCATCCTAAAAAGGGCAGGCACAGCAAAATATAAAGCGTAAAGTGCTGTCCTA
>CAVJHG010000035.1:0-16903 GCA_963649335.1 bacterium
CTTGGATAGCACGACCCTCGCGTATATTTTGCGTGACTGAACTTTTAGGATGCAAGAGAAAACCCAGGGGGGCGGGCCATAGAGAAAGCCCACTCAGTTAAATATGCATTTGGCATGTTAAAAAAGTAACTATGGTTTACTGCTGGCCTGGAAGGTGTTATGATAAAGAGGACTTTGGAAATATGGAAAAAAGGAGTAGAGATGAGAAAGACAAAGATTATTTGTACAATTGGACCAGCCAGCATGAATGAAAAGACTCTTACTGAGATGGCACAGGCTGGCATGAACGTTGCTCGTATGAATTTTTCTCATGGAGATCATGAAGAACAGGGCATGAAGATGGACCTTGTTAAAAAGGTTAGAAAGAAGCTTAATTTACCTATAGCTATTATGCTTGATACTAAGGGACCAGAGTACCGTATTAAGACCTTTAAGGACGGTTCAGTTACAGTTCAGGCAGGAGATACATTTACATTTACTACAGATGAGGTTGAGGGTGATAATACCCGTGTATCTGTTACTCATAAGAATCTGCACAAGGACCTTGCAGTAGGAGATACACTTTCTGTATGCAATGGTATTGTTTTCTTTGAGGTTACAGAAATTAAGGGACATGATATTATTACAAAGTGTACTACAGGCGGCGTTATGAGTAATAAGAAGTCTATGTCATTCCCTAACAAGGTTATGTCAGGTCCTTATCTTTCAGAGCAGGACAAGAAGGACATCCTTTTTGGTATAGAAAATGATGTTGATTATATCGCAGCTTCATTTGTTTCACAGGCATCTGATTTAAAGGAGCTTCATGATTTCCTTGATGCCAATGGCGGCAGTGATATAGATATTATTGCAAAAATCGAGAACCAGCCAGGTGTTGATAACATTGATGAGATTGCACCTCTTTGTGATGGTGTTATGGTTGCCCGTGGTGATTTGGGTGTTGAGATTCCATTTGTTAAGCTTCCAGCTATTCAGAAGGATCTTATTTCAAAGTGCCGTGTCCTTGGTAAGCGCGTTATTACAGCTACCGAGATGCTTGAGTCTATGATCAATAACCCACGTCCTACCCGTGCTGAGATTTCAGACGTAGCCAATGCTGTATATGATGGTTCATCAGCTATTATGCTTTCTGGAGAGTCTGCCCAGGGTAAGTATCCTGTACAGGCAGTACAGATTATGGCTCAGATTGCAGAGGAGACTGAAAATGATATCTCTTATGCTCGTCGTTTCCGCAACGAGGATATTGAGATTCGTTCTACACAGGATGCTATTTCTCACTCTACAGTATCTATGGCCATTGACCTTGATGCCAAGGCTATCGTAGCATGTACTATGTCAGGCGGTACTGCCCGTATGGTTAGCCGTTTTAGATCTCCAGTACCTATCATTGCTATGACTACTAACAAAAAGGTATGGCTCAAGCTGGCTCTTAGCTGGGGTGTTACACCAGTGCTGGTAGATAAGTTCAAGTCGCTTGATGTAATGTTCTACTTTGCAGTAGATAGAGTAAAGAATATGTTAGGAATGAGTGCTGGTGATAAGGTTGTCCTTACTGGTGGCCCTATAGATGGTACTGTAGGTAATACTAACACTATCAAGGTTGAGACTATACAGTAGCAGCTTTTTGGGAGAGTAGTTGTTTAAAATGTTTTAAGTGAGATTTTTGTTTGATTTTGAAAAATTATATTTTCACAAATATTTCACACAATTTACATTGTTAGAACAAATTTGAATTGTACTATATATACATCTCAAGAAGAGATACATTTTTTTCATAACATTATTCTCCCTTTTAAAAGAGACCTCCCGCTGAGGTCTCTTTTATTTTTATGTAAAAAATGAGACTTGGCCTATAAAAAAGACAGCTTACAAAATTGTAGGCTGTCTTTTTTGATGTGTTATTGAACTAAAATTAAAACTAGCTTTTAATCATCTGAAAGCTCATCAGAAGAAAGCTCCAGGACTGTTCTCTTACGAGCCATTTCATCAGACTCAAGGTACTCATCGTAGGTAGTCATCTTGTCAATCATGGCACCATTTGGAAGAATCTCAATGATGCGGTTGGCAGTTGTCTGTACAATCTCGTGGTCTCTTGAAGAGAAGAGGATAACGCCTGAGAACTTCTGCAAGCCGGTATTGAGAGCCGTGATAGACTCCATATCCAAGTGGTCAGTAGGCTCATCCAACATGAGAACATTGCTGTTTTCAATCATCATGCGGGAAAGGAGTACACGTACCTTTTCTCCACCAGATAATACCTTCATCTTCTTTGCACCGTCTTCACCTGCAAAAAGCATACGGCCAAGGAATCCACGGACATATGTGGCATCCTTGATCTCGGAGAATTGGGTCAGCCAGTCTACAATGAGCAGGTCGGTGTTGAATATCTCTGTGTTGTCCTTAGGAAAATAGGATTGGCTAGTAGTAACGCCCCACTTGTATGAGCCTTCGTCTGGCTCCATCTCTCCGGCAAGTATCTGGAAAAGAACTGTCTTGGCACGCTCGTTGGAGCCTACAAAGGCAATCTTGTCTTCGCGGCCTACGTTAAATGACAGGTGATCTAAGACTACCTGGCCATCAATTGTCTTAGTAAGGTTTTCTACTGAAAGAACTTCATTTCCAATCTCACGGGCTGGTCTAAAATCGATATATGGGTACTTGCGGCTTGAAGGACGGATGTCATCAAGCTCGATTTTCTCAAGGGCGCGCTTACGTGATGTAGCCTGCTTTGACTTAGAAGCATTGGCAGAGAAACGCTGGATGAATTCCTGTAATTCCTTAATCTGTTCTTCCTTTTTCTTGTTGGCTTCCTTGCGCTGCTGGATAATCAGCTGTGATGATTGATACCAGAAGTCGTAGTTGCCGGCGAAAAGCTGTATCTTACCATAGTCGATATCAGCAGTATGGGTACAAACCTTGTTGAGGAAGTAACGGTCATGGGATACAACGATGACAGTATTTTCAAAATTGATAAGGAACTCCTCAAGCCAACCGATGGCATCCAAATCCAAGTGGTTGGTAGGCTCGTCGAGAAGAAGTACATCAGGTGAACCAAAGAGTGCACGGGCAAGGAGAATCTTGACCTTTAAAGCACCAGGAAGTTCTGACATCTGTGTGTAGTGGTACTCGGTGTCAACGCCAAGACCATTGAGAAGGGTAGCTGCATCTGACTCGGCATTCCAACCGTCCATCTCAGCAAATTCAGCTTCAAGCTCGGCTGCACGGATACCATCCTCGTCGGAAAAATCCTCCTTCATGTAGATGGCGTCCTTTTCCTTCATGATGTCATATAAGCGCTGGTTGCCCATGATAACAGTATCGAGAGCTGTAAATTCGTCATACTTGAAGTGGTCCTGCTCTAAGAAGGAGAGGCGGTTGCCAGGGCTCATGGTAACATCGCCACTGGTAGGCTCTAGTTGACCTGACAGAATCTTCAAAAATGTAGACTTGCCGGCACCGTTGGCACCGATAATACCGTAGCAGTTGCCCTCGGTAAATTTAATATTAACTTCTTCGAAAAGGGCTTTTTTGCCAAATCGAAGGGTAACGTTATTAGCCTGAATCATGTATATTTCCTTTCAAAAAACAAATGGAATGCCTTACATATAATAAGAAAGCACTCAGTTAATACAATCAGTTGAAATATTATCAAAAATAATTGGATTTGTACAGTAATTTTGCATATTTTCACTAGTCTGAATTGTTGCAATTTTGCCAAACTTTTAATATAATATATTAAATTTTTATAAAGTCTATAATTGTCTTTTGGGAAGGGCGCGATATTTTGGCAGAGCATTCAGTACAAGAATTGGAAGAACTTGAAAAGAATATCACTACGGAGCACCAGGGAGTGGTTGCTACATCAGATTTTGTGGATCCTGAGCAGCTTTATAGCCAGCTCATTGAGAGAGTGCGCCGTTATCACCCCAATACTGACATTTCCATGATAGAAAAGGCTTACAATATCGCCCGTGAGGCCCACAAGGACCAGGTGCGCAAGTCAGGTGAGCCTTATATTATACATCCCCTTTGTGTTGCCATTATTTTGGCAGATCTTGAGCTTGATAAGGAAACTATTGTGGCCGGCATTCTTCATGATGTTGTGGAGGATACTGTGCTTACCAAGGAGGAGCTTGCTTCAGAGTTTTCGGAGGAAGTTGCCGAGCTTGTAGATGGTGTTACCAAGTTGGGACAGCTCAATTATGACGCTGACAAGGTGGAGATACAGGCGGAAAATTTGCGTAAGATGTTTCTTGCCATGGCAAAGGATATCCGTGTTATCCTAATTAAGCTTGCTGACCGCCTCCACAATATGCGTACCTTAAAGTACATGCGTCCAGAAAAGCAAAAGGAAAAGGCTAAGGAGACTATGGAGATATATGCTCCTTTGGCTCAGCGTCTGGGTATCAGCAAGGTGAAAATAGAGCTTGATGACCTGTCCTTAAAATACTTAGAGCCAGATGCTTATTATGACCTTGTGGAAAAGGTAGCTTTGCGCAAGGACCAGCGTACTAACTATATTAATACCTTGGTAGAAGAGGTATCAAAGCATATAGCTGGGGCTGATATTAAGGCTGATGTATATGGCCGCGCCAAGCATTTTTTCAGTATATACAAAAAGATGGTCAACCAGCACAAGACCATTGATCAGATATATGACCTTTTTGCAGTAAGAATCATTGTTGATTCCATCAAGGACTGCTATGCAGCCTTGGGTGTCATTCACGAGATGTATACCCCTATTCCTGGTCGTTTCAAGGACTATATAGCTATGCCAAAGCCTAATATGTATCAGTCTTTGCATACCACAGTTATTGGTCCTAATGGTACTCCTTTTGAGATACAGATACGTACCTATGAGATGCATCGTACATCTGAGTATGGTATCGCTGCCCACTGGAAGTACAAGGAGAGTGGAGAGGGCTCTACTGTAGTAGGCGAGGAGGAAAAGCTCAGCTGGCTTCGAGAGATTTTGGAGTGGCAGAGAGATATTTCCGATAACAAAGAGTTTTCATCTTTGTTAAAGTCTGATTTAAATTTATTCTCGGATACAGTATTTTGCTTCACCCCAAGTGGTGATGTTAAGAATCTGCCTACTGGCTCGACTCCTATTGATTTTGCCTATGCCATTCACTCTGCTGTGGGTAACCGCATGGTGGGAGCCAAGGTCAATGGCAAGCTGGTACCTATCGATTACGCTATTTCCAATGGTGATAGGGTAGAGATAATAACCTCTCAAAATACTAATGGACCAAGCCGTGACTGGTTGTCTGTAGTCAAGAGCTCTCAGGCTAAAAACAAGATTAATCAGTGGTTCAGAAACCAGTCTAAGGACGAAAATATAGCCAAGGGCAAGGAGCTTATAGCGGCATCTGCCAAGAGCAAAAATATAGATTTAGGTGAGGTCAACAAGCCTAAGTATCAGGAGATTATCAAGAACAAATACGGCTTCCACAGCTGGGAGGATTGTCTGGCAGCAGTAGGTCAGGGAGCCATCAAGGAAGGCGCTGTTGTCAACCGTATGCAGACCGCCTGGGAAAAGGATCACCCAGTCAAGGTTACAGACGAGGATGTTCTTGAGGAGATTTCTGCAGGCAGCAATAAGGAGGCTAAGCCAAAGTCTAAAAATGGCATTACAGTTAGTGGCCTTTATGATGTATCTGTGCGTTTTTCAAAGTGTTGTAATCCAGTGCCTGGAGATGAGATAGTAGGCTTTGTCACAAGAGGTCGTGGCGTATCTATTCACCGCACTGATTGTATCAATATGATTTCCCTGCCAGACTTCGAGAAGGAGCGTCTCATAGAGGCGGCTTGGGCAGGCGGTGATGATGCTGAGGAAAAGGGCGGTTTCTACCTGACAGAGATCAAGCTATATTGCAACAACCGTACCGGTCTTTTGGTAGATATATCTCGTATTTTTACCGAAAGGGACATTGATATTGACTCTATCAATTCCAAGACCAATAAGCAGGGCATTGCCACCATCAGTATTAAGTTTGGTACCCATTCCAAGGATCAGCTCAATTCCTTAGTGGAACGAATCAGACAGGTGGATGGCATTATAGATGTAGAAAGACCTAGAGGTTAAAATGAAGATAGAATCCCTTCTTTTGCCAGTATGTGGCACCAATTGTTATTTGCTTGTAAATGAAGATACCAGCCAATGTATTATTATCGATCCAGGCTCAGCCAGTGGGAAAATAATAGCGGGGATTGACCAGCGGGGCTATACTCCGGTAGCTGTTCTTCTTACCCATGGACATTTTGACCATGCCGGTGAGTCAGCAGAGGTGGCAAGTCATTTTGGTATTAAAATATATGCCTGTAACAAGGAAAAGGAAGCCTTAGAGGATGCTTCGATTAATTTATCTGCGGCTTTTACAGGAAGTCCAATCAGCTATAAGGCAGATGTTTATTTGAAGGACCAGGAGGAGGTTGATCTGGCAGGCTTTCATATTCGTTGCCTTCTTACTCCAGGTCATACACCTGGTGGCTGCTGCTATTATCTGGGCTATCAAGGGGTATGCTTTACTGGGGATACTCTTTTTGCAGGCTCAGTGGGACGTACTGATTTTCCAGGAGGCTCTATGAGCCAGATTGTAGCATCTATCAGAAAACAGCTGCTTAGCTTGCCAGAGGATACCATTTGTTACCCTGGACATGGCGAGGCTACTACAGTTGCTGAGGAGAGGGTATACAATCCATACTTATAAAAATTCATGTATTTTAGCTCAGTCGGAAATGCTTCTGGCTGAGTTTTTCTGTGAGTAGAATAAGTTTAGCTTTGGAGAGATATAAACATGGTATGTGTGAAATGATCCAGCCCGCAAGATTGGTAAGAAAATTTTTAGGCTGGTAATTAAAAGAGGATATAATTAATGATATATGTGCAGTTAAACGAGGATAATTTTGAATATGATATCTATTCTTTGGTGAAGGCTTTTTATCCAAAGGAGGATGTAAAAATATCTACTGAGCCACCTTTGCAGGATGAAGACATACTTTTTACCATGACGGTGGAGTATGCCAATCATCAGCTAACTTTGGATGGAAAAAGTATAGAGATAGACTATTCCAACAGACCTGATACCAAAAACAGGTTAAAAAAGGCTATTTATGAAAGCTTGAGTAGTAGAACGGGAAAGAGCCTTCCTTGGGGTACACTTACTGGCATTCGTCCTACAAAGATATCTCTTAAGATGCTAGAGGAGGGGGCAGATGATGCAGCTGTAGCAGACTTCATGCAGGCCACCTATCTTACATCAAAAGAAAAAATAGACCTTTCTCTTACAGTTTCCCACAAGGAGCTTGAGATACTCGCGCCTATTGATTATAACAATGGATATTCTGTTTATATAGGCATACCTTTTTGTCCAAGCACCTGCCTCTATTGTTCCTTTACTTCTTATCCTATAGGCTTGTGGAAAAACAAGCTGGATGATTATCTGGCTGCCTTAGAAAAAGAGATGGCTTATACAAGCAAGGCTATGGCAGGAAAGAAGCTGGACACTATATATATAGGAGGAGGCACCCCAACATCCCTGGATGAGGATCACATGGAGGCACTCCTTAGCCTGGTGGACAAGTATTTTGATACAGCAAATCTGCTTGAATATACTGTAGAAGCCGGCAGGCCGGACTCCATTACCTATGAAAAGCTAAGGGTAATGAAGGCTCATCCAGTGACTCGCATTTCCATTAATCCCCAGACTATGAATCAAAAGACTCTGGATTTGATAGGTCGCTTTCATAAGGTGGAGGATATATACAAGGTATATGGCTGGGCCAGAGAGCTTGATTTTGAAAATATAAATATGGATTTAATTTTAGGCCTGCCTGGCGAAACTATAAGAGATGTGCAGCATACCTTAGAGGAGGTTGTAAAGCTTGCTCCAGACAATTTGACTGTTCATTCCCTGGCTCTAAAGCACTCCAGCAGGCTCAATATAGACAGACAGTCCTATGACGATTACCTGATAGAAAATTCTCAGGCCCATATGGATGCCTGCGAAAAGGCAGCTTGTAGTCTTAACATGGAAGCCTATTATCTTTACAGGCAAAAAAATATGGCAGCCAACCTGGAAAATATAGGCTTTGCCACTAAAGGCAAGGAGGGTATATATAACATACTTATTATGGAGGAAAAGCAAACCATAATGGCTCTTGGAGCAGGCTGCTCTTCCAAGTTTGTAAGTGATGGTGGGGCCACTGTTAGCAGATGTGAGAATGTCAAGGATGTGCAGCTGTATATTGATAGAATTGATGAGATGATAGAAAGAAAAGAAGAGCAGCTGAGGAGGCAAGAGCCTTTTTTTAAATAGCAGCCTTGCCTATAGATAAAAAATCGTCTACAATGGCACATTAGATAGCGTTTTATGAAGAAAGGAAATAACATGGCTTTAAATAAAAAACCAGTTAATGGAATGAAGGATATACTCCCATATGAGATGGAGGTTCGTGACTATGTCACATCAGTGATTAAGGATACCTATCGCTCATTTGGTTTTACCCCTATAGAGACTCCTGCCATGGAGTCTATTGGCAATTTGTCTAACAAGCAGGGCGGAGAGAATGAAAAGCTTATCTTCAAGGTAATGAAGAGAGGCGAGAAGCTTAATATAGCTGAGGCTACTACAGAAGACCAGGTGGTAGATTTTGGTATGCGCTATGATTTGACAGTGCCTCTTTGCCGCTTCTATTCAAATCATGCCAATGAGCTCTCATCACCATTTAAGGCGCTGCAGATGGGCTCAGTATGGAGAGCGGACAGACCACAGCGTGGCCGTTATCGTCAGTTTACCCAGTGCGACATAGATATACTTGGGGAGCCAAGTAACTTAGCTGAGATAGAGCTGATTTTGGCTACTACTACAACCCTTGGTCGTATCGGCTTTAAGAATTTTGAGATTCGTATCAATGAGCGTCGCATCCTAAAGGCTATGGCAGCCTATGCTGGCTTTGAGGAAAAGGATTACGACTCTATTTTTATCACCCTTGATAAGATGGACAAGATAGGCCTTGACGGTGTGTCAGCTGAGCTTCTTGAGGCAGGCTACTCACAGGAATCTATCGATAAGTATACAGAGCTTTTTGCAGCTTTAGAGGGTATCAAGGATGTAGCTGAGGGAATGAACCTGCTTTTGGATAAGCTGGGAGAATACTTAGATACAGAGGTAGCTGATTGGATGCGTGAAATAGCATCAGCTGTTAATGCTACAAAAGAAGCTGACTTTGAGTTAGTATTTGATCCTACACTGGTTCGTGGCATGAGCTACTACACTGGTACTATTTTTGAGATAGCTATTCCTGAGTTTGGAGGCAGCTGTGGAGGCGGTGGCCGATATGACAAGATGATTGGCAATTTTACAGGTCAGTCTACTCCTGCCTGTGGCTTTTCTATAGGCTTTGAGCGTATTATCCTTCTTCTTATGGAGCAGGGCTTCAAGGTACCAGGTGCTGCCAAAAAGGTGGCCTACCTTGTGGAAAAGGGTTATCCAGCAGATAAGCTTGCTGAGGTAATGAATGAGGCCAAGGCAGCCAGAGAAGCAGGCCAGACAGTTCTTGTGGTTCGCATGAACAAGAACAAGAAGTTCCAAAAGGAGCAGCTGTCTGCAGACGGATATGAAGAGTTCAAGGAATACTTTAACAGATAAAATAATCTATCTTATCCCACAAGATAGTTAATATAGATGCAACAATTAAATAGGGAGCTTGATTCAAGTGAAAAGGGCGCCTTAAAGTCCAGCCATAAGCTGAGAAGAGATTGAGGTGAAACATGAAAAAAGACAAGAACAATTTTAAGAATGAGTATCTGAAGCTTGATACTTACAACCTAGTGACTATGGCCATGCTTGTGGCTATGCAGATTATTTTTAGTCGCTTTTTATCCTTTCAGGCATACAATATGCGTATTGGATTTTCCTTTGTGGCACTGGCTATGGCCGGTATGCTTCTTGGCCCGGTGAGAGCAGGTCTGGTGGGCATGGTAGCAGATATATTGGGGTTATTCCTCTTTTCTGGCTCTACCTTCAACCCAGGTATTACTTTTACTACTACTTGTGTCGGCATCCTCTTTGGTGTTTTTCTATACAAAAAGCCGACGGTTATTCGTTGTATTACAGCAACGATTATCCATCAGCTTCTTTTGAGTTTGTGTATGAACAGCCTGTGGCTAGCTCTTATGTACGGCTCTACCTGGTCAGCCATGGCTCTTTCCCGTCTGCCTCAGGCAGGGCTTATGCTTGTAGTTGAAAGCGTTACCCTGACTTGCTTGTGTAATAAGGCCACGGTTGGATTATTGTATCACAGGGCTCACATAGACTAAGGTCTATCGAGCCAATATATCTACAATTTCCCCTACATACATAGTGTGGTAGTCATCCTTGTTGGCATCTGCATACCATTTGCCCAGTATTTCTGGGTCTTCAAAGGTATCAGGGCCTACAGGGACGGCTGCCATTTTTTTGCATATAATGGCAAGGGTACTTTGATCAAGGAAAGGTATATCCATGTCATGATTGATATCAAGTCTGCATTCGGCCATTTTATCTTCATTGCGGCCACTTACCGAACCAAGAATCTTTAGGGTGGTGCGAGCACTTTTATCTGCTGGGTCTAAAAAGCAGCAGGAGAAGTTGTCGGACTTATCCAAAAGCTCCTTAGTGTAACGAGATTCTCTGATAAATACAAAGACTACATTTTTGCCCCAGAGACAGCCTACGCCTCCCCAGGAAGCGGTCATGGCATTGGCTTTGCCATCCACTTCAGTGGTAATGGCAAACCACTCCTTTGAGATTTTTTCCATTGGATTCCACTCAAGCATATTGATTGGATAAGGTTGAAATGTGTGCATAATTTTCCCTCTCTTTTTTTATTTAACTAAATAACTAGCAGTTTTTTTCTTGTATAAAGGCTAAAAATTCTCGTTCAGAAAGTGGACGGGAGTAGTAGAAGCCCTGTATGTAATCGATGCCAAGCTCAACCA
Source organism: bacterium (assembly GCA_963649335.1). GTDB lineage: Bacteria > Bacillota > Clostridia > Lachnospirales > Lachnospiraceae > Pseudobutyrivibrio. The sequence continues at coordinate 10,985 of CAVJHG010000035.1, forward strand.
TGTGTTTCATGGCTTCTTTAGACTCTATCCCCTCTGCAACAAGCTTTATATCCATGGCATGGGATATATCTACAATGCCCTTTAAAATGCTGGTGGCCCGTTCATTATCCAGATATGCATGAGTAAGCTTGCGGTCCAGCTTTATGATGGAAATAGGCATTTCTAAAAGATAGTTGAGGTTGGAAGAGCCAGAACCAAAATCGTCCAGGGCAAAATCAAGTCCTCCGGCTTTCAGCTTATGCATGTTGTTTAGAAGCAGGTCCTGATTATGGATAATATTGGTGTTGGTTATCTCCAAATTTAGCATATTAGCTGACAAATCAAAAGAGTTGAGGAGACTGGCAATATGTGTTGCAAAGGTGGCAGTCTCAGCCTGACGAATAGATAAATTGAGCTGTATTTTCTCTATGCCAAGGCGTTCTATATGAAAAAGCTTGATAAAGGACATGGTTTTTTTATATATGGCATCAGACAAAGACATTATGTGGCCTGTCTCTTCGGCAATAGGAATGAAGGTCTCCGGAAGTACGTAATTGCCGTTTTTGAGACGGATACGAACCAGGGCCTCAGCTGAAGAAAAGGACTTTTGAGCCACTGAAAAAATAGGCTGGTAAAATACCTCTATACGGTCATCTAAAAGAGCTTCAACCACCATGTCTTCAACGTGTTTTTTGTGGCGTTCCTCGGCTATGGTTTCATGGGTGACAGTGACCTGGCTTTTTGCAGCAGTCTTGTGATCTGTCGGGATAAAGCCGGTGAGGACCGTCATTAGCTCTTCACCACTTGTAGCAATGTTTGACTTTGGAACCATGATATAGAAGGGATGTAGGAGTGTAAATGCCGTATTGATATCACTTTTTTCTTCCATGCGCAAAAAGAAATCCTCCAGTTGAGACTTGGCTTTTTGCATGAGATTCTCATTGTCAAATATTAAAAGAAAATAACCACCAGCAGTGTCAAAGGTTTTTGCATATTTAATGGAAAATAAAAAATCTGACAGCTGGTTGATTGATTGTTGCAAAAGCACGGAGTCGGAAGCGGATTCGCCCTTTGTGCGGAAGGAAATCATAAGGACTGAAAAAGAATCCTTGCGCTTATACTTGTAATCTAAGAAGTAACGTATGCTGGAGGAAGAAAAATGCCCTGTTCTACGGGAGATGGTGGCCTCAGGATTGACCATCTCGAAGAAAACAACAAGGGCGCCCAAAGCTGAGGCAAAGCTGACGGTGTATATGTCAGTGAAAAAATATTGGATGAGACCAGCCATAAGCCAAATAGCCATCCAAATGATAATGGTACGGATACGCTTGGCTTTTATATAAGGTCTATAGATGAAAACTAAAGCCAAGATCGCAATTATTAAAAGTAAATTAAAGAACTCATCTGCTCTTGTTATGGTGCCTGTAACACATATTTTTTCATCTATTGTAGCTATCTGAGGAGAAAGATAAATGATTATTCCGGCCATGGCAGCAAAAATAAGCCATGAAAAACGGAAGAGGTATTTATTTTTTTTGATCTCAGAATTGGCGCAAATATCGGAGTAGACGTATTGCATGGCACAGAAGGTAGATAAAACATGGAGTATGAGATATAGCTTGGCCATGAAAAATAGCCTTGCCTCATCTCCATAGCTATAGTTGTTACACAAATAGGCGGAGGCTATGTCAGTGAGAATGCATCCCAAGGATACGTATAAGAGGATGACAAAACGGTGCTCAGATTCCATTTCAAGAGTGTTTTGTCTGCTGTAAAAAAATATAAGCAAACCAATGATAATGAGACCGCATACCTGTGTGTAAATATTCATATTTTTCTCCCAATAAAGTATTATCTAAATTATAGCAAATATACTATAATAAAAGTACATGTTTGTTCAGAATTATTAAAAAAGGATTGTGCCTATGCCAGAAAATACAATTAAGGAAAAAGTTATTCCGGTGGACATTAAGAGACTGCAGCAGCTGCAGGATTCTTTCTGTAAAGCCAATGATGTTTATGTATATTGCGTAATGAAATACCAGGGACAATTGACTTCTTTTTCAGGCAGTTCTGAGGAAGAAGAGTATGTGGACAGTCATTTTACATCACAGCTGAGACAGGAATTGATGAATTCATTTATTGATGGCACGGCAGAAAATATAGTAGAACGACACTCTACAGAGGATTATTTTTTATATAGGGGTGTAGCTATAAGGGATAAGGCAGGCCTTTTTTACGGAGCTTTTCTTTGCTTTGGCATAGCAAGTGAGCACTTGGGGGAGGATGTATTTATACCGGCATGTATTCGTCGCACTTCTACTGCTGCCATGGATAAGGCCATGGGGCTTCTTGAGATTCTTGCAGGAGTTACTTTTTCTCAAAAGCTGGATATGGTGGGGCTTGAGGAGAAGCTGAAAGAGCAAAATGAAGCTGGTGAGCAGATGCTTTACCGGCTGAAAAAGAATGAGATTATGACCGAAATACTTGGTCAGATGGAGGCCGAGGGCTCCTTTGTTGAACTGGCTGAGAAAATTCTTTCCTTGGCAGGAGGCTATCTTAAGTGCACAAGCAGTATGCTTTTGCAGCTTAAAACAGGCACAGATGAGGTGGAAGTGATTTCTAAGTGGAATGAAGGAGACAGGGTCACTATTTTTTCTGACTTAGTAGATAAAGCCCGTTTGCCCTTTTTTAATGGAAAGCCCTATACCATTTCATCTAACGCTTCTTTGCCTGCAGATTTTAAGATATTTTTTGACAATTATGGCATAAAGGCTGGTATTTTTCTGCCAGTGGAGGTTAATGGAGCTTCTGAAATGTATCTGGCATTTATTACAGGGGATGGGACATGCACATGGAATCAGGAGGATATCCGCTTCGCAGGGGATGTGAAGACAGTGCTTCAAACTATGTTGCTTAAGCGCATTACCCGCAATTCTTTGGCAAGCTCATACACTACTATTGCCTCTATACTTCAAAATGCTGGCTATGGTGTGGTGGTTACAGACAATGTCTCCAGAAGCATTTTATTTGCCAATGACACCTTTAATAACATGTTTTCAGATGAGATAGACAAGGTGGCTGTGGAAAAGCTTCTTTTTACCAAGGAAGACGATACTGGGGTGACCGGCGAATTTGCCGCCAATGGTTCAGGCAGGTGGTACGATATCAGTCGTTCATCCATGAAATGGGTTGATGACAGGCAGGTACAGCTTTTTACCTTTTATGATATTACCGAGCTTAAGGAGTATCAGAAAAAGGTGGAGAAGGCTGTAAAGGAGGATTCCCTTACTGGCCTTTTAAACAGACAGACCTTTGAAAAGGACCTTTTTGCCCAGTATAGGCTCTCTGTCAGCACGGGCAATGAGTTTGCAGTCCTTATGATAGATTTGGATGATTTTTCCTATATCAATGAGGGCCTGGGCCACAATAATGGGGATGAGATGTTAAAATATATAGCTCATGCTATCAACTCTATTCCGGTTATTACCGACAAGTGTTATCGCGCAGGTGGCGACGAATTTACCATCATAGTGGACAACAAGGCTTATTCACAGCTGGATTATATTGTTGCCAGGGTGACAGCTCTTTTTGAAAATCCATGGATATTGGATGACATGGAATACTATTGCACCATGAGTATGGGAGTGGTAAAGGTGCCGGAAAATGCCCCTGATTACGCCAGCATACTTTCCCACCTAAATCTTGCTTTGGCAAAAGCTAAGTCCAATGGAAAAAACAGGGTGGAATACTATAGCGATGCCTATGATTTTTATGCAGCGAAAAGACTAAAGCTGGAGTCGGCCATGAGGCGGGCTGTTGACGAGGGCTGTCAGGAGTTTGAGGTTTACTTCCAGCCTATTATAAAAATGCAAAATGGCAGCAGTATCTGTCATGGTGCCGAGGCTTTGGTGCGATGGAATTCCCCTGAGCTTGGAATGGTATCTCCTGATGAGTTTATCTCTCTGTCAGAGTATTTGGGGCTCATTGTGCCTATAGGTGCCCATGTCTTAGAGGAGGCGGCAAAAGCATGCAAGCATTGGAATGATTTTGGTCACCCGAACTACATGGTCAATGTCAATTTGTCGGTGGTTCAGTTTACATCATCAGATATAGTTGCCACAGTAAAAAAGACATTGGAAAATACTGGTCTTGCTCCAGATAAGCTGGTTTTAGAGGTTACCGAGTCTCTTGCAGTAGGTGATATGGACCATATGGTGGACTTGTTATATAAGCTGAGAGACTTAGGCTGTAAGATAGCCCTTGATGATTTTGGCACTGGCTATTCTTCCCTTAGTCATATTCGCAGTATGCCAATTGACACGATTAAAATAGATAAGGCTTTTGTGCAGGATAATGGACAGGATAAGTTCTCCCAGGTGTTTATCCAGTCTGTGTCAGCCCTTGCAGATTGTCTCAAGATGGATGTTTGTGTTGAGGGTGTAGAGGAGGAAAGTCAACACAATATGCTTAGTGATTTGTCAGTGGAGTATGTCCAGGGATTTTTATTTGATAAGCCTATGCCTAGGGATATTTTCGAGGAAAAATATTTGTAAAAAGTACTTACCAGCGCTTTTTTAGAAGTTAAAAAATTAACACTTGATTTTTGTTCTTTAAAGCACTAAAGTGTTGTTTAAATATTAACTATACATTAAAGAAAGGGAGACATCATGTACACATTTAATGACATTAAAACCACAGACCCTGAGATAGCACAGGCTATCGTAGACGAGTTCAATCGCCAGTCAGAGCATATAGAGCTTATTGCTTCTGAAAACTGGACTTCACAAGCTGTTATGAGCGCTATGGGTTCAGTCCTTACTAACAAGTATGCAGAAGGCTATCCAGGAAAGAGATATTATGGCGGTTGCCAGTGTGTTGATGTGGTAGAGGAGCTTGCTATAGCTCGTGCCAAGGAGCTTTTTGGTGCAGAGTATGTTAATGTTCAGCCTCATTCAGGAGCTCAGGCTAATATGGCTGTAGAGTATGCAGTGCTTAAGCCAGGGGACACCATCATGGGTATGAACTTAGATCACGGCGGACATCTTACCCATGGTTCACCAGCCAATTTCTCAGGTTCATATTTTAATGTAGTGCCATATGGTGTCAATGATCAGGGCTTTATCGATTATGATGAGGTGGAGCGTATCGCCATTGATTGCAAGCCAAAGATGATTATTGCAGGTGCATCTGCTTATTGCCGTGCCATTGATTTCAAGCGCTTCAGAGAGATTGCTGACAAGGTTGAGGCAGTACTTTTTGTAGATATGGCACATATAGCAGGTCTTGTTGCAGCAGGCCTTCATGAGAATCCTGTTCCATATGCAGATATTGTTACCACAACTACTCACAAGACTCTTCGTGGACCTCGTGGCGGTATGATTATGTCTACAGCAGCAGCCAATGAAAAGTTCAATTTCAACAAGGCAGTATTCCCGGGCACTCAGGGCGGCCCTCTTATGCATGTTATTGCCGGCAAGGCAGTCTGCTTCAAGGAGGCACTGGATCCTTCATTTAAGGAATATGGCCAGCAGATAGTTAAGAATGCCCAGGCTCTTTGCAAGGGCTTGCAGGACAGGGGTATCAAGATTGTATCTGACGGCACAGACAACCATTTGATGCTTATTGACTTAACTCCATTTGAGCTTACAGGCAAGGCAGTAGAGAAGCTTCTTGATGAGGCTCACATTACAGCCAATAAAAACACTATTCCAAATGATCCAAAGTCACCATTTGTTACCTCAGGTATTCGTCTTGGTACACCAGCGGCTACCACAAGAGGCTTAAAGGAAGCTGATTTTGACCAGGTTGCAGAGGCTATTGCCCTTGTAATCAAGGAGGGCCAAGCTGGAGTAGACAAGGCTCGTGCTATCATCAAGACTATTACAGACAAGTATCCACTTCCAGGAGCTGATAGCTTTGAGGCAGAGCTGTAGTTTT
>CAVJHG010000036.1:0-16035 GCA_963649335.1 bacterium
TCAGTTGGGAGAGCACCTGCCTTGCAAGCAGGGGGTCAAGAGTTCGAATCTCTCCGTCTCCACTTTCGTAGACTGAATTGTTTCAAATATTTAAATATTTGATATTGCATTAACTATTTGTATGTGTTACTATAATTCAGTCGCGTGGGTGAAGGGCTTAATATTATTTAGGTCTTTCGCTTACGATTTAGGGGACTGGTCAAATGGTATGATAGGGGTCTCCAAAACCTTTGGTGGGAGTTCGATTCTCTCGTCCCCTGTTTGACTGAAGCACAAGCATTTGCTTGTGCTTTTTTCGTATAAAAAAATAAGATACGGCTTTAAGAATGTAAAAAGTTTTGGTCTGTTAAAGATCTTTTTCAAGCTCATTTTTTCACAAATATGTCACAGTTATGCTGATTGAAAAAGGGTATATGAAATGCTAGAATAAAAACTGAATTATCTGATAATAGTTGAAACTCGTGGAGGGTTTAATACAGTTGAGTTTTAACCCTGATTGAGTTGAAATTGTTAGCCTTTTCTCTGGTCTACGATTAGAGGAGAGGGATTTCTCCGATAGAGTTTATCATATTTAGTATATAGTTTTTTTTATTTTATGGAGTGAGCATATGTTAGCTACATTGGTTCCTTTATTTAAAGCAGATATGTCTGTGGCATCTTATTATTTGTATGCCCAGAAAGAAAATAAGTATCAAAATCCTCATCGCCTTGGCACTGGTGCATTTGATGGTGCTGGGAATATTGTTGGTATTGAGGTGATTGATAACATTACTTTTGATACCTTGTCAAGCAATTGTACTCTTATTATCCCTGTTAGCAACATAGCTATTTTTACTGATATAGAAAAGCAGTTTAAAGGTCCTAAAAACAGAATTATTCTGTTGGTGGATGCATCGGTAAAGCCAGAGACAGCTTATATTAACCGCTTGCAGACTTTAAAAGACATGGGCTTTGTTATTGCGATGAAGGATCTACAGGTATATAGAATCGAAACCTATAAGGAAATTCTTAAATCCTGCAGTATGTTTTTTATCGATTGCGATGTAGCAGATCCAGTTAAGCAGGCAACAATATGCAAAAGACTGGTTCCTTCTCTTGCTTTGGCAGCTGAAAACATACCTACTCAGGAGGTCTTTGAGAAGACAAAGGCTTCAGGCGCTTTTACATATTTTGAGGGTCCTTTTTATAGAGTCCCTATTAATAAAATGGATACCGAAGTGTCTCCACTGAAGGCCAATTATCTCAACCTGCTAAGTGTTATCAATACACCTGACTTTGATTTGACTAAAGCTGCCGATATTATTGCAAAGGATCCAGCGCTTACAATATCCTTGCTTAATGTAGTAAATAAGCTTACTGTTAATTCAAATATTTCATCCATTCGGCAGGCTACAGCACTTTTAGGCCAAAGAGAGCTGAAAAGATGGTTAAATACTTCTGTATTAAGCAATTTATGCGCAGATAAGCCTAATGAGATCACCAGACTTTCTCTTCTGAGGGCAAAATTTGCAGAAAATTTAGCTCCTTCATTTAATATGGCAATGAAAGCAGAGGAGTTGTTTCTTATGGGCCTGTTTTCTGTTTTAGATTACATTTTAGATAAGCCTATGGCAGAGGCTCTTAAAAGTGTAGCTGTCTCTCCTTCTATTTACGCGGCCTTGGTTAACAATGAAGGCCCTTATGTAAAGCTTATGGATTTTGCATTAAAGTATGAGGCGGGAGATTGGCAGGAAGTTTCCAGACAGATAGTCGTGGAAGAACTGGATATGGATATTGTTTACAAGGCTTATACTGATGCTCTTTCCTGGTATAAAAATATGTTTATGTAGAAAAGTTTCCATAAAAAAACATGCAATTTTATTCAAGGGCAATCGGTTGCGCTGGAAACTAAAATGATTGAAATACCTGTAAAAGCTTAAAAGTGCCTTAAAAAGATGGAAACTCTAATTCCTTTGCACAGTTTTGTAATGAATCAAATTATTAAAATTTTGTGAAATTGAATATTTATGGCAGTATTTGACGGAATTTGACGTTGACAAGAGCAATAGATAGTGGTATAACATCATAAAATTGTTTTTGAGCAGTAATAGGAGTTAGATTATGAAGGTTACAATTAGATTGGAAAATGCAGATGATGCAAGAGAATTCGTTGATGCAGCTGTAAAATGCGGAGCTGATGTAGATCTTCAGAGTGGAGCTGTTTACCTTGACGGCAAGTCTCTTCTTGGTGTCTTAGCCATGGGAATTAAAAAAGAATTACACGTAATGGTAGCTTCATCAGATGTAGATCCAGCTTTTACCAAGGTTGTAAATAAATTTGCAATAGCATAGACGAAATTCTATTGAGCCCCCTGAAAGGGGCTCTTTTTTTGTGCTGATAACTTGGCTATAATTGTAGTCATGAAAGTATCAAGATTGGTTTTGCCTGAAGGGCAGAAAGCACAAGTAAATATATCTGTCAGAAACCTGGTGGAGTTTTTGCTGAGAGAAGGGGATATAGATGATCGGAAAGGATCGGTGGACCCTTTTGAAGCCATGCAGGAAGGTAGTAGGATTCATAGAAAGATACAAGCTTCCATGGGCCCCTTTTACAGGGCTGAGATTCCTCTTAAATTTCATGTTGAATACGACGACTATATATTAGGTCTTGAGGGTAGAGCTGATGGTCTTGTCCTTGAACGAGACGAGGATGGAGAAGTAATTGCAGCCACTGTTGATGAAATCAAGGGCATGTATATGGATGTAATGACTTTTGAAAAGCCAGTCCTTGTTCATGAAGCGCAGGCTAAATGCTATGCATATATTGTAGCAAATGAGTACAATTTAAAAGAAATAGAAGTACAGCTGACCTATTGCAGCCTAGAGACTGAGGAGATACAGCGGTTTAATCAGAAATACACTTTTGAAGAGATAGAAGAGTGGTTCTTGACCATTATTAAGATTTTTAAGAAATGGGCTGATTTTCAATACTATCATAAAATGGAAGTGTTGGATTCAGTGCAGGGCTTGCCTTTTCCATATGAATATAGGAATAATCAAAAGAAGCTGGTAGCGGATGTGTATAGGTCCATTGCCAGAAGAAAAATACTTTTTATGCAGGCACCAACGGGCACGGGAAAAACCATAGCCAATGTATATCCAGCTGTTCAGGCTTTGGGACAAAATATGGCTGAACGTATTTTTTATTTGACAGCAAAAACGGCAACTGCCATAGCCGCACGAGATGCATATACTTTACTTACAAAGGGAGGATATGAGGGACTAACCATACAACTGACTGCCAAGGAAAAATCCTGTCTTTGCGATGAAGCAGATTGTAATCCGGACAATTGTCCATATGCTCGTGGGCATTTTAATAGAATCAATGATGCAATTTATGAGATTATTACAAGAGAAAAAGTGATTACCAGGGATATACTTATTGACTATGCAGCTGAGTATGTGGTTTGTCCCTTTGAATTGGCCTTGGATGTGTCAACCTGGTGTGAAGGAATTATATGTGATTATAACTATGTTTTTGACCCAAATGTATATCTTAAAAGGTTTTTTGCAGAAGGCAAAAGTGGAGAGCATATTTTCCTTATAGATGAGGCTCACAATATGGTAGACAGGGCCAGGGAGATGTACTCTGAGGATTTGATAAAAGAAGAGGTTTTGTCTATAAAAAGATATGCAAAGCCGGTAAGCAGAAAGCTGACTTTGGGGCTTGAAAAAATGAATCGCATTATGCTGGAGTACAAAAGGCAGTGTGACCATGAAATAACAGTGATTGATGATATAGACCTGCTGGTAAATGCCTGTGATAATGTGCAAATTGTTTTGGAGCAGCTCTTTAAAAAAGAAATAAAATTTGGCATTTATCAAGATGAGGTGCTGGACTTTTATTTTAGACTTCGCAATTTTACTACATTGGCCTATGGCCAGGATAGGGACCACTATCGTATATATTGTGATTTTGATGATGATAAGAACTTTCGACTCCATCTTTTTTGTATTGATCCATCAGCCCAGCTGCAGGACAGACTTAATATGGCAAGGGCTTCAGTGTATTTCAGTGCTACACTTTTACCAATCGATTATTACAAGGACCTGCTTTGCAATATAAAGGATGTCTATGCTATATATGTGGACTCGGTTTTTGATCAAAAAAAGCGCCTGCTTATGTTGGGAACAGATGTGACCAGCAAATATACAAGAAGGGACAGCGCTGAGTACCAAAAATATGCCAGATATATTAGGTCCGTGGTAGATGCTAAAAATGGCAATTATATGGTGTTTGGCCCCTCCTACAAATTTTTGCAGGATATATACGACGAGTATGTGGCGCTTGCAAAAAATGTGGACATTATTGTGCAAAAGCAGAATATGACGGAAGCTGAGAGGGAAGAGTTCCTTGGAGAATTTGAAAAAACAAGAGATAAATCCATGGTGGCATTTTGTACTCTGGGAGGTATTTTTTCAGAGGGGATTGACCTGGTAGGGGGCAAGCTGATAGGCGTCATAGTACTTGGAGCGGGTCTTCCTCAAATAGGGAATGAGCGTAAGCTCATGAGTGAGTTTTTTGATGGCCAGGGTAAAAATGGATTTGAGTATGCCTATCTGTATCCGGGAATGAACAAGGTGATTCAGGCAGCCGGCAGACTCATCAGAACAGTTGACGATGTGGGAGTAATAGCTCTCTTGGATGAGCGTTTTAGGTTTGGTTCTTATAGAAAAACTTTTCCACGGGAGTGGAACGACGCTCAGTTTACCACTGCGGATGATATTTCGTTAAAATTAACAAAATTTTGGGATGAAAATTCTTAAAATATTATTAGGAGACTAGACATAAGTGTGGTATACTTTTAGCTAATTATGGAGTAGCTTGGCTATTCTAGGATTTCAAGTAAATATTACGGAGGTGTGAAGTGGGCAAGGTAAGAAGAGTTTACGTTGAGAAAAAACCACAATTTGCAGTATCTGCCAAGGCATTAGCATCCGAAATAGGAAGCTATCTGGGCATAAAAGGAGTTACCAAAGTCAGAGTGCTGATTCGCTATGATGTACAGGACGTTTCTGACGATGTTTTCAAAAAAGCTGTTAAGACAGTTTTTTCTGAGCCTCCAGTCGATGATGTATACGAGGAGACTTTTGATTATACTGGCCGTGTTTTCTCTACAGAGTATTTGCCAGGTCAGTTTGACCAGCGTGCTGACTCTGCTGAGCAGTGTCTGAAGCTTCTCAATGAAGACGAAGAGCCTACTATTCATACTGCCACTACATATGTTATTGAGGGCGATATTTCTGACGATGAGTTTGCTGCTATTAAGGCTCATTGTATTAACCCTGTTGATTCTCGTGAGACTTCTATGGATAAGCCAGAGTCTCTGTCTGATAATTTCCCAGAGCCAGAGGACGTTAAGACTTTTGACGGCTTCTCTTCTATGGCCGAAAATGATTTAAAAGAACTTTATGATTCCTTAAATCTTGCTATGACATTTAAGGATTTTCTTCACATTCAAAACTATTTTTCCAATGATGAGCATAGAGACCCAACTGTGACTGAGATACGTGTACTTGATACATATTGGTCAGATCATTGCCGTCACACCACCTTTTCTACTGAGTTAAAAAATATCACCTTTGAGGATGGCTATTACAAGGCTCCTATCGAGGAAGCTTACAATGACTATCTTGATAACTTTAAGATTCTCTACAAGGGCCGTGATGACAAGTTCGTTTGTCTTATGGACCTTGCTCTTGTTGCCATGAAGAAGCTTAAGGCTGATGGCCTTTTGGCAGACCAGGAGGAGTCAGATGAGATAAATGCCTGCTCTATAGTTGTACCTATTGATGTAGACGGCACAACAGAGGAGTGGCTGGTTAATTTCAAAAATGAGACCCATAATCACCCTACAGAAATAGAGCCATTTGGTGGCGCTGCAACCTGCCTTGGTGGAGCTATTCGTGATCCACTTTCGGGTCGTACCTATGTATATCAGGCAATGCGTGTTACAGGCGCAGCTGATCCTACTGTATCAGTGAAGGATACAATGGAAGGCAAGCTGCCACAGAAGAAGCTGGTAAGAGAGGCTGCTCACGGTTATTCTTCATATGGAAATCAGATTGGTTTGGCCACAGGCTATGTTAAGGAAATATATCATCCTGATTATGTGGCAAAGCGTATGGAGATTGGTGCAGTTATGGCAGCAGCTCCAAGACGTGCAGTTCAGCGTCTTAATTCAGATCCAGGAGATAGAATTATTCTTCTTGGCGGACGTACAGGTAGAGATGGTATTGGTGGAGCTACTGGTTCATCAAAGGCACACAATACAGAGTCTACATCAGTATGTGGTGCAGAGGTTCAGAAGGGAAATGCCCCTACAGAGCGTAAAATACAGCGTCTTTTCAGAAGAGAAGAGGTATCATATATTATCAAGAAGTGCAACGACTTTGGTGCAGGTGGTGTGTCTGTAGCCATTGGAGAGCTTGCAGATGGCCTTCAGGTTAATCTTGATTTGGTGCCAAAGAAATATGCTGGACTTGATGGCACAGAGCTTGCTATATCAGAGTCTCAGGAGCGTATGGCAGTTGTTGTATCTCCTGCAGATGTTAACAAATTTTTACAGTATGCAGCCGAGGAAAATCTCGAAGCTATCGAGGTAGCAACAGTTACTGAGGAGCCTAGACTAGTCCTTAACTGGAGAGGCAAGAAAATCGTTGATTTATCTCGTGCTTTCCTTAACACCAATGGTGCTCACCAGGAGACAGATGTATACGTAGAGATGCCTGATAATGAGGATAAATACCTTGCTAAAATGGGCATTGAAAAGGTGGCAAAGGACGTAGAAGAAGGGGATATAAAGGCAGCATGGCTTGATACCTTGTCAGATTTGAATGTTTGCTCACAGAAGGGGCTTGTTGAGATGTTTGACGGCTCTATTGGAGCAGGTTCAACTCTTATGCCATTTGGTGGCAAATATCAGCTTACCGAGACTCAGGCAATGGTAGCTAAGATTCCTGTAGCTGATGGCAAGTCAGATGCAGTTACAATGATGTCATATGGCTTCAATCCATATGTTTCTTCATGGTCTCCATTCCATGGGGCACAGCTTGCAGTACTTGAGTCACTTTCAAGAATTGTGGCAACAGGTGGTGATTACAGTAAGGTACGTTTTACTTTCCAGGAATACTTCCGTCGTATGTCTGCAGATCCAAAGAGATGGAGCCAGCCTTTTGCAGCACTTCTCGGTGCATACAAGGCCCAGATGAAGTTTGGTCTTCCTTCTATCGGTGGCAAGGATTCTATGTCAGGTACATTCAATGAGATAGATGTACCACCTACACTTGTATCCTTCGCAGTAGATGTAGCCCGTCAGAGTGAGATTGTTACACCAGAGCTTAAGAGCGCAGGCAATAAGCTGGTACTTTTCCATGTATTGCACGACAGCTTTGACCAGCCTGACTATGACCAGGCTAAGGCTGTATTTAAGCTGGTACGTCATTTGGTTGAGCAGGGCTTGATTAAGAGTGCGTATGCCCTTGATTCTTACGGACTTGTTCCTGCAGTTTCCAAGATGGCTTTCGGAAATAAGCTTGGTGTCAAGCTTAATGATGACCTTAGTGTTCAGACACTTTTTGGTTATGCAGTAGGTGATATTGTGGCCGAGGTGACAGCTGATGCACTTGCTACAGTAGAGCGTGAGCTTGCTAGTGCCGGTATGGGAGACTACAGTGGTCTTATAGGTAGTGTTACAGATGATGGATGCTTTAGCTACAAGGACGTAGTTATTACTATGGATGAGGCTCTGGCTGCATGGACAGGCACTCTTGAAAAGGTATTCCCTACAAGAAGCCATGAGGATTCATCTCTTGTAGATACTGACCTTTACCAGGCAAAAAATATATATGTATGCAAAAATAAAATAGCTAAGCCAAGAGTATTTATACCAGTATTCCCAGGCACCAACTGTGAGTATGATTCGGCAAGAGCATTTGAAAATGCAGGAGCTATTTGCAACGTCAAGGTATTCAAGAATCAGAATGCTTCTGATATCAGAGAGTCTGTTGATGAATTCTCACGAGCTATTGCCCAGTCACAGATTGTTATGTTCCCAGGTGGTTTCTCAGCCGGTGATGAGCCAGAGGGTTCTGCAAAGTTCTTTGCAACAGCCTTTAGAAATGAGAAAATGAAGGAGGCTATTACCAATCTTTTGGAGAACAGAGATGGCCTTATGCTGGGTATCTGTAATGGCTTCCAGGCTCTTATCAAGCTTGGTCTTGTGCCTTATGGTGAAATCCATACTCAAAAGGAGGATTCTCCTACATTGACATACAATACCATTGGCCGTCATATTTCTAAGATGGCTTATACAAAGGTGGTATCAAACAAGTCACCATGGCTTGCCCAAGCAAAGCTTGGGGAGACCTACACGTCGCCAGCATCTCATGGTGAGGGCCGTTTTGTTGCAAGCGAAGAGTGGATTAAGAAGCTTTTTGAAAATGGCCAGGTAGCTACTCAGTATGTTAATGAGCAGGGACAGCCTACTATGGACGAGGAGTGGAATATCAATGGCAGCTTCTATGCCATCGAGGGTATCACTAGTCCTGATGGTCGAGTATTTGGCAAGATGGCTCATGCTGAGCGTCGTGGTGAGGGCGTGGCTCTCAATATCTATGGCAATCAGGATATGAAGATATTTGAGTCCGGAGTTAACTACTTCAGATAATATAACCCCCTGCCCAAGTTTATCCTGGGCAGGGAGTTTGTAGATAAAAGATTAATTGTAAAAAGGGTGATAAAATGAAAGCATTTCTGATTTTAGAAGACGGTACAGTTTTTGAAGGAAGCAGTATAGGCTCTACCCGAGAGGTTGTCAGCGAGATTGTTTTTAATACATCCATGACAGGCTATTTGGAGGTCCTAACTGATCCATCATATGCCGGTCAGGCGGTATGTATGACCTATCCTTTAATAGGCAACTATGGCATCACTCCTGACATGGAGTCAGGCAGACCATGGCCAGATGGATTTATCGTGAGAGAACTTTCACGTATTCCATCTAATTTCCGTTGCCAGGGTACTATTCAGGATTTTCTTGTAAAACACGACATACCAGGTATTGCAGGTATTGATACACGTGCTCTTACCAAGATTCTTCGTGAAAAGGGTACCATGAATGGCATGATTACCACCAATGAAAACTATAACTTTGAGGAAATCAAGCCACGCCTTCAGGCATATGCTACTGGAGATGTAGTTTCAAAGGTAACATGTGATGAAAAGTATACCTTAAAGGGCAATGGCAAAAAGGTGGCCCTTCTTGATTTTGGCGCAAAGAAAAACATAGCAAAATCTCTTAATGACAGAGGATGCCAGGTAACAGTATATCCTGCACACACATCTGCAGAGGAGATTCTTGCAACAAATCCAGATGGAATTATGCTTTCAAATGGCCCTGGAGATCCAAAGGATTGTGGTCCTATTATAGATGAAATTAAAAAGCTCTATGACAGCAATGTGCCTATTTTTGCAATATGCTTAGGCCATCAGCTCATGGCTTTGGCTACTGGAGCAGATACTCATAAGATGAAGTATGGTCACAGAGGAGGCAATCATCCGGTTAAGGATTTGGAAACTGGCAGGGTTTACATTTCTTCTCAGAACCATGGTTATGTGGTTGACACTGATAAGCTTGATCCTGCAGTGGCTACACCAGCCTTTGTCAATGTAAATGATGGAACCAATGAGGGTCTTAAATACACTGGCAAAAATATTTTTACAGTGCAGTTTCATCCAGAGGCTTGTCCTGGACCACAGGATTCTGGATACTTATTTGACAGATTTATCAATATGATGGGAGGAGCAAAATAATGCCAAAGAGAAGTGACATTAAAAAGGTAATGGTAATTGGCTCTGGCCCTATCGTTATAGGTCAGGCAGCTGAGTTTGATTATGCGGGCACCCAGGCCTGCCGTTCTCTTAAGGAGGAGGGCATGGAGGTATGTCTGGTCAATTCCAATCCAGCTACAATCATGACAGACAAGGAAATCGCTGATCAGGTCTATATAGAGCCACTGACAGTAGATGTTCTTAAACAGATTATTATAAAGGAAAAGCCAGATTCACTTCTTCCTACCTTGGGAGGTCAGGCTGGTCTTAACCTTGGTATGGAGCTTGCAGAGTCAGGCTTTTTGGATGAGCAGGGAGTTAAGCTTATCGGTACTACTGCAGAGACTATTTTCAGAGCTGAGGACAGACAGGCCTTTAAGGATACCATGGAAAAGCTTGGTGAGCCTGTAGCTGCATCTTTAGTTGTTAATACAGTAGAGGATGGTATTAAATTTACTAATACTATCGGCTATCCTGTAGTGCTTCGTCCTGCCTATACTTTGGGCGGTTCAGGCGGTGGTATTGCCCACAACGAGACAGAGCTTATTGAGATTCTCACCAATGGACTTCGTCTTTCACGAGTACACGAGGTTCTTGTAGAGCGTTGTATCTCTGGATGGAAGGAAATAGAGTACGAGGTAATGCGAGATGCTGCCGGCAACTGCATTACTGTATGTAACATGGAAAATATTGATCCTGTAGGTGTACATACTGGTGACTCTATAGTAGTAGCTCCTTCTCAGACTCTTGGTGATAAGGAGTACCAGATGCTTCGTACATCGGCCCTTCGCATTATCGACGAGCTGGGTATTACAGGTGGTTGTAATGTGCAATATGCCCTGCATCCTGAGAGCTTTGAGTATTGTGTTATCGAGGTTAACCCTCGAGTATCTCGTTCTTCAGCCTTGGCTTCAAAGGCAACAGGTTATCCTATTGCAAAGGTTGCAGCCAAGATTGCCTTGGGTTATACCTTGGATGAGATACCAAATGCTATTACAAAGAAGACCTTTGCCTCATTTGAGCCAATGCTTGACTATTGCGTAGTTAAGATACCACGTCTTCCATTTGATAAGTTTATTACTGCAAAGCGTACCCTTACTACACAGATGAAGGCTACCGGCGAGGTTATGTCTATCTGCAACAATTTTGAGGGTGCCCTTATGAAGGCTATTCGCTCATTGGAGCAGCATGTAGACTCTCTTATGAGCTATGACTTCTGCGATATGACAGACGCAGAGCTTGAGGAAGCGCTTAATGTAGTTGATGATCGTCGTATATATTGCATAGCAGAGGCTATCAGAAGAGGTGTTAGCTACCAGCATATTCATGACATCACAAAAATTGACATTTGGTTTATTGATAAGATTGCTATTCTAGTGGAGATGGAAAAGCGTCTTGCTAGTGAGGAGCTGACAGTAGAGCTTCTCAAGGAGGCAAAGAGAATAGAATTCCCTGATAGCATTATTGCAAAGCTGAATGGCAAGCTGACAGAGGCAGACGTTCGCAAGATGCGCTATGACAATGGCATTATTGCAGCCTACAAAATGGTTGATACCTGTGCAGCAGAGTTTGATGCCATGACTCCTTATTATTACTCAGTATATGGCAGTGAAAATGAGGCAGTAGAGACAAAGGACCGCAAGAAGGTATTGGTACTTGGTTCTGGTCCTATTCGTATAGGTCAGGGTGTGGAGTTTGATTATTGTTCTGTACATGCTACCTGGGCTTTTGCAAAGGAAGGTTGGGAGACAGTTATTGTAAACAACAACCCTGAGACAGTTTCTACAGACTTTGATATAGCTGACAAGCTTTATTTTGAGCCTTTGACTGACGAGGATGTTGAGTCCATTGTCAATTTTGAAAAGCCTGATGGTGCTATTGTTCAGTTCGGTGGTCAGACCGCTATCAAGCTTACAGAGCACCTGATGAAGATAGGTGTGCCTATTCTTGGAACCAAGGCAGAGGATGTTGATGCAGCTGAGGACAGAGAGCTTTTCGACAAAATATTGGAAGAGACTGAGATTCCACGTGCAGCAGGTGGCACAGTATTTACTGCTGAGGAGGCCAAGGCAGTAGCCAACAGACTTGGTTACCCAGTACTTGTCCGCCCATCATACGTACTTGGCGGTCAGGGTATGCAGATAGCATTTTCTGATGACGAAATAGAAAAATTTATGGGCATTATCAACCAGATCGCTCAGGATCACCCTATCCTTGTAGATAAGTATCTGCAGGGCAAGGAGATAGAGGTTGATGCAGTATGTGATGGAGAGGATATTCTTATCCCAGGTATCATGGAGCATATAGAGCGTACCGGTATCCACTCTGGTGATTCAATATCTGTTTACCCAGCCCATACCATTACTTCTGATATCAAGGAACAGATCGTAGAATACACCAAGAGACTTGCCAGAGCCCTTCACGTTAAGGGAATGATTAACATTCAGTTTATCGCCATGGATGGTCAGGTATATGTTATCGAGGTTAACCCTCGTTCAAGCCGTACAGTACCATATATTTCCAAGGTAACAGGCATTCCTATTGTTGATTTGGCTGCAAAGGTTATATTGGGCTATAAGATTAAGGACTTGGGCTATGAGCCAGGCTTACAGCCAGAGGCAGACTACATAGCTATTAAGATGCCAGTGTTCTCATTTGAGAAGCTGAGAGGTGCTGAGATATCCCTTGGACCTGAGATGAAGTCTACAGGTGAGTGTCTTGGTATTGCAAAGACCTTTGAGGAAGCCTTGTACAAGGCCTTCCTAGGAGCTGGTGTAGTACTTCCAAAGCACAAGCAGATGATTATTACAGTTCGTGATGCTGACAAGCCTGAGGCTCTTGAGGTGGCAAAGAGATTTGAAAAGCTGGGATATACTATTTATGCTACCCGTTCTACTGCAAAGTACCTGCAGGATGGTGGCGTAGCAGCCCGCAGAGTTAACAAGATATCTCAGGAGTCACCAAATGTAATGGACCTTATTTTAGGTCACAAGATAGACTTGGTTATCGATACACCTACCCAGGGACATGGAGATAAGACCCGTGATGGCTTCCTTATCCGCCGTAATTCCATCGAGACAGGTGTTAACTGTATAACAGCTATTGATACTGCAGTTGCTCTTGCTACTTCTCTCGAGAATGCTACTACAGAGTATACTCTTGTAGATGTAGCCAAGATTAAAAACGCTTAGTTATAGGATTAGACTATAACAAAAAATAGGATATAAGTATAAATAGAACCTTTTCATTTATTGGACAGGTTCTATTTTTTTGTTATACTTTGTCTATATGTTCAGTAAAAACTGAACCTGGTGGAGGTTGCTGAGTTTAGCTGTATCAGAATAAATATTTAGTCTCTGGCAGGCAAGCTTGCCGAGGTTGATTTATATTTAGGTGCGCTGTGAATAGTAACTATTTTGGAGAATATTATGACAAGAGCAGAGTTTAGAAAGTTATTAGCAAGCAGAATAGTATTTATAGATGGAGCTACAGGCACTGAGTTACAGAAAAGAGGCCTGCCGGCAGGAGTTTGTCCAGAAAAATGGATTATTGATCATCCTGAGGCTATAAAGGATTTACAGAAAAAATACTTTGCAGCAGGCTCTGATATAGTTTTGGTCCCTACTTTTACAGCTTCTCGTATTAAGCTCTCTGAGTATGGATTACAGGATGATTTGATTTATATGAATAGGGAACTGGTTCGCCTTTCAAGGTCAGTATGCCCAGAGGGAAAGCTTGTGGCAGCAGATTTGTCCATGACAGGTCAGCAGTTATATCCTATTGGAGACCTTATGTTTGAGGACCTGGTTGATTGCTATAAGGAGCAGGTAGCTGCTATTATGACAGAAGGGGTGGACCTTTTTGTGGTAGAGACCATGATGAGCCTGCAGGAGTGCAGGGCGGCTGTACTGGCTATCAGGGAGACTGAAGGCTGTGAAGATATGCCAATTATTGTTTCTCTAAGCTATAATCCTGATGGTAAAACTCTGTATGGCACAGCTCCAGATACAGCCACAGTGGTATTGCAGGCTATGGGAGTGGATTGCATAGGTATTAATTGCAGTACAGGCCCAGATGACATGGTGACTCTTGTAGAGCAGATGGCAGAGGTGGCAGAGATACCTATTATGGCAAAGCCTAATGCAGGCCTGCCAGAGCTTTGTGATGGCAAGACTGTATATAAAATGACACCAGAACATTTTGCTGACAGCTGTGAAAAGCTATATGACGCAGGAGCATGGCTTCTTGGTGGCTGCTGCGGCTCAACACATGAGCACATTGCAGCCTTACATGACAGATTATCTGCAAAAAAGCAGCATGTAATCGAAGACAAGCATAAGCGTATTTTGGCATCTGAAAGACAAAACGTAACTATCGACCTTGACGGGCCTTTTATGGTTATTGGCGAGCGAATTAATCCTACCGGTAAAAAGAAGCTGCAGGAATCCCTGAAAAATGGCTCTCTTTCCATGGTAGTGGATTTTGCCAGGGAGCAGGAGGAAAAGGGCGCAGCCATATTGGATGTCAATATGGGAATGAATGGCATCGATGAGAAGAAGATGATGCTTGACTCTATATACGAGGTGACATCTGCGGTGGATTTGCCTTTGTGTATTGATACCAGCCACGTGGATATAATGGAGGCTGCTCTGCGTATATATCCTGGCCGTGCATTGATTAACTCTATCTCAGCAGAAGAAGAGAAAATGCTGCCTATGCTGCGTCTTGCAAAAAAATATGGCGCGGCCTTTATTGTCTTGCCTTTATCAGGTGCAGGTCTGCCCAAAAATCTGCAAGAGAAAAAAGAGCACATAAAAACTGTAATGGATACAGCAATAGGCCTGGGACTTAAGAAGGAAGATATGGTTGTGGATGTGCTGGTCCAGACTGTAGGAGCAGATTCTACAGCAGCTTTGCAATGCTTTGAGACTATTGAATATTGCAAAAATACTCTTGAGGTACCAACGGCATGCGGCTTGTCCAATATATCCTTTGGTATGCCAAATAGACAGTTTGTCAATACTACATATTTGACCATTGCCCTAAGCAAGGGCCTTACTATGGCTATAGCCAATCCAGGCCAGGAAATGCTTATGTACTGTGCGGCAGCTGCAGATACACTGATGAATAAAGCAGGAGCCTTGGAAAAATATGCTTCACTGCCTGTAGTGGCAGCGAGCCCTGCTCAAAAGCAAACAGGCCAGATGGGAGGAGGGCAAGAGGCTAAAGAAAAAACTTCTGCCACCGAGACAGCCCAGGTTAGCCCCATAACAAACTGCGTGGTAAAGGGAAAAAAGGAAGATATTTTAATAGAAATACAAAAAAGCCTTGATGCAGGCAAGGCTCCTCAGGCTATTATAGAGGAGGACTTGATACCTGGCATCAATATAGTAGGTGATTTGTATGACAAGAAAAAATACTTTTTACCACAGCTTATATCTGGGGCTTCTGCCATGGAAGCTGGTATGAAGGTTATTGAGCCTTTAATTGCAGCAGACGCAGGAGAACCAAAGGCTACCATAGTTTTTGCTACTGTGGAGGGAGATATTCACGATATTGGCAAGAATCTGGTGGTTTTGATGCTGAAAAATTATGGCTATAATGTGATAGATCTAGGTAAGGATGTGCCAGCAGATACCATAATTGACAAGGCCTTGGAGGTGGATGCAGATATTATAGGTCTTTCAGCTCTTATGACTACCACCATGATGCGGATGAAGGATGTAGTGGAGCTGAAAAAGGAAAGAGGCTGTCGCGCCCAGGTTATTATTGGTGGGGCCTGCATAACAGAGTCTTTTCGAGATGAGATAGGAGCCGATGGATATTCGGAAGATGCAGCCTCCTGTGTGAAGCTGGTCCAGAGCCTGGTGGGATAGTAGGTTATATGAAATTAAGCCAGGAGTTGCCCCCTTATTTAAAACCTAAAATCGGCGGAGTTATTCCTTTGATTTTAGATAGAA
Organism: bacterium; assembly: GCA_963649335.1. Taxonomy (GTDB): domain Bacteria; phylum Bacillota; class Clostridia; order Lachnospirales; family Lachnospiraceae; genus Pseudobutyrivibrio. The sequence goes on from CAVJHG010000036.1 coordinate 15,832, forward strand.
TAAGGGGTCTATTTTAAGGTTGAATATACTGAATTGTCTGATTTCTTTAAAAATCACAAAAAAATAAAAAAATCCGTTGACATATCTCTAGTACTTTGGTATATTTATCAAGTCGCTTGAAGTAATAAAGCTCTTCAAGCTCTGGGATCTTAGCTCAGCTGGGAGAGCATCTGCCTTACAAGCAGAGGGTCACAGGTTCGAGCC
>CAVJHG010000037.1:0-15142 GCA_963649335.1 bacterium
TTATCAGGGCCTGAGCTTTCGTTATATAAGACTTATTCGTAGCGCAAAGCATCAATAGGATTGAGCTTGGCTGCCTTATTGAATAGACAATTATAATAACAAAATATGCATAATTATCAATTTCAGTATAATTTTCATTTATTTATAGTATAATTCTACTAGTTAGCGTTATCCCATTTTTAATTGAGAGGTAAAATATATGGATCAAACAACCATAATTAATAGACAAACGGAAGTAAACATTGCAACAAACAATCTAATTGATACCGAAGAAAAGACTCAATCAGTTATTCAAAGTATGAGTCATAAAAATACCAATATAACTAATGTCAATACAGAAAATGAACAAGCTTTCGAAAATAACCTACAAGACAATTCTGTTATATCCCAAGAAGATATTGACCATTTAACTGCTAAGCTAAAAGAACTTGAAACTCAAATAACTAAGGAACACGATACCCTAAAAAATTCTGAGACTTTCAAAAACATGATAACAGGAGCAAATCGACTTTGGCGAGATAACGGCAAAAGACTTGTAAAGAACGAAAACACTTTGACCACCATTCGTTGTAACGAATTATTGAGTAATACTAAGGAAGCTATCAAGCGTTCTCTCTCACAACTTTCTGTTACGAATTCAGATAATAAACAATTTGTCAATGCTCAACGTGTATTGTTAGAAGGTTATAACATTCAGCCTGGTGTAAAAGTTGCTTTGGACAAGATTACTATAGCAGAAAATATAAATGAATTGTGTGGTAATCTGCTGTGCCATTCACTACCGGGTAATTCAACTTATTTTAAGAATGTAATTAAAGCTATTAAAAACTTTCAAAAGCTTCCCGCTGGAGCAAAAACAACTGAAGCAATTGATGCCCTATATGCTGCACTAAACACCTATATAACAATCCGCTCTAAAAGCGGAAAAAAAACCCGCTTTAAATCGCCTGTAGGTGCTAAAAGGATAAAATATGCAAAAGAACTAAAAGCCGCATTAGAAGCAAAATACTATATAAATATTGATGATTATACTCCTACACTTCAGGAATCTGGCAAAATAATAGAAACTCTTTCCATGGACAAAATTCAGGAAAATATAAATAGTCGTGTTGATCAAATGGTAAGCATTCAACATCCAGATATTTTTAAAGATGAAGCGCTAGCCAAAGAACGATATAATGATATTTGTCATTTAATAATTACAAAAAAAATGCTTGAGCCCGACTTTGTAAAGTCTCATAAAGAGAATTTCCAAAATTATATTGCCATCATTAAAAAAACAAAGGACTATCTTACAGACGACAAGGAAACTTACAAGACATTTAGTAATGCATACACAAAATATCGTGATCATGCGCAATTACTACATAATAACTATAAATATTTAGAGAATTATGTAAGACTTTGTAATGATAATACTGCCACTGAAGACGCTTTATCCAAAGCGCGCAAACAAATTAAAAGCTGGAAGCATAATCCTGAATATCTATCTACAGCAATAGCTTATTATGACTACTATATGGAACAAAGTAAATGCTATGAAATAATTCAGGCTGATATTGATTGGATTAAAGCAAACCTAAATGTAAAAACTACAATACATCCACAAGCTGATGTATCGCGTTTTGCCGGTATTGTTAAGCCTTGGAAGATAAATAAAAATGGATTACCTGCATCAGATAGGGATATGACAATTTATAAAGAGAATCTTCGTCTTTTCTCCTCAATGTATTTTGGAGATGATAAAGAATTCTATGTTGCAGTTAAAGAAAAGTTTGAACAATTATTTACTGAATGTGCTTTGGAAGAGAATGATATGATTGACAGTTCTTGGAAAGACAATTGGCAAATAAAAGTTAAAAGTTTTTTGTGGCTAAATATACAGAATATATTAATTGCCCATAATAACGATATGGATGAAGCTGCGTATGATTTTGCTCAAATGTTTCCAGAGTTAACAGACAAAATTAGTGATTATTCCGTTGTAGCAGAGTCAGTATATACTGCATCCAATGTCTTTTTTAACGATGAAATCGGACGCCTTGAAGCCGGAGTGGGATATAATAACCTTGACGATACAACCGAATTGGACGAAGAAGACGAATTGGACCCAGGAACCGAACAACGAGTTAAAGAATATCTCACCAAAGCCAAGAAAGACTATAAAAAGCTAAAGATAAAATACGGTGACATATTATAATAAAGAGCTATTTAAAATTTAATAATACATAGGATTTATAACGAAAGTTCAGACCCTTTATCAGGGCCTGAGCTTTCTTGATATAAAACTTATTCGTAGCGCAAAGCATCAATAGGATTGAGCTTGGCTGCCTTATTAGCTGGATAATATCCGAAGAATATACCGATAGCCATAGAGAAGCCTACAGCAATGATAATACTCTGTACGGAAACTGAAACTGTATAGCCCATGGCTGTTACTGCCACAGTACCGAGAGTAGCTCCAAGGATAATACCTATAATACCACCCAATATACAAATAACCACTGACTCAGTAATAAACTGTAATCTTATGGAACCATTGGTAGCTCCAAGAGCCTTACGAGTGCCGATTTCTTTGGTACGCTCTGTAATGGATACCAGCATAATATTCATAACACCTATACCACCTACCACAAGAGAAATGCCGGCTATAATAGCAAGGGCTAGCTCTATCATGGAAATCATCTCATTCATGGTATCAAGAAGAGCTGCCATGGAGGTAACAGTAACCTCGTAATCGTCATTATTAGCATAATAATTGACATTAAAGAAGTTTTCTATCTGAGTAGTAAAGGTATCTGCATCAGTATTTATGCTGCTGACCAATGTGAAGCTGGAATAGCCATCATTTGCAGTATGCAGCTGATTGCGGGCAGTCTCATATGGAATATACATGGTTGTCACTGTATCTTCCTCTGATGAGCTGGACCAATTGCTGCTGGCGTCATAGGTATAAACACCTACTATATGATAATAATAGTACTTGCCATTGACACTTATCTCTATCTCAGAGCCTAGAGCCTTTGCAGTATCTCCATCAAACATGTTGTTGACAAAATAGTCTGATACTATTGCCACCTTTTGGGCGTTGTCATAGTCTTTATCAATAAAGCTGCGGCCTGCTGCCATATCTATGTCACTGTACTCCATGTAGTCCTTGTTATAGCCCTCGATATCTACATATGCGTAGTTGTCTCCATCCTCGGCTGTACCTGAGCCTACCTGGGTTGAAAGAAGGGTATATTTGATAGAGTCTGCATATTCTGCCTGAAAGGCTTCAAGCATTTCATCAGTGATATAGTCATCTGTGTCCATAGACCTTCTGTTGCCAGCGCCAAAATTCATACCTGACATGGTTGATTCTGACGATGTAGATGTCTGAGATACACCTACAGTAAGGTTGTTGGCACCCATATCCTGCATCTCTGTATTGACCATAACAGTAATGGAATTACCTACTGTCATAATGGCAATAACAGATGCAATACCGATAATAATACCAAGCATGGTAAGCAACGAACGCATAATATTAGACTTAAGTCCTGCAAGAGCAAGGAGGACATTTTCTGTAAAAAGCATTACCTATGCACCTCCTTTTTAATTCTCTCCCACTCACCTGGCTTTTGACCAGTGATACTGCCATCCTTGAGGGTAATGATGCGCTCTGTCTCCATGGAAAGCTCTGGGGAATGAGTGATAAGAACTATGGTCTTGCCCTGCTCTTCATGAAGCCTATGGAAAATATCCATAATGAGACGGCCTGTAGCAGAATCAAGGGCACCTGTCGGCTCATCAGCCAAAATAATGGCTGGGTCATTGGCCATGGCTCTGGCTATGGCTACACGCTGCTTCTGACCGCCTGAAAGCTCGTCAGGATTATGGTGCATACGTGTCTCCATGCCTACTTCCTCAAGAAGCTCCTTGGCCCTAGCTGTACGCTGTGCCCCTGGCACTCCTGCATACATCATTGGAAGCTCTACATTTTTTAAGGCATTGGTTCTGGCTATCAGATTATATGTCTGAAAAACAAAGCCTATTTTTTTATTTCTAAGTGCTGAAAGCTCGTGATCCTTTGCCTTTTCTATATCTACTCCATCCAAGGTATAGCCACCGGATGTAGGGCGGTCCAAGGCCCCGATGATATTCATCAAGGTGGACTTTCCTGAACCGGACTGGCCTACTATGGAGACGAACTCGCCTTTTTTCACGGTAAAATTGACTCCATGAAGTACCTCGAATTCGTTGGGAGTATCTATAAAAAAGCTCTTATGGATATCACGGAGATCCAGCATGATCTCATCCTGTGACATGTCGCTACCTCCTAAAATCCGCCGCCTGGGCCACCGCCCATATCACCGCCACCTGGAGCACCGCCCATGTCGCCGCCGCTCATATCAAAAATCATCATATTGTCAGAAGATGATGAATCTGAGCTAGATGCTGTAGCCTTAAGCTGCATGCCCTCTGTAAGCTGGCTTGACTGGATTTCCTCATAGTAATCACTCTGAAGACCTACCGTAACAGTAATCTTGGTCTCTGTGCCGTCGTCAGCCACCTGGGTAACATAGCTGTTGCCATCCTCGTCAGTCTCGATACAATCATATGGCACAGCAAATACATCCTCTACTGACTCTAATATGACTGAACCCTTGGCAGTCATGCCTACACGAAGTCTGTCGTCTACAGAATCCAAGGTGATTTTTAAAGTATAGCCTGAAGAGCTCGATGAGCTTGATGTACCAGTAAGTGTAGAAGATGACGAATCAGAAGAACCTGTTGCAATAGCTATATAGGTTACTTGACCAGAGAACTCATCATCATCGGTAGAATCAAACTTTACCACTGCCTTCTGTCCCTTGGAGATAGAAGCCACATCATACTCATCTACAGTAGCCTCTACTACAAAGGAGCTTGTGTCAGATATGGTAAAAATAGTAGAACCCATGGTATAGCTGTTGCCCTCTTCTACATTCATAGCTGTAATGTAGCCTGAAATAGGAGCTGTTACAGTGGTGTTATCCATATTGTCATAGACATTATCATACTCATTTGTCTGGGTGTAATCCTTGTCATACTCCTGCTGCAGCTGAGCCAGCTCTATGTTGTACTGAGCCTCCTCTATCTTGTCCTGCAGGTCCTCTATCTCATCCTCTTTTGCTTCATAAGCCTCGATAGACACAGCGTCATCCAACTGCTGAGCTGCCTGCTGCTCTGTCTGCCAGCGGGTAACTACAGATTCATCACTGTCCTTGTACTGGATGTACTTTGCTTTTGCATCCAACAAATTCTCATATACAGACTTGTACTTGTCCAAATACTCCTGGTCCTCAGTAATCTGCTTTTGATATTCTTCTATCTGATCCTGGTATTGCTCAATAGAATGGGCAGACTGCTTGTCTGAAATATTGTACTTGGCATTAAGCTCTGCTAACTTGGTGTTGTAGTCATCTCCATCGAAAACCACTACTGTTGCACCGGCCTCTACATAGTCGCCCACCTCATAATTGACAGTTGTAATCTTAACTCCATTAAGGGTAGAAGTAACTGATGCAGTATCGCCTGCCTTAAGAGTACCTGTTACAGATACTGACTTCTGCAAGTCCATCTTGGTCAGCTCTGTTGTCATAACAGGAGCCTCTGTCTGACTTGCTGCCTGCTTTTGTGATTTCTTTACCATGAAAAAAATCACTGCTGCTATGATGATAATAATTATTACCAATAGCACCTTGTGCTTTTTTATAAACTTACCTATCTTTGAAAAAAAGCCTTTTATCTTGCCAGGCTTCTTTTCCTTTTGAGCATCAACGCTCAGCTTTGTCTCTTCTGGCATGTTTTTCCTCCTGCTTATTAGTATATCTCATGTCATAAAATCGCTTTTAAAAATAGCATTTTACGAGAGTTCAAACAAGGGAATTAAGGCATTTTTTAGATAAAATTAAGAAAAATTCAGATAACCGTCACATAGGCTTTTCATCCTCTTCAAAAATATCCAAAAATCCATAAATCCTCGGTCTTTAAAGGTACTAGCACATTTAAAAAAATAACCCTTGCACCAGCCCTCACTTTTGTGTTATAGTTGACAAGTCGATGAGCCGACATCGAATCGCATTTTGATTCGAGCGGGCATGGCGGAATTGGCAGACGCGCTAGATTTAGGTTCTAGTGGGAGACCGTGCAGGTTCAAGTCCTGTTGCCCGCATATATTTAAGAAGTCACAAGCCTTTGCTTGTGGCTTCTTTTTTATAGCATTTTATAGCAAAAAGCTTCGCCAATAAATGACGAAGCTCTTTTTGTAACTGATAAGAAAACTCCCACCAGCCACCTTGTATTTACTTGTTGTAGTCTGCCACGTGGGTTCCAGCTCCGACAGCAGCAAGACGAGCCATGGCACGGGCCATGTTGGCTCGAGAAATGTGATATTCCTGTATGGACTGTTTTTCCCTAAGCTGCTCCTGGGCACGCTCTAGGGCCTCCTGAGCACGGAAGGCATCGATATCCTCTGGCTTTTCGCAGGAATATACCAGTATCTTAGCATTGCCACCTGGATATACTGTGATAAAGCCATCTGATACTACCGCTGTCTGCCAGCTGCCGTCCTCCATCTGCATGCGGAGGTTGCCAATCTCAACGGCACCGGTCATAGGCTCATGGTGACCCATTATACCCACCTGACCGTCTTCGCCTTCAAAAATAAGCTGCTGGCATGGACCATCATAGAAAATACCATCGCAGGCTACTATTTTTAGATTAAATAATGCTGCCATAGGCTATTCTCCTGCAAGCTCTGCTGCTTTCTTTTTAACGTCCTCAATAGTACCTACATTGAAGAATGCTGCCTCTGGATACTCATCCATCTCACCATCAAGTATGGCCTTAAAGCCCTTGATTGTCTCGGCTACTGGAACAAACTGGCCCTTAACACCTGTAAAGTTCTCGGCTACTGAGAATGGCTGTGACAGGAAACGCTGTACCTTACGAGCTCTGTAGACTGTAGTCTTATCCTCGTCTGACAGCTCCTCCATACCAAGGATAGAGATAATGTCCTGCAATTCCTTGTATTTTTGCAAGATTTCCTGCACCTGACGTGCAACGTCATAGTGCTCCTGACCAACTACATCTGGCTCAAGAATACGGGATGTAGACTCAAGTGGATCAACTGCTGGATAAATACCAAGCTCTACTATCTTACGGGAAAGAACTGTAGTTGCATCCAAGTGGGAGAATGTAGTAGCTGGTGCTGGGTCTGTCAAGTCATCAGCTGGTACATATACGGCCTGAACTGATGTGATAGATCCATTTTTAGTAGAAGCAATACGCTCCTGAAGCTCGCCTAAGTCTGTAGCCAGTGTAGGCTGATAACCTACGGCTGAAGGCATACGTCCAAGAAGGGATGATACCTCTGAGCCTGCCTGTACGAAACGGAATATATTATCTATGAAAAGCAGCACATCCTGATTTTTTACATCACGGAAATACTCTGCCATAGTAAGACCTGTCTCAGCTACACGCATACGAGATCCAGGTGGCTCATTCATCTGACCAAACACTAGAGCTGTCTTATCAAGAACTCCTGACTCAGCCATCTCTGTCCAAAGATCATTACCCTCACGGGAACGCTCACCAACACCGGTAAAAATAGAGTAGCCGCCTGACTCTGTGGCTACATTGTGAATAAGCTCCTGAATAAGGACTGTCTTACCTACGCCGGCACCACCAAAGAGACCGATTTTACCGCCCTTGGCATATGGTGCCAAAAGATCAATTACCTTGATACCTGTCTCAAGCATCTCTACAACCGGACTTTGCTGGTCAAATGTAGGAGGCTCACGGTGAATAGACCAATGCTCCTCACCATCAAGGCTCTCGCCGCCATCAAGGGTATCACCAAGTACATTGAAAAGACGTCCTAAGGTCTTTTCACCTACTGGAACTGTGATACTGTCCCCTGTTGCAACAACCTCCATATCTCTGTAGAGTCCCTCAGAAGGGCCAAGCATGATGCAACGAACTACTCCATCGCCAGTGTGCTGAGCCACTTCCATTACTCTTTTTTCTTCCCCTACCATAACATATAGGGCATCTTTTATGGCAGGTAAGTTGCTATCATTAAATTCTACGTCCACAACTGGTCCTGAAACCTGGACGATTTTTCCTGTTGATTGTGACATTTTTACCTCACCTTATTTTTTCTTTTTCTTCTTATTTGCTCTAAGTGCCTTAGCACCGCCTACAACCTCAGTAATCTCCTGGGTAATGGCTGCCTGACGCACTCTGTTGTATTCTACGGATAGTTCATTAAGCATGCTCTGGGCATTATCAGTAGCTGATTGCATGGCCATCATACGGGAATTTTCCTCACTGGCTGACGACTCAACCAGGGCTCCATACATAAAGCCTGTAAAGTAGTTGTATACCAGGTGGGAAAGGATTCGCTCTGGAGATGGATACAGGGTGTAATAATCATTGCCGCCCTTTGTAATGGCTTCATACTCATAGGTATTAAGATTGTGTACATGCTTGGTGGAATCCTGCAGCTCCATAGCTGCCTTAGTCTCACCTGCTGTATCCTCCTTTATCTCTAAGGCCTTTTTCTTCATGAAAGCATTAGTCTTCAATGGAAGAAGTCGCTCTACACAGGTCTCTTGGGCAACAGAATTGATCATCTTAGTGTAGATAATATCTATCCTGTCCAATGCACCTTCCCTGTAGAGGGCTATCATCTTTTCAGTAATAACTCTGGCTCTATGCATTGAAGGCTTTGTGGCTGAGAAGCGAAAGTCCTCCTCTACCCTATAGCCCTGATTGACAAAAAAGGCTCTTCCCACTTCTCCGACTACATATAGCTTGTAGTCTTCCTTGGAAGGATCTCCAATACGGTCCATAGCCAGCTTGATGGCATTGTGATTGTAGGCACCTGCCATTCCCTTGTCACCAGTGATGACTATGAAGCCATGCATTTTTACATCCTCATGCTCATCTGATGGGCGATTATCAAAGTAAATATGCTGGATATTAGGGAAATGGGACAGTGTCTCTGCAATGCCCTCCTGTACTCCAAAGAAGAAGGGCTCTGTCTCTGCCAGCCTGTTTTTGGCCTTCCTCAGCTTCATAGAAGACATCATGTACATGGCCTTGGTAATCTTCATGGTATCCTGAATACTGCTTATTCTATCCTGGATTTCCTTTGCATTTGCCATAGATTACTCCTGATTCTTCTTGTACTGACCTGCCGCCTCTATAATGGCTTCCTTTGTATCATCCGTCAAATCCTTGCTTGTATTAAGAGCTGTGATAATATCTGGGTGCTCTTTTGCAAAATAATCAAGAAGACCTGCTCTAAAGTCCTTGATCTGAGCTGGCTCTAAGTCTGAGAAAATATGAGCATTGGCTGATACCAATATAATAACCTGCTCTGCCATTGAGAATGGTCTGTTGAGAGGCTGCTTAAGTAACTCCATAAGAGCACGGCCGTGGCCAAGCTGCTTTTTGGTAGCATCATCCAGATCTGATGAGAACTGGGTAAATACTTCCATCTCACGATACTGGGCCAAGTCGATACGGATAGAGCCTGCGGCCTTTTTCATTGCCTTAGTCTGGGCAGCACCACCTACACGGGATACTGAAAGACCTACATTGACAGCAGGACGCTGACCTGCATTGAAAAGCTGTGACTCCAAGAATATCTGACCATCAGTAATGGAAATTACGTTGGTAGGAATATAGGCTGACAAATCGCCTGCCTGGGTCTCTATGATAGGAAGGGCTGTAATAGAGCCACCTCCTGCCTCTTCAAGGATACGGGCTGAACGCTCAAGAAGTCTTGAGTGGAGGTAGAAAACATCACCTGGGTAAGCCTCACGTCCTGGAGAACGCTCCAGAAGAAGAGATATAGCTCTGTATGCCACTGCATGCTTTGACAAGTCATCATATACAATAAGGACATCCTTGCCCTTGTACATAAAATACTCTGCCAAGGCAGTACCTGAATATGGTGCTAAGTACTGAAGTGGAGCTGGATCAGATGCTGTAGCTGATACTACGATAGTGTAGTCAAGAGCGCCCTGCTCCTTTAATGTGTTAACCAGCTTGGCAACTGTAGAAGCCTTCTGACCTATGGCTACATATACACAGATAACATCCTTGCCCTTTTGATTAATAATTGTATCTGTAGCGATAGATGTCTTACCTGTCTGTCTGTCACCGATGATAAGCTCACGTTGTCCTCGTCCAATAGGAAACATTGAATCTATAGCAAGAAGTCCTGTCTCCATAGGCTGGGATACTGACTTTCTGTCTACAATGGAAGGTGCTGGGCACTCCACTGGTCTGTAGTCGTCTGCCTCTATCTGACCAAGTCCATCAATAGGAGCACCAAGAGCATCTACTATACGGCCTAAGAAGCCTTGACCTGTAGGGATACCAGCCATCTTGCCGGTACGGGCTACCTGAGTACCCTCATGTATGCCTGTGTCACGGCCAAAAAGGATAACACCTATCTCATCACGGCGAACATCCTGTACCATACCCTTGACACCGTTATCAAAGAGAACAATCTCTCCGTAAAATGCATGGTCGATACCATCTACATTGGCGATACCATCACCTACCCAGTTAACTGTACCTACCTCGCTATTTTTAGCCTCAAGCTCGAAATCCTCGATGCTAGCTGCCAATATGGAAAGTACACTTTTAGCTGAAGGAGCTGCACCAATAGTCTTGTTAATGGAATCTGCCAGCTGGTTTATACGTCCCTGCTCGCTCCAATCATACTCCTTGCCATCTGCGGTAAGTACAAAACCACTCTTAAGAGATGAATCCTCTTCCATCTCCAGTTCTATATCATGTTTGCCAAATTCCTTGGCCAAAAACTTTTTGATGCCATCAAGCTGTTCATCAGTAGGAGGGGTCACATATTTAAGCTTTGCATTTCCTACCTTTGCTTCCTGATTCTTTATGAGCTCTACAAGAGCTTCATGTACATCGTCCAAGCAATCAAAATCGCCGTTAATGCACAGACGCTTTAAAAAATTGCGAATATCGTGTGGAAATATTCTATCGATGACTATTTCCTTTTTTGCCATAGGCACTGTAGGATCACTTAGCTCCTGATCTATGGCTGGCACTGCCTCCATGATGGAAGCAGCAGATTCAAGCAATCTTTTGGCGTCAGATAAACTGCTGAGATCAACGGCATAATTCATAGCCTTTTCTGTCACTTTATTCACCTGCTTTACCTATAAATTTGTCGAGCAAGTCACTGTCTATATCAGCGCCTGCCTTGGTTCCAACCACCTTGGTAGCAGCATTTACAACCAAATCAGCAATCTCCTTCTTAGCAGAAGATATAATCTTGTCCTTTTCGCTATTGGCTGTAGTCACTGCATCATCGTGGATCTGCTGAGCCTCTGTATTAGCCTGGGCTACAATGGTCTCATACTCAGCATTTGCTTTATTTCTTGCCTCTGCAATAATCTGCTTTTTCTCTGTCTCTGCGTCAGCAAGCTTGCCTTCATAAGAGGCTGCAAGCTGGCTTGCCTTTGCTGACTCTGCCGTGGCCTTATCGTATTCTTCGTCAGCTTCCTTCTGGCGCTGCTCTATAATAGCCGCGATAGGCTTAAAAAAGAATATGCGGAAAGCCACATAAAGGATGAGGAGGTTGATTACTGTAAAAGCAATATTCCAAAATGAAACATTAATCATCCTTTTACCTCTGTCCTAATCCTATAACATGATGATGATGAGAAGTGCGATAACGAAACCGTAGATAGCTGTTGCCTCTGCAAGGGCACAACCTAAGATAAGGTTCTTTGTAATCTTTCCTTCTGCCTCTGGCTGTCTTGCTGTGGCCTCACAAGCCTTACCTGTTGCTACGCCGATACCGATACCTGCGCCAATACCTGTGATAACTGCAATTGCTGCTCCGATTGCTATAATTGTGTTCATTTCTTTTTCTCCTTTAAATTTAAAATAATGAGCCGCTTAGCGACTGGTTAAACAAACTCTGTAACTGCTTTGATTGAAAAAGCAACTACTCTACTGCTTCCTTGATGTATAAAGATGTAAGGAAAACAAAAACGTATGCCTGAAGCAATCCATCAAAAATATCGAAATACAGACAACAAACCGCCGGGACAACTGCCGGGGCCACTATCTTGAGGAGCTCCATAATAACGAATGCACCAAGAACATTTCCGAAAAGTCGCATACACAGTGACAAAGGTCTTGTAAATACGTCCAAAATGTTAAATGGTGTAACGATGGCGACTGGCTCTGTAAAATTGTGGAGCCATTTTTTTACGCCATGCTGGTATATACCAGCTGCTTCTACAAGTATGATACTCATTAGCGCTAAGGCCGCTGTGACATTAAGGTCCTTGGTAGGAGACTTAAAACCTACCAGACCCATGATGTTGGATAAACCTATGAAAAGAAGAACAGTAGTAAGATAAAGTGTGTATTTCTTGCCTTCTTCTCCAAGCATTTCCTCCACCATACCAGTGAGCTTAGTGTAAATGAGTTCGGCTACCGCCTGTCTTTTGCTGATATTACGGGTCTTTAAGCCCCGAGTCAGAAATATTGCCAGAGCTATAAGGACTGCCATAACAATCCAGGTAACTACCACTGACTCATAAATGGGTATACCGCCAAATATGGGGATGGTAAAAACCGTTTCGCAATTGAGCTCAGCAATAAGCTCTTCTCCTAAAGACGAACTCAAAACTACACCTCCTTCTTCAATTATGTAAGTCATTTTAGACCTTTTGAACAAAAATCAAATATACAAATTGTGAAATGTGTATAGAAAAATCCACTCAAGGCAAAGTTTGTATCAGCTAACCCTCGTATTCACGGGCTTTTATGCCTCTTTTTTCAACTTATGTGGCATATACTATTTTTTACAAAATCGTTCAAAAAAAGTTCAAATATGCTGAAATAAGATAGCTTTGTCCACAGGCAAAAGCCAATAAAAAAGGCAATTTTAGATGAAAAACATCTAAAATCGCCTTTGATTATGTTCAAATATACGTCGCATTCAAAATAGAAACTGCTGTTACCGTCTACAACCACTATTTTGAATAAATTGGCATCCTTTATAGAGGCTCGTGAAATAGTCTTACAGACAAAGAAAAGTTACTCTGCAGCAATAGCCTTAAGCTCCTTTAATAAAGCCTCCTCGTCCCAGGAGCCAATTTCATTGAGAGCCTTGTCCAGCTTGCCTTCACCGCCCTCGCAGCCTGACATGCAGGTGTTGCAGTTGTGGGTGCACTCCTCCATCTGCTCTTCTATTGATTTTCTCATATGTTCCTCTGTCATAATTACCTCACTAATCTTTACTGTATAGTTTTTATATACAGGCTTTCTCCAAAATAACCCTCATGCAAAATCTAAGGTTATTATTGGTCTTACAATTTACACTATTTTTGCTTTTTCGCCTGCTTTAAGAAGGTCCTAACACCCTCTACCACAAGTATAATAGCAAGTATGCTGGTGGCAATGGCAAATATAAGCTGGAACCAGTCGCCCCAAGCTCCTGTGCCCGCAGCAATAAGCTTTGATTTATTAACCATAGTAAGTACAAGGCTGGCCAAAGATGCAGCCAACATAAATATCATAGGGAAGAAAAACATCTTGTTATTCTTTCCTATCTCACCAAGCCATGCCGCTACGGTCATAAAAGCAATACCTGATAAAAGCTGGTTAGCAGCTCCAAGCATGCCCCATATCTGAGACAGGGACAAGCCACCTAATATACAGCCAACTATAACCATAACTGATGTACCAAACAATGGATGGGCAAGAACCTTTCTAATACCCTTTGCGTCTTTGTAAGAAGACTCACCTGACTTTAAGAAAAGCTCGGTAAACATAAAACGGCTAAGTCGTGTGCCTGTATCAAGAGATGTAAGGGCAAATACTGATACCGACAAAGTAAGAAGAGCCGATATAGTATTGTATGCCACTGAACCCTCCTCCCCAAACATCAGGGCAATTCCTGCTGCAAAGGCAACAGAAGGAGAACCAAACTCACCAGCCAAATATCTTGCATAAACGCAACCTACAGCCACCAATGAAATAATGGCAAAGGCAGACTCAATTAACATAGAGCCATAGCCTATAAGCTTGGCATTTTTTTCATTATCAAGCTGCTTGGAAGAAGTTCCAGAAGCAACCAGACTGTGGAAGCCTGAGCAGGCGCCGCAGGCAATAGTAATAAAAAGTATAGGGAACAAATACTGTCCATCTACTGGCTCAAAGCTGGTAAAGGCAGGCATATCAAAGGTAACTGAGCCTGTAAAGGCTGATGAAACTATTCCTACAAAGGCAAGAATAATCATGGCATAGAGCAAAAAGCTAGACAGATAATCTCTCGGCTGAAGCAATATCCACACTGGCACCATTGAAGCTAAGGCAATATACACACCTACAACAACAATCCATGTAGTTCTGCTGAAGGCCAAGCCCACATTAAGACCAATAGCAATAATAGCTACTATGGCTACTATGCCTGCTATAGTGGCTGGAAGTGTCTTTATTCCAAGTCTGTTGGTTGCAAAACCATAGATAATGGCAATAAGAATAAAAAGCAGAGAAATCATGGCTGTAGCCTGATTATTATCGGGACTTGTGACAAAGCCTGTCACCTCTGAAGGACTATAAAAGGTGCCTGCCACAATATTTACAAAGGATGCAATTACAAGAAGCAAAAGCAGCAAGGTAAAAATGAGGAAAAGCTTTTTGATTTTTCCTCCCATGGAGCCCTCAATTATTTCTCCCAAAGACTTGCCATCATGTCTAATAGATGCAAAAAGGGAACTGAAATCCTGAACACCTCCAATAAAAATACCACCTATGATACACCATAGGAATACTGGTACCCAGCCAAATATGGAAGCCTGGATAGGGCCGTTTACAGGTCCTGCACCAGCTATAGATGAAAAATGATGTCCCATAAGCACCGCTGGCTTGGCAGGGACATAATCTATGCCATCTTCCTTTTCCACTGCCGGTGTCTTTCTTTTAGGGTCAATGCCCCACTGCTTGGCCAGCCAAGAGCCATAGGTAATATAACCTATAAATAAAAGCACTACAGCCGATAATACAATCCAAAGTCCTGTCATTTTAATCGCCTCTTTTTTATTTT
>CAVJHG010000038.1:0-14748 GCA_963649335.1 bacterium
AACAGGTCAAAAATTCACTAACTATTGATATGGAATATGACCTAATTACAGGAGCAGATCCCATAGCCACACATATGATTATAGAAGTAGAATTGCCAGCGGATTAGTCCGCTGGTTTTTTTATGAGAAAAAATGAGCCAAAGTGAAAATTGATATAGCCTAGATGCCTGTAACCTTATTTGCAAAAATGCTTTTCGAAGAATGGATGCGTGCAAATAAGGTCAATGTAAATACCATTGAACAGAAAATACCTGTCTTGTCCATCGCAAATTTGGTTAAAAAGTGCACACAAACGAGCTTGTAAAATAGGGCATAATCCACAAACTTTTATTTTTGTAAATAAAAGCATGGAAATGGTTCCCCCTCAGGAGTAATATAGTTGGTGAAAAAATTAACAATTTCTCAGTAAGAGGAGGATAAAACATTGGCAAACAGAATAGTACTTAACACAGTTTCATATCATGGCAAGGGAGCTATTGGAGAAATCCCTGGTATTGCAAAGGCCAAGGGCTTCAAGCATATTTTCGTATGCTCTGATCCAGACCTTGTAAAGTTTGGCGTAACTTCAAAGGTTACAGATTTGCTTGAGAAGGAAGGTATTCCTTATACTCTCTATTCAGAGATCAAGCCAAATCCTACAATTCAGAATGTTACAGACGGTGTAGATGCATTTAAGGCCTGCGGCGCTGATTCTATCATTACTATCGGCGGTGGCTCATCAATGGATACAGCCAAGGCTATTGGTATCATCATTAACAACCCTGAGTTTGCAGATGTTCGCTCACTTGAGGGTGTAGCACCAACAAAGAATCATGCAGTTCCTACAATCGCAGTTCCAACCACTGCTGGTACAGCTGCAGAGGTTACCATTAACTACGTTATTACTGATGTAGAAAAAGAGCGCAAGTTCGTATGCGTTGATGAGAATGATATTCCTGAGACAGCAGTTATCGATCCTGACATGATGTCTTCAATGCCAAAGGGACTTACAGCTTCAACTGGTATGGACGCTCTTACCCACGCCATCGAGGGCTATACCACAAAGGCTGCATGGGAAATGACAGATATGTTCCATCTTGAGGCTATCAAGCTTATCTCTCAGAATCTTCGCGGTGCAGTAGAGAATACTCCAGAGGGACGTGAGGGCATGGCTATGGCTCAGTATATTGCAGGCATGGGCTTCTCTAATGTAGGTCTTGGCATTGCGCACTCTATCGCTCATACACTTGGCGCCCACTATGACACACCACACGGTGTTGCTTGCGCTATGATGCTTCCTATAGTTATGGAGTACAACCAGGAGTACACTGGCGAGAGATATCGTGAGATAGCTCGTGCCATGGGTGTAGAGGGTGTTGATTCTATGACTCAGGCAGAGTACCGAAAGGCTGCTATCGATGCTGTTAAGAAGCTTTCTGAGGATGTAGGCATTCCTGCAAAGAATGACAGAATCCGTGAGGAAGACTTAGACCAGCTTGCTGCAGATGCATTTGCAGATGCATGCTGCCCAGGTAATCCAAGAGATACCAATGTAGAGGAGCTCAAGGAGCTTTACAGAAAGATTATGTAATCTTTAGGTCAGCTTTTTTACTTTTGAGACTTGCAGAAGGGCCTTTCTTGTCGTAATAGGGAGTATTTTGGTAATTATACACAAAAACAATCCAGTGTTTTTGTTATATTTGTATAGATAATCAATTGCTTATTTTATTTTCAATGTTATTATATTTCTTGTAGAGAAAAAGAGATAAGATAATGGAGGAAATAAGATGAGCTTATTCAAGGAATTATTTGATAATGAAAATGGTACACTTCTTACATTTCAAGAGTTTTTAAGAAGCAATTACATTGGCTAATAACTAATAGAGAAAAGCCCGAAGCATTAAGCTTCGGGCTTTTTGCATATTTGTAAGTATATCTTGCCCATAGTAAATGTAGAAGAATCTTTTCGTGTATGGTAAAATAATCCCCGTGTCTGCCTGGGATACTTTAGCAGATACCTTTGTTAATGGGCTTTTAGAAGGCTTTATTTTATCAAATTTTAAAAGTACAGCTTGTTTTTGTTTAGGAGGATTTTTCATGAAAAAGAAATTACTTGCCCTGTTACTGGCAGGCCTTATGTCGGCATCTTTCATGGCATGTGGCAGCAGTAAAGAGGATGCAGCCGATAAGAGTGAGACTACAGAAGAGACTGAGGATACTGCAGAGACCTTGGATGCTGCGGCTTATGAGTATGATGTATTCGATTACGTAACCATGGGTGATTACAAGGGGCTTGATGTAGCTCTTGAAGGAACCTATGACTATACAGATGATGGCTATCAGGACTATATGGATTCCATGATTGCCGAGGCCAATATTTATACCAAGGATGACAGCCAGACCGAGATAAAAGAGGACTCTTATGTCAATGTTGATTATGTAGGCTCTCAGGATGGGGTGGCATTTGATGGCGGCACTGCCACAGATGTTACACTTGGCATAGAGTTTAATGGGGATGTTGTTAACCAGCAGACCTATATCGATGGCTTTACAGATGGTCTTGTAGGCCACTCAGTTGGCCAAGAGGTGGCAAGCGAGGTTACATTCCCGGAAAATTACGGCAGCACTGATCTTGCAGGCCAGACTGTTACCTTTACCTTTACTATAAATTACATTGCCAAGGCGGTGGAGTCAGTGGATGATTTGACTGATGACATTGTAGCTGACAATTATGACTACGATACTGTAGATGCCTTCAAGGAGGGTATGAAGACTCAGTATGAGCAGGAGCTTGCCGACAATCTTGAAAACGATACTCAGACAGATGTTTTAAGTCAGCTTGCCTCTAATTTTACTGTAAGTGGTGTGCCAAGCGCTGTTTTAGATGCCCGTCTTGCCATGTACATCGACTCAATGGAGCAGTATTACGGTCTTACTGACCAGACCCTGGAGGAGTTTTATACAGCAAATGGTGGCGATTATGATTCTATGTACACCTCTCTCAAGGAGAGCATGACAGAGAACCTGGAGTCTGAGCTTATCCTAGAGGCTATTGCAAAGACTGAAGGTATGGAGCTTACTGATGATGAAATATCAGCCTATGTACTAAAGCTTACAGGCTCTGATGATGTGCAGACCGTATATGACAACTACACCTATGGGGGTTATTCAGGTGAGACATATATAAAAAATGTATGCATGTCCCAGAAGGCCCTGGATTTTTGCGTAGATAATGCAAATGTTACCTATTAAAGGGCTTGGAGTTTTAGTGCTTTTATTTTTTAATAAGCTGTAGTATAATTCAGTGTATCTATCTGGGCTTAGGTCTAGAAATATATCAGAAAAGGAGATTTATCCATGGAACACATCAAGACATTAAATACCAAGAGACTTCAGAACACAGTTAAAGAAGGCGGATGTGGCGAGTGCCAGACATCATGCCAGTCAGCTTGCAAGACTTCTTGCACAGTTGGTAACCAGAGCTGTGAGCACAAGAACTAATTATTCTTGTAGTTTAATAAGTTAGCATTAGAGGCCGGACTCTACTATAGAGGACGGTCTTATGTGCGTTTATGAAAGGACATTTTTTGTGATACACCAGTTTAAAAACAATGGCTACAATATAGTCATTGATATAAATAGTGGCGCCATCCATGTTGTGGACGAAGCCACATACGATATGCTTGCTCTCTGGCAGGAGCAGGGCAGGGATGGAGCTCTTACAGCTATGAGAGATAACCACCCGGAGGTTTCTGAGGATGAGCTTGAAGCCATTGCCTCGGAGGTAGATAGTCTCATAGCAGATGGGGCACTTTTTACAGAAGATAATTACGAGCCACGCATTGTGGACTTTACCGCACGTCCTACAGTAGTTAAGGCTCTTTGCTTACATATTACTCACGACTGCAACTTGGCATGCAAGTATTGCTTTGCTGAGGAGGGTGAGTATCATACAGGAAAAAGAGAGCTGATGAGTTACGAAGTAGGCAAGCAGGCCTTGGATTTCCTCGTAGCCAATTCAGGCTCTAGACGCAATTTGGAGGTGGATTTCTTCGGAGGCGAGCCACTGATGAACTGGCAGGTGGTTAAGCAGCTGGTTGAATACGGCCGTTCCATCGAGAAGGCAGCTAATAAAAACTTCCGCTTTACCCTTACCACCAACGGCGTTCTTTTAAATGACGAGATACAGGAATTTGCCAACAAAGAAATGGCCAATGTAGTTTTAAGCTGTGATGGTCGTCCTGAGATACACGATATGATGCGTCCATTCAGAGGTGGCCAGGCCAGCTACGACAAGATTATGCCAAAGTTTAAAAAGCTTGCAGATTCCCGTGGCCAGGACAAGTACTATATCCGTGGTACCTTTACCAGAAATAATCTGGATTTCTCCAAGGATGTTATTCACCTGGCAAATGAAGGCTTCAAGCAGATATCGGTAGAGCCTGTTGTTGCAAAGGAAACTGACAGCTATGCTTTGCGGGAAGAGGATTTGCAGCAGCTCTTTGATGAGTATGATGCCCTTGCAGCAGAGATGATGCGCCGCCAGGGCACCGATGAGGATTTTAACTTCTTCCATTTCATGATTGATTTGGAGGGCGGTCCTTGTGTATACAAGCGTCTTTCGGGCTGTGGCTCTGGTACAGAGTACATGGCTGTTACACCTACAGGTCAGCTTTATCCATGCCATCAGTTTGTTGGCAATACTGACTTTTTACTAGGAGATGTATGGCAGGGGGTTACCCGCCAGGATACAGTCAATAAGTTCAAGCAGTGCAACGTATATGCCAAGCCTAAGTGCCGCGATTGCTTTGCCCGTTTTTATTGCAGTGGTGGTTGTGCTGCCAATGCTTACAACTTCACCGGCGATATACTTGGCACCTATGATGTGGGCTGTGCTTTGCAGCAAAAGCGTATCGAGTGCGCTATAGCCCTCAAGGTACATGATGCAGAACTAAAAGGCCAATAGGCTTTTTGCCAGTCGCAATTTTGACTGGATATATAGATACTTATAGAAATAGGAGAATTACAAAATGAAGCAAATGAAAAAGGGACCAGCCATAGCCTGGCTCATAATCCTGGTGCTGGCTATCGGCGGCCTGGGCTATTATGCGGCAAATGTTCTTATTGGCACAGTCAATAAGGGCGACAACAGCTTAAAGCTTGGCCTTGACCTCAATGGCGGTGTCAGCATTACATATCAGGCGGTAGGTGATACTCCAACTGATGAGCAGATGTCTGATACTATTCAGAAGCTGCAGCAGCGTATTGAAAATGATCTTTCTGCAGAAAACTCTACTACAGAAGCCAATGTATATAAGGTTGGTGATGACAGAATCACAGTAGAGATTCCTGGTGTTTCAGATGCCAATGCCCTTCTTGAGGAGCTGGGTACACCTGGTACACTTTACTTTATCTCTGAGACTGATGCAGATGGCAATACCAACTACCAGTATGGCACTACAGAGTCTGGTGAGTATGGCTATGTGCTCAATTATGACATTGACACTCTGGTAGAGAATGGTTCAGTTATCGCTACAGGACAGAATATTTTATCTGCCAGTGCAGTTACCCAGACTAACTCCACTACAAATGCCACAGAGTATGTTGTTCAGCTTCAGTTTGATGACGAGGGAACAACAGCCTTTGCTGATGCTACTACTGCAGCCTATGCAGCGGGAGAATCCATTGCTATCTACTATGATGGTCAGTTCGTATCAGTTCCTTCTGTTAACTCAGCTATCACAGGCGGCTCTTGTGTTATCGAGGGTATGGAAGACCTTGAGGCAGCAGAAAAGCTTGCTTCCTATATCCGTATCGGTGGTCTTGATATAGAGCTTGAGGAGCTAGAGTCTCAGGTAGTTGGTGCACAGCTTGGTTCTGATGCTCTTCGTACATCTCTTATTGCAGCAGGCATAGGTATTGTTTGCGTTATGATATTCCTTGTCATTATGTATCTTTTCCCAGGTCTTGTTGCATCCCTTGCACTTGCCCTTTATACAATCCTTATTATCTGCATTCTCAAGTGGTATGATATTACCCTTACCCTTCCAGGTATTGCAGGTATGATTCTTTCTATTGGTATGGCAGTTGACGCCAATGTTATTATCTTTGCTCGTATCCGTGAGGAGATAGCAGCAGGTCGTCAGGTGTCATCAGCTATTGAGGCTGGTTTTGCCAAGGCTATGTCAGCTATCTTAGATGGTAATATTACTACCCTTATTGCAGCAGCAGTGCTTGGTGTTCTAGGCTCTGGTACAGTCAAGGGTTTTGCTGTTACTTTGGCTCTTGGTGTAGTTGTATCCATGTTTACAGCCTTAGTTATTACCCGTATCCTTATCAATGCCTTCTATGCTCTTGGCATTAAAGATTCCAGGGCTTATGGCAAGGCAAAGGAGCCAGTTAAGTTTAACTTCATCGGTAAAAAGGCAATCTTTATTGCAGTATCAGTAGTTATCATTGCAGCCGGCCTTATCGGTATGTGTGTCTTTAAAGCTACTTCAGGCAATGCCCTCAACTACTCCCTTGAGTTTATGGGTGGTACTTCTACTACAGTAGGCTTCAATGAGGCTTATACCTTGGAGGAGCTTGAATCGACAGTTGTTCCTCAGATAGCAGAGATTACCGGAGATAACAATATCCAGACTACTCTTGTAGATGGCACAGATCAGGTTATTTTCAAGACCCGTACCCTTACCCTTGATGAGAGAGATGATCTCAATGATATGTTCCTTGCAAATTACGATGTAGAGGATACAGCCATCACATCTCAGTCTATTGGTTCTACTATTTCAGGGGAGATGAGAGCTCAGTCTATCAAGGCTGTTATTGTAGCTATTATCTTTATGCTTTTATACATCTGGTTCAGATTCAAGGATATCCGTTTTGCTTCATCGGCTATTGTTGCTCTTTGCCATGACGTGCTGATAGCCTTGGCTATATATGCTCTTTTACGTATATCGGTAGGCTCTACATTTATAGCATGTATGCTGACAATCATCGGATACTCTGTTAACGATACTATCGTTATCTTCGATAGAATCCGTGAGAATATCAAGTCTCTTACAACAGAGACTGCAGACAGCCTCAAGGCAATTGCCAATGAGTCATTGGCTCAGACCCTTTCACGAAGCTTGTCTACATCCTTTACTACAGCACTTACAGTACTTATGCTTCTTATATTTGGTATATCTACTATTCGTGAGTTTGCTATTCCACTTCTTGCAGGTGTTATAGCAGGTACATATTCATCTATCTTTATTGCAACACAGCTTTGGTACATACTTAAGGTAAAAAAATTAGCAAAGAAGAACTAGGAGAAAAGAAATGATTGATATTAAGTTTTTAAGAGAAAACCCTGATGCTGTTAAGGAAAATATTAAGAAGAAGTTCCAGGAACACAAGCTGGAGCTGGTAGATCAGGTTATTGAGCTTGATGACAAGCGCCGTGCTACTCAGCAAAAGGCAGATGATCTTCGTGCAAAAATGAACCAGGCCTCAAAGCAGATTGGTGCTCTTATGGCCCAGGGTAAAAAGGAAGAAGCAGAGGCTGCAAAGGCAGAGGTTGCTGAGCTTAAGCAGGAGATTAAGGACTTGGAGCCAGTTGAGAAGGACTTGGCTGACCAGGTAGAGCAGATCATGATGAAGATTCCAAACATCATTGATCCTTCAGTGCCTATTGGTCCTGATGATTCTTGCAATGTTGAAATAGAAAAGTTTGGCGAGCCTCTTGTTCCTGACTTTGAGATTCCATATCATACAGATATCATGGAAAGATTTGATGGCATCGATATGGATGCTGCTGGCAAGGTTGCCGGCAATGGCTTCTACTATCTTATGGGAGATATAGCACGTCTTCACTCAGCAGTTATCTCATATGCTCGCGATTTCATGATTGACAGAGGCTTTACATATTGCATTCCTCCTTTCATGATTCGTTCAAATGTAGTTACTGGTGTTATGTCCTTCGAGGAGATGGATGCCATGATGTACAAGATTGAGGGTGAGGACCTTTATCTCATCGGTACATCTGAGCACTCTATGATTGGTAAGTTCATTGATACAGTCAATGAGGAAGCAAAGCTGCCTTATACACTTACCAGCTACTCACCTTGCTTCAGAAAGGAAAAGGGCGCTCACGGTATTGAAGAGCGCGGTGTATATCGTATTCACCAGTTTGAAAAGCAGGAGATGATAGTAGTCTGCAAGCCAGAGGATTCAAAGAAGTATTATGATGTTCTTTGGAAGAATACAGTAGATTTGTTCCGCAGCATGGATATTCCAGTTCGTACTTTGGAGTGCTGCTCAGGTGACTTGGCAGACCTCAAGGTTAAGTCATGTGATGTAGAGGCATGGTCACCACGTCAGAAGAAGTACTTCGAGGTAGGCTCATGCTCAAATCTCGGCGATGCTCAGGCAAGACGTCTTAAGATAAGAGTAAAGGGAGAGGATGGCAGCAAGTATTTTGCCCATACTCTTAATAATACAGTTGTTGCTCCACCTCGTATGCTTATTGCATTTTTGGAGAACAACCTGCGTGAAGACGGCTCAGTAGCTATCCCAGAGGCGCTTCGTCCTTATATGGGAGGCAAGAGCCAGCTTACTCCATTGCACTAATCAGTTGATAGGAATATAGAAAAGGATTTGAAATGATAGAAAGTAGAGAGAATATTCGTAATATAGCCATCATCGCCCACGTTGACCATGGCAAAACTACTCTGGTAGATGAGCTTTTAAAGCAGTCTGGTGTCTTCAGAGAAAACCAGGAAGTTGCCGAGCGTGTCATGGACTCTAACGACATCGAGCGCGAGCGTGGTATTACTATTTTGTCAAAAAATACAGCTGTATTTTACAAGGATACCAAGATAAACATTATAGATACTCCAGGCCATGCTGATTTCGGTGGCGAGGTAGAGCGAGTTCTTAAGATGGTAAACGGTGTAGTTCTTGTGGTAGATGCCTTCGAGGGTGCTATGCCACAGACCAAGTTCGTTCTTATGAAGGCTCTTGATCTCAATTTGCCTGTTATCGTATGTATCAACAAGATTGACCGTCCAGAAGCCCGTCCAGACGAGGTTATTGATGAGGTATTAGAGCTTTTCATGGACCTGGATGCGTCAGACGAGCAGCTTGATTGCCCATTTATCTATGCATCAGCTAAGGAAGGCTTTGCAATCCGCAATCTTTCAGATGAGCACAAGGATATGACAGCTCTCTTTGAGACTATTGTTGATTATATTCCAGCTCCTACTGGAGATCCTGAGGCTCCTACCCAGGTTCTTATCTCTACCATTGACTACAATGAGTATGTAGGTCGTATCGGTATCGGTAAGGTAGAAAATGGTTCTATTAAGGTTAACCAGGATGCTGTTGTTGTTAATGCTCATGATGAGTCAATTAACAAAAAGGTTCGTATTTCAAAGCTGTTTGAGTATGATGGCCTTAACAAGGTGGATGTAGCAGAGGCTAGTATTGGTTCAATCGTAGCCATTTCTGGTATTGGTGATTTGCATGTAGGTGATACCATCTGTGCAGTAGATGCGCCTAATCCTATTCCATTCCAGAAAATATCTGAACCTACTATTTCTATGAATTTCATAGTTAATGACAGCCCACTTGCTGGCCAGGAAGGTAAGTTTGTTACTTCACGCCACATTCGTGAGCGTCTCATGAAGGAGCTTAATACAGATGTATCTCTTCGTGTCGAGGATACAGATTCACCAGACAGCCTTAAGGTATCTGGTCGTGGTGAGCTTCATTTGTCAGTTCTTATAGAGAACATGCGCCGTGAAGGCTTTGAGTTTGCTGTATCAAAGGCAGAGGTTCTCTACCATACAGATGAAAATGGCAAGAAGCTGGAGCCTATGGAGGTTGCTTATATCGACGTGCCAGACGAGTTTACAGGTGCTGTAATCGAGAAGCTGTCTCAGCGTAAGGGCGAGCTTCGCAACATGTCGCCTATAGCTGGTGGTTATACACGTATCGAGTTCAAGATTCCATCCCGTGGTCTTATCGGCTACAGAGGTGAGTTCATGACTGATACCAAGGGTAATGGTATCATCAATACTATTTTCGATGGCTATGAGCCATACAAGGGAGATATTGCTTATCGTAAGCTTGGTTCTCTTATAGCCTTCGAGACAGGTGAGTCAGTTACCTATGGTCTTTTCTCGGCCCAGGAGCGTGGTACACTTTTCATTGGACCAGGAGAGAAGGTGTATTCAGGTATGGTTATTGGTCAGAGCTCTCGTGCTGAGGATATCGAGCTCAATGTCTGCAAGAAAAAGCATTTGACCAATACTCGTTCTTCATCTGCAGATGAGGCTCTGACCTTGGTTCCACCTAGAGTCTTAAGTCTTGAGCAGGCTCTTGATTTCATCGATGTAGATGAGCTTCTTGAGGTTACACCAGAGTCTCTTCGTATCCGTAAGAGAATCCTTGATCCTCTTCAGAGAAAGAGATCAAATATTAGAAAATAAGCTGTGAGCTTTAACTCGGTCGCTGAATCTCCCAATTTTTAGCGTGAGCTGAGTTGGGGGACTAACGATTTGGTCCAGTGGGCTATTTACCAAGTTAGATTACAGATTGGAGGCTACTATGACAAAAATACTTATGCATGGCTGCAATGGCCATATGGGACAGGTTATAACTGAGATATGTCAGGCAGATAAAGAAACTGTTATTGTGGCAGGCGTGGATAAAAATACCGAAGTGAAAAACGACTATCCTGTATATGCTTCAATAGATGAAGTTGATGTAGATTTTGATGTGGTTATTGACTTTTCTCATATATCTACTACAGATGGACTGCTCACATATTGTGAGACTCACAATAAGCCGGTGGTATTGTGTACCACTGGTCTTACAGAGGATATGCTTTCCCATGTTACATCTGCAAGCACAAAGACAGCTGTTCTTCGTTCAGCCAATATGTCCCTAGGTATCAATACACTTTTTGATCTTTGCAAAAAGGCTACAGCTGTTTTTGCAGAGGCAGGCTTTGATATTGAGATAGTAGAAAAGCACCACAATCAGAAGCTGGATGCACCATCTGGCACAGCTCTTGCTTTGGCAGATGCCTGCAATGATGCTCTAGCTGAAAAATATGATTATGTCTACGATCGTTCTGGCAGAAGAGAAAAGAGACCTGTCAATGAGATAGGTATCTCTGCTGTTCGTGGTGGTAATATAGTGGGTGAGCACGAGGTGATTTTTGCTGGCCTTGATGAGGTTATCACTATAAAACACACTGCTTATTCTAAGAGCGTATTTGCCAAAGGAGCTGTTCAGGCAGCTAAGTACTTGGCTGGAAAAGAGCCAGGCCTTTATGACATGACAGATGTAATAGCTGAGTAGCTGAGCGCTTTCTTTAAAGTACATTTTTTGTCAAAAGATGCAAATATAAGGTCATAGAAGATAAGTAGCCTGCAAGTGAGGTAGTGGCATGTATATACAACTCAATTCACAAATTATAAGCTATGAAAAGACTGGGGATGGGTCTCCAGTTATACTTCTACATGGCAATGGTGAGGACCATCACATATTTGATGCCTTGGCAGAGACCATGAGTGCTGACCATACAGTTTATGCCATGGACAGTCGAGGTCATGGTGAGAGTGCTACTCCAAAGGCTTATCATTATAAGGATATGGCATCGGATGTTATCAATCTAATAGAAGGTCTTGAAATAGACCATCCAGTTGTATTTGGCTTTTCAGATGGTGGCATTATAGCCTTGCTTGCTGCAATCAAAAGGAGCGACTTGCTGCGGGGCATCATATGCTGTGGAGCAAACCTAAGCCCAGATGGCCTTACCAGGAAGGCTCTTCATGAGATAAAAAAGCTCTATAAGACAAATAAGGATCCGCGTACTTTACTTATGCTTGAAGAACCGGATATCAAGCCGGCAGACCTTTCAGCTATTACAGTTCCAGCCCTTATTTTTGCTGGAGAAAATGATATGGTAAAGGAAAAGGAAACTGCTAAAATAGCTGCAAACATTCCTGATTCAAAGGTTCAGATTTTTAAAAACCAGGATCACAGCAGTTATATTGTAGGAAGCGATAAGATATACAAGTTTATAAAGGACTTTTTGTAATTTCTAAGCAAAGAAGAAAAGGTGTCAATTTATGTGTTATAAAACACAAAATTGACACCTTTTTAGGACTAATCCAGGGTGAGAGAATTCATCCAGTCCACTAAGGCCTGCAGGCCTTCTTCGGAGAATTCCTCTACCTTGGATTGCTTTTTGTCATCATCAGTATTTTCAAAGCTAAAGGGACCTGGCCAAATGGTTGCCTTTAGCTTTTTTATTTGCTCAGTCTCAGTAAGAGTCTCACCAGCGTCGTTGACGGTCTCTGTGGTGTGGTCTTCCATATATTTTTCGATACGGTAGTGCTTATTGCCATCAGAACCTGTAAAGGAAGCAGCCTTGTTGTAATATCCCATGGAAAGTAATCTTTTTCTTTCTATCATATTATTCCCCTATTCTCATTAAATAATGTTACAATAAGTTTAATGATTTCTGATGGCATTGTCATCAGTAACTTTTATCGGAGGAAAAGAAATGTACGATAATGAAAATGATATGATAAATCCTATTTTGGCAGAGTTTTTGGATGCTGAGCTTTTTGATGATAAGGCAAAAATACTTCAGGCAACCCCACTTTCAGACTTTGACGATTTGCTTATAGACAATATGGCATCTTCTATTGATGTGGTGATTCCTGATGGTCCCATTGACGCTAGAATTATGGATTTGAAAAATTGTGTCAGAACACATGCCAAGTACGAGACTGTTAGATTTAGAAGATAGACTTGAAATGTGCCTTGATTTGGAGTAAAATCGACTATACGAGTGACTATAGGTCTATTTAAGGAGGATTTTATAATGATTACAGCCGGTGATTTTAGAAACGGTATGACTATTGAGATGGACAATCAGGTCTATCAGGTAATTGAATTCCAGCATGTTAAGCCAGGTAAGGGCGCAGCTTTCGTTCGTACTAAGCTTAAAAATATCAAGAACGGTGGTGTTACAGAGACATCTTTCCGTCCTACAGAGAAGTTCCCTGCAGCACGTATCGATCGTAAGGATATGCAGTATCTTTATAGCGATGGCGATTTATACAACTTTATGGATGTTGAGACATACGATCAGGTTGCTCTTACAGCTGACCAGATTGGCGACGCTCTCAAGTTTGTTAAGGAAAATGAAGTATGCAAGATGCTTTCACACAATGGTGAGATTTTCTCAGTTGAGCCACCTATGTTCGTAGAGCTTCAGATTACAGATACTGAGCCAGGCTTCAAGGGTGATACAGCTACAGGCGCTACCAAGCCAGCTACTGTTGAGACAGGCGCTATGGTTCAGGTACCACTCTTCGTTGAAAATGGCGAGACAATCAAGATTGATACTAGAACAGGAGAGTACTTATCAAGAGTTTAATTAGCTTGATTTAAGTACAGTGACTATGAATTTTAGAGAATATCCATTATCTGCATTACTTAAAAATAGAGATATTTTTGCAATCTTTGATGAGGAGTTTGCAAAGGGAACATGGTTAGATGTTACTTCTTTGTTGGACAGTGAAAGCACTATTAATCAGCTCTATGCTGATGGCACTGTTCCTGTAGACACATTGGATAGCATCGTAGCCAGACTTTCATAGAGCATTTAAGCCCCGGTTTTTCCGGGGTTTTTTTATATTGAAAAAGAGCTACGATTGCTTACCTTACTTTGACATATATAGGAAAAGATAGTAAAATTGATGTTAATTATGTACAGTTGGTTTGCTGTGTAAAAAGTGAAAGTTCAAATGTTTTTGAGCAGTCACATACTATATTTGAAGGATGATTATACATTGAAAAATAAAAATACAATCAGAAAAGTTGAGAGCCTTATTGAACTACTTATTATGACCCTGGTCTTTTATTGGTTCTGGAAAAATATGATATTTGATAGTGACTATTTTTTTCCATTTTTAGGACGCGGCAAGTATATTCTTATGGGCATATATTTTGTCCTCAATCTTGTTATTATCCACCTGTGCGAGGGCTTTAAGTATGGCTTTTTGCGTATATCAGATGTGCTTTTTTCCCAGTGGATAGCTATTTTTATAGTTGATTTTATTACGTATTTTCAGCTCTGCCTTATGGCCAATACTATGGTGCCGGCAGGGCCCTTGCTTTTGCTTACCCTGGCTAATTTTGCAGTATCTCTTGTATGTGTATATATATTTTTTGCTATATACGAGCACAATTCCAAGGCAAGCTCCCTGCTTATGGTCTATGGCAATCGGGAGTCTGTAGGTCTCAAGGTTAAGATGGACACCCGTGCAGACAGCTACAATATCAAGAAGATTGTATCAGTGTCAGAGGGACTTGATAAAATCGAGGCCATGCTGGCAGATTATGACGGAGTGGTTATATCTGATGTATCTGCCAAGGATCGCAATGATTTGCTTAAATATTGTTACATGCATTCTGTAGAGACCTATATTACACCAAAGATATCTGACGTAATTATATCTGGTGGCGAGGGAATTCATCAGTTTGACACACCACTGGTACTTCTCAAAACCGGAGGCTTGACACCGGAGCAGGCTTTTCTTAAGCGTTTGTGCGATATGGTTTTATGTTGTCTGGCAGCTATTGTATTATCTCCACTTATGCTTGTTGTGGCCTTGGCCATTAAGCTGGAGGATGGAGGTCCTGTTTTTTATAAGCAGGCCCGTGTTACCAAGGATGGTCAGGTTTTTGACATACTAAAGT
>CAVJHG010000039.1:0-13719 GCA_963649335.1 bacterium
TTAGTGGAACTTGGATAGCACGACCCTCGCGTATATTTTGCGTGACTGAACTTTTAGGATGCAATAGATCCCCCCGAGGCGGGCCAAGCCACTATTCAGTTAAATATGCATATAAGAAGCAGCTAAAAGAATTAGCACTTCTCAGGCTCTGGGTATGTAATTCCAAAGGTGTCTACGGTGACCTTCTTCATGCGCTGGTCCTCGAGAGGCTTGTCTGCGAAGTTGGTGGCAACCTCTGCGATTTTGTTGACAATGTCCATTCCTTCGATTACCTTGCCAAAGGCTGCATACTCACCATCAAGGTGTGGGCTGGTCTGGTGCATAATGAAGAACTGGCTGCCAGCAGAATCTGGAATAAAAGTACGGGCCATTGAAAGGACACCAGGGGTGTGCTTCAATTCGTTTGTAAAGCCGTTATTTGAAAATTCACCCTTGATAGAATATCCAGGGCCTCCTGTACCTGTGCCCTGTGGGTCTCCTCCCTGCAGCATAAAGCCCTTGATGACTCTGTGGAAGATAACTCCATCGTAGAAGCCCTTATTGATAAGGCTTATGAAGTTATTGACTGTGTTTGGTGCGATTTCTGGATAAAGCTCAGCTTTCATAATATCGCCGTTTTCCATTTCGATGGTAACGATTGGATTTGACATGATTGTTCTCCTTTTTAATTTAATTTTTCTAAAATATCTTTGACAGCTGCAATATGAGAGTTGTCAAAGTCATAGATACGACCGCTGTCAGAGGATGCTGCAATAGCAGGATCCAAAGGCATCTTGCCAAGTACTGGAAGGCCTAATTCGGCTGCTACTTCATCTATGTGGCTTTCCCCAAAGACAGAGATATGCTTGTCGCAGTCAGGACATTTTACATATGAATAGTTTTCGACAAGGCCAAGTACTGGAATGTGCATCATCTCAGCCATATTGTAGGCCTTTTTAACTATCATGGTAACAAGCTCCTGAGGGCTGGTGACGATGACTATGCCATCTACAGGAAGTGACTGAAAGCATGTGAGAGGTACATCACCTGTGCCTGGTGGCATATCTACGAAAAGATAGTCTACATCGCCCCACTGTACATCAGTCCAAAACTGCTTAACAACTCCTGCAATTACAGGACCTCTCCATACTACAGGTGCCTCCTCGTCATCAAGCATAAGATTGACTGACATAATCTTGGTGCCGTCTGCTGCTACTGCAGGGAAAGAACCATCGTCGTTACCTACAATAGGATCAGTAACTCCAAACATCTTTGGGATAGATGGACCGGTGATATCTGCATCAAGTATGCCCACCTGATAGCCAGCTCTTTTCATAATGCCAGCCATGGTGGCTGTTACCATGGACTTGCCTACGCCGCCCTTGCCAGATACTACGCCGATTACGTGTTTTACATTGGAATTTTTATTGGCCTGTTCCAAAAAGGATGTGTTGCGCTCTTGAGAGCCTGCTGCTGAAGCGCAGCCTGCACAGGATTCCTTGGAGCATGAGCCGGCTGAAGAACATGTTGTCTCTGCCATAATTGCCTCCTTTTACCTCTATACTTATTCATAAATAAATATGTATTTTGACACTAAGCATTGTAACATGTTTATTTTTTTTTATCGAGTAGGTATTGCAAAAAGGTCAAAACGATGATATTATCTGACAGTCTATTTTTCAAACAGGGCAGCTTCGCCCTATTTTCCAACTTTATTACTATATTACATATAATTGTTTAATTAGCAGGTAGAAATTCATTTTCTTTAAGCAGTCGCCATTGATTAGGCATAGAGAAAGGGGATTTATTGACTGAATTAAACAGTTAAAAGAAAGGACATTTATGAAAGAAGAAAATTTGATTTATTATCTTATCATTTGGGCTTTATTTGTAGGATTTATCCTGATAATTGCAGGTGTAAAGGACCTTTTAATCAGAAAAAAAGAAAAAATGCTTTTGCTTTATATAGAGCGACTTTTGTATACATGGGGCTCTGGGGTAAGTCATGAAGGTATTATTACGGAGATGTATTTTAATCTCAAGCCAGGCACTTCCTTGTCTAAAATCATGAAAAGGGCACAAAAAATAGTTCAGGGACCTAAAGATTCTCTTAGTCAGCTGGCCGAGGCATTTTCATATATAGAAAAAAAGCTGCAGGCTTTTCCAGTCTGTATATATCATCAGGTAATCTTGTCTTTGGACAGGAAACCAGACAAGGAGCTTTTAGGACTTACCCATGAGATAAAGAATCTTTGGATAAAAGAATTAAAGGAGCATAGACTAAGAGCAAGAGCAGCGGCAATTAAAGGAACTGCCATGATACTGGTTTTAATGGCCTTAAATCTGGGGATATATCTTAAGTGGCAGGAGACTATCAGCTTTAAGATATTTATGGTGATAAATGTTTTAGGACTTTTTGTTTTTGCAATTATTGTTCTGGGAAAGGGAAAAAAGACTAAAATGCCAGACGCAGGAAAAGTTGCATTTTTGCAATGGCAGCTAGAATTAATCAATCTTTCGGCAGAAAATTCTGTCATTGATGCAATATATCTGTCTTATGATAGGGCACCTAAGCTTCTAAAGCCTGGATTAAAGGAACTGATAGAAAATATAAAGGTGGGGTCTAAGTCAGTCAAACCATATAATGACATGTGCCAGGGCTCCTGCTTTGCAGAAATGTATGAGTGTATGGGAGTTTTATATGAGAGACGGCAGGCAAGAGGCCCACAGGCTATAGATTATCAGGTGGCAGCCGTGAGAAATTATATAAGAAGCCTTCATAGAGATACTCTTAAGGCTGCAGAGCAAAAAATAAAGGCTGCCACAGGGGCAGCCTTGCGTTTATATCAGTGCGCTGGAAGCGTGGGACTGATGGTTAATATAGTTACGATTCTTCTTCACTCTGTTGGGCAGGCAGCTTAAGTCGCAGCTTTGTGATGCGCTTTTTGTCTACCCCGATAACTCTGACAATAACACCGTTTTCTGAAACAAACATTTCACCAGGCTGAGGGAAGTGATCGAAGGCACCAACTATGTAGCCACCAATGGTGTCGTAATCCTCTGAGGTAAAGTCTAAAGGAAGCATTTCGCACAGGTCCTCTAAGTTCATAGAGCCTGTCACAATGTATTCTCGGTCAGAAAGCTTTGTGACTTTTTCCTCTTCATCGGCATCATACTCATCCCTGATTTCTCCTACGATTTCTTCCAAAAGATCCTCAAGGGTAATCATGCCGGATAGGGCGCCATATTCATCTAGGACGATAGACATGGCTATTGATTGGGCACGCATCTCATCGAAAAGGTCAGATACATTTTTCATCTCGTAGGTAAAATATGCATCCCGCAAAAAATGGGTAATGTCAAAAGGCGCATCCTTATCAAGGGTAAGAAAGTCCTTCATATTGACAATGCCTATAACATCGTCAGAATCAGGCTTGCAAACAGGAAGTCGAGTGTACATATTTTCTTTGAATACATCAAGAAGGTCGCTGTAGCTGATATCGGAATCAACCATGGTCATGTCTATACGGGGAATCATTACTTCCTTTGCGGTGGCATCAGAAAAATCAAACACCTTGTGTATCATAACACGCTCATCACCTTCTATTTCACCACTTTCGTGGGATGCATCCACCATGGTACGCAGCTCCTCCTCAGTGATGGTGTCGTCCTTGAAATTAGGATCAATGCCAAATAGTCTGATGCAAAGTCCTGCAAGAAAATTGACGGCGGCAATAACTGGAGTCAGGATAGTCATAATGAAATCGATGATGCCAGCAACTGCCAGTGAAATCTGTATGGAATTTAAGGTAGCCAGTGATTTTGGGGTGATTTCTCCAAAAATAAGAATAAGCAGGGTGAGAATACCGGTGGCAATACCGGCGCCTACGCTGCCAAATATATCGATGGCCAGGGTAGTAGCCAGGGATGATGCAGACAGATTGACAATATTATTGCCTATGAGAATGGCAGAAAGCATTTTCTTGGGCTTGTCTGTGACCTTAAGAACAGTAATGGCCCGCTTATCGCCTTCATCTGCCATAGTTTTGATCTTGATGCGGTTGACTGTAGTAAGGGCTGTCTCCGAGGATGAGAAAAAAGCTGAAGCAGCCAAAAGTAAAATGAGAATGATAAAACTGAAATAGTCCGTGTCCAAAAATATTACTCCTTTTTTAAAAAATAAAAAATATTATGTTGCCAGATATTGCCAAAGCAACAGTGTGCTTTTAGCAAGTAGTATATAAAATATATTCATTTCTTTCAAGTTTTCCTACACATTGCCCCCTGTCTTTGTTAAACTAAAGTCATGAAAAAACGTATTATCTTAACATTTTTAATAAGTGGGGCACTTATGTGTCTGGTGGCTTGTTCTTCTACATCTGCAGAGCAGACCAGCTTGCGCGACCAGGGAATTGCGCTGATAGAGTCTGGAGACTATCAGGGGGCTATCGACTCTTTCAATGAGGCTTTATCTCTATCCATGGGGCATGTGGGCTCTCTTGAGATAGATATAGACTATTACAAGGCTGCAGCCCAGTACAAGGCAGGCCTTACAGAGGATGCCATAGCTACATACACGGCACTTATTGTCTATGATGAGGGTGCCTATGAGCCTCATTTTTTGAGGGGCAGCATATACGCAGATACTGGAGATATAGATATGGCGGCGGCTGACTATGACGCTGCTCTTACTTTGGATGATAAAAATTATCTTCTATATATACAGATATACGAAAATCTCACAGCCTTGGGCTATGGTGATCAGGCAGCTACTTACCTAAACAAAGCCCTAGAGGTATCCGATAAGTCGGCTGAGTCTTCCTATTATAAGGGGCGCATATATTATCTGCTTGGGGATTATGATTCCGCCACAGAGTACTTGCAAAATGCCATAGATAAAAATATACCTGAGGCGTCCTTGTACATGGCCAAAATATATCAGGCTCAGGGTGACAATGCCACAGCCCAAAGCTTGCTGGAACAGTATGCTTCCTCAGATGATGTTACATCAGAGGCATTGGCTACCCTAGGAGATATAGAGCTTGCCGCTGGCAATTATGAGAATGCCCTAAGCTATTATGAGACAGGAGAGGGCTTAGAGGTGGTGACCAATGAGTCCCAGCTTTTAAAGGGCCACGTGGTTGCACTTGAAAATCTCAAGCGTTTTGATGAGGCAAAAGAAGTCTTGACACAATATCTAGAAGCTTACCCAGATGATGCAGATGCCCAAAAAGAGCTTATTTTTCTGCAGACCAGATAAAAAAGACATTAATCTCACTACAATATCTTGTGGTGAGATTTTTTGTTGTCGGCAACATATGGTATAAGTTGATACAAAAATCACCCTAAAATATATTCAAATTTTCCCATCTAAATTCGTCATATTGACGAAAAGTACTATATATAGTGATTGCTTATTGAAGTTGGCCACTATATTTTGTTAATATATATCCAAGTCGTCCAATGAGAGCCTAGGGCTTTTTGACAAGGGAGAAAAATCGCCTTTTGCCATATTAATTGGCGATATAGTTATAGAAGGGAATGGTGAGAAATTTGTTTACAGTAGTTAAACGTGATGGTGAGATAGCAGAATTTAATTTAGGCAAGATTAATGATGCTATTGCAAAGGCTTTTGATGCAACAGGAAAGTCCTACAATGACGATATTATAGGTCTTTTATCTTTGCGTGTTTCGGCTGATTTTCAAACTAAAATAAAAGAAGGCAAGATTTCAGTTGAGGATATCCAGGATTCTGTAGAGGCTGTTTTGGAGCAGACAGGATATACCGATGTGGCTAAGGCCTACATATTATATAGGAAGCAGCGTGAAAAGATGCGCAACATGAAGTCTACAGTTCTTGACTACAAGAATGTAGTGGACAGCTATGTCAAGGTAGAGGACTGGCGTGTTAAGGAAAATTCTACTGTTACATATTCAGTAGGTGGACTTATTTTGTCCAATTCTGGCGCTATTACAGCCAACTACTGGCTTTCAGAGATATATGACGAGGAAATAGCAAATGCTCACCGCAGTGCCGATATTCATATCCATGATTTGTCTATGCTTACAGGATATTGTGCTGGCTGGTCATTAAAGCAGCTTATTCAGGAAGGCTTAGGCGGTATCACAGGCAAGATTACCTCTGCTCCAGCCAAGCATTTGTCAGTGCTTTGCAATCAGATGGTTAATTTCCTTGGCATTATGCAAAATGAATGGGCAGGAGCCCAGGCATTTTCATCATTTGATACCTATCTTGCACCATTTGTAAAGGCAGATAAGCTTTCATATGAAGAAGTTAAAAAATGCCTTGAGTCATTTATATACGGTGTCAACACACCTTCTCGCTGGGGTACCCAGGCACCTTTCTCCAATATTACATTGGATTGGACAGTACCAAATGACTTGGCTGAGCTTCCAGCTATAGTAGGTGGCGAGGAGCAGGATTTTAAGTATAAGGATTGCAAGGCTGAGATGGATATGGTCAACAAGGCCTTCCTTGAGATTATGATTGAAGGTGACGCCAATGGTCGTGGCTTCCAGTATCCTATTCCTACATATTCTATTACCAGAGATTTTGACTGGTCAGATACAGAAAATAACCGTCTCCTTTTTGAGATGACAGCCAAATATGGCACACCATATTTTAGCAATTACATCAATTCCGATATGGAGCCAAGCGACGTGCGCTCTATGTGCTGCCGTCTTCGTCTTGACCTTCGTGAGCTTCGCAAGAAGTCTGGTGGCTTCTTTGGCTCAGGTGAGTCAACCGGCTCTGTTGGTGTTGTTACTATCAATATGCCTCGTATAGCTTATCAGGCTGCTGACGAAGCAGATTTTTATGTTCGTTTAGACAAGCTTATGGATATATCTGCCCGCTCACTTAAGATTAAGCGTGGCGTCATTACCAAGCTTCTTGATGAGGGACTTTATCCATACACAAAGCGCTATCTTGGCACTTTCAACAACCATTTTTCTACCATCGGTCTTATCGGTATGAATGAGGCAGGCCTTAATGCCAAGTGGCTTCGTGCAGATATGACAGATGAGAGAGTACAGCAGTTTACAAAGGATGTGCTCAACCACATGCGTGAGAGATTGTCAGATTATCAGGAGATGTATGGAGATCTCTACAATCTCGAGGCTACCCCTGCTGAGTCTACAACCTATCGTTTCGCAAAGCATGATAGAGCCCAGTTCCCAGATATTATTACTGCCGGCAAGGAAGGAGACACTCCTTTCTATACCAACTCATCTCACATGCCAGTTGAGTATTCATCTGATATTTTTGATGCTCTCGAGGTACAGGATGAGCTACAGACACTGTATACATCAGGTACTGTATTCCATGCCTTCCTTGGTGAAAAGCTGCCTACCTGGCAGTCAGCAGCCAACCTGGTTCGCAAGATTGCAGAAAATTATAAGCTTCCATATTATACTCTGTCACCTACATACTCAGTATGTAAGCAAGATGGCTATATAGCAGGTGAGCATTTTACCTGTCCACATTGTGGCAAACCAGCTGAGGTATACAGCCGTATCACAGGCTACTATCGCCCAGTTCAAAACTGGAATGAGGGAAAGGCCCAGGAGTACAAAAACCGTAAGCTTTATGACATAGCTTCATCTCGTTGCACCCGCACTGGAGAAAAAAAGGAAGAGCCAGTTATCAATTTTTCAGTAGTAACTGAAGCCCCTTCAGCAGGCACCAGGTATCTTTTTACAACCAAGACTTGTCCTAACTGTGCTCTTGCAAAGGAAATGCTGGATGGCGAGGACTATGTTCTTATTGATGCAGAGGAAAATAAGGATTTAACCCGTGAGTATGGAGTTATGCAGGCACCTACTCTTGTAGTAGTGGATGGGGATAAGGTGACCCGCTATGCCAATGCCAGCAATATACAAAAATATGTAGAAGAGTTTTGCTAGTTAACTAGCCTATTCACTTGCCTGTAAATTAGATTGAGTAGGCCAAAAGCTTAGTTTAGCTGGTAAAAAAACATATTAAATAGTCCTGATTAAGATAAGTAGTCAGGACTATTTTTTTGTACAAATATTCTGCCTTGATGTTTTGTAGATAGGACAAAATACTTATTTTTTATTTTGCACTTTAACTCACTAAAGCATTGTGCTAAAATACTGACTAATTAGGTGGTTAGTGTTTGAAATATTTTTCAGGCATGGTCGCCGTTAATATGGAGGACAGAATATGAAAAAGAAATTATTTTCACTTATGATGGTGTCTCTTATGGCAACAGCACTTCTTGCAGGCTGTGGTTCAGCTGCAACAGAGGATACAGCAGCTGAAACTACAGGGGATGCTGCAGCAGAGGAGACATCTGCTGAGGGAGCTGTATATAAGGTAGGAATTATACAGTATGTTGATGATGCTTCCCTCAATCAGATTGTATCAAGCCTTGAGGCTGAGCTTGACGCCTTAGGACAGGAAAAGGGTGTTACCTTTGAGTATGCTGATTATTACTACAATGGCCAGGCAGATTCCACAACTATCAACCAGATAGTTACTGAGCTTATTAACGATCAGGTGGATGTGCTGGTTCCTATTGCTACACCTACAGCCATGATTTGCCAGTCTGCTACAGAGGATAATCAGATTCCTGTAGTTTTCTCAGCAGTATCAGATCCAGTAGGAGCTGGCTTGGTAGAGTCTCTTGAGGCACCTGGTGCTAATATCACAGGTACTTCAGATGCCCTTAATACAGATGCCCTTTTCGATATTATGTTTACTATGGATAAGGAAATTGATTCTGTAGGTCTTTTGTATGACAAGAGCCAGGACTCTTCAGCTTCAGCTATTGAGTCAGCCAAGGCATATCTTGATGCCAAGGGGGTTGAGTATGTAGAAAAGACAGGCACCACCAATGATGAGGTAATGCTGGCAGCAGATGCTTTGGTTGCAGCAGGTGTTGATGCGGTATTTACTCCTACTGACAATACCATTATGACTGCAGAGCTTGGTATCTATGAGAAATTTACAGAGGCAGGTATTCCACACTATTGTGGAGCTGATTCCTTTGCCCTAAACGGAGCTTTCTTAGGATATGGTGTTAACTACGAGACACTGGGTCAGCAGACAGCTGAGATGGTAGCCGAGATTCTTGTGGATGGTGCAGACGTAGCAAGCCTTGCCGTACGCACTCTTGACAATGGTATTGCTACAGTTAACACAGAGACAGCAGCAGCTATTGGCTATGACTACACCAAGATTCAGGATATGAGCGATGGCTTTGTAGAGGTTCAGACTGCAGAGGAGTTTGAATAAGATCTGATTTTTTCATGGGCCAGGGAATACCTGGCCTGTGTATTTTTTTGTTTTAGGGAGTTTATTATGTCGGGTTTATTTACCGTTTCAATTTTTCAAAGTGCTTTGGAGCTGGGCTGCATATATGCCCTGGTTGCGCTGGCGCTTTTTATCTCATTTACTATTTTAAATATCGCAGACCTTACTACTGATGGCTGCTTTACCTTGGGCTGTGCCATAGGTGCTGTTGTAACAGTTGCAGGCCATCCTTTTCTTGCACTTTTCGCGGCTATGCTTACTGGCGCTATGGCAGGCTTTGTAACGGCCTTTTTGCAGACCCGCTTGGGTATAGAGTCTATTATAGCAGGTATCATTGTCAACACAGGCCTTTATACCATCAATATCTTTATAATGGGAGCTTCTGTCATCAACATTTTTGGTAATGACACTATTTTTTCCCTGGGAAAGGATACTATAGGAGCAGTAGCAGGTGATTGGTATAAGGTAATTATCATTGTCATTATTGTTGCTATTGTTGTACTGGCACTCTGGTGGTTCTTGGGAACTACCCTTGGTATGTCAATTCGTGCAACAGGTGACAATGCAGAAATGGTAAAATCTTCCAGCATTAACCCTACATTTACCATAACAGTAGGCCTTTGCCTGGCCAATGCCTTAACTGGCCTTTCAGGTGTGCTTATAGCTCAATACCAGAAGTCAGCAGATATCAATATAGGTACCGGCATGGTAACCATAGCTCTTGCTTCTCTTATTATAGGTCAGACCCTTATAGGCAATAAGGGCTCTACCCTGCGTCGTATAATAGGCACTATAGCAGGCTCAGTCCTGTATCGCTTTATTGTGGCCTTGGCACTTCGTCTGTCGGTTCCAGCAGAGTCCTTAAAGCTGGTTTCAGCCTTGATTGTTACCATAGCCCTTGCAGCTCCTTATGTGAAAAATATGACTGCTCTTAAAAAGAGGGAGATTAGTAATGTGGCATCAAGAAAATCTAGGGAGGGTAGATAATGTTAAAGCTCGATAATATATCAAAAACCTTCAATCCAGGCACAGTCAACGAAAAGACTGCCTTGTCTCATGTATCCTTAGATTTGAAGGATGGGGATTTTGCCACAATAGTTGGCTCCAACGGAGCAGGCAAGTCTACCATGTTTAATGCCATAGCAGGTACCTTCATCTGTGATGAGGGCAATATATATTTGGATGGAGAGGATATTACCTTTGAAAAGGAACATGTGAGAAGCAAGGTTATAGGACATCTTTTTCAGGATCCACTGAAGGGTACGGCTCCGTCCATGACAATCGAAGAAAATATGGCCTTAGCCTACCTTAGAGCCTCATCCAAGGCAGACAAGTTTTTTTCAAGAATAAGCGCTGCTGATAAGGCAAGATTTCGTGAACAGCTTGCTTTGCTTGGCATGGGATTAGAGGATAGGATGAAACAGCCTGTAGGTTTGCTTTCTGGAGGACAGCGCCAGGCCTTGACCCTTCTTATGGCCACCTTTGTTACACCAAAGCTTTTGCTTTTGGATGAGCATACAGCAGCCTTAGATCCTGCTACTGCAGAAAAGGTACTAGAGCTGACCAGAAGTATTGTGGCAGAGAGAGGTATCACCTGCCTTATGGTTACCCACAATATGCATCAGGCCCTTGAGCTTGGCAATCGTACCCTCATGATGAATGCAGGCACAATAGTATTTGACACATCAGGAGAGGAACGCAGTAAGCTTACTGTGGATGATTTATTGGTTAAATTTAAGGCTGGTGCTGGAGAAGAATTGGATAATGACAGGATTATGTTGTCATAAGTTTGTATTTTAATGCTTTTACTTGATAAAGGCTTGTGTTAAGATTAGGACATTGTTTAAGAAATGAGGATTTAAGGTGATGAAAAAGGTAGTTAAATTCGGCGGCAGCTCCCTGGCCAATGCGGATCAGTTTAAAAAGGTAGGTGCCATTATACATGCTGATGAGTCTCGAGTATTTGTAGTGCCATCAGCTCCAGGCAAGCGCTTTGACGGTGATACCAAGGTTACAGATATGCTTATTGCCACCTACAATGATGCAGCAGCAGGCAAGGACGTCAAGGGAAACTTAAAGGATATCAAGGCCCGCTATGATGAGATTATAGCTGGACTTGAGCTTAAGGATTTTTCTTTGGATGCTGACTTCGACCAGATAGCAGCAGATATCAAGGAGGATTTGTCTTTAGATTATCTTGCCAGCCGTGGAGAGTATCTCAATGGCAAGATTATGGCTGCATATTTGGGCTTTGATTTTATTGACCCAGCTACAGTTATTTTCTTTAATGCAGAGGGCAACCTCAACGCCTACAAGACAGAAAAGGAAATGTCAAAGGCCCTTAGTGAGCACCCACATGCAGTAGTTCCTGGCTTTTTTGGCTGTGGCAAGGACGGCAAGGTAAAGACCTTCTCTCGTGGCGGTTCAGATGTAACTGGTTCTATCGTTGCTGGTGCAGCCAAGGTAGATGTATACGAGAACTGGACTGATGTATCAGGCTTCCTTATCTGTGATCCACGTATTGTCAAGGACCCAGTTGCTATCAATACCATTACCTACAGAGAGCTTAGAGAGCTTTCATATATGGGCGCTTCTGTTCTTCATGAGGATGCTATATTCCCAGTGCGCTCAGCTGGTATTCCTATCAATATCAAAAATACTAACAGGCCAGAGGATCCAGGCACATGGATTGTAGAAAGCACAGGAGTTAAGCCTGAGTTTGGCATTACAGGTATTGCCGGCAAGAAGGGCTTCTGTACCTGCCTCATTACCAAGTCTTTGATGAATTCAGAGGTAGGCTTCTGCCGTAAGGTCCTGTCAGCTTTCGAGGACAATGGTATCAATATAGAGCACATGCCATCAGGTATCGATACCATGACTGTGGTTGTTCACGAGGATGAGTTTATTAGCATGGAGCAGAAGGTTGTGTCAGCTATCCACCGCAATGCCTCACCGGATTCTATCGAGATAGAGACTGACTTAGCTCTCATCGCCGTTGTTGGGAGAGGAATGAAGTCTACTCGTGGTACTGCAGGTCGTATTTTCTCAGCTCTCAGCCATGCCAATGTTAATATCAAGATGATTGATCAGGGTTCTTCAGAGCTCAACATCATTATTGGAGTAAGAAATGAAGATTTCGAGACATCCATCAAGGCAATCTATGATATTTTCGTAGAGACCAGATTATAATCAGCTAATTGAGGCGAGTCCGGAGGGCTCGCCTTTTATATTAAAAATATTAAAATCAGATTCTCAGGAGGAAACTATGTTAAAAGAAGGAATTACAAGTACCATTACCTCAAAGGTAACAAATGACAACACAGCCAAGGCTATGTGCAGTGGGGCCCTTGATGTGTATGCAACACCATCCATGATTGCTCTCATGGAGGAGTGCTGCTTTAAAATGGTACAGCCATATTTGGAGGAGGGCCAGGGCACAGTAGGTACCAGCCTAAATATAGAGCATGTGTCAGCCAGCCCTGTAGGCATGGAAATTTCCTGCACTGCTACCTTGACTGCAGTGGAGGGTCGCAAGCTTTCATTTGAAGTGGAGGCCTCAGATGCAGCAGGTCTTATTGGAAAAGGGACCCACCAGCGTTTTATTATTTATTCAGAAAAGTTTCAGGCAAAGGCAAATGGTAAGCTGTAATTTAATTTACAAGCGGAGAAATTATGAATATTTCAGAATTTGCTGCTTATGCAGGGGTATCCAAGGCTGCAGTAAGCAGGTATTTTAATGATGGATACCTGAGTCAGGAAAAAAGAGACATAATAGAGAAAGCCATAGCTGAGACTGGCTACAAGCCCAGCTTTTCAGCCCAGGCGGTCAAGACCAGGGTGACAAAGCTGGTGGGAGTTATATTGCCCAAGCTGTCCAGTGAAAGCTGCGCCAGGATTACAGAGGGCATAAGCCAGGTGATGGATGCTCATGGCTACCAGATTCTTCTGGTAAACACTGCCAATGACTACCAAAAAGAAATAGAGTACCTGGATCTTTTTCGCCAAAACAGAGTGGACGGTGTGATTTTGCTTGCTACTGTTTTTACCAGTCAGCACAAATCACTTATGAAAAAAATGCATATACCTGTAGTTGTGGTAGGCCAGGAATACAAGGGCTTTAACAGTGTATGCCACGATGATTATGGCGCAGCATATGCTTTGACTGAGCACATGATAATGCAGGGAGGCAGGGTGCCAGGTTATATCGGGGTTACCAAGGATGACAAAGCCGTAGGACAGGACAGGTATAC
This sequence comes from bacterium, assembly GCA_963649335.1. Taxonomy (GTDB): domain Bacteria; phylum Bacillota; class Clostridia; order Lachnospirales; family Lachnospiraceae; genus Pseudobutyrivibrio. The sequence continues at coordinate 13,528 of CAVJHG010000039.1, forward strand.
CGGCTTTATCAGCGCCCTGAAAGACCACAATATGAGCCTTTTTCCATACAACATGTCCACAGGTGAGTTTACCATGGATTCAGGCTATCGCTGTGCCAAGGATATTCTCTCATCAAAAAACAGGCCTGATTTTATTTTTTGCCCTACTGATACCATAGCAGCTGGCTGTATGTCCTGCTGTCGCGACATGGG
>CAVJHG010000040.1:0-13546 GCA_963649335.1 bacterium
TTGTTTTATGGTGCCCATTTTCTTAGCGCTATGTGCTTAGTGGAACTTAGCAGCGCGGCCCTGGCACATAGCGGGCTGTGTAGACGCCTTGGATGCAATATACAACCCCAGGGGGGTGGCCGATAGTTACATGGCTAAATATTCTCCCGGATTTTGATGGAGTGCTCTACTAGGTTGAGCTCATCAGCAGGCATGGCCCCCGTGGTCAGGTAATCGAAGAGAATATCTAAGGATTTGCTGCCCTGCTTATAAGGCTGCTGGCTAATGGTGGCGGCTATGACTCCTGACTCAAGGAATTGTAGTGTGGTAGGCACATCGTCGAAGGTTATAACTTTTATTTTTCTGCCACTTTCCTGGATGGCTCTACAGCCCCCGGATACTCCTGCTGCCACAAAGAATATTGCAGTAATATCAGGATTAGCGGCAAGCAAATTGCCGGTGAGAGTGTAGCTTTCAAACTCGTCATCATGGTTTTCTATAATCTGGGCTATGGATATGCCAGGGTAACGGGCAGCTATGGTATCTGATAAGCCACGGATCCGCTCTGAGTGACAAAGTACATTGCAGGAACCAGTGACTATACCTAGGCGTAGCTGGGCATCACTCATCAAGGAAAATAGGCCAGCTACCATGGCTCCACCCTTATAGTAATCGCTGCCTACGTAGGCAAGGCGCTTGGAACCACTGATATCTGTGTTGACGCAGACTACAGGGATGCCAGCATCCATGAGCCTATCTATTTTTGACTGGATGGCAGGGTCATTGCATGGGGCTAGCATAAGACCATGAATGCCTTCTGCAAGAAGCTCATCAATAGCCTTAAGCTGAGAAGCAACATCAAAATCTACCCGCTTTGTTATAGTGGTAATGCCATAGTCCTTAAGCTCGGCTGCTTTAGCTTTTACCCCATCACTGACTTCATCAAAGAAAGGATTGTCCTTTGAAAATAGAATAACCCCTATTTTATATTTTTTCTTTTGGGCAGCAAGAGCCAGGCCAGCCTTGTTTGGCCGGTAATTAAGAGCCTTTGCTATTTCTTTTATTTTTTCTGCTGTCTGGGGATTGACCCCATCTCTGTTGTTGAGCACCCTGTCCACCGTGCCTCTGGATACTCCGGCTAGCTCAGCGATTTCCTTGATTGTTGCCATATTATTCCTCGATAGAAATTTACTCTTTTAGTTGATTATGAACAAGTAAAAAGCTAATGTCAATCAGTTTCGTGCACGGGCACATATATAAGAGGAAGTACTTCGTTATTTTTCTCCAAAAAGGGAAAAGTAAAATTGTATACATTTAACAAAAGTATTTAATTATCAGCAAAGAAATGGGTTTTAAGTTGAAAAAAAGCTGCTTGGAGAGTAATATAATCTTATCAATGTGCTCGTGCACGATAATAAAGGAGGAAAGAGATGCTTTATATCGGTGTTGATTTGGGTACCTCTGCAGTGAAGCTTCTTCTTATGACAGGTTCTGGTCATATAGAGAAGATAGTTTCAAAGGAGTATCCTATATATTTTCCACACCCAGGCTGGTCAGAGCAGAAGCCTGAGGATTGGTGGGATGCTACCATGGCAGGTCTTGCAGAGCTTTTGTCTGATTGTGATAAGAGCCAGGTGGCAGGTATCAGCTTTGGTGGACAGATGCATGGTCTTGTTATTTTAGACAAGGATGACAAAGTTATTCGTCCAGCCCTCTTGTGGAACGATGGCCGCACATATGAGGAGTGCGATTATCTCAATAATGTTATAGGTAAGGACAAGCTGTCAGACTATACGGCCAATATTTCATTTACAGGCTTTACTGCACCAAAGATTCTCTGGGTGAAAAATAAGGAGCCCGAGAATTTTGCAAAGATTGCCAAAATCATGCTGCCAAAGGATTACATTGCCTACAAGCTGACGGGAGTCCATTGCACAGATGTGTCCGATGCATCTGGCATGCTTGTATTTGATGTTAAAAATCGCTGCTGGTCCCAGGAGATGTGTGACATATGCGGCATTACAACAGATCAGCTTGCCACTATCTATGAATCTTATGAATCTGTAGGAACTGTGCTTCCTGAGATAGCAGACAAACTTGGCATACCACACAGTGTTGTGGTTGCAGCGGGAGCTGGAGATAACGCAGCGGCTGCAGTTGGTACAGGTACAGTTGGAGATGGAATGTGCAATATTTCTCTTGGCACATCCGGCACTATTTTTATTTCATCAGAAAAGTTTGGTGTAGACAAAAATAATGCTCTTCATGCCTTTGCCCACGCTGACGGACACTATCATCTTATGGGCTGCATGCTTTCAGCTGCATCCTGCAACAAGTGGTGGATGGATGAGATTGTAGGCACTAAGGACTACGTGGCAGAGCAGGAGGATATTGTTAAGCTGGGAGACAATCATGTGTACTTCCTTCCATATCTTATGGGAGAGCGTTCTCCTCATAACAATCCTGATGCCCGCGGCACTTTTATTGGCATGACTATGGATACAACCCGAAGTGATATGACCCAGGCAGTTCTTGAAGGTGTGGCCTTTGCCCTTCGTGATTCCCTGGAAGTAGCCAAGTCTTTGGGGATCAATATAGAGCGGACTAAGATATGCGGTGGCGGTGCCAAGAGCCCATTGTGGCGCAGGATGATTGCCAATATCATGAATCTCAAGGTAGATATGATAGAAAGTGAGGAGGGCCCAGCTCTTGGAGGTGCTATGCTTGCGGCAGTGGCCTGCGGTGAGTATTCTTCGGTAGAGGATGCGGCAGCTGCCATTGTCAAGGTAACTGGCACTGTAGAGCCAGAGCCAGATCTTGTAGCAAAGTATGAGGCAAGATACCAGCAGTTTAAGCTTATATATCCGGCTGTAAAGCCTGTGTTTGATATTATTGCAAAAAATTAGTGACTTTTAGCCCCAATAGTTCATTAGATGGAGTCGGTTAACCGACGGAGATTAACTCTGTAGTCGAAAGCTCTAGTAAATGTTGAGACTAATAATTTTAAATAAAGTAAAAAAGACTCACTGGCGAGTCTTTCAATAATTATAAGTAAAAGGAGATATTATTATGATGAATTTACCAGAAGTGAAGCTGGGTATCGTGGCAGTTAGCCGCGACTGTTTCCCAATCGAATTGTCAGAGAAGAGACGCTCTGCCATCAAGGCTGCCTACAAGGGGGACTTGTATGAGTGCCCTGTTACAGTAGAAAATGAATCAGACATGGAAAAAGCAGTAGCAGATGTTACAGCAGCAGGCTGCAACGCTCTTGTTGTATTCCTTGGCAACTTTGGTCCTGAGACACCAGAGACACTTATCGCAGATAAGTTTGATGGCCCTTGCATGTTTGTTGCAGCAGCTGAGGGTGATGGGGATATGATTAATGGCCGTGGCGATGCATATTGCGGTATGCTCAACTGCTCTTACAATCTGAAGATGCGCCACCTTCAGGGCTACATTCCTGAATATCCAGTTGGTACAGCAGATGATATTGCTGGCATGATTGCAGACTTTGCTCCAATAGCCCGTGCTGTCATTGGTGTTAAAAATCTCAAGATTATTACTTTTGGTCCACGTCCACAGGACTTCTTCGCCTGCAATGCACCTATTAAGGGCTTGTATGAGCTTGGTGTTGAAATAGAAGAAAATTCAGAGCTTGATTTGCTGGTATCCTTCAATGAGCATGCTGGTGACCCTCGTATTCCTCAGGTTTGTGCTGAGATGGCTGCAGAGATGGGAGAGGGCAAGTATTACGCTGACCTTAATGAGAGAATGGCACAGTTTGAGCTGACTCTTCTTGATTGGGCTGAGAACCACAAGGGTGCCAAGAAGTATGTGGCTTTTGCGGACAAGTGCTGGCCAGCCTTCCCTTCACAGTTTGGTTTCGAGCCATGCTATGTTAATTCACGTCTTGCTTCAAAGGGCATTCCAGTAGCCTGCGAGGTTGATATCTACGGAGCCTTAAGCGAGTACATTGGTCTTTGCATTTCTGATGATGCAGTTACTCTTCTTGATATCAATAACTCAGTGCCTCAGTATATTTACGACGAGGATATCAAGGGCAAGTATGACTACAAACTTACAGATACCTTTATGGGCTTCCACTGTGGCAACACACCAGCCTGCAAGATGTGCGACAACAGAGCCGTTAAGTATCAGCTCATTCAGCACAGACTTCTTGAGCCAGCAGGTTCTGAGCCAGATTTCACACGTGGTACTCTCGAGGGTGATATTGCAGCTTCAGATATCACATTCTATCGCCTGCAGTGCAACTCAGATGGAGAGCTGGTAACCTATGTAGCAGAGGGTGAGGTTCTTGATGTGCCTACTCGTTCTTTTGGTGGTATTGGTATTTTCGCTATCAAGGAGATGGGCCGCTTCTATCGTCATGTACTTATCGAGGGTCATTTCCCACATCACGGAGCTGTTATGTTCGGCCATTACGGCAAGCTCTATTATGAGGTAGTTAAGTTCCTTGGCATAGATGTAAACAAGATTGGTTACAATCAGCCAGCAGGGGTAAGATATCCTACAGAGAATCCTTTTGCATAGTGTGTTAAAAATAGGCTTGGTAGGGATTCTTGATAATAATTGCATAAATGAAAAAATGAGATATGAGCCTGATTAAGTAGTCAGGTTAAATATTTTAATTGGATTATCTAGCAAATGACCATACTTCTTATGAGGTATGGTCATTTTTCTGTGCACACATTTATCTTCCAACTGTGTTAATATTTATGAGAAAAAAATTTGAAATCATTGGTTGAATCCATATCAAAATTAAGATAAATATCAGGGACTTAAGTCTATAGAAAAAGGTAATAAAATGCTTACATTTGATGAATTTAAAAAAGAATATAATGTCAGCCTTGACAAGCAGCAGGAGGTGGCAGTGCAAAATGTGGAGGGACCATGCCTTATTTTGGCAGTGCCAGGCTCTGGCAAGACTACAGTTTTAATCAATCGGCTGGGCTACATGGTCTACGCCAGGGATATAGCTCCGGAAACTATACTGACAGTTACCTATACTGTGGCTGCTACAAAGGACATGGCAGGTCGTTTTTTGCAAAAATTTGGACCGGAGTATGCAGATAGGCTGGGGTTTCGCACCATCAATGGCTTGTCCCAAAAGGTCTTGTCTTATTATGGTGCTGTTACAGGCAAAAAGCCCTATGACTTAGCCGACAAGGAAGTGGCAGCCATTGCAAAGGAAGCCTTTCGCCGAGTCAATAACAGTTTTGCCACTGACAATGACGTGTCCAATATGCTGACGGGCATCAGCTTCGTAAAAAATATGTGCTACACACCAGCACAAATTGCTAAATACAAATGTGACGTGACAAATTTTCCTCAGATATATCAGGCCTACAACCAGATACTTAAAGACAGACAGCTGATTGACTATGATGATCAGATGGTTTACGCACTAAAGCTACTTAAGCTTGTACCAGATTTGCTCAAGCATTTTCAGCAGCAGTACAAGTACTTTTTGGTGGATGAGGCTCAGGATACATCCAAGATACAGCATGAGATAATTGCGCTGCTTTCATCTCATACAGACAATCTTTTTATGGTGGGAGATGAGGATCAGAGTATATATGGCTTTCGGGCAGCCTATCCTCAGGCTCTTATGGATTTTGAAAAAAATCACAAGGGAGCAAAGGTCCATCTCTTGGAGACAAACTATCGCAGTAAAAAGGACATAGTTGACACTGCTGGAATTATTATAAAAAAGAACACTATTCGCCGTGCTAAGCAGCTTGTAGCCTTTCAAAAGGCGCCAGGCAAGGTGGTGAGGCTGGATACAGCTTCGAGAGTAGCCCAATATAAATATATCTGTGACAAGCTGAGGCAAAGTAGTGGTAAAATGGCTATTTTATACAGGAACAACGAATCTGCCCTTCCTCTGGTAGATATGCTGGAGAGATATGGCATAGCCTATAGGTTAAAAAATAATGATGCCAGCTTTTTTTCTCATCCACTTATAAATGACATCAGGGATTTTGTTGCCTTAAGTCTGAATCCATCTGACGATGAGGCTTTTATGCGCATTTATTATAAGATGAATGTAGGCATAAGTAAGGTCCTAGCCCAGGGAGCGGTCTATAACTGCGGCTCGGAAGGGTGTCTGGAATATCTGGCATATTCTGGTGGTGCTAGCCTTGGAGTGAAAAAGAGGTGCGGCATTCTTGCAGGACATTTGAAGATGCTGAGAAGTGATTCAGCAAATGCTGCCATAGACAGAATCCTTGAAAACATGGGCTACAGCAAGTATATGGAAGGCAGGTCTATGGATTCAGGAAAAATCGATATCCTGAAAATGCTGGGGCGTCAGGTGAAAAATCTGCCAGAGCTTTTTGCCAGAATGGACGCTTTGCAGGAAATCATGGCAGAGGGACATTATGACAAGGATGCCCATGTGATCCTTTCCACCATACATTCTGCTAAGGGCTTGGAGTATGACTGCGTCTATATGCTTGATATGATAGAGGGGATACTGCCTTCAGTAGAAAAGCCAGGTCGGTATGCCACCTTTGAAGAGCAAAATGCTTACGAGGAGGAGAGAAGACTCTATTATGTGGCAGCTACTCGCGCCAGGGAAGAGCTCTATATTTTTACCTTCGATTATGACACTACATCTTCTTTTTCCAGAGAGCTTTTTGCCATGAAGCGACCAAAAGACAAAATACAAAGCAATGCACCAAAGTCCAAGGCACCATGGTTGTGTACCACTGATTACTCCAGATAATTATTCGTAATTACACAGTTTTTTCATATTTGTGGTCTATAATGGCCACAAGCGTGTAAAAAAAGGGATAGGAGGTCCTGATTTTATGAATGATAATGTGAGAAAACCAAAGTGGTTTCAAACCATTAAAGCTCAGATGATTATGTTGAATCTTCTGATGCTTATTGTTTTTAACCTGGTAATGCTTGTGGTTATGAATAATTTTGATTCTGCCACCAGCAATGCAGTAGGTCTGCTTGACTATGTTTCTAAGGCTCAGCAAGATGAAGGCGGCGCTTCAACAGATCTCTATATTTTATATAGTATGCCTTATACCTATTTGACAGCTGATGCTCAAACTAGAAAATCTACCTTGGAGAATGCCGAGTATTTCAAGACTGAGCTTGAGCAGCTGACTGATGACTTGATTGCTACATTAGAGGAACAGAATAATGAGAATTCTGCTGCCGCTATTGCAAGTGCTCAGGCATTCAAAGAAAATATAGATACCTTTATTGGCCTTATGGACCAGGCTATGATAATAGCTCAGACAGGTAACGAGGACAATTTGAATGCCTTTATGAATGGTGATGTTGCCACAGCAAGAGAGGCATGTGATGCAGCTATTCTAGACATTGAAAATCAGCTGCAGACAGTAAAAGACGGAGGCTCTAATTATCTCAACGAGTTAAATTCTCAGGGTATTCATGCTTCCATGGCAGGTCTTGTGATTTTCCTTATTATCATATGTATCAATTACATTTTTATAAGAAAAAATGTAGTGAAGATTATTAATGATATGAGCGGCGAGCTTAATGTAATGATTGACCAGATCAATGATGGCAACGGTGATTTGACAGCCCGCATTTCCACCAAGACTTCTTCAGAGCTTATGTATATCAAGGATGGCCTGAATAATTTTATCGCCACTCTGCAGAATGTTATGAAGGAAGTAAAGGATGGCTCTGTAGTCCTTAGCGATTCTTCAGAGAACATTGCAGCTCAGGTAACCCGAGCAAATGACAATGTAACCAATACCTCTGCCGCTCTTGAAGAGCTGGCAGCCAGCATGGAAAATGTATCAAGTACAGCAGAGGAAATCAATTCCCAGCTGTCAGATGTAGAAACTGCAACAGCAAGCATCAATGCAGAGGTTACTATAGGTCGTGACAAGGCTCAGGAGATTCGTGCTGAGGCAGATGCCATCAAGGAAGAGGCTACCAATAAAAAGATTAGTACTGGCGCCAAGGTAGAGGCTTTAAGTCAGGTACTTGAGCAGTCGGTAAAGGATTCAGAGCAGGTTAAGCAGATTGCCGAGCTGACCAATGATATACTTGATATTGCAAGCCAGACAAACCTCCTTGCCTTAAACGCTTCAATTGAGGCAGCCAGAGCAGGAGAGGCGGGTAAAGGCTTTGCTGTTGTAGCTGATGAAATAAGCTCTCTTGCAGCCAACTCAAAGGAAACTGCAGGCAATATTCAGGAGATATCTACAAAGGTAACTGCCGCAGTAAAAACTTTGTCTGACAATGCTATCCAGGTTGTTGATTTTATCAACAATAATGTACTTACTGACTATGACAGCTTTGTTGAGACAGGAGAAAAGTATGAAAATGCAGCTCTTGTTATTAACGATATGCTCAGCACCTTCGAGGAGCGTGCACAGAACCTCAGTGATATTATGACAGAGATGACATCTGCCATAACCACTATCACAGAGTCAGTGCAGGAAAGCTCTCAGGCTATTAATATTTCAGCTAACTCCGCTACTGAAATAGTTCTTGAGATGCAGGGTATAGGCGAGGCTATTGATCAAAATAATGAAGTAACTGGTAAGCTTAATGTGAGCACCCAGAGATTTGTAAATCTCTAATTTAATGCTTATTAGTGGTAAAAATTTATTTCTTCAAGCTTAGGCGACGAGGGCAAAAGAGCTAATGATCTTGACCTTGTGATAAAAAATCACTCTATGCTTAATATTGTATAAGGTGAAAGTGGAATCTTGTTATAGAAAATTGTTGCAATTGTCAGTTTTTTGTGATAAATTAACTTTCGTTAATTAAATAGGTTCTAATTGGAAACGACACATCCTCCTTGGATGATAACGAACAACACTTGATATTTTCTTAGGTGTTACTGTTATTATCAAAGGAGGATTTATTATGCCTAAAAACAAGTTTGAAGATGTTATTTTTACAATTATTATGGCCACAGTTATGGTCTATGGAATGGTGGTCTACAATGTAGCTCTCAACACTGGTTCAGTTTCAGGGGCTACCTTTGTAGCAGCTCTTCATGAATTGCCTATTATGGTTCCGGTGGCTTTCGTTTTAGAGTTTTTTGTGGTAGGTCACATTGCAAGAGCTCTTGCCTTTTCAGTGATGCAGCCAGGCGTTGACAGACCACAGTTCATTACATACGCTATATCTATTTGCATATGCTGCATTATGTGCCCTACTATGAGTCTTGTAGCTACTATTCTTTTCAAGGATTCACCATCCTTTGGCACATGGGTGCAGACCTTTGCCATGAACTTTCCTATGGCTATCTGCTATCAGATGTTCTATTGCGGACCATTCGTGCGCCTTATATTCCGCCTTATATTCCGCAGAGGCGAGAAGAAAGCATAAAATAAATAGTGACGGTGAGCCGATACATTTTCGGTTCACCGTCTTTTTTTATGCTTTACGCCATGGCTTGTTATAGGTTCGTCCTATGGCAGGCTCTATTTTTTGCATATTATACAGGGGCGGCGGCTCGTGCTATTATAATGCCATGAAGAAAACATACCACTTAGGTAGGTAAAAGTAAAAAAGATTATATTTATTTAGGAGGACTTAGTTATGTCAGAGAAATTAAACGAGAGAAATTTACATTTTGAAACCAAGCAGCTTCATGTAGGTCAGGAAAATCCAGATCCTGTTACAGATGCAAGAGCAGTACCTATTTACCTTACATCTTCATATGTGTTCCATAATTCACAGCATGCAGCTGATCGTTTTGGTCTTCGTGATGCAGGTAATATTTATGGTCGTCTCACCAATCCTACACAGGGTACCTTTGAAGCACGTATAGCTGCTTTGGAGGGTGGCGTAGCAGCCCTTGCAGTTGGTTCTGGTGCAGCAGCATTGAGCTATACATATCAGGCTTTGGCTCACGCAGGTGATCACATCGTAGCAGCTAAAAATATTTACGGTGGCACATACAATTTGTTGGCTCACACACTTCCAGATTATGGCATCACAGCTACATTTGTTGATCCTTTTGACTTAGATGGTATTAAGGCAGCTATTCAGCCAAATACAAAGGCTATTACAATCGAGACTCTTGGCAATCCTAATTCAGAGGTAGTAGATATTGAGGCTATTGCAGCTATTGCCCATGAAGCAGGTATTCCACTTGTTGTTGACAATACTTTTGCTACACCTTATCTTGTACGTCCACTTGAGTATGGTGCAGATATCGTAATACACTCAGCTACAAAGTTTATTGGTGGTCATGGTACTACAATCGGTGGTGTTATCGTAGATGGCGGCAAGTTTGACTGGACTTCATCAGATAAGTGGCCATGGCTTGTAGAGCCAAACGTATCTTACCATGGTGTATCTTTTGCCAAGGATTGCGCTCCAGCTGCTTTCGCTACTTACATCAGAGCTATTCTCCTACGCGACACAGGAGCTACACTTTCACCAGTACATGCATTTATCTTCCTGCAGGGTCTTGAGACACTTTCTCTTAGAGTAGAGCGTCATGTGGAAAATGCCCTCAAGGTAGCCAAGTTCTTAAGCGAGCAGCCACAGGTAGAGCAGGTTAATCATCCATCAGTAACTACTGATCCTAAGCAGCAGGAGTTATACAAAAAATACTTCCCTAATGGTGGTGGCTCTATTTTCACATTTGAAATCAAGGGTGGAGCAGAAGAAGCTCAGAAGTTTATCGATCACTTAGAGCTGTTCTCACTCCTTGCAAATGTAGCTGACGTAAAGTCACTGGCTATTCATCCAGCATCTACCACTCATTCTGAGTGCAACGAGGCTGAGCTTCTTGATCAAGGCATCAAGCCAAACACAATCCGTCTTTCTATCGGTACAGAGCACATCGACGATATTATAGAGGATTTGAAGCTGGCTTTTGAGGCAATATAATCTTTTTACATAACTGCTCAGGCCTCCCTGAGCAAGTTACCTTTTACTTCATGAAAAGCCCTCTGGAATAGTTCCAGAGGGCTTTTTCGTTTAAGCGTAGCTGGCAAAGAAGCGGTGCTTATCTGTGATGCTTTTTATAAGAGAGCTATAGGAGTTCTGCCTTAAATATTTTCTTATATTGTATGACAAAGTATCCAATCTCAAATAATGCGGTGATAGCCCATACAACAGGATAGAGCAAGTAGAGAGACTGAAGTGTATGGAAGTAGGCGAAAATGGTATAAATCCATATAATTCTAAAGCCTACCGTGCCTACGATAATGATAATGGTAGGGACAGTTGTTTTGCCAAGACCACGGCAACCGGCTGTGGCGTTGTCCATGAAGCTGGATACGCAGTAGGAAAGGGCCATGACCGATACTCTCTTGGCACCCTCGGCAATAACTGCAGTGTCGCTGGTAAAACAAAATAAAAAAGGATCGCAAAATACATAAAGCAAAAGCCCCATAACCAGACCTATAATAAATGAATAGGTGTTGGCAATGCAGTAAGACTTAATAACACGATCAGGCTTTCTGGCACCATAATTTTGTGCGATAAAGGTGGTGCAGGCTGTGTAAAAGGCGTACATCATTTCGTAGATGATGTTGTCGGCATTGGCAGCAGCGGAGTTGCCCTCTACAGTGACATGGTCAAAGGTATTGACGGCAGACTGTACAAAAAGGTTGGCTACGGCAAAAAGAGTAAACTGAATGGCGGCAGGAATGCTTATTTTCAAAATTCTGGCAGCAATTGTGCCATCAAAGTGAAGATCGGCAAAAGAGAAACGATAGTCTCCCTCAGCCTTTACCAAAGCATGAAAAATAAGGCCGGCAGAAATGTACTGGGAGATAATGGATGCCAAGGCAACACCTGCAGCATCCAGACCAAAGCCAATAACAAAAACAAGATTTAAAATTACATTGATAACGCCGGCAGTAGCCAGGTATTTCAGAGGCTTTTTGGTGTCTCCTGCTGCTGAAAGAATGGCATTACCGTAGTTATAAATGGCAAGGGCAGGTGAGCCCAGCATATATATTCTAAAATATAGTACGGCATCTTTTATAAGCTCGTCCTTGGTGCCCATAAGCTGGAGCACTGGCCGAGATAATAGCAGGCCGGCTGCTAGCACTATAATACCTGTGGCAAGACAGATAAGAAAACCTGTGTGGACGCACTTTTTCTCATTTTCTCTTTCTTCTGCTCCTATAAAAAAGCCAGTCATAGAGTTGACACCACCGGCCATGCCAAGGAAAAGTCCTGTGGTGAGAGTGATAAGTATAGAGGTAGAGCCTACAGCTCCAAGAGGTATAGGCCCAGCAAATTTGCCTACAACTGCTACATCTGCCAGATTAAAAAACACCTGTAGCAGGTTGGTAAACATAAGGGGCACGCTGTACAAAAGCATGTTTTTCCAGATATTGCCTTGACGCATTTCCATGATGAATATTCCTTCCCAGAATAAATTTTAGGCAATTTAATAGCCGTTATTTCAGCACTTAATATAGCACTTTGCAGGAAGGAAAAAAACCATTATTTAAAATAACTGAGGGCCTCTCCAGGTCAGAATTGATATTGGAAATGGAGTCAGCTATGTGACTAGAGCCATCGGCTACATTTGTAACAGTTCTGCTGATCTTATCATTTACTGAAAGCGTTTATGATTAAATGCTAGGCTTAATTGCAAGAAAGAAGAAGAGGGGACTTTTTCACTTTTTTTAAATAGAATATAATAGTGCAAGATTACATGTCCTGATTTGGAGTTAGATATTGATATTTTTTTGAGAGAAAAGGCATGAATTATTTAAAAGAAGTAACTAGAGTATACAATGTAACTGAATTGTTAGATGAATATCCGGATGGGGTATTAATTGCCACAGACAATCAGGCTCTCATCGATGAGTGCAGGAGAAGGAAGCTTCCTGTGGTAGCCTTTGAACACGAGGGAGTCAGCAAGCTTTCCTGCAGTAATATTCTTATAGATATTGATGAGGTGGATGACCAGATTTTTGAAAACATATATAGAAGAGAAAAGTGCATACCCTGGGATATAGCAGAGACTAAAAGGACATATATCAGAGAATACAGTCCTGCAGATTTGGATGCCCTATTCGACTTGTATGCCTCCCATGGCAGCTTGCAATATATGGAAAATCTTTATGAATATGAGGCGGAGAAGGCCTACGAGCTAGACTACATAGAATATATTTACAAGATTTATGGCTTTGGCCAGTGGCTTGTTTTTGATAAAGTCAGCCATGAGCTAATTGGCAGGGCAGGCATAGAATGTCGCGACTCCTGCCACCTTGAAAATCAGGCCGAGCTAGGCTATCTCATCAGGGCAGACAGGCTGCGCCAGGGCCTGGCCTACGAGGTCTGCAGCAAAATAAAAGAGCTGGCCTTCCATGAGTATGGCATGACCAGCCTCATTGCACGGACCCACCCGGACAACCTGCCATCAATCAATCTCCTGAAAAAGCTGGGCTTTACTCTTGATGCCAGCCTTGAGGGTGAGGACCGGTACATTATGTATGGGCCCGCTCACTAGGGGTATATGTGGCATCCAAGAGGATCCTGCACAGCCCGCTATGTGCCAGGCCGCGCTGCTAAGTTCCACTAAGCACATAGCGCTAAGAAAATGGGCACCATAAAACAA
>CAVJHG010000041.1:0-12090 GCA_963649335.1 bacterium
CATGATTGTAAAGGTAAAAGTAGGCAATTTTTTGCGTTAAATTTTTCAATTAAGGGTAACAAAAACTAAACGCAAGGGAAGTTTAATGGACTTTTAATTTGGCATAATAGAGTCATCCTAAAAAAGGCAAAGAGAAAAGCCTTTTAGGATGGCTTTTTTTTACAGAAAAAATAGATAAGAGAGCAATATTCAGATTGAAAGCGGCAAAGACAGCGCATTAGTTTGCAGAGCTGGAAGCTAAGGAAGGACTTTCAAAAGTTAGATTTGGCTGAAAAGATTCTTTATATATAAGCTGCTGGCTGATAAAATAAATCTATGGCAGATAAAACATTGGTGTCCGACTAGCTTAAGAGAATACACTTGTTAATACAGAGGAGTTTCTTAATAAGCTTGTTCTTTTATAACAGTAGTAATAGAGGAGAGAAACTATGAGAAACCAAAGAACCATACAATCTGTAATTCTGACTGGTATATTGAGTGTTGCATGCCTAGTTACATTATGGCCGGTAAATGTCCAGGCCAAGGAGAGCACGAATACTATTACTGGTCAGTATTTCGAGTTTGAAAAAGAATCTAAATATGAAATTGATGGAACAGAAGCAAGTTCTTCAATCGAAAAAAGCTCGGATTACGGAACATTTGCAATTAGTGGAGATGTAAAGTCTACCTCTCATAAAAATGGATTTACTGCTTATGAAGTAGAAGATAACAATGTAACTTTAAGCTATACATTAGGTAATAAGTATAATACTGCTGAATCCACAAGCTGGCATATTGAAGAGGATAAGTCTAAGACGGTTAATGGTGAAAAGCTGGATAAAAATATTTTAAGTGGTGCAATTATTGTTCAATCATCTCTTGATGGAGAAAATTGGATAACTGATTCTTCATATACAGATATAGCAAATTCTGAGAGTGATTTTGAGAAAGAATTCTATACCACCAATGATATTCAGCAGGTAAATGGCTGCTATTATAGAGTGATTGTGGTTTATGAGCTGGAGAAGCAAGTAGAGGATAAGAAGATAGCTTTTGCAAAGCTTGATAGTTTTGAATATAAAAAGTGTGCAGAGGTATATCAATTTTACCTTGTAAGTGAAGTCAAGGGAAATACCAACACAGCTCAAACAACTCCAAGAAAGGAACTTGGAAAGAAAGTTAATACTGGCAAAGATAAGGGTTATTCTGGTTCGACAACAATAACTCAGAAGGATCCACATTATGGTTGGGATTTAGGTGTATTTACAATAAATGGATATACACGAGAAACAAGTGTACATGAGGAAGGAAAAGATAAAGATGTCTATCTGAAAAACGTTGGTGACAAAGTAACTCTCTGGTTTACTTTAAATCAAGATATCGCCAGCCTTAATGGTAATTCAAAGTTACAAATTAATGAGGATAAAGACGGCTGGGATCAAGAGTTTGAAGTGGCAAAGACTAATTTCAAGTGTGGTACTTTAATAATCAGATATACAGATTATGAAGGGGTAGTCCATAATCCAGTAATTTATACGGATTATTTGGCTGCAAATACTCGTACGGGAGCGGATACAAAGGTTGAGTTATTTGAAGAAGGTGATTACGAAGTAGCGCTTGATTATGAAATAGTAGACAAAAATGGTGTTATAGATTCTGTTTCGGATTATAGGATTGCATTTGATTTTTCTATAAGAAATGGAAACTGTATGGTTTACCCGTTTGATGCCGTATCTGGTGCAGAATTATCAGATGGATCAATTACAGAAAATGGGTTTAAGCTTGATATGGCTAAATCAAGATATCTTACAATTGATGTAAAGAAAACATCAGTCAAGTCTGCAGATGGTATATATACAGAGGATGAAAGATTTAATAGACCGGCAAAGGATGGCGAAATTTACACAGAAGAAGGCGTTTATACTTTTACAGTGAAAAATCTGTATACAGATAGTGAATCTACAACAAAAACAATTTATGTTGGTTCTAATCCTATTATGAAAGCAATGGCATCAACAGGAAAATCTGTATCTGAAATTAATCAGCTCATTTCAGATGGTGCTGTCCTTTCAGATGATGGAACAATCAGCTTCCCTGCGACAAATGAGGTTGTGGAGAAAATTATTCCTGAAGAGATAGAAGAGGTAGTGGAAGAAGTTCAAGAGACAAGAGATGAAGAACCTGTTCCAGAGACAGAAAATATAGAAGAGCCTGAAAGGAATAATGTTGTCAATAATGAAAGCATGCTTGTTCCTATTGTAATTGTTATTGTGGTAATTGCACTTTTTGTTTTTATTGCTCTTTCAATGTCAAATACAAAGAAAGCTGCTGAGATGGTTAAAGCTCAGCAGGCTGCTACTAAAAATAAGATGAAAGAAATAGGAGAGGAGAAGAATCAAGAGTTACATAAGGATGAAAATGTAAGCAATGCACAATCTGAGGAGGAAAAGAAGTAATGAAAAGAATTCTATCCATTATTTTGATGTGTGCGGTCGTTTTGTGTGGTTGCGGAAATAATACCCCAGAGGTTAATATTGAAACAGAAAATTCAGCTGAATCCAGTTCGGAAATTAGCATTGATTCAGCACAAGAAATACCAGAGGATGAAGTTGGAGATCCTAAAGAGTATGTGTATGAGCCGGAGTTTGATAATCTTGATGATGAAAACTTACTGAGATATGTAGAAGATAACGTATATACAAGCCTTGTAAATGATTTAGACAGTGAAGAGTATTATGTTGAAAAGGTAAGTGCAGTTTATGTTTCTAAGGAATATTTAGAAGAGGTGGCTTACAACTCTCAGTCGAATATCTTCTTCGGATATAGTCTTGAAGATATTGAGAATGTCTATGGAGATTCAAAGTATGTATTTACATTAGGGGATACAGGAGAAACAGTCATAGAACCTTTTGAGGACTACGATGACACTTATGAGCAGATAATAAAAAATGTGGCCATTGGGACAGGAGTGATTTTAGTATGTGTTACCTTGTCGGTAGTAACTGGTGGTGCGGGAGCGCCTGCTATTAGTATGATATTTGCAGCATCTGCAAAGACTGGAACTATAATGGCATTATCTTCGGGTGCAATTAGTAGCATAGCATACGGAGTAGTTACTGGAGTTCAGACAGGTGACATGAATGAGGCTGTTGAGGCTGGTGCATTTGCAGGAAGCGAAGGATTTAAGTGGGGGGCAATTACAGGAATAATAGCAGGTGGCGCTTCTGAAACAGTTAGATATGCTAAAACAATGAAAGCTCTAAAAGGTGTAGAGTTAAAAATTACAAAACAGGAAGCAGCGGCTATTCAGATGGAATCAGGTTTTACAGCAGATGTAATAGCTCAGTTCCACTCAATGGAAGAATATGAGGTATTCAAAGACGCTGGGCTTAAATCTGTGATGGTAAATGGTGAAGCAGCACTTGTAAGATCTGATATCGATTTGAACTTTGTTGATGAGTGGGGAAGAACCAACCTTGAAAGAATGAAGTTGGGACTCTCTCCATTAGATTCAGCAGGTAAGTCATATGAACTTCATCATATAGGACAAGAAGCAGATGCAACTCTTGCTATACTTACACAGGAAGAACATGACAATGCAGTTCTTCATGGATTTAAGGCAATCTCTGAAATTGATAGAGATGCCTTCGTAATACAAAAAAAGAATTTTTGGAAAACAATGGCCAAGCTTTTAGAAACGGGGACAATTTGATGTTAGGAATAGTTGAAACATTTAAACAATATGAGGACTTTGTTTCGATGAAAGGGGCAGCTGATTCAGAAATAAAAGAGGCTGAAGAAGAACTTGGGTTAAAATTTAGCAAAGAATACAAAGATTATCTCAAGGAATTTGGGGCAGCTTGTGCTAACGGCCATGAAATCACAGGACTAGTAAAGTCTGCTAGATTAAATGTTGTTGCAGCAACACAGAAAGCAAAGACTAAAAATCCAAGTATTCCTGACAATTTATATCTGATTGAGGATCTTGGAACAGACAAAATATTAACCTGGCAAGAAGCAAGCGGTATTTTATATCAAAGTGTCGGAACAAATGAAGTAGAAAGAATTAAAAAGAATTTTTGTGATTATATAGGATCTTAATAATCTCAGATCACAGGACAAGCTCTACTCATCAGTGGGTAGAAAATTTGGATGGAATAGAGGAGTGATTATTATGCCAAAATATAAGGTGACTAGATATTGTGAAAATACTAAAATCTTTGAAGCTAAGGATTTAGAGGAATTAGAAGAAGTAATAGAAAAGAAAACAGTAGGTGCCGTATTTACTGAGATAAAAGAAGAAAGAGAAATTAAAGTAATAAGGAGTAATAGTCATGCCTAAATACGAAGTAAGACAAATATATAAAACAGAATCTATAATCGAAGCCAAAGACAGAAAAGAACTTGAAAAGAAATTAAGGTTGATAGTTGGAAAGGCTGAAGAAGTTAAACGCAGAAGAGAAGTAAGAATTGTAGAGTAAAGAGGTGGAGAGTATGCAAAAGACAACGTTGGAAAAATTGGAAGTATTGTCAAGAGAGTTAATGAGAGTGGTGAATGAATTTAATGGCATTCTTGAAGAGGAAGGGGATCTATACGCGGAATTGAACGACGAAGAAGAGGATTGCTCAATCAGAGCAGAAATGGATATTTTAGAAGATATGAGAAGTGATTTTCGTCAAATTCACTATAGAAAATCAGACAAAAAGCGAGATAAACAAAAAGCAATCGAAATGGGGAGAACCATATATCCATTTACAATTCATAAAGATCATGCAAAAGCAACTCTCCTTTATGATGTAGAAACTGATAGGCAGATTATTATTGCATATCAGGATGATAGATTAGAAGGCTGTCACGATACTTGTCCACAATGCAACAAAGAGTTAATAATTGATTGGGAAACTGGAAAAGTTTTACGTCAGTCAGACGAAGACATTTATAGAGATAAATTGCGTAGTAAATATGAAACAAAAGAAGGAGAAGAAGAGAAATATTTAATAGAACAACAACGATATTTTGAAGAAAAAAAAAAAGAAATAAATCAATGGGTAGATGAAAATGCTTGGTTACGCAAGAATAATAGAATAGGTTTTTATACAGAGATGGGAATTGAACTCGAATGGGAGTGGGTAAGTGGTGTTTTTTATCCTACTACAGCTTATCAGAATTGTTATAATGTATTCTATGATGAAAACGAAATAGAGTATGATATGTATAGATATAATCCAAAATACAAATGTGACTTGAAAAAAATATACAATTAGTTTAGTGCAGACCACATTGGTGCATGACACCTCTGTGGTCCACAACTATCCAGAGCATTATTGGGAAAAAGAAGGGTATGGAGACTATGAATAATTTAATTTCGTTAGATTATAATCCGAAAAAAGATGACCCCATTAAATGCAAAACATGCAATATTGGAATAATAGTGCCTAATAATCCAGAAAGCAAAATTAACCATGGATTTCATTGTAATTATTGCAATGAAAAAATAGATATAACACCAAGTGTTGTTGTGGAGTAAAGATGGTAGGGATAAAAATGATTATTGCCAGAACTAAGCATCCTAAATATAGCTATGAAGGAATCCAAATTTATGATATAGCTGATTGGCTGCTATAATAACATTTAATATTCTCTAAAAAAGAAAATTATGAGAAGGAGTAATTTATGTCACACGAAGGATATATAAAAAAACAGCATTTAACTGCTTTACAGGCAAATGAGATGCAGATGCAGGATACCAGCGAGGAATGGAAGGCTTATCATAATATGCAGGACAATGCAACTGCATTAATCAATGATCAAAGAAGGCAATTTCTCACAGGAGTAAAGAAAGAGGATTCTGGTTTGATGAAGGCCGTAAAGGATGCCACTGCGGATATCGCACGCTTTTATACAGAAAACACAATTCCCGAAGATGAGAATGCATTCGAAAAACAGCTGAAAATTGTCATGGGGCTCTATGACACCCTGAATAAGAAGTGTAAAGCTTATTTGGATGAAAGAAGGGCAGACGAAGGATGGAAGCGCTTTCATATTGGGGCGGGTTACCGTCGACGCCTTATGGTTGAAAAGGTCCTTACTAGGGCTTCTGATGAACGAAAACTTTTAGAATATCGGGCGAAACTGGTATTTAAAGAATTTGCCGATGTGAAGGAGGCTGAAGAACGTCCTCTTTGGGTAAATGTATTGGCAGAAACCCGTATTAAATATTTAGACTTCTCTAATCTTGGAAAAGATACCATTATCGAACATACCGGAGGTAATAGTAGTACGGTATTAAAGATTGTTAATCAGAAGAAAGGTGTTAATTATTATATAAAGGAGGAAGAGAAGAATCTCCCGGCGCAAATAACGGCAATAAAATATGTTGATGAATATTTGCAATCAGATTTTGTTAAGCAGATTGAGAAGGAAGGTACATCTAAAAGGCAAGTAGGAATGTTTCTTGGGTATCTTTATGATTGTTGTAATGAAAGTGATTTTATTCGTAATAAATTTATCAATACCAATGACATTGAGGCTGTAAAATTTCTTTCGGAAAAAAATCAGGCAAAATTCAAGCAATTGATTTTATATGCTGTTGATAAAAAGCTTTTGCCTATAACAGATGAAATTCGAGCTTTTCTTGATAATAAATACGCAGGTCGTATTGCGGGAGAGTTTGCTGCTTTTTATTTTCGCAGTAATGTGGCTCATAATCTTGCGACACATTCAGCAAAGATAGCCCCTAATGCCAATATAACGATTAGAAATATAGCAATGCAACGTCTTGCAGAGCTTTTGGGAATCTCTGAAATCATTCCGGCAACTAAGAAGGTAAAATATAAAGATACAGCTGGAAATGAACACTATGGCATACTTATGGCTGAGGCGAAAGGAAGACCTTTCTTTGAGGTAAATCAAGAATTAAACGAAATACATAATCAAAATACACTTGCTGTTTTAAATAATAAGGAGCCAGTGAAAAAGCCAGATTTTGACTATGATAAAAAAGTACTATTACAGCTTAATTCTATGCAGGTTTTGGATATTCTGGCAGCACAGGCAGACCGGCATTTGGGAAATATCATTGTTGAACGCTCTGGAGATCGCATTGTTAAAGCATGTGGAATTGACAATGATATGTGCTTCGGAACATTGACCTATGAGCAGATTGTATATAGAGATGAAGAAGGAGAAAATCCTTTCAGTGATAATTTTAAAAGAATTGTAAGTCCAGAAATAGGATTTCTATTTAGAGTGCTTGATCGAAGGCTTTATGAAAATTTATTGGCTTTGGATGACAACATTGTTACTTATGAATTTGAGGATTTGTTAAGCCCGGAGGAGCTGAAATGTCTTTTGGACCGAATTCATGCGGTACAGCAAGAATTTTTGAAAATAGACCCGGAAAGGGATGATGTTAAAATTTGTTTACCAGATGAGCTGACAGAGCACGATGCAGACTTAATGAAGGCGCAGCAAGAATGCTTAACCACTGTTGTTCCTACGGATTTAGTTGAAAGATTAAAAAGAAATATGCACTAAAATTGCTATTGTATTGATGGGTAGGAACCGACAATGGTATGATAAAGATTATATTCTGAATCAGAAAATGTGTGAGGAAATACCATGTGTTATGAGCAAATAAAAGGAAGACAAAGCGGGCAGTCTGAGATAGCTCCACACCAGGAGCAGGCTCCGCTTATGAGACGCCCTTTTATGGAACTGCAGGAGAATGATTCCCTGCAGCAAGGCGGTTTTATGGAAGTACCCCAGGAGAATATGCCCCTGCTGAGAAGCCTTTCTATGGACAATCCGGCAAATAGACCAGAACTTTTGCAGCAGGAAGCTCCGGGGCAGGAGTGGGTAGTCATAGAAAAGAATGCTAAGATAGGGGCTCAGCTCAAGTGTCGGGACCAATTTACGAGTAAAGCCACCGACTGGAGCCAGGGCAGCCAGGATATGCTAAATGTCCAGGATGCAGTAAAAGCACTTGGAGAAGTAGCTGAGCTGTCTTATTCTCTTCAAAATGCTGGTGATGTTACAAATTTCCTGCAGAGGCTAGATAATATCGAGAATAAATATATTGACGCGATGGAAAAATGCAGCACCTATATCAAGAATAAGGATGCGGCTTTTTTTCCATATAATAAAATCCGTTATGCAGCTGTGAAAAATACAAGGGAGCTGCTGCGTCAGGAGTTGGACATTCTCTCTGATATCCGTAAGAATATGACAGCAAATCCCGAGGCTTATTTTAATAAGGAGGTCTCTTTTACAGACCTGGCATATCAATTCCAGAGCCAAAAAGAGGCACAGGATCCTGTTGCAAGCCTTACCATAAAGGATTACATAAAGGTGCTTTCCAAAGCAGAAGATGATGCCATGCTTTGCAAAAATGGAAAGCTTTATCGGAAAAATGATAAAAAGGCAGGCCCTGATGCCGGTATAGCTACCCGTGAGAACTACAAGATGGCTAAGCATCTGATAGATATGATTCTCAGCAAGGAAAATATTGCTTCCCCAAAGACGAGAGAGCGAATTAGCAAAAATCTTTTGTATCGGTTGGGAGCAAATCTGGAGGAGGAGACAGCTCTTCCGGTTCAAATGTCTGTGATCAGGGAGATTCTTTTGGATGTAGATGCGAGACTTTCTGACATGGACAATGCCCTCTTCGAGCAGAAAAAAGAAAGCAGGGAATATCAGACGGCTCGGCAGATTCATAGGCTTTTAGGTAAGTCTCTTTCTAAAAAATCAGATAAAAAAGCTTTGCAAAAACAGGTGCAGGAGATCTTAAAGATCTGTGAAAAAAGTGGAAGCTGGAAGGTGGCCAAGATATCAAAAAGTGGGATGGATTATCTCTTAAATGGTGGAATTGAGGCAGTTAGGGAGAAGGCCTATGCTCAGGCTCTGTCTATATATCAGGCCAAACGCCGCATGGCAGGTGAGGAAGGGAAAGAGCCTGCGGCCATGACAGACCATGAGATGAAAATCTTGCTTGGCCTTACAATCTCGGAGGTGGTTTCGGAAAATTCAGTCTATCAGTTACTTTACCAGAGAATGCAGGCGGATTTTGCAGAGGACCAGATTCTAAAAGAGGACAAGGAGCTAAAAGAAAATCTGAAGGATACCCGTATCCTGGAATTTGGCTGCTTTTCAGCCAGTGAGATTCGACTTTATTATACCCATCAGCCAGGGAAGCTTGCCCAGATGTCTTTGGATGACAAGCGTCAGGGTATTGAGACCCTCTGCAATCTGACTGAGCATATGCAGGGGCTGATGAGTTTGGAGGCAAAGGGCATCCAGGAAGGTTTGAATGATGATGAAATCAAACTGTTAGAGAGTCATGCCCAGACAATCGATCAGATATATGACGAAAACCGGGAAATCATAGGGCAGATGAAGCAGACTATGCATCCCCAGGGTGGTCTGCGCTGTGGTATTGAAAAGCTTCAGAAATTTTATCAGGATGGCAAAAGCTTGCAAAACAGCTTGAATGGCAAGCTGGAAAAGCTTAAAGGAAATCCACAGGAAGAGAAAAAAGAGGTGGAAGCTCGGGCAGTAGTAGCAGAGTATAAGGCTGCCCGCTCTATTATTGAGACAATGCCTCAAAAGGTGCAGGAGGTGGCAGCCTTCTTTTTAAAGGATAAGCAGCCTTCGGAACTAATTAAGCGTCCGGGTAATAGCTTGAGCAAGGAATTTCTCCGTCTTCATGATGTACTTACAAAAATGGGCGAAGGAGGAAGAGCTGAAGTATCTATAGGTGGAGCAAGCCTTATTCTCAGCCAGAGAGACTCTATTTTGACCCTGGAGGCTGGAAGAAAGAAGGTTGTTCTTCCTTATACGGCAGACTATTGGGCAAAGGAAATAGAGGGGGATGTCTGCGGGAATTTTGATAGCTATGACAAAAATATGGCCAAGCAATTGCTCTCGAATATTTCTACTTATGACCGGGATAATAGGACAGTCAATCGTATTAATTACGAAAAGTTCCTGACTAGCCATTTGGGAATCTCTGTAAAAGAGCTGACCCTTGTTTCAGCAAGTGACCTGCAGTTTATGGTAATGATTTATTGTGGCGTCGTAGAGAGAGAAGCTGACCTTACTACGGAGCAAGCAGCAATGAAATATTTTAACGAGCAGCTTGCCCAGGAAGCCACTAAGGTGAATATCAATTCCAAAGCAGCCATGGAAGGTCTGGTCGCTATGCAGAAAATGGAGGCCCAGGAAAAATCTCGTGTACAGGATAAGATAAAGAAGGATGTAGACCTGGGGGGAGATCAGGTAGCCTGGCCCCAAGAAGAGCAGACGATTTTGAATTTTGTGGGTGAACTTTATTTTTCATCGAAATCCGGCTCAGATGACAACTTTGCCTATACGGCAGAACGCTTGAAAAAAATCATCCTGGCAAATCAGGAGGGCTTCAAGAACTTCTGTGAGCTTTTGAAAAATGAGCAGGAAGAGGCTAAGTTTTCAGCAAAGCTTTGTGCGATTGAGGGATTCCAAGCTGCTTATGATGCGGTAAAAAATATGACCACGGCCATTGTTGCTAATCGCAGACAGGTGGATCTTTTATCGATTCTTGAGGAGGATAAGACTAAGGGTATCTTAGAGGCAGCAGCGGGTAAGATGACAGAGGCTGTGGCTAATATTTCCAACCATATGCAGGAGCTTTTGAGGGAATCTGTGGATGACCTGGATGCAGAGGATGACGAGAGCTGGAAAACTTTAGAAGATCGTACGGTAGGTGAGATCCTGACCCAGGGCATGACCGGTAAGACAGGGGAGGGAGCCTTCAACAAAAAGGTACTGTCAGGCTATATTACGTCTGCTACAGAGGCAGACAAGCAAAATATGATTGCCTCTGCCTTTAAAAATGCGCCTAATATTGAGCACATCAATCTCAGAGGACGGTGTGCCATGGAGAGAATTAAGGGAAGGTTTCTCTCTGGTTATTTGAAGGGGGCAGGCCCCCTGCTGCATAAGATGATGCAGGGACTTGCCATTTCAACTATGCCCCCTATGATGCAGGAGGCAGTAAAGGATGTTCGCTCTAATTTGGCACGCATCGATGATGATCTTGTGGATGCCCAGCTTCACCGCATTATCAAGGATTCAGAGGGAAGCATTGAGCGTATCGAAAAGCTGAAGGTTTTAGGTACGGCTTCGGTGGGACAGGCTATCCTTATTAGAATCTACGAGAAGGGGGCAACTCACGGAGTTGATAAGGTAGTCAAGATTTTGCGCCCTGATGCATCAAATCACATGGAGCGGGAGCTTAAGTTTATGCAAGACTGTGCCCAGGAGGTAGATAAGGAGGCATATGAGGAGGCTAATAAGGAGAAGGGACTGAAAGCCGGGAAAGATTATAAGGGTGCTATGTCTAGAACCTTCGAGGGGCGTGTCCGCAATATCAAAAAGGAGTTTGACCTGCGTCTGGAGGCAGAAAATGTAGAAATTGGAAAAATCTACCAGGATCCAAAGCTTCATATTAGTACAATGAAGGTGGATTCAAAGGCGAAGATTTCGGCAAATACTCTGGTATTGGAGCGGGCGCCAGGGGTTTCGGTGGATCGTTTTATCGCCAAGCAGGATGAGAAGAGAAGGGAGATCTTTGCAAAGGGGGACAAGGAATCTCTCTATACCGTTATGACGGAGATGGAGAGTTTCAAGAAAGAGATAAAAACAAAGCATCAATATCTGATGAATCTAACCGGAAAATGGCTTGATGAAGCTCTGTTTGGAAGCGGATTCTTTCACGGCGACCTGCATGCAGGCAATATTATGATGGGAGAGGAGGGAGTTACTGTTATTGATTATGGTAACGTCCACCAGCTTTCCCAGGATGAACAGGTTCATATCTTAAATCTCATTGCTTCCATGCAGAGTATGAACACAAAGCGGTTTACAGAACATTTGAGAACAATGCTCTCAGGTGATGGAGCAGCTATTTATGATGCAAATAAAATTAAGATAGAGGAAACGATTCGAACCATTGTAAAAAAAGATGACCAGGCAAGCTCGGTAGAAAAGATATTGGCTGTTTTGACAGAGCTTCAAAAGGGTGGTATCGATATCCCGGCAGGACTCTACAATTTCATCCAGAGCTTTGTACGAAT
>CAVJHG010000042.1:0-11038 GCA_963649335.1 bacterium
CCTATCTTGTTTCCTTTATAATAGATTGTTTCCTTTTGGAATAGAAATAAACATTTGGCGAATCACCTTACATCCAAGTCAATTACTGCATTAGCTATATCGTGTCTCATATATTTGTTCTCAAATTTAATCCATTCAGTAGCCTCATAAGCCTTGGCTCTGGCCTCTACCAAAGTGTCAGCCTTGGCTGTAATGCCCAGCACTCTGCCCCCATTTGTCACTATGTTGCCATCCTTATCAAAGGCTGTGCCGGCATGGAAGCAGAAATAATCCTTATTATCAAACTTATCAAAGCCTGTAATCGGAAAGCCCTTTTCGTAGGAAACTGGATATCCATCAGAAGCAAGGACTACACATACACAGGCCTTATCCTCAAACTGCAAGTCTATCTGATCAAGGCTGCCATCGATACAAGCCTCCATAACATCTATAATATCGTTTTTCAAACGAGGAAGCACAACCTGGGCCTCTGGATCGCCAAAACGGGCATTATACTCAAGTACCTTTGGGCCCTCCTCTGTCAGCATAAGGCCAAAGAATATAACGCCCTTAAACTCTCTGCCTTCTGCCTTCATGGCATCTACAGTAGGCTGGAAAATATTCTTCTGACAGTATTCCTCTATCTCCTTGGTAAAGAAAGGTGATGGAGAAAAATTACCCATGCCGCCTGTATTAAGGCCTGTATCACCATCTCCTGCACGCTTATGGTCCTGAGCTGATGACATAATTTTAACTGTATTGCCATCTACAAAAGAAAGCACCGATACCTCACGGCCTGTCATAAACTCCTCTATAACCATGGTATTGCCAGCTGAGCCAAATTTCTTATCTGTCATAATCTCGGCTACACCTGCCACTGCCTGGTCATGATTTTCACAAATAAGAACGCCCTTACCCAAAGCCAAACCATCAGCCTTGAGAACGATAGGATACTTTGCAGTCTTTAAATATTCAAGAGCAGCCTCAGGATCTGTGAAGTTCTCATAGCCTGCTGTAGGAATATTGTACTTTTTCATTAGATCCTTAGAAAAAGCTTTTGAACCCTCTAGTATAGCCGCATTTTTTCTTGGGCCAAAGCACTTAAGACCTGCTTTTTCAAACTCGTCTACAATACCTCCCACAAGAGGATCATCCATACCAATTATTGTCAAATCAATAGCATTGTCCTTGGCAAAAGCAACCAGCTTGTCGAACTCCATTGCCTTGATGTCTACGCACTCAGCATACTCAGCTATACCTGCATTGCCTGGAGCACAGTATATCTTGTCCACTCTAGGTGACTGTGCCACCTTAAAGGCTATTGCATGCTCTCTTCCGCCAGAACCTACGATTAATACTTTCATAACTTATCCTTTCTTATATGCTTTGTCAGGCCTACTTTAGGCCCTTAGTTGCACAAATAGCCCAGTTGTTGTCAACTGAGCCATTTGAATTTATTCTGTGATATGCACCCTGCCATCTGTCACTGTAACCTTGCCGCTGGCAATCAGATCAATGGCACGAGGCATAATAATCCACTCAGCCTGCTCCATTACTCGTCTTTGCAGAATCTCAGGGGTATCTCCCTCCTGTACCTCTACAGCCTTTTGTAAAATGATAGGACCTGTATCTGTGCCCTCATCAACAAAATGACAGGTAGCTCCTGTAACCTTGACACCTCTGGCAAGTACTCCCTCATGGACCTTGAGACCATAATAGCCTGTGCCACAGAAGCTTGGAATGAGGGATGGGTGAATATTAATAATACGATTGCGGTACTTAGCTATCATTTCCTCTGGAATAACCACAAGGAAACCAGCTAAAACTACCAAATCAACCCCATAGGAATCCAGCTTTTCCAGAAAAGCCTTATTAAACTCAGCCCTATTATCATAGGATTTTGGACTGATACAGATGCCCTCTATACCAGCACTTTTTGCTCTCTCAAGAGCGTAAGCTCCTGGGTTATTGGAAATAACAACTGCAATCTCAGTATTGTGGATGGTGCCTGCTGCAATGGCATCTATAATAGCCTGCAGATTGGTGCCTCCACCGGAAACACATACAGCAATCTTCATTAGATTAAGTCCACACCCTTCTCGCCATCGATAATCTTACCAACTACGTAAGGAGTATCTCCTGCGCTTCTCATTGCCTCCATAGTCTTATCTACATCAGCTGGATCTACAGCTACAATCATACCAAGACCCATATTGTAGGTGTTGTACATCATCTCTTCGGATACATCACCTTTTTTCGCCATAAGCTTGAAAATAGCTGGTACCTCATAAGAATTCTTTTCTACTACTGCACGCTTGCCATCAATAAGCATACGAGGAATATTCTCATAGAATCCGCCACCTGTAATGTGTGAGCAAGCCTTAACTCTCACACCTGCATCCTTAACAGCCTTAAGAGCCTTGACGTAGATACGGGTTGGAGCAATAAGTGCCTGGCCAAGAGTGCAGCCCAGCTCATCATAATATGTATCAAGAGACTCTTTTGTCATATCAAAAATCTTACGAACAAGAGAAAATCCATTAGAATGAACGCCGCTAGAAGCCATACCAATAAGCACGTCGCCGTCCTTAAGATCAGCTCCAGTAATTATATCCTTCTTATCTACGATACCTACTGCAAATCCAGCAAGGTCATACTCTTCCTCTGGCATAAGACCTGGATGCTCGGCTGTCTCGCCACCTACCAAAGCACAACCTGACTGCTTACAGCCCTCAGCAACACCGCTAACTATTGTAGCAATCTTCTCTGGAATATTTTTGCCACAAGCAATATAGTCAAGGAAGAAAAGTGGCTCGCCACCTGCACAGGCTACATCGTTGACACACATAGCTACTGCATCGATACCTATAGTATCATGCTTGTCCATAAGAAAAGCCAGCTTTACCTTAGTGCCACAGCCATCTGTACCAGATAAAAGCACTGGCTCATCCATATTTTTGATTGCACTTAAGTCAAAGGCTCCTGAAAAGCCACCCAGGCCACCAAGTACCTCTGGTCTCATAGTGCCCTTTACGAACTTTTTCATAAGCTCTACTGACTCGTATCCTGCCTCAATGTCTACTCCTGAACTCTTGTAATCCATGGTATTCTCCTTTTTATATGTGGGGTTAATTTTATCCTGGTAAAACCAGGGGAAGTACTTTTCTTTTCTGATATAAATAGGTCATTCCCAGAAGCTAAAGACCTTCTGCGACGCAAGCTAGTCACTTTATCCTCGGCTTAAAGAAATGCCTTATATCCTTCAGCTGCCAGCTTGTCATCCTTGGCAACCACATCATTTTTTTGCTTTACAATATAATCGTGCAGCTTAGAAGCAAGAGCTGCATCCTCCATGGCAAGCATCTTGATTGCAAGAAGGCCTGCATTGGCTCCGCCATTTATAGCTACTGTAGCAACAGGCACCCCAGTAGGCATCTGTACTATAGAATAAAGAGAATCAACTCCACCCAAATCACTGGTCTTCATTGGAATGCCAATAACTGGTCCCTCAAAAAGTGCTGCGCACATGCCAGGCAGATGAGCTGCCTTACCAGCTCCGGCAATAATTACCTTTACACCTCTGTCAACTGCTCCCTTGGCATATTCAAAAAATATGTCTGGCTCTCTGTGGGCTGAGATAATACGCATCTCTACCTCAATTCCAAACTGCTCTAAAACCTCAACAGCCTTTGCCATTACAGGCATATCGCTGTCACTTCCCATTACTACAGATACCTTTGCCATGTCTTATCCTCCTTATTCTTGCTAGTTCAAATATTTTATAAGCACTCTTGTGCTGTCAGCTCATATTTAATCAGCAGACCTATGCATCTATTCACATCTATTCATCCAAGGCCTTGTTAAGCTCCTCAGTACCTTCAACTACAAATCTTCCCTCAACTATAACAGGAAGCTCTTTTCCATCAGCTGTAATAACAGTAATGTCACCAAGCTCATAGTATGGAATAGTTATATCAGTATGGCAATTAAAGTATGCCTTGCTGAAATCTGTTTTTCTAAGAATAGAACATGAATTGTCTCTGGCTATACATTCCTTGCCGTCAGGATTGTACATAGGTACATCCTCGCTGTGAGAATAACAGGTGTCACCTACAGCAAAATGTGGGCCGGTTTTTTCTGCTATAAGAATAGGCAGCTTATCCGCAATGCCAAATTTTTGTCCCATCATAAAAGCAGTAGTATTGGTACCTATGGCAAACTCACCGATAGGCAATGTACCATGCTTAAAAAGCACATTGTCAAAAATATATTTTTTATTTTCTTCCTCTGTAGCAAAATTGCTACATGTGTAGTCCACAATCTTGCCATCCTTGAAGGTAAGCTCAAGATTCTTATATCCAAGCTCATTGAGATATACCTGAGTCACATGAAGAATGCCATCGGTGCCCTCTAAGACAGGGGACGTAAACACCTCACCTACAGGAATATTTACATCTGCCACACAGTTTTCAAAATTAGTCTGGTGGGCAGGGTCCTCAAGTTGGTGCAATTGTACAGTGATATCTGTATGGTTGTCTCCACGGCCTGTAATATGAACCTTTTCTCCTTGATCCAGCAAGTCTATAATATGCTGCTGAATATTCTTGTACAGGTCGTAATCTAGTGTGTTGACCCTTACCGTCTCATTAAATATGTCAACAAACTGGCTTCCTATCTCAGGCAATGGATAGGCAATAATGGTAAAGCTGCGCTCCTCACCCTTGATATATTGGTTGGTAATCTGGCCATTCTGGCTCATATAATATACATTGAGCTCATTTTGCTTGTCTGTATAAGTAGCATTTGCTGGAAAATTGACAGGCTCAAAAGGCTTCTCTCCAAAGGTCTCTATAACAGCAGGACCGCCAAATACTGCAGCTTCCTCCTTGTGCTTTTCGAAGGTATTTTTTGCCACCTCCAGCATTCTGTCGCAAAGGCCCTTGTCCCAGACATATGCCTTGTCATCCTTATGGTCATATGAAGCCTGCTTATTAGGAACTGTAGAGTACAAATCACGGGCGCTGCTGCCACCAAAGCGAAGACTTGCTGCAAGACCTGCCTCATTAAAGAGCCTGATAGCCTCCCTTGTCATCAATTCAAAGCCTACTGGAACATGCAGCGAAACCGTCTCTTTTTTAGAAATGTCCTTACCGCATACCTCAAAGCCCTTGATATAGCCCTGAACATAGGTAGATGCCATGGCAACGATATCCTCATGAGGCAGGCTGCGCAAATGAGCTGCCATAAGAAGCTCGTTGTCTGAAATGTATGTACCAAAACGATACATATATGTATCATCATTTAAATCTGCATTCATAATGATACTGGTATAAAAATCATAATCAGGGTCAAGCATACTGATTGTGCTTTCTGACATAAAAAGCTGGCAATAGTCATGCTTGAAGGAATAAAAAGCCTCCTGAATGCCCTGGGCACGATACTTATCATCATCCTCCATCTGACACTGGCCATATATCTGCAAAGCTAACTCACAGTAAATAGTAAAAATATCAAGTCTTCCTGCATATGCCGCCCTGACTGCATCAGTCAGCTGGTAAAAGATAGCTGAAAGAAGGCCTCCCATTTTTTGGCCTAACTTTTCCACTGCATATGTAGGGCAAAGATAGCTTTTCTTATAATTGTCCTCTGAAAAAATATCAAACAAGCTTGCCTGGTCTGCCTGGCACTCGGCCAAGCTTCTATCTGCTATAGTCCCTGCAGTGGCCTTTTTTAACACTGCATCCACCCTAAGGAGATAGTCTGCCACCACATTAAAATAATCCTGCAAATGCTCCGGCAACTGATTATCCTCTGATACTGTAGCAAGGCGTTCTGTTGCCAGACTATAGCGCTCTAACAATTCTTCTGTTTCTTTATAAAAAGTGTTGCTCATTTATAACTCCTAATTAAACATTCCAAAAATAAATATGCCAGCCCAAGCTGCAAAAGCAATCAGACTGATAATAAGACATATCAATCGCTCAACAAACTCCCCCTTGATACGAATCTGCCCTATATTATAGATAAAGGCCACCAAGCTAACTATAAGTGCAAGAAAGCCTACACCACCTATAATTTTGGGACTATCCCCTCCATAAGAAGCTGATACAGCTATTACAATTCCAAAGGTAATAATAGTAAGCAGAGAAATTCCTGCTGCCCCCATAGCCTGCAGGGGCTTACCCTTTAAATTGAAGTCCTTTAAATTCTTGTAACGTCTGCGAGTTCGAACCATTACTCTACTCCATACTGCTTATAGTAGGCATCAATGCTTGATTTCATTGCATCATCTATTACAAGTCTGCCCTGGCACTCACGGTTGTACAAATGCTCTACCACCTCGTCCATAGACACAATTGCTCCAGTAGGGAAACCATAAGTCTCTGCCACTTCATCAAGAGCAGTCTTTGACCTGTCACCAGAAAGTCCTACCTCCTGACGGTTGAGAGACACCATGAGACCTACTATAGTCACATCTCCCTGAGCACGAACGATAGGTACTGTCTCCTCCATGCTTTTGCCAGAGGTAGTAACATCCTCGATCATAACAACCCTGTCGCCATCCTTTATCTTATAACCCAGGAGTGATCCCATATCTGCGCCGTGATCCTTCTCCTCCTTGCGGTTAGAACAATACTTTACTTCCTTACCATAAAGCTTGTAAAAAGCCTCAGCTGTAATAACTGCAAGAGGAATACCCTTATAGGCAGGTCCAAAAAGTACGTCAAAATCCTCTCCATAAGCATCGTGAATAGCCTTAGCGTAATACTCACCAAGACGGGTAAGCTGGCTGCCTGTTACATAGGCACCTGCATTCATAAAAAAAGGAGACTTACGTCCACTCTTCAGTGTAAAATCACCAAACTTGAGGACATCAGACTCCACCATAAACTCTATAAATTCTGACTTATAGCTCTCCATCATATTCTCCTATCTATCACAACCATAACTATCGGGCTCTAAAGCCACATAAACTAGGGAAAATTTTACCATAGAAAAAGTTGCTTTTCAATGCGATAAATATATATACTTTTATAAAAGAGGTATTGCCATGAATAAAAAAGAATTAGCCCTTATTGTTATTGACCGCCTAAAATCAGAATATCCAACCTCGGACTGCACCCTAGAGTATAAGGAGCCCTGGAAGCTTCTTATATCAGTGCGCCTTGCAGCTCAATGCACCGATGCCAGAGTCAACGAAATAGTGCCTCTCCTATATGAGAGCTTTCCCACTATCGATTCCATAGCTGATGCAGATGTAGCTGATATAGAATCCATTGTCCGCCCCTGCGGCCTTGGAAAAAGCAAGGCAAGAGACATAGTAGCCTGCATGAAAATGCTGCGGGCCTCTTTTAATTACAAGGTACCTGACACCATGGAAGAGCTTTTGTCCCTCCCTGGTGTAGGCCGCAAATCAGCCAACCTGATTTTAGGGGATGTCTACGGCCTTCCCGCCATTGTCACAGACACTCACTGTATCCGCCTATCCAACCGCATAGGCTTAGTTGATAATATAAAGGACCCTGCCAAAGTAGAAAAGGCGCTCAGACAAATTATCCCACCAGCAGAAGGCAATGGCCTATGCCACCGCCTTGTAGACCACGGCAGAGCCGTATGTACTGCCCGTACCACGCCTTTCTGTGACAAATGCTGCCTGAATGATATATGTGGTCATCATATTTAACGCAGTCTATGGATGCCTCTCCCAGCTAGTGCATAGTTTACAAAATAACCAGCCTATTCTCTTGCCTGCAAATCCGATTGCACAGTCCAAAAAGCCTCAGCGTAGCCCGCTATACAAAAATCGTCTGCCTGTACTAGCTGCTGAAGCTAGAACAGACAGACGATTTTAATTTACATACCATTTATCTCAAAATCTCATCTATGGTTGACACAGTAGAAAATGAACCCTTGTTTTTTGAAATAATAGCCTTCACATCCTGAAGCTCAAAATGGTTTACATAACAAATAAGAGTCTTATTCTCTCCTGCTATGGCACCAGTTGAATCAATCATTGTACAGGTCTTATTAATCTCACGCTTAATATCTTTTATAATCTTTTCTGGATCTTTAGTAATAATGGTTACCTGCTTAATAGCCTCAAAATGGTCTGTAAAGTGGTCGATTATGGAAGTTGCCACCACATACACCAGTAAGCTCATCATGGCTGCATTTTGATCTATAAGGATGAAAACCGCCACATAAACACACATGTTAAAGGCTATCAGCATGCTTGATATAGAATAGTCTTTGCCGGTTTTTTCATATATTTTCTTAACAACTATATTGGCAAAAATCTCTGAACCATCTATACAACCACCATTTCTTAAAATCAAGGCAAGTCCCGCTCCAAGTATAGCGCCTCCAAATGCCACTGCAAGGAAATGCTCTGTATTTAGCTCCAAGTGCATATTTTCAAACAATGCCAGTCCCAATGTATAGGTAGCAAAGCCAACTGTAGTCTTAGCCAAAAAAGTCTTACCTAAGAAGAAAATACCAGCCACAAGAAATGGCAAAAACACCAAAAACACACAAACAGAAAGATTAGCTCCTGTCAGCTTACTGATAATAATGGCCACACCAGCTGTACCATAATCAATCGCATCATTAGGAAGTAAAATACTTGCTACAGAAAAGCTGGCCAGTATGGCACCCGCGAAAACAGCGAGGTAAGAAAGTAAAGTTGAAAATTTTTTTGTCATTAAATAAGCCTCCTTTTTTCGTGATTTGCTTTCCATAGTAACAATTATCCCGAATAATGTCTAGACAGAGTCAGTATTGTCGCAATAGTCAGAAAAAAGTAGCAATTCGCCTCAGTCGTGGCCAAAACCACCATTGAGTTATAGGCTCCGTGAGGATGCCCATGCAAATCTTGATATTTCGCTTAAGAATATCCCGCATTTTTGACAAAAAAAGCCTAATGCACCTTTTTGTGCATTAGGCTTATAAATCACTTACAAATCATAATAGACTTTTCATTTAAAACCCTTATCCCCGCCCTTGCTAGTTCTTTGCGAAATGGAATTTCTAAAATTAAATTAAACCAAGGCCTCCAGCTCATCAATAATATGTCCGAACTTATCCAAAGCAGACTGAATTGGAGCAGGTGTAGTCAAATCAACCCCTGCGATTTTCAAAAGCTCTACCGGAGCATCAGTGCAACCTGACGACAAGAACTTTTTGTATTCAGCTACAGCAGTCTCCCCTTCTGTCAAGATGCGCTCAGCAATAGCAACAGCTGCACAGAAGGAAGTAGCATACTGATATACATAGAAGTTGTAATAAAAATGAGGTATTCTTGCCCACTCATAGGCTATCTCATCATCAGAGATCATATCAGGACCATAGTAGCGCTCATTAATCTCCTTATAAAGAGCAGACAAATTGTCTGCATTGAGACTCTGACCATTTTCCACCATCTCATTAGTAATTTTTTCAAACTCTGCAAACTGGGTCTGGCGGTAAACAGTGCCCTTGAAGCTATCAAGATAATGATTCAAGAGATATGCCTTCTCCTTCTTGTCTGTACAATTTTTAAGAAGATATTCAAGAAGAAGTATCTCATTGCAGGTAGAGGCAACCTCTGCCACAAATATCTTGTAACCAGAATATATATATGGCTGTGCAGAATTAGAAAAATGGCTGTGCATTGAATGTCCCATCTCATGAGCTGTGGTAAACATATCATCCAATGTATCACTGTAGTTAAGAAGCATGTATGGATGGCAGCCATAGGCTGTAGCTGAATATGCACCAGACTGCTTGCCCTGGTTCTCATATACATCTATCCATCTGTTGGCAAAGCCTTCCTTAAGAAGGGCAACATAATCATCTCCAAGGACTGCAAGAGCCTTACAAATAGTCTCCTGAGCCTGCTGATAGGTCACAGGCTTGGCAGCATCTGCAATCATAGGTGTATAGATATCATACATATGAAGCTCGTCAACTCCAAGACACTTCTTGCGCAATGACACGTAGCGGTGAAGCTTGTCCACATTGGCATTAACTGTAGCTATAAGATTTTCATATACCTGTGGAGATACATTGTTAGCATCTACTGCAGCCTCTAAGTTAGAAGCATATCCGCGAGCCCTTGAAGTAAAAATACGCTGCTTTACCTCTCCGCTATATGCTGCTGAAATAGTATTAAGGTACTGCTTAAAGGTAGCATAAAATGACTGGAAAGCCTCCTTACGAACACCTCTGTCAGCAGACATCAGCATTGGTACAAAACGGCCCTGAGTCATCATTACCTCATCACCATTTTCGTCATGAACAAGACCAAATGTCATATCTACATTGGTGAGAGCCTCGTAAACCTCAGAAGCTGTACGAGACATTTCAGTAGTCATGGCAATCATCTTTTCCATCTCTGCAGTCAAGGTGTGATCCTTAAGTCTCTGGATTTCAGCGATCTGCTTACGATA
Organism: bacterium; assembly: GCA_963649335.1. GTDB lineage: Bacteria > Bacillota > Clostridia > Lachnospirales > Lachnospiraceae > Pseudobutyrivibrio. Next base: position 10,407 of record CAVJHG010000042.1, read on the forward strand.
AAGCTCAAGGTCATTATTTTCTACAAAAAAACCATCCAAAACAGACTGATCACAAGCTAAAACCTCAGGATCTACAAAAGAAGTTGCGGCTGCTGCTTTTGCTAAAAGGCTGAACATACGCTGTGACATAGCCTGGTGTGCAGTATTTCCCTGATCCTGATCAAAAAGTCTTGATGCATAATTGAAAGCATATTCTATCTTCTCTGAAATAAAAGCTGACAATGAAAGCACTGAAAGAAGATTGTCTGCAGAGGCGCATACCTTACCTTCATAACCCTTAATCTCCTCAAGCTTACTCTCTATAAGGGCCAAATCAGCCTCCCACAAAGCATCGCTTTCATATAAATCCTTAAGATTCCAGGTATCTTCCTCTCGCACCTGGTCGCGAGTCTGCAATTCTTTTGCCATGATATTCTCCTTTGAATAAAAGATAAAAAAAACAGCCCTTGCAATCAAGAGCTGTCATTCGTAGCGAGAGGGGGATTCGAACCCTCGACACCGCGGGTATGAACCGCGTGCTCTAGCCAACTGAGCTATCTCGCCATATGTAACTATGATAGCAAGGCTATCAATGGGACCTACAGGGCTCGAACCTGTGACCCTCTGCTTGTAAGGCAGATGCTCTCCCAGCT
>CAVJHG010000043.1:0-10201 GCA_963649335.1 bacterium
TTGTTTTATGGTGCCCATTTTCTTAGCGCTATGTGCTTAGTGGAACTTAGCAGCGCGGCCCTGGCACATAGCGGGCTGTGTAGATCCCCTTGGATGCAAGATATTATCCCCGGAGGCGGGCCAATACGTAAACCTGGCACTCAGTTAAATATGCATTTATGCCTAGTTGTGGTGTGAATCAACTTTATTCGTGGTTTTTCCACAATATCCACATAGAAATATTGCATAAACCTATAGTCACTTATAAATTGTGGATAAGTCCCTCAGACACTTAAAATTCATTGTTTATAATGTTGAAAAAATTGTGGAAATATCCCATAATCAAAAGAGCTTATTTTTAAGGAGAAGTATAATGGCTGATACAAAAGAAGTTTTGACTTTTGCAGTTGAATTAGGGGACAAGCTGCTGCGAAATGGTGCTGAGGTTTACCGAGTGGAGGACTCGGTCTTGGCTATCCTCAATGCCTACGATATTACCAACTGTGATGTATATGTGCTAACCAATGGAATATTTGCATCTGCAGATGAGAGCACTGAAAGCTCATCTTCCATCGTGCGTCACGTACCCTTAAAGCCTATGCACTTAGGCCGCATCTCCGCCCTAAATGCCATATGCCGTGATGTCTGCAGCAAAAAGATTACTATAGAAGAAGGCTGGAAGCTGGTGGATGAGGCCAGTCATTTGCCAAGCTATAACAAGCTCATGCTTATTTTAGCCACCGGTATAGGATCAGGTGGCTTTTCATACCTCTTTGGCGGCAGCATTTTAGATTCAGTAATTGCCATATTTATAGGCTTTATATTAGAATTAGCTCTTCTTGGCATGGGAAAGAACAAGACCTCCAAGGCAGTTACCAATGTCCTTGGATCTGCCCTTGTTTCCCTCCTTGCCATAGCATGTTACCTTATAAAACTACCTGTTAACTACGACAAGATAATTATTGGTGACATAATGCCCCTTGTACCTGGTATTGCCATTACCAACAGTATCAGGGATTTTCTCAACGGAGACTATCTGTCAGGTACCATACGACTCATTGACGCCTTACTTACCGCCTTTTGCATTGCAGTAGGTGTAGGCCTTGTTATTACTATTATTCATCTTGCCACAGGAGGTGCCTTCTAATGACTTATTACATAATACAATTCATAGTAAGCATGATTGCGACCTGTGGCTTTGCCATAGTCTTTTCTGCCCCAAAGGAAGAGCTTGTATTTTGCGGCATATCTGGAGCTCTAGGCTGGCTGCCATACATCATTATAAGCCAGTATTTAGGCTCCACAACTCTGGGAAATGCCCTTGGAGCCCTGGCACTCACCCTCTTTTCCCGCAGCTTTGCAGTACTAAGAAAAAAGCCTGTGACGGTATATCTCATCACAGGCATTTTCCCACTAGTTCCAGGAGCTGGTATCTACTACACCAGCTACTATCTTATTATGAATGACATGGTCAATTTTTCTCAATATGGCCTTACAACCATCAAAACTGCAGGAGCTATAGTTATCGGAATAATTCTTGGCATGGCACTACCACAGGCCTTGTTTAACAAGCTACAAATCCACGCCGCATCTTAAGCGCTTTTTCCATAAATCCATACATATCAATAGGCATATGCTGTGGGCACATACTGTCAAAAACCAGCTGCCTGGATATGAGAAAAAGAGCACATCCTGAGTAGGATGATACTGAAAGTAAGTAGCTATCCATATTAGACGAGATAAGCAGGCTCCCAAAAGTGAGAATATCATAGGCAAGGTTGACTTGCCTATACCGCGCAATGCACCTGTCAGTGAATCCATGATGCCACAAAGAAAATATGTACCACAAACCCACTTCATACGAATAAGACCTGCTTCAATAGCAGGAGCAGAATCTGTATAAATGGATAAGAGCGGTACCCCAAAGTAACAAGCAGCCTGTCCTAGGACTATGCCAAGTATTGTGGCAAAAGCCAGGCACTGCCATACTACCAGTCTCACACGCTTTGGATTGGATGCTCCATAATTTTGTCCTACAAAGGTAACACAGGACTGAGACACAGAGTTCATAGATATATATACAAACCCCTCTATGCTAGAGGCAGCCGATGAGCCTGCTACTACAGCGGATCCAAAGCTGTTGATAGCTGACTGTATTACCACATTGGACAGGGAAAAAACCGTGCCCTGTATACCAGCCGGCAAGCCTATACGAATGATACGACTAAGGGTTTTGCCATGTATTTTTATCTGCGTTAGATCAAGATGCAGTGCTGAAGTCTGCCTTATAAAAAAGATAAGAAGCAAAGCACAGGATACATAATTTGATACCACTGTGGCAATGGCAACTCCTGCCACTCCAAGATCAAATACTATAACAAGAAGCAGGTTGAGGATTACATTGATGACACCTGCTACAGACAGGTATATAAGGGGATGCTTGGTGTCACCAGCAGCCCTTAGGATACCGGATAAAAAGTTATACAGCATAATAGCCGGCATAGCCACAAAATAAATCTGCACATACAACTGGGCCAAACCAATGACATTCTCCGGGGAACCCATAAGTGTGAGCATAGGACCTGCTCCAAAAAGCCCTACAAATACAAGGACAATGCCACAAATGCCTGAAAAAGCCACACTAGTGTGGACACAGCGTCCTACCGACTCCTCATCTAAAGCACCATAAGACTGAGCGGCACATACATTAGCTCCCACAGACATACCTATAAATAGATTGGTCATGAGATTAATAAGGGCTGATGTAGAACCTACCGCAGCCAGGGACTCTTCACCGGCAAATCGCCCTACCACTATAACATCTGCAGCATTAAACAATAGCTGCAATACTCCCGAAGCGATAATAGGAATTGTAAAAATTATTAACTTTCCCAAAATTGGACCATGAGTCATGTCCAATTTTACAGATGATTTGCTCATAATATTAGGCCAATTATTTTATAATACAATAGCTGTCTCAAGAGCCAGCTTCATCATATCCTTAAATGATGTCTGTCTTTCCTCAGCAGGTATCTCAACAGCTGTAACAAAAGAATCAGATACTGTCAACAGGCATGTAGCCTTCTTACCAAGCACATTTGCATTGTGAAAAAGTGCAAAGCTTTCCATCTCAACTACGTCCGCCTGACAGCGAGCTGCAACGCCCTGCCAACCGCCCATCTCAGGGCCTGTGTAGAACTGATCCGCAGAGTGAACCTTACCCAGCTTGCAATCAATACCAAATTCCTTAGCTTTTTCCATTACTACATCATTAATTTCCTTGCTAGGGTACATTACCCTGTCATCACAATCACTCATATACTTGGCATAAGAGGAGTCGCTGACAGCGCACTCAGAAAGGACTACATCAAGCACATTATAGTCTGGGCTATAGCTGCCTGCTGAGCCAATGCGAATGATGTTTTCCACGTCGTATTCTGTGTAAAGCTCATAGGAATAGATACCTATAGAAGGCATACCCATGCCAGATGCCATGACTGAAACTGGCACGCCCTTATAGGTACCTGTATAGCCAAAGCAGTTGCGAACTGTATTAACCAGCTTTGCATCCTCTAAAAAATTATCTGCTACAAACTTTGCTCTAAGGGGATCTCCCGGCATAAGTACTGTCTTTGCAAAATCCCCTTTACTTGCCTCATTATGTGGTGTTGCCATATTAAAAGCCCTCCTCGTTAAACTTGATTTTGAATATTATTATATTACTAGGTCGAGTAAATCCTTGTCTTTTCCTGTACATAGTAATATTGCTTTCCTCTATAAAATCCAAAATCCTTACTTATAATTGTAAAAATAATGTGCATTAATAACCCGGCCCTCTGTTCTGTCCAGAAAGCCTTCCTTACCCTCAGCAACCTGCTGCTCATGCAAGCTTTGGGCATAAGAATAGGTACAGAAAAAAAGTGAGTCTACATTAGTGCTGCCAGCGATGGCATCTGCTGCTGCCTGCTGACAACCGGAATTTGGTCCCTGCGCTAGTATAAGTGCCACTCGGCCTGATGCTACCGGCGCAAACTGATTGGTAGCATAAATAACTCCTGCTATGGAATTTGGGAAGGAACCGCTAGCTACCCTGTTCATGACAACGGAGCCAACTGCAAGCCTGCCTTCATAGCCCTGATTATCTGCCTCAGCCTGTATCAGTGCAGCCAGAAGCAATACATCATCATCAGTAGAGCTGTATCCACCGGAATAACCGCCGTACTGACCTGCCAAAGACTCAGCTAAAGCAACCTGAGCTGCCTGGTATTGATTGCGAATCTTGGTCTCATAGGCCTTTGCCTCAGCCAGCTGATCCTCCAAAGCCTCTATAGCTTCCTGGGTATCGGCTATCTGCTCATTTGTAGTATTGAGTGCCGTAGTTGTAGAGGATACAAGGCCATGAAGCTCATTTTTCTTGCTCTCCAAAGTATCCTGATAAGCAGACAAATCCGCCGACTTAGTCTCAATCGCTTCCTTTGTAGACTGAAGCTCTCTTGATGTAGCTTCAAACTGCTCCACCGCCGCATTATCATAGGCAGTTATAGCTGACATATATTCTATGCGTTTTAAAAGCTCTGCTATACTGCCACTCTCCAAAAGAGCCACCAGCTGATTGGTGGACTTATTCTCATACATGTACTGAATACGCTTTTTCATGTAGGACTTCTGGTCATCTAAAGACTTCTGGGTAGTCTCCAGCTGTTCATTTAACACATCCAAATCATTTTGTATGGCGGCAATGTTTTCCTCTGTATCGGATATTTGACCTGACACAGATGTAATCTGAGAATTAAGACTGCCTATAGTACCAGTCAGGGTATTAGCCTGGTTTTCAAGTGTGTCCTTGGCATCCTCCACCGCATCCTTTGTTTTGTTGATTTCATCTACAGCCTGGGAAGCCTTGTTGGACTCCTCCTTGAGCCTGTCCACCTCAGCCTGAGAGGCATGTACCACTAGAGGAGTAAAAATAAGTGTCGCTACAAGTACAGCTCCCACCAGCTTTTTGAAATAATACCTCATAGCCTCCTACCTGCAGGATGTGCTGATGCTTTCAATGGCAACAGCGCCACCACGCACTATCTCTATTTTCTTAAATCGTGATTTTAAAAGTGCCACTAGCTCGTTATTTCTTCGCTCTGTCAAAGTGCACTCTAGAAGAACTGAATCAGCTCCTATATCAGTAACCACTACAGCGCCGCCCTGGTTGAAAACAGATGCAACCTGAAATGCCTCCGACTTGCCGGCTGCATCCAGCCCGTACACCTTAGCAAAAAGTATTTCCTTCATGTGAATTGGAATAGTGGTCAAATCAATAACCTTTATAACCTCTACCATGGCGTTAAGCTGCTTTTTAATCTGCTCGAATGTAATGTCATCTGCCATGACAGATATAGTCATGCGGGACACATCCTCATGCTCGGTGGTACCTACAGTAAGGGTCTGCAGGTTGTAGGACTTTGCTGAAAAAAGCCCTGAAACCTTGGCAAGAACACCTACCTGGTTTTCCACATAAAGAGCTATCCATCTGTTTTTCATCTCGCTCATGCTTGTCTCCTGTTTTATAAAAATCAGTATCCGTCTAAAGCTTACAAATACGATAATTCAATCTGACTATTTCAATATCATTTCACTAAGTGGGTTGCCGCCCTTTACCATAGGAAGTACTAAGTCATCTGGGGCAATGGTAAATTCCAACAGTGTAGGCCCACATGTATTTGTCCTTGCCTCCTTAAGAGAAGGTATAATGCCTGCCTCCTCATCTACACGAATGGCCTTTATGCCATAGCTTTCGCCCCACTTTATGAAATCGGGGAAATAAGCCCCCTCCGGTGACTTAAGGTCGGTAATTTCATAGCGCTTGCCATAAAAAAGAGTCTGCATCTGACGCACCATACCCAGGTGGGTATTATTAAATAAGCATATAACAACTGGCAACTTGCCAATAACAGCAGTGGCCATTTCCTGCATATTCATCTGAAAACCGCCATCTCCAGTTATAAGAACAGTAGGGCGGGAACTATCACCAATTGCTGCACCAATAGCTGCAGGAAAGCCAAAACCCATGGTGCCAAGGCCACCTGAAGTAATAAACTGCTGGCCCTGACCTATATCGATAAACTGGCTGGCCCACATTTGATGCTGACCTACATCAGTGACAATATTGGCATCAGGGAAAACCTGATTAATAGCCTGGCATATATCCTGAGGGCACAAACCAATCTTGGTATTAGGCATAGAAAGTGGATGCTCCTTTTCCCAAGAAGCTATGCGTCCCCTCCACTTTTCAGTATCCATAGGCTCTGCATACTCTACCAGTCGCTCCAAAGCTATGGCTGCATCAGCAGTAACCGGCACGTCTACCACCACGTTACGAGAGATCGACGCTGAAGCTATATCCACGTGAATAATCTGTGCCTTGGGAGCAAACTCATCCAAGTCCCCTGTAATGCGGTCATTAAAACGGGTGCCAATAGAAAAAAGCACATCACACTCAGAAACCGCCTTGTTAGCTGCATATCTGCCGTGCATACCACAATTGCCTATATAAAGAGGGTTATCTGCAGGCATTACGCCCTTGCCCATGACTGTAGTAGTCACGGGAATATTCATCTTATTTGCAAACTCCTGCAGCTTGGCTGAGGCACCTGCAATACGAACGCCTCCTCCTGCCAAGATAAGTGGCTGCTTGGCACTTTTTAACAGTCGGTAAGCCTTCTTCAGCTGACCGATATGAACTGTATCATTTGGGTGATAACCACGGATATCCACATAGGATGGATACTCTGGATCACCGGAAATGGTCTGTATATCCTTTGGAATATCGATAATTACTGGGCCCGGCTTACCGCTTGATGCTATCTGAAAGCCCATCTTAATGCGCTTGCCCATCTCATCCCTGTCACGAATAGTGACGCCATACTTGGTGATAGAACGGGTCATACCCACTATGTCTACCTCCTGGAAGGCATCATTGCCAATGAGGTGAAGCGGCACCTGACCAGTAAAAATGACCATAGGAATGGAATCATAATAGGCATCCGCAATGCCTGTGATAGTATTAGTAGCACCAGGACCTGAAGTAACAAGCACCACGGCTGTCTTGCCAGTAGCCCTGGCATAGCCCTCTGCCTCATGGACAAGAGCCTGCTCATGACGGCCAAGTATCACTCGAATGCCCTCTGTCTTATAGAGCTCATCCATAATATCAGTTATCATGCCGCCTGGATAGGCAAATATGGTATCTACTCCTTCTTCCTTCAATGCTTTTACAAAAAGCTTGCGTCCAGTAATATTCATCAGTAATCTCCAAAATAAAATCTGATCTAACTCTCTTGTCGAAATCCACCTCCACTAAAGGCAAACTAAGGTGGACGCTAACAATTTCGACTCGCTCCAGTGAAAGCGACCTCTAAGTTAAACACTCCGCGAGGGTGAAATCTATTTTCTCTCATATTTTCTGAAGTAAAACTCCAGGTCATAATAGGTCTGCTCCTCAGACTCTCCTGTCAGCTTCCAGTCATCCCTCTCCTCAAGATTAGGGAAGTATGTGTCTGCACTATAGGCATAATCCACGTAGGTGACGTGAGCCACAGAGCATTTATCAAGGAGCATAGCATATATACTGCCGCCTCCAATGACATATATGTCATCGTCATTGTATTTTTTTAGCTCTGCCATAAGCTCATCCTCGTCATGAACTATAATGGCATCACCTGCTGTATAGTCCTTGTCGCGGGTAATAACTATATTAACCCTGTCCTTGAGAGGGCGCTTACCAGGAAATGATTCCAGCGTCTTTCGGCCCATAACAACCACCTTGCCTGTGGTGGTGGCCCTAAAAAACTTCATATCATCTGGAATGCTTACAAGAAGTTTATTATCTTTTCCAATGGCCCAATTTTTATCTACGGCTACAATTAAGTTCATATAATAATCCCTTCCACACTAATTGTCCGGTTGACATAACAATTTATATCGCTGCTTATCTATCAATTCATACGCTTATATCAATCCATAAATTTTTTTTGCTTATAAAAAAAAGAATATAAGCTGGATGTATATCAGACTGCAATAGGTATATTTTTTATCTGTGGCCCTGCCTCATAGCCCTCCACAATAAGGTCATCAGTGGTAAAGGCATAAAAGTCCTTGACCTCAGGGTTAAGAGATACCTTTGGTGCAGGAAGCTCTGGTCGCCCTAAAAGCTCTTTTATAGCCTCCACATGGCGGTCATATATATGAGCATCTGCAATAACATGCACCAGCTGCCCCGGAATCATGTCGTTGACTTGGGCTACCATCATAAGAAGGATAGCATATTGACATACATTCCAGTTGTTGGCAGCAAGAATATCCTGAGAGCGCTGATTCAGCACCATGTTAAGGACCAACTTGCCAGTAGCTGCATCCTTGGTCACATTGTAGGTAGCTGAGTAACAGCATGGATCAAGATGACCTGTAGCCAAATCATGGAATTGGTACAGATTGGTCATGATGCGCCGTGAGTATGGTGTCTCCTTAAGCTGCTTTAATACGTAGTCCATCTGGTCAATCTGTTGCCCCTTAAAATCAAACTTTTCTCCTACTACATATCCATAAGCTGTGCCGATAGAGCCTGTCTCGTCTGCCCACTCATCCCATACATGAGGCTTTAAGTCCTTGATGTTGTTGGACTTGCGCTGGTATATCCAAAGCACCTCGTCCATGCAGGACTTAAGAGCTGTCTTGCGTAGAGTAAGAGCCGGAAACTCCTCTCGTAAGTCATATCGATTAACTACTCCAAACTGCTTGATAGTGTAGGCTGATTCGCCGGTGTCCTGCCATACCGGGCGGACCTCCTCATCTCTGGTATCTGTACCATGGTCCAATATGTCCTGACACATATTTTTAAAAATGATATCTGCTTTGCTCATATTGTTCTCCTAAACATATATAGTGAAATTTTAGCACAACATCTAGTAGTTTAAAAGTCTTTTGGAAGCTTATGCACCCCTCAGTGATAAAGGATTCAGCTCTAATTATAAATCCAGATTGTTTCCCCACCTTAGCCAATCTTTGTAGAAGTAAATTTCCCCTTTTCGGTTGAAAAAAAGCTTCTCTTAGAGTAACATAAATTCATTGACAGCTTCTTGAAATAGATTGGCTGCTTATATTAGTTTTAAGGAGATTTTTGACATGAGTCAGGCAAAAGTTGATCAGAATAAAAAGAACAAGGCTAACCGCAAGTCCATACTTCGCAAGAAAAAAATAGAGTATGCTCTTTCAATAGCTTGTGTTTGCGTAATACTTGTAGCTGTAGTGGGCTGGATAGGATATTCTATCTACACTAAGGCTGAGACTGCCGCATCAGAAAATATCGAGTATTCATACTACGAGCTTTCTACCAGCGCCATCTCAGACTATACAAGCACCTTAAATTAATCACTGAATAAACACTAAGAGGCACACCCTGTAGGGTGTGCCTCTTTTTTCTTATACCTCTTTAAAAGCATTGTTAATTTTAACCCAATTGTCTGATTTACAAGGTCCTTTACTTCTGCTTCTTATTTACTCTTTTAGACCCTATTAATCGCCAAATAATTCCAATTAGACATACCAATGAAACCCATTCTGCAATTCTCCAACTAAGAGGAGGCACAAACTTCACTCTTATATTTCCTTCGTAATTTGATGGAATTTCCACAGCAAGGCAATTTTTATCTGTTACACTTGTTTGCAATTGATTTCCTTTATCATCATATGCCTTATAGTATCTATAGCCGTAAATAGGAACTGAAATGGAATTAAAAACCATGCCGTAATGCCTACGCATAAAAATGCCGCTTTGATAAAAGAAAAAAGGCATCTTTTTTTAAGGTTTTTTTTGATTAAAATCAAACACAAAAGCAGCAGGTTTATGACGATTATTTCACCAGTTACCACATGGCTCATGATAACTCCAGCCATTCCAAATGTTAAAAAGCGCCATTCCTTATAGGTAGGCTTTTCACTTGTGTAAATCATATACATTCCAGCTACAATCAGAGGCAAAAATGTCATTGCTGTATATTCGCCAGCAGCAGCTCTAATATTTACATTTACCAAACGATATCCAGTACCTCTCTCGAAGGTTTAAACACAAAAATAGCACACCCATAAGGTGTGCTATTTTCGTGTTTATAATCTAAGAGCGCGAGACGGGACTCGAACCCGCGACCTCCACCTTGGCAAGGTGGCGCTCCAC
>CAVJHG010000044.1:0-8454 GCA_963649335.1 bacterium
TGGATAGCACGACCCTCGCGTATATTTTGCGTGACTGAACTTTTAGGATGCTATAGAAATCCCTGTGGGCGGGCCCTAGCAAAAAGCCCACTGCGTTAAATATGCATTTAGCGGTGTACAAAGCGGCGGGCCACAGCCACGGCTATGCGATAGTACCAAGGCAGCAACTCCTTGCTGGCGGAGATAAGCTCCTTGCGGATGGCTATGTGCTGAGGGCAGTGGCTTTCGCACTTGCCGCAGCTGACGCACTGGGTAGGGAGAGCCGGTTCCTTGCGCAGGCCCACCGTCTGGTAGAATTCTTTTCTGCCGGAGGATTTTTTCTCTATGTACATGTCGTTGTAGCACTTGAAGGTTGCAGGTATGTCTACCCCCTTAGGACATGGCATGCAGTAGCGGCATCCGGTGCAGCCTACCTTCATTTTGCTGTTGATTTCCTGCTTTATGCTTGATATCAGGGCAAAATCATCCTGGTTAAGGTGCCCTGGCAGGGCATCTGAGGCTATGCGGATATTTTCCTTTACCTGGTCTATGGAGTTCATGCCAGAAAGCACGCAGGTGACCTGAGGCTGGTCCCAAAGCCAGCGCAGTCCCCATTCGGCGGCAGAGTAGCCCCGAGGATTTTTGCTAATTAAACTTTTGGTAGAATCAGGCAGCATGTTAACTAGCTTGCCACCACGTAGGGGCTCCATAATAATGACAGGGATGCCTTTTTGAGCTGCAGCCATGAGGCCATCACGACCAGCCTGGGACACCTCATCTATGTAGTTATACTGGATTTGGCAAAAATCCCAGTCGTAGGCATTTAATATCTTTAGAAACATGTCGGTGTTTCCATGAAAGGAAAAACCGATATGTTTTATTGCGCCCGTTTTCTTTTTAGCGGCAATCCAGTCCACAATGCCAAGAGATACCATGTTTTCCCAGCTGGCAATATCTGTCAGCATGTGCATGAGGTAGTAGTCTATATAGTTGGTCTTAAGACGGGACAGCTGTTCATTGAAGTAGCGGTCTATGGCACTCTTGCTGTGGATGAGATATTGAGGCAGCTTGGTGGCTATATTTACCTTTTCCCTGATGCCATTTTTCTCTAAAATGGCTCCAAGGGCTACCTCAGAGCCAGGGTAGATATAGGCAGTGTCATAGTAGTTTACCCCTGCCTCATAGGCTGTCATGACTTCTTTTTCGGCCTTGTCCAGGTCTATACTGCCATTTTTGTGGGAAAAACGCATGCAGCCGTATCCTAAAACGGATATATTTTCTCCTTTTTTATTTGGTCTGTATTGCATTTTGTGACTCCTCTTATTATTTTGTTCTTATGTACCAGTGATTATAGTCTCAACAGAAATATATTCTGTTTCGTGTAAGCGAGCATGTTAAGACTGATACATATTTAGATGTGACTCTAGTAACATTAGTTACAGAATAACAAAAAATTATTAAAATAGCCATTGTAGTAATCAGGCAAAAAAGTAATAATATAACTGTTTGAATTTTAGAGATTGCTTAAGATACTTACGGCTGAGTTCACTCATTGTCTAAGTCTACATCCCATCTTTTCTAAGAACTAGCGAATGTGGATGCTGCTAGTCTTAAAGCAGTCTAAACGAGGAGGAGCTTCTATGATTAGTTCCATGCAGGAATTAACCGATTATATAAGAGATGATTTAGAAAGCCATAAGGGGCGTTGGTATCCCATCAAGGCCAGCCACTTTGAGAGAGTTTTTGTGCGTAAGCTTCCGGTGGACAAGCTGCACCCTAATCCGGAGGATGAGTTTTGCATTAGCGCAGTTGGACCCAGCGCTCGCATTATCAACGATTACAGGGAGATGATACGAGTAGCCATAGCTCAGGGGGAAGATCCTATTAGTGAGAAGCTCATTGTGGAAAAAATAGCCCCTTCCGGATATATGATTATAAATGGTCATCACCGTTGGTCAGCAGCCCAGCTGGAGAGGTTAAAAAGGGTGCCTGTGAGTATAGTTAATTTGACTCACGATGAGGATTTGCATCACATGCTCAATTCCACCAATAGGGAGATGCGAGTGGCAATTGATTTAGATCAGGTTATTTTGACCAAGGATGAGACAGCTTCATTCGAAAAGCCAGTATCTTTTTTTACCAGCTTATTTTATAAGGATAAATTGCGCTTGGGCTGTCCTACCCTTATTAATGCTCTGCATCGCATGGGCTATGACGTATGGGTTTATACCAGGGGCTATCATTCTTCGGAGTATATCAGCAAGCTTTTTAAATGCTACAACTTCAAGGTAGATGGCATCATCAATGGTGTGGGGGCACCGGGCCGTACTTCCCTTACAGATGAAGCTGCCCAGGAAAAGTTTAGAATGAAATATACCAGGTCCTTGCACATAGACATTGACCAGGTGTCTTTTATCGACAAGTCTACCAGACAATTTATTGCTAAAAAAATAGAGGCTACAGGCAGTGACTGGTCCAAGTCAGTTATTGATATAGTTAGCTCTCTTTAAGGAGACAGGTAATGGGTGACAATGCTGTTAAAATGCGGGTTTCTTTTGACCTGGATGAGGTTCTTTTTGTAAATCCTGCAACACATGCTACGGAGGCGCCACTGCGCTTTCCCTTTAACAAAATATATAAGGAGCGTCTGCGCTTAGGTACTAAAAAATTGATACCCAAGCTGCAGGAATTAGGCTATGAGGTCTGGGTGTATACCTCGTCCTACAGGTCTGAGGGCTACATCAAGGGCCTTTTCAGACACTATGGAATTAGCTTTGATGGAATAATTAATGCCCAGCGCCATCAAAAGGAGGTACAGCGTGGCCGCAGGGAGACTTTGCCACAAAAGCTTCCCAACGTATACCACATATCTCTTCACATAGATGACGAAAAGGTTATCGCCACCTATGGCCGCAAGTATGGTTTTGATGTATTCCAGCTGGAAGCCCAGGATGACCAATGGGAAGAGAAAATAATAGAGCGGGTATACCAGATAGAAAAAAAGAAAAAACTCCAGGAAGAGGCCATGGAAAAACAAAAGGAGAAGGAGCGCAGAATGAAGGAAGTTCTGTCGGACATTATCCCGACTGATGGGGGCAAGTCTTAATGGAGATAAAGGCTGACCTGTCAGGAGTTCTTGCCATGATGGAATGCCCTAAAGACTCACCTGTGGTGGCAGAGCTGACGGATATGTTTTATAAGCTGCAGCCACAGCTTTTACAGCTGTGTGAGCCAGGGGCAAGGTATTGCCTAGGTAAGCTTCCTTTTGATGGCATTAAGCCTTCCTTGAAAAAAGGCAGATCGGTTATTTTTTCTATAATAACTCTAGGTGATGGGGTGTCAGATTTTATTAAAAATGAGTTCCATAAGGGCAATCATTTGCAGGCACTTTTGGCAGATGCCATGGTAAGCTCCATGCTTTTTTTCTATCAGGACAAGGTGGCTGAGAAAGTGGCTGCTTTTGCCAAAAATGAGGGTTATGGCATAGAGGGCGTCTATGAGGCGCCAGGAGATATAGATGCTGGTATTCATGATTACATAGTGGAGGCTATAGGAGCTGAAGAGCTGGGCATTAGTCTTACATCTGGCCATATGCTTTGCCCAGAAAAAAGCTTGTGTCAGATATTTTTGCTGACAAATGATGTCAAAGCATGTAACTATAAGCATGACTGCAGTAAGTGTCAGTCTCCTAATTGCTCCATTAGGGACAGATAAAAAATCCCTGGGATAAATCTTTATTTTTTTCCTCTTATTTTATTTACAAAAAAAACATATAGGTATAAACTTATGGAAGTTTAGGGTTTAGTCCTTTAGTGTATGAAAGAGGACGCCCAGTATATTCGGAGGTAGTTCAAATGGAAAAGAAAAATCTTGATTGGGCCAATCTTGGCTTTAGCTATATGGTAGCTGACTACAGATATGTGTCTAACTACAAGGATGGCAAGTGGGACGACGGTGCCATCGTTACAGATGACAAGGTAGTACTTAACGAGTGTGCCGGTGTATTCCAGTACTCACAGTCATGCTTTGAGGGTCTCAAGGCTTATACTACAGAGGATGGCAAGGTGGTTTGCTTCCGCCCAGACCTCAATGCTGAGCGTATGAAGGATTCATGTGAGCGTCTTGAGATGCCTGTTTTCCCAGTAGACAGATTTGTAGAGGCTGTTAAGCAGGTTGTTAAGGCCAATGAGGCATGGGTACCTCCATATGGTTCAGGTGCTACTCTTTATATCCGTCCTTACATGATTGCTACCAATGCAGTTATCGGTGTTAAGCCAGCTGATGAGTATCAGTTCAGAATCCTTGTTACACCAGTAGGCCCTTACTTCAAGGGTGGCGCAAAGCCTCTTACTATTCGCGTATCTGATTTCGATAGAGCAGCTCCACACGGTACAGGCCATATCAAGGCTGGTCTCAACTACGCCATGAGCCTTCATGCTATCGTTGATGCTCACAAGAATGGCTTCGATGAGAATATGTATCTTGATCCAGCTACCCGCACCAAGGTAGAGGAGACAGGTGGAGCCAATTTCATCTTCATTACTAAGGATGGCAAGTTCGTTACACCAAAGTCAGAGTCTATACTTCCTTCTATCACAAGACGTTCTCTTATGGTAGTTGCTGAGAAGTACTTGGGTATGCCGGTAGAGCACAGAGAGGTTCTTTTCTCAGAGCTTCCTGAGTTTGCTGAGGCAGGTCTTTGCGGTACAGCAGCAGTTATTTCTCCAGTTGGCAAGATATATGACCATGGTGATGAGATTTGCTTCCCAGCTGGTATGGAGCAGATGGGTCCTTATACTCAGAAGCTTTATGACACCCTTACAGGCATCCAGATGGGCAAAATCGAAGGCCCAGAGGGTTGGGTAGTTACCATTTGTGAATAAGATTTTTTTAAAGCAGCTCCGGAAATCCGGGGCTGCTTTTTTTCCCGTTAGGCATTCCTAATGAATACCATAAATAAGGTTAAAATATCTTTCGCTTGTGCTATAATACCCTTGACTATATTTTTTAGGAAAGGATAGACATATGTACGATTTGACAGGTAAGACAATAGTTGAGATAAAAGAAATGGTTAACAGCTTATCCAATGAGGAGCTGGACAAGTTCGTGGAAGAGGTTGATTTCTCTGATTATGATTTTGATTTGGAGGCACTTGATTTGCTGAGTTCATCCAGATTGTACGATTATATACAGTATTGCCATAAGGGCGAGGCTGTAGTTACTTTTGATTAAGCAGGGACTTTCGTCAGGGAGGGGATTGTATGATTACCAAAAAGCAAAAGGTTAGGATCGTTATTCTTGTAATTATCCTGGTTGTAGCTATTGTGGCTGGTGCTTTTGCCATAAGCAGCCAGTTGGGTGGAGTAGAGCTTCCATGGACAGTTTTTACTTCTGATATGCAGGCTGCAGACAATGGGGCGGCAAAAGATACTGAGCAGGTCGACCAGACGAAGGCCAGTAAAGAGGCTGAAGCGGCAGAGGCAAATAAAGCGACTGATACTGCTGATGCAGCAAAAAAAGATGTGGCAAGTGAAAAAGCCACAGAGCCTGAAGCAGACGCGGCTGCTGAGGATGCTGCAGTGGATGAAAAAAAGACTACAGATGCTACAGATTCTGCTGATAGCACAGAGTCAGATAATACAAAGACAGATACTACAAATGCCAGTGCTGCTGCAACAGGTGTCAGCTATCCATATGGTGGAGCTTTGTCTGTAAGTGAGGATGGCAAGCTTTTGGATAAAGATGGCAATGAGATACGTCTGGTAGGTCTCAGTAGTCATGGCCTCAGCTGGTACAGCGAGTACATTACTCCAGAATCCATAGCATACCTGCGGGATAGCTGGGGCATCAATTGCCTGCGTCTGGCAGTATACCCTAGTGATTATAATGGCTATTGCGTAGGCGGCGCTGATGTTCAAAGCGCCATTATGGATACTGTAAAAACGGCTATAGAGGCTGCTTTGGATCACGATATGTATGTCATTATTGACTGGCATGTTTTAAACGAGCAGACACCACTTGAATATAAGTCTGAGGCTATTCAGTTCTTTGGCCAGCTGGTTAGGGATTATAAGGACTGCGACAATGTTATCTATGAGATATGCAATGAGCCAAACGGTGACACCACCTGGGCTGATGTTAAAAAATACGCAAAGGAAGTAATTCCTGTCATTAGAGAGGTAGATAAGGATGCCCTGATTTTGGTGGGCTCACCAGATTATTCTACAGACCTTGCAGATGTCTTAGAGGACCCTCTTGACTATGACAATATCATGTACACCTATCATTTCTATGCATCTAGCCATGGCACAAGACAGCGTACAGCTCTGATGGATGCTTTGGATGAGGGTCTGCCAGTATTTATATCTGAGTTTGGCTTTACTAAGGCTGATGGTGATGGAAGTATCGATGAAAAAGAGGCCACTAGATGGCTTGAGATTATTGATGAGTACGGCCTTTCTACCTGCCTGTGGAACCTGTCTAATAAGGACGAGGCTTCATCAATTATATCTGCAGATTGCGACAAGCTTACAGACTGGACCTATGATGATTTATCAGCTCAGGGCCAGTATGCATATGATTTAATTAAGGAGACTACAAAAGATGACAACTAATGAAAAAATCGCAGCATTGAGACAACTTATGAAGGAAAGAAATATCGATATGTATCTTATACCTACCGATGACTTTCATTCCTCAGAATATGTAGGAGAGCATTTTAAGGCCCGCAGCTTTATGACAGGCTTTACTGGCTCTGCCGGTACAGCAGTTATTACCACTACCGAGGCTCATCTTTGGGCAGACGGTCGTTACTTTGTTCAGGCAGCCCGTCAGATTAAGGATTCAGAGGTGGTACTTGAGCGTATTAAGGAGCCGGGAGTTCCTACAGTTGAGGAGTTTATCAAAAAGAACTTCCCTCAGGGTGGCACATTGGGCTTTGACGGTCGCTGCGTAGCAGTCAAGAATGCCAAGAAATACCAAAAGATTGCAGACGAAAAGGGTGGCAAGCTCTACACTACAGAGGACCTTGTTGATTTGATCTGGGAAGACAGACCAGAGCTTCCACAGGCTACTACCTGGGTTCTGGAGGATAAGTATTCTGGAGAAAATATGCGTTCTAAGCTTTCTCGCATCCGTGAGAAAATGCAGGAAAAGAAGGCTGATGCCCATCTTGTATCATGCCTTTATGACATTGCTTATATTCTCAATATCCGTGGCAATGATATAGAAAATGTACCTGTATTTTTGTCATTCTTGCTTATTACAAAGGACAGTGTCCTTCTTTTTACAGACACAACAAACTGGCCTGATGAGGTCTTAAGCTACCTTAATGACAACGATGTAAAGCTGTATCCATACGATATGGTATATCACTACATGGGCTCTAATGACATGGCAGGTCGCACTCTCATGTTGGATGAGTCTACTATCAATTACAACTTAGTGAAGGCTCTTCCAGGCTCAGTTACCGTAGTAGATGAGAAAAATCCTGCTGAGCTTATGCGAGCTATCAAAAATGAAATTGAGATAAAAAATACTCGTATTGCCCATATTAAGGATGGCGTGGCATGCACCAAGGCTATCAAGTATATTAAGGAAAACATAGGCAAGGAGCCTATGACAGAGATTACAGCATCTGATTATTTTGAAAAGATGCGTCGTGAACAGGAGCATTTTGTAGACCTGTCCTTTGATACCATATCAGCTTATGGTCCAAATGCAGCCATGATGCACTATAGTGCAAAGCCAGGTACTGAGGCTACATTAGAGCCAAAGGGATTCCTGCTTGTGGATTCTGGTGCTCACTTCTTGGAAGGTACCACTGATATTACCCGTACTATAGCTCTTGGCCAGCTGACAGACCAGATGAAGGAGTATTACACTACAGTACTTCGCTGTCATTTGCGTCTCATGGAGGCGCATTTCCCAGATGGAGTTACAGGTGCCAATCTCGACGCCCTGTCTCGTGGCCCAGTGTGGGATATGGGACTTGACTATCGTTGTGGCACAGGCCATGGCGTAGGTCATATTTTAAATGTACATGAGGGTCCTAACTCATTCCGTTGGAGAATAGAAAAGGGGGATGAATCAGCCCCTATTGTTCCAGGTATGATTACCACCGACGAGCCAGGCCTTTACATAGAGGATGGCTTCGGTATTCGTATAGAAAATGAGCTTCTTTGCGTAGAGGGCGAGACCACAGAGTATGGTCAGTATCGTCACTTTGAGTCACTTACTGTGTGCCCTATTGATTTGGATCCAGTTATTCCAGAGATGTTGACCCAGTACGAGAAAAAGACACTCAATAACTACCATGCATTTGTTAGGGAGACATTGGCTCCATATCTTACAGAGGAAGAACAGGCTTGGCTTGCAAAGGAGACTAGAGATCTTTAATTTTAGTCCTGACCAAGTGCATAGTTTACAAAATAACTAGCCTATTCACTTGCCTGCAAATCCGATTGCACAGTCCAA
>CAVJHG010000045.1:0-8013 GCA_963649335.1 bacterium
ATTCAAGTAATGATAAATCAGAAAAAGATACTAAAAATCGTAGAAACGGATCAAAATCTTTGATGAAATCGACACTCGTGGTGTTGAGGATGTTCTCTTTATCTCAATGGATGGTCTAAAAGGCTTAGAAGAAGGTGCAAAGGCCATCTTCCCTGATGCAGTAATGCAAAGATGTATAGTTCATTTAGTTAGAAATTCTATTAAAAATGACTGGAATTTCTATAAGTACAATCTACAGAGCTAAGCTAAAATCAGAGGTGAAAAAAAAGACTTACACACTTTACTTGACATAGTCCAAAAAGCCCTTAGCCATGAGTTTTTACCCACAGCTAAGGGCTTTTTAGATAAATATAGATTTATTTGTTGCACAAGCACCTGTCAATTATTCTCTAACCCTAAAACCACTGGGTTACAAGAATAATGGCTCTCATGCAACTGTTATCAATTTGTTATAAAAGACTTCTTGAAGTGCCGCAAACCTGCATATACAATGGGGTCCCTCCCCTGCTGCGCAGCGGTTCTCCCCATTGTCATGAATACTGGATTCTTAAAGCATTTCAAATTATTCTAATTCTATAGTTCCAGGTGGCTTACTGGTCAAGTCATACATAACTCTATTGACACCCTTAACCTCATTGATGATGCGGCTCATAACAGTCTGCAGCACCTCAAATGGTATCTGGGCTGCCTCAGCTGTCATAAAATCAATAGTGCGGACTGCACGAACAACCACAGCATAATCATAGGTACGCTCGTCACCCATAACACCTACTGAACGCATATTAGACAAGGCGGCAAAATACTGGTTTGGCATCCAAGGTGCCTCCACACCATGCTCCTTTTTATAGGCGGCTGCGGCAGCGTCCACCTCTGTGCGGTAGATGTAATCAGCATCCTGAACAATGCGAACCTTTTCCGCTGTAACCTCGCCGATAATGCGGATGCCAAGACCTGGACCTGGGAATGGCTGTCTAAATACCAAATACTCTGGCAAACCAAGCTCAAGGCCTACCTTGCGGACCTCATCCTTGAAAAGATTGCGAAGAGGCTCGATGATTTCCTTGAAATCAACATAGTCTGGAAGGCCACCTACATTATGGTGAGACTTGATAACTACTGACTCACCGCCAAGGCCTGACTCTACTACGTCAGGATAGATGGTGCCTTGTGCAAGAAAATCTACTGTGCCAATTTTCTTGGCTTCTTCTTCAAATACTCGAATGAATTCCTCGCCTATTATTTTACGCTTTTTCTCTGGCTCCTCTACTCCTGCTAACTTGGCATAGTAACGGTCCTGAGCATTTACGCGGACAAAATTAATATCGAAATCGCCGGAAGGACCAAATACCCCCTCTACCTCGTCACCTTCGTTTTTGCGCAAAAGACCGTGATCTACAAATACACAGGTAAGCTGCTTACCTATAGCCTTTGCAAGCAAGGCTGCAAGTACAGATGAATCAACTCCACCTGAAAGAGCCAAAAGCACCTTGCCATCTCCTACCTTTTCACGAATCTCTGTGATGGTAGTCTCCACAAAGGAATCCATCTTCCATGTGCCGGCTGTACCACAGATATTGCGTACGAAATTATTGAGGATTTCTTTGCCCCGTACTGTGTGCAATACTTCTGGATGGAACTGAATAGCATATAGCTTTTTGTCCTCACAGGCTGCTGCTGCAACTGGACAATCTGCAGTGTGGGCAATTATTTCAAAACCAGGCGCAGTCTGAGAAATGTAATCAAAATGACTCATCCATACAATTGTCTCATCCTCAACCCCGGCAAAAAGTGTATTTTTTGCCCCATCTATATATGTAGCTGTCTTGCCATACTCACGAACTGGTGCCTTTTCTACCTTGCCGCCTAACACGTGCTGCATAAGCTGAGCGCCGTAGCAAAGTCCTAAAACTGGTATGCCCAGCTCAAAAAGCTCTGATGTATAAGTAGGTGCCCCCTCCTCGTAGCAGCTATTAGGACCACCAGTAAGGATAATGCCCTTCGGCTCCATGGCCTTGATCTGCTCGATAGGTGTGCGATATGAGTAAATCTCACAATAGACGTTACATTCTCTGACCCGTCGTGCCACCAGCTGGTTGTACTGACCGCCAAAGTCTATAACAATGACTTTTTCCTGATTCATAAGACCTCCTGAAATAGGGTAAAAGCTCAGCTCAAAAACCCGCCAAGCTCTTGTAAATCGGTTGCTTCAAACCATTTAAGTATAGAAGAAAAAACACATTTCTTCAATGTAAAAATAGAAAAAATTTATTACAGACTCTCAATCTAAAATATATTAAAAACTATTTCTTGCTTTTTCTCAATTTATAGCCTACAGTAAACAGTGGTTATTTATGTTTCTGGGGAGGATTTTCGTATGTCCATTTTTAACCATTCACAGACTCACAAACGTGGTCTCAAAATCATCATTGTAGGCTGTGGCAAGGTAGGTCAGACCCTTCTTGACCGCCTTTCAAAAGAAAACCACGACATCATTATTATAGATAAAAATCAATCTACACTGGATACTCTCACCAACATGTACGACATCATGGGTATCAAGGGCAACGGTGCCAGCTACAACGTGCAAATGGAGGCCGGCATAGAGGACGCAGATCTACTCATTGCCGTTACCGGCTCTGATGAGCTCAATCTCTTGTGCTGCACCATAGCCAAGCAGGTGGCTGATTGTGCTGCCATTGCCCGTGTTCGCACACCTGACTATTCCCGTGAGGTTCAATACCTGCAGGAAAAATTAGGTCTTGCCATGATTATCAATCCTGAGTATGAAGCAGCCCGTGAGATAGCCAGTATTCTGGCCTTGCCTAATACCTTGGAAGTCAACTCCTTTGCCCATGGTCAGGCTGAAATGATCGAGTTTGATATTCATGCCAAAAATATATTAAACGGACTGGCTCTCAAGGACCTAAACAGCCACATATCCGTCAGTGCACTTGTGGTTGCTGTAAAAAGAGGCAACGATGTATTTATTCCTACCGGTGATACTGTTCTTGCCGCAGGGGATATCATTTATATAGTAGGCGCCAAGGGCTTTGCCCGCACCTTTTTGCACGACATTGCAGTCAAGACTCGTCAGGTAAAGGACTGTCTTATAGTTGGTGGCGGCAAGGCATCATACTACCTGGGCAGATTACTTTTGGCCAACCACATATCTGTCAGAATTATAGAAAGAGACAAGGATAGGTGCGAGGAGCTGTCTATTGCCCTGCCAGGCTGCACTATCATCAATGGTGACGGCAGCAATGAAGCCCTTCTTCGGGAAGAAGGCATCGAATACGCCGAAAGCTTCGTGCCTCTCACCGGTATGGATGAGGAAAATGTGCTGCTGACATTGTATGCCAACCAGGTAAGCAATGCCAAAGTTATTACCAAGATTAACCGCATTAATTTTGATAATGTCTTATCACAGCTAAGCCTAGGGTCTGTCATTTATCCTAAGCACATTACAGCCGAATCAATCCTGGCATATGTTCGCGCCAAGTCTGCTTCCGGCAATGAAAAAAACATTCTTACCCTCTACCACCTTTTCGACCAAAAGGTTGAGGCCATCGAATTTAATATTACTCAAAAGTCACCAGCCACCGGCATACCATTTTCAGTACTGCGTTTCAAGGACAATGTACTAGTAGCCACCATCAACCGCAACGGCAAAATCATCATCCCAAGCGGTTCCGATACCATCGAGGTAGGTGACACCGTCATGATTATTACTACACATACCGGCTTTGGCTCAATAACTGATGCCCTTCGTTAGCCACAACTTTATGTAGTTCATTAGTAACTAATCAAAGAGGATTATTATGAACCGATCCATTATTAGATTTATTTTAGGTTATATTGTGGGATTCATGGGGATTTTTCTCCTGCTCCCACTTTTTGTTGCCCTCATATACCATGAACAGATATGGTTTTCCTACGCCCTTGTGGCGTTTCCCTGCTTATTTATAGGCCTCATAAATGGTCTGAAAAAACCTGCTGACACCGTCTTTTATCTAAAGGAAGGCTTCTTTTGTACCGGTGCAGCCTGGGTTATTCTCTCTATAATTGGAGCCATTCCCCTATATATTTCTGGGGAAATTCCATCCTTTATTGATGCCGTATTTGAATCTACGTCAGGCTTTTCTACTACAGGCTCGACCATACTTTCCGATGTAGAGGCCCTGTCCCACGCTTCTCTTTTTTGGCGCAGCTTTATGCACCTGGTAGGAGGTATGGGAGTATTGGTTTTCTTACTTGCCATTATCCCTCTGGCCGGTGGTGGTGGCTCCCAGTTTTCACTTATGCGGGCAGAGTCACCTGGTCCATCTGTAGGCAAGCTGGCTCCTAAGCTAAAAACCACTGCCCAATTGCTTTATCTCATCTATCTAGGTATGGCCTTCATAGAATTTATCCTCCTGCTTTTTGGCGGCATGACCATATTTGAAGCCGTAAATACAGCCATGGCCACAGCCGGTACAGGTGGCTTTGGTATATATAACGACTCCATTGCAGGATTTAGCATATATTGCCAATGGGTTGTGGCTATTTTCATGTTACTTTTTGGCATCAATTTCAACTTCTACTACCTGATTCTTTTCAGGCAGTTTAAGGAAGCCTTCAAGATAGAAGAAATCAGAATTTTTCTCCTGCTAACCCTATGCTCCACTAGCATTATTACAATCAACATTTATAACCGCTGCGCTGGCCTTTTTGACGCTGTTACCAAGGCTTTTTTCCAAGTAACATCATTGCAGTCATCTACCGGCTTTTCCACCGCAGATTTTGCCATATGGCCCCAGACCAGTCGATGCGTGCTAGTGCTTCTTATGTTTATAGGTGCCTGTGCTGGCTCCACTGGTGGTGGCATAAAGGTTTCCCGCTTTGTCCTTATGGGAAAGGCAGTACATAAGGAGCTGATATCCTATATCCATCCTCGCAGCATAAAGCAAATTATCATGGATGGTAAGCCTGTACCTCACGAGATTATTCGTTCCAACAATGTATATTTCGGCACCTATCTGATTCTATATTTTACAAGTGTATTTTTAATTTCCTTTGAAGACCTGGATTTTGGCACCACCTTTACCAGTGTTGTTACATGCATGAGCAACATGGGACCAGGTATGAGCCTGTTAGGTCCTAGCTGCAACTTTGGTTTCTTAAGTAGCTTTTCAAAGATAGTACTTATTATCGACATGCTGGCAGGACGCTTGGAGCTCTTCCCTATACTGATGCTCTTTCACCCTACCATTTGGCGTGATATCACCACCAAGCATCGCGGCAAGCTAAAAAAGCTTCACCACGCTGGCAAAATAAGAATCAACCGTTATCATCACGAAGGTGAGGACCAGGAATAACCCCAATATCTCGACTCCCTTGTAAGTCTTAGGCAAAAAAGACAAACTTGTCTTTGCCAGTGATAATATTTCTTAAAATAAAAAAGCTTAGTGAAATGACTAATCAACATTTCACTAAGCTTTTTTATCTAATCTTCCAGCAAAGAATTCATCTTTTCCATCTTTTCTTCTGCAGCATAAATAAGCTCTGCCGCTTCTTTTAACTCCTTATCAAAATCCAGGTCAGACAGCTTGGCTGTGCCATTATCCTGATAAAGGGACTTATACTTGATATCATGCTCTAAGGATGCCCACAAATCCATGGCCTGAGTGCGGATTTGCAGTTCTACCGGTACTAGCTGCTTTTTATTCATGAAATATACTGGCACCCGTATAATCATGTGAAGGCTGCGATAGCCATTGTCCTTGGGATTGGCTATATAATCCTTTATCTCCAGCACATGTATATCATCCTGAGCCATAATCCTGTCACGAATCATATATACATCCTTGATATAAGGACAGGTACAGCGCACACCGGCTATGTCATATATGTTATTGCAGGCCTCTGTCAGGGAAAGCTCCATTCCTTTCTTTTCCAGCTTTCCTAATATGCTCTTGGTTGACTTTAACCTGGTATCTATATGATGTATAGGCACACGCTTGCCTGAAAACTTAAACTCGTCCTTGATGATATTAAGCCTGGTGGCAGTCATATTGATAGCTGCATTATACATGCGAAGGATTGGGTCCATAGTATGTGAAAACTCATCCTGCAGGGCAGCTATTTTTGATATATCATCCTGATATGTTTTTCCTGTGGCGACAATCTCTGTAACAGACATTGTCTCTTCAACTAATACTTTATCCATGCCTCTATTGTAGAATTTTTTTTATGCAAAAGCCATAAACAAAGTGTAAAAAATATATAAAATTATAGTGATATTTAACTGAACTTCCAGTGATGAATAATAGAGAAAAAATCATGTTACTTGAATAAAAAAGTTGAAATAACTTGCTTTTCTTATAAAGAATCTTGCTCTAAGTCTCATTATTTTTTACAATAAATCCATGAAAACAATAATTATGAAAATGACTGACGCATATGAGTACCAAACCTTTTATCTAGATTTAGAAGACTGCCACATTATAGACTGCAGAGATATTTCCGGCACTCGCTGCTACTTAGACGATGCCGCATATAAAGCTGTCTGTAAAAAAATAGCCGACTTTAGTGCTATAGATGAGATACATTTCATCGACTCCGGCAACTATCACTACCTTAGCTTACTATGGTTAGAAAAAATAAGCTGCGACTTTAATCTGATATTATTTGACCACCACCCAGATAATCAGCCTCCTAGCTTTGGAGATATTATCAGCTGCGGTGGTTGGGTAAGAGATGCCCTTATAAGGCAACCTCATTTAAAAAAAGTATTTACTTATGGCCTCTCTGATGAGATTGCCATAGATGATCTGCCTCATGACCTGCCTATCTATATTTCCATCGACAAGGATATCCTCTCGCCCGACTATTGCATCAGCGACTGGGATCAAGGAGATATAAGGCTTGACACCCTGATTAATATGCTTTCTTCACTTTTTAAAAATCATACTGTGCTGGGTGTGGACATATGTGGAGATTCCGGTCAATATGCCCAGGATGCAGCTTCAATTAATAATCTGACAAATGCAACAATCTTTGACTTTTTGAGGCAAAACTTTTAAAATTGATTTATAAGGATCAGGTGGAATCAAATTCGACGTAAAAGACTTACAAGCAAGTCTTGATCAAAATCGTCAGATTCATCATTCCACAAAAATAAATCCCTATTCTTTTATTACAATATTAATTGATTGGAGGGAATGACTATGTTACCAATTATTACTATCAGCAGAGAGTTCGGAAGTGGTGGCCATAGTATCGGCGAAGCTGTTGCAAAGCAGCTGGGCATACCTTTTTACGATGGAGAGATTGTCAACAGAGTTGCTGTAGAAAGTGGCTACTCCAAAGAACTTATAGAGACCCAGGGCGAGTATTCTTCGTCAGGTGCCATGTGGTTTGATATCTCAGCAGCAGGCACTATATATTTCCAGAGCCCACAGGACGAGATATTTATCGCCCAGAAAAAGGTTATCTTAGACTGCGCAGCAAAGGGACCTTGCGTTATCGTCGGACGTTGTGCCGACTACATCTTACGTAAAGAAAATGTCCGCTGCATGAATGTTATGATTCACGCAGATATGGAGCACCGTAAGAAAAGAGTCTTGGAGCGCTACGAAAACATCGAAAATGTCAGCATCGAGAAGCGCCTTGCCAAGAAGGATAAACAACGTAAGACCTACTACAAATACTACACAGACAAGACCTGGGGTGACTTCCGCGAGTACGACGTCATCCTTGACTCAGGCTCCCTTGGCGAAGACACCTGCGTCAAGACCATATGCACCTTGGCAGAGACCTTCCCACAGTAATCAACCAGCACATTTCAAGGCCCGCAGCATTCGCTGCGGGCCTTTTAAATGCATATCTAACTGAGGGGGCTTTCTCTATGGCCCGCCCCTGGTAATCTTATATTGCATCCAAGGGGATCTGCACAGCCCAATATGTGCCAGGGCCACGCTGCATAAGTTCCACTAAGCACATAGCGCTAAGAAAATGGGCACCATAAAACAATCG
>CAVJHG010000046.1:0-6603 GCA_963649335.1 bacterium
GAACTTTTATAAATCAGGCATACCTTATCTTGCGTTTAGTTTTTCATTCAAACCAGAAATTTTAGTCCTATTTTTCTAAGTTTTCCATTAGAAGGAAATCTTTTAATTTTATGTGCTTTACGTTACTGGTAGAGTAATCAATATCATCATTGGTAATCAGCAGTTTAGTGTCTAATTGATTAAGACCATTAAAAGCAGACATTTCACGCTGATATGCTTTATCTTCTGCAACACTATAAGCTACTTGAATAAAGTATCTGTAATTTCCGTTTTCAGCAAGAAAATCAATCTCCCTACCGTTATTGTCATAGACACTTACCTTATATCCCATATATATAAGTTCATTATATACAACATTTTCTAGGTTATGTGTTAAGTCGTATCTGTTATTAACACATCTTATTGAATTTAGAGCCACGTCACAGTTATACAGTTTGTGGCTGTTTTCCAAAACTTTTTTTGCTTTTTTTGAATATCGGTCAGCCTGATCAATTATATATGCTTCACTGAGGTAGTATATCCATTTCTGAACAGTATTACTACTGCATTGATTATTATTACCTTTCATATAGTCGGATATAGCTTTAGCTGAGTATATCCTAGAATTTGAAATTAAAACGAAACTGACAACCTTGCGGAATTCGTTGGATTTTTGAATCTTATATCTGTTTATGATGTCATTTTCAACGATGGTTTTATCAAGATCGTTAAGGTATATTCTAAGTTCCTCTTCTCCTTGAAATTCGAGTCTTTTAGGGAAACCACCCCATATAAGGTAATCTGATACAGAAATATCTCTACCAAGTTCTTTAGCATATTCAAGAATTTCTTTATAAATGAATGGACGTATTCTAAATGCAACGTATCTTCCTGACAGCTCTTTTGTAAATTCTTTTGAAAGCAGCTTTGAATTCGAGCCAGTAATAAAGACAGAGCAGTCACGAAGCCGTAAAGTTTTGCAGGCATTCTGCCAGCCATCTATTTCCTGCACTTCATCAAGTAACACATAGCAGTAGCTATTTTTTCTATTATCTTCAATATATGAAACAATGTCTTGCCATTCCTGAATTTGTTCTGTGACAATGCGATCTTCAAAATTCAGATAGATAATGTTATCAGATTTATCTGCAATCTCAGATTTAATTTGTTTTAATATTTCGGATTTACCGCATCTTCTGACACCAGTAATTATTTTAATGAGGTCGCTATCATAGAAACTTCTGATTGGGGCGATATATTTTTCACGTTTAATCATTGTATACTCCATAATTCTAATTCTCATTGAGAATTTTACCATGTAATAGAAAAATTCTCAATAGCATTTAGATATTACCCCAAATAAAGAAAAATTCTCAATGTTATCATTTCATGTTGCTCAGCAAATCATTTAATCTCTATCTTGAGATCTTTGACATTCCATGAAATTATTCTGAAAAAATAAATCTCTAATATCTCAATAACAGTTACAATGACCTTTTTATTACCTTTTACTTTTTATTATTTTTAAGCCACTCAGTTCCACAATGAGCCAAGGCAGCGGCTCCTATAGGACATACATCTTCATTAAATCTTACCTTTGGATTATGGGCTGAATAAGCCCCTCTTTCATCCATAAAGCCAGCTGACAAATACATGAAAGTAGCAGGCACTTTTTCTGCAATAGATGCAAAGTCCTCAGAGGCAGAAGCAGTTACATCCGGATATTCCATAAAGCCAGGTATATTCATGGCCCTCATATATCCTAGCATCTCCTCAGTAAGTGCCTTATCACATACAAGGGGCGCTACACTAGATAAGCTTTCTATAGTAGCCTGACCACCATAGGTCTGGGCTGTCAGCTCTGCCACCTGATATATTCTTTTTACCAGCTTTTCCCTCTCCTCAGCATTGTTAGTCCTAAGGGTTCCCTCAAGTACAGCAGTATCCGGAATAATATTGGCTGCAGCCCCTGCCTGAAACTTACCAATAGTAAGGACACAGGCTGCCTCTGGGTTAGCCTCTCTCGCAATAAGCTCCTGCAGGGCTATATGTATATGAGCTCCTATATTAATAGGATCAACTCCCATATGTGGATAGGCTCCATGAGAGCCCTTTCCTCTTATGGTTATCTTAAAACCATCAACAGAAAACATCATGGTAGACTTGCTATTGTACATGACAAGACCTACAGGCATCTGCCCAGGTGTAATATGAAAAGCCAATGCTGCATCTACATGAGGATTATCAAGTATCCCTGCCTCAATCATGTCCTTGCCACCTTCAAAGGTTTCCTCAGCAGGTTGAAACATAAGCTTAACTGTGCCTTCTAAGGCATCCTCATTTTCTTTAAGCATTTTGGCCGCAGTAAGAAGCATGGCTGCATGAAAATCATGACCACAGGCATGGGCCTCTGTACCTGTAGGGCAGGCAAAATCTTCCCCACTTTCTTCTGGCATTGGAAGAGCATCCATGTCAGCTCTAAGCAAAAGGCACTTACCACCTTTTCCTATAGTTGCTGTAACTCCGTGACCACATTTTTGAGGCTCAATGCCGTAGCTTTTAAGCTTATCTGTTACATAAGCCACAGCCTTTGGAAGATCTAAGCCCACCTCTGCATTTGTGTGAAAATAACGCCTATTTGCTATTATTTCATCCTTTAATTCTAGTGCCCTGTCATAGTAATTCATTTTTCCTAATCTCCTATTTTATTGCTCTACATCCTCTACCTTAATTATACCCTTTTTCCACATTATGTAAGAGCTTAAAATTCCAACAGGAAGCATGCAAACAATAAGTATACCTACAAGTCCAAGAAGGCTCTTTCCTGCTCCGGCCATTCTGGCAAATATTGAAATAACTGATACTATAACAAGAACAGGAATAACTCCCTTTAGGGAGCCCTTTACCACCTTGCCACTGCTGACAGGGCTAACAAATAAGCCAAGTGTCATAGAGCCAAATAAGGCAGGAATGACGTAGTCTTTTGCTGTATTCATAGCAGGTAACTCAAACACAGGGCGGATAAAGCTTGATAAAAGTGCCGCAGCAGCAAGAATGACTACCGCTACAATAGATGAGATGGCGATAGATACAGTTGCAATGGCATCGCCCTCAGGAGTATTTTGCTCTACCTCAGCCACCTTCATGCCATTTAAGGCACAAGGAAACTTGAGATTCATAATATTTCCTGTAATAAAGCCCAAGTAGCTTGATGAACCAAGTACTGGTATGTAACTTAATGCCTCAGAAAAACCAACCGGTATGTAAATAAGTAAAATTCCTATTGTGCTGGCATTTATTACCTCAGAAAACTTTGGCATACAATCAAATGCTATACATATAATAAAAGGCAATGCAATCATATATAGAAGAGCAATTACAGTGCCAAAGCGGCCCCAAGAATGTGCCCATTTCTGAAAAGGATCTGTAATTTCTATTTTATTATTTTTCTTCATGTGTATGTCCTCCCTTTACACTAACCAAAGATTTTAACCCAGAAAAGTGATGATGCCATACCAGCTATCAGGGTAAATGCCATAATAAAATTATTTAGCCATGCAAGCCCTGGTCGCTTAGATAAGACACCAAGTATTATGGCCACCACAAGTCCTGTCAGCATAACTGCCGCCTGAACAGAATCTCCTATCAAAATAACTGGTATATATACTGCAAAAAGTGTCATCATAAAGACTCCACTAAATACATATTTCCAGGTACTTGAATTTTCGTCCTTTGTAACTGACATACACATCTTTTTGCCAAAAGGAATAAGAATCAAAAAACCTGACAACATGCCTACACTCATGAGTATAAGCACTGCGCCAAACTGTGTAGTAGTCAGGCTATCCATAGTCGCTCCAAAGCTTGAAGCCAAAAGCCCCGATATCTGAGTCTCATAAGAAAGCGATCCTATAACAGAAAGCCTCCACCAAGGCCATATAACAGACTGAAATACTGCTACCAGTGCGAAAAAGCCTACCACAATAGATAAGGCTGGTACCAAGGAAAATATGGCACTGGATTTAATGACGTTAGAAAGCTTCTCCTTTGAAATACCAAGCTCGAGGCAGCGATTATAAGCCCGCTTTAAAAAGGCAAGTGACAAGCCTAGGATATACAATAGGCCCACGATAATCAGCACCGTCAACAATGATGAGTTTGCAATTTCTTTCATAAATAATCTCCTTTCAACAATACCCCCGACTAGCTATAAGAAGTAGGCTCTGCGAGCTCCTTATAATTATTGCAGCAGTCACTAAATTCTCCTTCAGCACTGACCTTTGCTTGCTACTTTGCTCAAAAAAAGGCGCACCCAAAAATAGAGTGCGCCTTTGCATACTGTTATCTTCAATTGAAGCTTTGAAATATAACAAGCACTCTGTCCTTTTGCCTGAGAGATCAGTCCTACGACTTTACACCTTCGGCCCTCATATTAGAGCTTCTCCAGAGGTTATTCATACTTCATCACTCTATCATGTTAAAGCATGCCTGTCAATTTATTTTGTATATTTGACAGCATAAATATATATTCGGAAATCACAGAAGCGCTTATCCCTATCTTTGTGATAGAAATTATCCCAAGCTTTGACTCAAAAAAAGTACCCGTTAAAAATATTTTTTACTAAATACTCCTTAATATTGTATTTCAGCATTTTTAATTAATTCCAACTAATTTGATATTCTTTTTTGTTTTTATCATATTTTATGATAAAAACAAAAAACACCTTAGAGCTCTGAAACTCTAAGGTGTCTCAATCATTTAAGTTTTTATTATACCCCTAAAAACTTCTTTACTTCATTACACATATCTGCAACTTCAATAACTGTATCGTGAAGCACTGCGGCAGAGCGAATATCCTCAATGGCCTGTGGTACTGCCACCTTGCCAAGCTCTGACAACTTATCAACGAGAACAAAGTCCTCCTCAGCCTCATACTTGCTGTCAATCGCTCCCATGACGGCTCTTGTAAACTTAAATGGAGATGCAGTAGAAGCAATAACAGTAGGTCTGTCGTCCCCTGTCTCAGCTATATACTTATTATATACACCCGATGCAACAGCTGTATGGGTATCAATTATATAGCCTGTCTTGTCATATAATGACTTGATAGTAGAAGCGGTCTCCTCTTCGCTTGTATAATTTCCATAAAAATCACTAAGGTGAGACTTCATGTCATCTGTAATATCATAAATGCCTGTCTCAGAAAGACTTTCCATAAGGCCTTTATTAACCTGGGCATTGTCTCCTGCAATATGATAAATGAGACGCTCCAAGTTACTTGAAATAAGAATATCCATAGATGGAGAATTAGTGAGAATAAACTCTCTATTCTTATTGTACTCTCCAGTAGTAAAGAAATCATAAAGAACCTTATTCTCATTGGAAGCACATATAAGCTTTGCTACTGGAAGCCCCATAGACTTTGCATAATATGCTGCCAAAATATTACCAAAGTTACCTGTAGGAACAACTATATTAATACGGTCTCCTGACTTAATACGCTCTTCCTTAATAAGGCGAGAATAAGCATATACATAATAAGCAATCTGAGGAACAAGTCTGCCAATATTAATAGAATTAGCCGAAGAAAGCTGAAAGCCTGCAACATCAAGTTCTGCCGCCAAAGACTTATCATTGAACATTTGCTTAACACCAGTCTGGGCCTGGTCAAAATTGCCCTTGATACCAACAACGTGAGTATTGTCACCCTTCTGAGTAACCATCTGCTTTTCCTGTATGGCAGATACACCATTCTTAGGATAAAAAACTACAATACGTGTACCTTCAACACCAGCAAAACCAGCAAGGGCTGCTTTACCTGTGTCACCAGATGTAGCAGTAAGAATGACAATATCATTTTTAATATTATTTTTACGAGCAGAAGTAATCATAAGATGTGGCAAGATAGAAAGTGCCATATCCTTAAATGCAATAGTTGCTCCATGAAAAAGCTCAAGATAGTAAGCACCATCAGCATATACAAGTGGTGCAATCTCCGCTGTATCAAACTTGCTATCGTATGCACTATTGATACAGTGCTCCAACTCCTCCTTCGTAAAATCTGTAAGGAAAAGCTTTAAAACTTCATAGGCTACCTGCTGGTAGGTCATTTCTGATAATTTTTCAAAGGAAACATCCAAAGCTGGTATTGATGTAGGAACAAAAAGTCCTCCATCATCTGCCAAGCCCTTTAGTATAGCCTGTGAAGCAGTATATTCATCCTTGCCATTTCTTGTAGAAACATAATTAATAGACATGATTATCCCTCTCTTTATCTCTTAAATGAAACTAGGGTAAATTATACGAAAGATAAGGTCTTACGTCAATTGTTTAGCGAGCTAAAGTTAATTGAACGCAAAAAAAGACCAGTTTTAATTAACTGATCCTTCGTAAAAGTGG
This sequence comes from bacterium, assembly GCA_963649335.1. GTDB lineage: Bacteria > Bacillota > Clostridia > Lachnospirales > Lachnospiraceae > Pseudobutyrivibrio. The sequence continues at coordinate 6,380 of CAVJHG010000046.1, forward strand.
AGACGGAGAGATTCGAACTCTTGACCCCCTGCTTGCAAGGCAGGTGCTCTCCCAACTGAGCTACGCCCCCATATTATTTATTTTTATCCAGACTATTGCTTAGCTTTCACTTTTTTTAATTGTCTGAATATAAAAAATAGCAAGGCTTTCGCTTTGCTACTTCCCTTCTATAGCAACCTCAAAACTTCACACAGTATTCCGAATTTCGCTTACATCTTCTTGAA
>CAVJHG010000047.1:0-6291 GCA_963649335.1 bacterium
AACTTGGATAGCACGACCCTCGCGTATATTTTGCGTGACTGAACTTTTAGGATGCTATATATACCCCTAGAGGCGGGCCTTAAAAAACCTCCACTCAGTTAAATGTGCAATTTCCAGAAGTCTACGGCATGCTGCAGCCAGACTTCTGCTTTGGTGCCCTTGGCTAGTCCTATGCCGTGGGGCAAGCCGAAAAACTTATCGTATTGGTAGCTTATGCCGTGAGCTTCAAGGCTCTCAGCAAATACATCAGCGTGGCGGCTGGCAGGCACCAAGGTATCCTGACTGCCTGAGAACATGTATACCGGCGGGTAATCATCCTCCACATAACGCTGGGCATCTAAGCTTCGGCGGCCTTTAATCATGTGATGTGGTCCAAACATGAATATAGAGCCGCGATTGGAAAGCCACAGGCCCAGGAGTCCTATCCATATATTCCAATAGGGATGGCGAAGCCAGTCGTTAACACAGGTCCAAGGATATCCCAGCATTATTGTGGCAGGCTTTGGCAAATCATAATCCCTGTAGCCATGATAATTAGAGGCAAAAATAGCTGCCAGATTACCACCTGCTGAAAAGCCCACCAATGCATAGCCCTCCATAGTAACATTCCATTTGTCTGCATTGTCAGCTATAAGTCTAAGTGCCTGACCCACATCCTCCATCGGACCAAAAGGAGTGCATTTTAAGCCCGTTCGATACTCAAGGATAAAGGCAGTATATCCCATGGCGTTAAATGCTGCTGCAACAGGATAGCCTTCTTCCTTTGTGCACAAATGAGCGTAACCACCTCCTGGCAGAATCATAACAAAGGGCTTCTTTTCTCCCGTGTCATTAGGAAAACGTATAAGGCGCACATCCTCCAGATGCTTATCCTCTTTCATCTCATCCATGGAATATACCGGAATAGACACAAAGCGACCAGACTTGTGTAATTCAACAAGTCGCTTTCTGCCTAATGCCACATCATTGGTCTTATGCTCTATATAGTACATTCTGATAATAGAATATAATGTATAGATTAAGGTCAGGGCCAAGTAAATTATCAATATGTTTCTTGCAATCTCACCGGATGTGTTTCCAAAATTTTTCAGCATAATCCCCTATAATCCAATTATCTCAGATAATAATCGGATTTATTCCTTTCCCACTTTTATCACCTATAAAAAAACATGTATCTACTTTTCCCACTGTTCTGTGAAGAAATGAAATCAAATATATCTCTCAAACATAAATAGGAGTACCCCAAAGGATACTCCTATTTTATCACCAATCCGCTATTTTGTAAGATACACTATTTATTCTTTGTAAATGTAAGCTTAATAGCCTGCTTGATACCATTTGGAAGGACGTATTTCAGCTTGTCCTCAGAAGGAACCATAGTAGAACACTCTGGGTGCTCTCTGTAAAGCTTGATAGCATCAAACTCGCACTTTGTAGTACAGATACCGCAGCCGATGCACTTATTCTCATCAACTACAGAAGCGCCACAGCCAAGGCAACGAGCTGTCTCTGTCTTAATCTGGTCCTCAGTAAACTCTACTGACTTGTCTCTCCAGCTAAGCTCACTGTCGATAGTAGTCTTAGAACGACCTGGAATCTGACGTGGCGAATGATCATAATCACCAATAGCCAAATCCTTCTTATTAAGCTCAATAAACTCTCTTCTATCGCGGCCAATGGTAAGGTGACCATTCTGTACGAAGCGGTGAAGTGATACAGCTGCCTGCTTGCCTGCTGCAATAGCATCGATAGCAAAACGTGGACCTGTATACATATCTCCACCAACGAAGATATCTGGCTCATCTGTCTGGTATGTAAGAGCATCAGCCTTAGGACCTCTGTCAATAACAACCTTTGAGCCATCAAAAAGCTTGCCATAGTCACTTCTCTGACCTACAGAGAATACTACATGCTTACACTCTACTGTCATAGTATCGTTCTCGTCGTACTGAGGATTGAAACGGCCTGTCTCATCCTTAACTCGAGTACATCTCTTAAGAACAATACCCTTTACAGCACCATTTTCATCAACAAGAACTTCCTTAGGACCCCAGCCTGGATTGAGCTCTACGCCCTCACCCTCTACGATCTCTATCTCTTCCTTTGATGCAGGCATAATATCTCTTGTCTCAAGACAGAACATAGATACCTTTTCATCACCACATCTGCGTGCACATCTTGCTACATCGATAGCAACATTACCACCACCGATAACTACAAGGTCGCCCTTGATATCATATGATTCGTTGGCATTGCAATGATGTAAGAAATCAACAGCTGTTGATGTGCCCTTAGCCTGGTCATTGGCAATACGTGGAAGATTGCCTGCCTGACAACCAATAGCTACATAGAAAGCCTTGTAGCCCTGACCGCGAAGCTCATCAAGTGTAATATCCTTGCCTACCTCTACACCAGTCTTTATCTCTACGCCCATCTGACGAATAACTTCTATCTCGGCCTCAATTACGTCCTTTTCAAGAACGAATGTAGGGATGCCATAGCGAAGCATACCACCGCAGTAGTCATTCTTCTCAAAGATAGTAGGAGCATAACCCTTCATGGCAAGATAAAATGCTGCTGAAAGACCTGCTGGACCACCACCGATGATAGCGATTTTCTGATCAAACTTGCCCTCAAGGGATGGAACAATCTTCTTTGGAATATATCTGGTATCTGCCTTGAGATCCTGCTCTGCTATAAAGCGCTTAACCTCATCAATAGCAATAGCCTCATCAATTGTGCCACGGGTACATGCATCCTCACAACGGCGGTTACATACTCGACCACAGATAGCTGGAAGTGGATTGTCCTGCTTGATAAGAGCAAGAGCTTCCTTGTAACGGCCCTCAGAAGCCATACGCAAATAACCCTGAATAGCTATATGAGCAGGACAAGCTGTCTTACATGGAGCTGTACCTGTGTCATAGCAATTGATTCTGTTATTGTCACGATAATCGTCATCCCACTCCTTCTCAGACCACTTGCGCTCTGTAGGAAGAACATGCTTTGGATACTCTACCTGGCTGCCATCAGCCTTGCACAGCTTCTGACCCAGCTTTGCAGCGCCGGCAGGACAGCTCTCTACACACTTACCACAAGCCACACACTTTTCTGGTGTAACATGGGCAACATACGCAGAGCGTGACATATTAGGTGTGTTAAAAAGCTGTGATGTACGAAGTGCATAGCAAACATTTACATTACAGTTACAGATAGCGAAAATCTTATTCTCGCCATCGATATTGGTAATCTGGTGAACGAAGCCGTTGTCCTCAGCCTTCTGGAGGATTTCCATAACCTCTTCACGGGAGATATAGTGACCACCCTTGTGAGTCTCTACTACGTAATCTGCCATATCTCCTACAGCGATACACCAGCCCTCTGGATCATCAGCACAGCCCTCTCCGTACTTTTCACGAGAACGGCGACATGAACATGGTGAAGCAGCGTACTTACCCTCGTACTTGTCAAGCCAGTGAGAAATATGCTCTACTGAAGCTGACTCATTGGTCATGTCGATAGCCTGCTCAACAGGAATAACGTGCATACCAATGCCAGCTCCTCCTGGAGGAACCATATGAGTAAGTCCTTCAAGCGGAAGACGGCTCATACGCTCAAAGAAACGGCCCATCTCAGGATTTTCGTCCAAGAATTCTTTGTTCATATTGGCAAACTCAGCAGAACCTGGCACATACATAGGAAGCAAATACTGCTTTACATGTGCATCATTTTCGTAGTTCCACTCCAAAACGCCATTTATAGAAAGCTGCTCAAGCATCTCTTCAACATGCTCTCTTGAGCCAAACTTGTCTCCCACAAGCTCCATCATCATATCAAGAGTCTTAGGCTTGCGGATACCACCCATAGCCAGACACAGCTCAGCCATCTCGTCTGTAGGTACCATCTTGGCGATACCCCAATACTCTGGGTCATACTTGGTTACCTTCTGAAGGCCAAGCTTAATCTTGGCTCTGTCTGTAATCATTGTACCAAGCTTGATAACCGGCTGACGAACATCCTCGTCCTTAAGCTCATCTACCCATGCTGGATAGTAATCACCCAAATGATCTGGTCCTTTTCCCATTTTTTAATTTCCTCCTTATTAACTACAAATACTTCCTCAAAAAAAACCTAAAAAGACCAACTTTCCTAGTCTTCCTTCCAAGCCAAAACCTGGCCCCTCAACCAGGTAATCCATTCGCCAAAGCCTTCGCCAGTTTTTGCAGAAATAAAAATGACTTTAGCTTTAGGATTAAGCTTGTATACATACTCCTTTACAGCCTCCTTATCGAAATCGAAAGCGGCTAAAGTGTCGCACTTGTTCACAAGCACCACATCGCACACAGAAAACATAAGAGGATACTTCTGTGGCTTGTCATCCCCCTCGGGAACCGATAAAATCATGGCATCCTTTGACGAACCGGTGTCAAATTCTGCCGGGCAGACAAGATTTCCTACATTTTCAAGAACTACCAAATCAAGATCATCTGTGCCTAGCTCTCTAAGGCCCTGCCGTGTCATGTCTGCATCCAGATGGCACATGCCCCCAGTATGAATCTGTATGGCCTTGGCTCCTGCCGCAGCAACTGTAGCAGCATCCACATCTGAATCAATATCTGCCTCCATAATGCCTATGGACATATCGTCCTTAAGCTCAGCTATGGTGCGGCAAAGTGTAGTGGTCTTGCCAGCTCCAGGAGAGGACATAAGATTTAAAAGAAAAGTCTTTTTCTTTTTTAGCTCATCACGAAGAATCGCTGCATCTGCATCATTGTCCTCAAAAATGCTCTGCTTTACTTCAATAATCTTGTAGTCTTGCATAATGCCTCCAAAAACTACCTGCCTTATGAACAAAGAAAACAGTTAGTAAACTCTAACTTGATTTCTTAGTTTCCTTACGAGTTAAATCATAACTTAATTGATAATTTTTTGTCAATCGTCGTCACAAGTATGACAGGTATTTATTAAAGTACAAAGCAACACTGTTCAACAAGTGTGTATTATCGTCCTGTCAACTTAGAAAATATGCTAAAAAACCACCCTAATCTTACATTCTCCTCCTCTTGCAATAATTTCCGTCAACATTCTCCCCCCTTCCATAAAAATATTCATCTTTAATTTAATAGTCAAATGAGGTATGCTTTAATAGATTATGCAATTTATACTATCAATCTTTTATCAGTCCAGCTCTTTAGGCACTGATACATAACAATTTTAACCACGGAGGTATTACATGATTGAAATATTAAAGGCCATACTCTTTGGCGTAGTTGAGGGAATCACCGAGTGGCTGCCTATTTCCAGCACCGGTCATATGATTTTGCTTAATGAATTTGTGAAGCTTGACGTATCCGATGAGTTCTACAGCATGTTTGAGGTAGTCATCCAGCTAGGTGCCATCCTAGCCGTAGTCCTTATTTTTTGGAACAAAATATGGCCCTTCGGCAAGAAAAACAACAGGGCTCCTTTGGCAGAAAATGGTATCGGAGCCTACATCAAAACCGACATATTTGTATTGTGGTTTCACATACTTGTATCCTGCGTACCTGCTGCCGTTGTTGGAATTCTCTGGGATGACTTATTTGAGGAGCTTTTCTACAACTACACCACAGTTGCTATTATGCTGATTATTTTTGGTGTTGCATTTATCCTTATAGAAAATCATCGTGCAGGCAAAAAGGCCAAGATCCGACATATTGCTGACATCACCTACACCACTGCCCTGCTTATCGGTATTTTCCAGCTAATAGCCGCCATTTTCCCTGGCACATCCCGCTCTGGTGCTACCATAGTTGGCGCCCTGCTTATCGGGGTTTCCCGCACCGTTGCTGCCGAGTACACCTTTTATCTGGCCATTCCTGTTATGTTTGGAGCAAGTCTCCTTAAGCTCTTAAAATTTGGCCTCAGCTTTACCGGCTTAGAAATCGCCATCCTTCTTGTAGGCATGGTTGTTGCGTTTATCGTATCCATGTTTGTCATTAATTTTCTCATGGGCTACATCAGAAAACATGACTTCAAGGTCTTCGGCTGGTATCGAATCATACTGGGAGCCTTGGTGCTTATCTGTGGCATAGCCGGCATTATTGGATAATCACATAATCCCTAACCCTAACTTGCTTGGGCTTAGATCCGACTAAGTTAAAAGACCTAATTAAAAATAGCCATAACAAAAGCCATCCACTGACTGTTTATCAATCAGTGAATGGCTTTTATCTTTACATTTTTTTACAAAGCAGAAAACTACAGCTCTGCCTCAAAGCTATCAGCTCCTGGAAGTGGATACTTGTCTGT
>CAVJHG010000048.1:0-6012 GCA_963649335.1 bacterium
AACAAAATGGCAACAAAAAATCGGATAGCCAAAATCATCCGGGTAATGAAAATAATTGAGATAATTCAAATGAAATACGCTATACAAAACTGTTTAAGATTTTCTTTGCATGAGCGATTTTGAATAAGCACTGATTCAGTCATTATCCATTACCCCTTTATATGACTCTCTGGGATTAGCCTTTTTGGCTTCTCGGGGAGTTTTTTTATATATTTCTTTAAAAAGTCGATTGAAGATGGTCTGGTTGGAAAAGCCGCATTCTACCATAACCTCAGCCACTGACATATCGGTGGTAGTTATGAGCCTGCCTGTTCTGGAAAATTTACTTCTTGGCATTACTGCTTTAGTGTGATAAAATGCTAAAGTATTCAGCGAGGTGGTTGGTAAATGAATTTTTATCAACCGACTTGCTAAACAGGACAAAATGTAAATTAACTGCCAGGAGGATTATGATTTATGAAGAAACTTAATGCTTTATTTTTAATGGGCCTTTTAACCCTTGGTCTTGTAGGCTGTGGTGATACAGCCGCTGATACAACAGCTACTACAGATACTGCAGCTTCAACAGAGGAAACTACAGATGCCACAGATACAGATGCAGCTTCAGAGGCAGACCGCACTACCTTTGTCGTGGGCTTTGATGCAGAGTTTCCACCATATGGCTATATGGATGATAACGGAGATTATGTTGGCTTTGATTTGGACCTGGCCCAGGAAGTATGCGACCGAAATGGTTGGGAGCTTGTTAAGCAGCCTATCGATTGGGATTCTAAGGATATGGAGCTTTCATCAGGTTCTATTGACTGCATTTGGAATGGCTTTACCATGAATGGACGTGAGGATGATTATACATGGTCATCTGCTTATGTAGATAACAGCCAGGTTTTTGTTGTGGCTGAGGATTCTGGTATTACAAGTCCTGAGGATTTGGCAGGCAAGGCAGTAGGTGTTCAGCGTGATTCATCTGCCCTTGCTGCATTAAATGATGAGGAAAATGCTGATAACATTGCACTTCGCGACAGCTTTTCTACATTGCAGGAGTATGCTGATTACAATACAGCCTTTATGGATCTTGAGGCTGGCGCCCTTGATGCAGTTGCCATGGATATAGGCGTTGCTTCTTATCAGATTGAGTCAAGAGGGGGCGGATATGTAGTCTTAGATCAGTATCTTGCTACAGAGCAATATGGTGTAGGCTTCTTAAAGGGCAATGATTCACTTCGTGATACAGTAGAATCTACTCTGCAGGAGATGGCATCAGATGGTACCTTCGCTGAGATTGCAGAGAAATGGGGACTTAGTGATTCTGTTTGCCTAGGCAAGTAGACTTGGAGGCTTTTTTACATGAACATTTCAACAATGCTTTTACAATTGGCTGAGGGAATGACAGTGTCAGGGGAAATATTTTTCCTGACACTGCTTTTTTCGTTACCACTAGGACTTGTGGTGTCCTTTGGCCGCATGTCACAGATAGCACCTCTTCGTTTTATTACAAAGATATATATATCCATTATGAGAGGCACCCCTCTTATGCTGCAGCTTTTGGTGGTATATTTTGGCCCATATTATCTTTTCAAGATAAAAATCACACCGGGCTATCGTTTCATAGCGGTAATTATTGCCTTTGCCGTCAACTATGCGGCATACTTTGCAGAGATATATCGTTCTGGTATAGAGTCTATGCCAGTGGGCCAGTATGAGGCCGCCCAGATGCTGGGATATTCCAAGGCTCAGACCTTTTTTAAAATCATATTGCCTCAGGTTATTAAGCGCATATTGCCATCCATTACCAATGAGGTAATTACTCTTGTTAAGGATACATCACTGGCCTTTGCCATAGCCCAGGCTGAGATGTTTACCATTGCCAAGCAAATAGCAGCAGCCCAGACCAGCATGATGCCTCTAGTTGCTGCTGGAGTTTTTTACTACATCTTCAACCTGGTGGTGGCTGTTATTATGGAAAAAATAGAAAAAGCCTTTGCTTATTATCGTTAGTGGAGATCAGATATGAAACTGCTTGAAATGAATCATGTTAAAAAATCCTTTGATGGACTAGGAGTCCTTAAGGACATATCTTTTTATGTAGAAGAGGGAGAAGTAGTGTCTATTATAGGCCCATCTGGCTCAGGAAAGTCCACCCTGCTTCGCTGTGCTACCATGCTTGAAAACATGGACGCAGGAGAGCTTATTTACCTTGGGGAGACTGCTGCCAGTGAGCAAAACGGTAAGTGTATTTATGCGTCAAAGGCTGACTTAAAGCGCATACATAGCTACTTTGGTTTAGTATTTCAGAATTTCAATCTTTTCCCACATTACTCTGTTATGAAAAATATCACAGATCCTTTGGTCCATGTGGATGGATTAAGCCAGGAGGAGGCAGTCAGTCGTGCCAGAGGACTTCTTAAAAAGCTGGGACTTTCCGACAAGGAAAATGCCTACCCTTATCAGCTGTCTGGTGGGCAGCAGCAGAGAGTTTCCATTGCAAGAGCTCTTGCTAAGCAGCCAAAGATACTTTTCTTTGATGAGCCTACATCGGCCCTTGACCCAGAGCTTACCCAGGAGGTGCTGCGGGTTATCAAGGAGCTGGCATCAGAGCATATGACTATGATTATTGTCACCCACGAAATGGCCTTTGCAAAAGAAGTGTCAGACCGTATTATATTTATGGAGGACGGCCTCATTCAGGCCCAGGGCAGTCCTGAGGAGCTTTTTGCTTCAGAGAATAAGAGACTGCAGGAATTTGTGGGACACTTGTCTGGCCAGTAAAGCTGGTTAAGATTTTTATTTGTGAGGCTTTTGCCTGGCTTCTTGCTACAAAAACTGCCACAAAATACGATAGGAGATTTATGAATAATATCTTTAAAATAAAAAGAAGGCTTTTGGCCTTAATCACTGCATGTGTCATGGGAATGACACTTGTTGGCTGCAGCACAACAAGTGGAGAAATAAAATTTGGTGCAGCAGGAGTGGGTGGAGTCTATTCTACCTTTGCAAATGCCTTTGCGCAGCTTGCATCGGATGAGAATATGGATATTTCTGTAAAGTCTACTGCAGGCTCTGTAGCCAATCTTAGACTGCTCTCAGAAAACTATATACAGCTTGCCGTTGCTCAGGCTGACCTTACCTATGAGGCTTACTATGGTGCTGGCAGCTATGAAAATAAGCCACTTACGGGCTACTCTGCTGTGGCGGCTCTTTATACCGAGGCCTGTCAGATAATAGTTCCGGCGGATTCTTCCATCAAGAGTGTGGAGGATTTATTACATGGTACTGTATCTGTTGGTGCAGAAAATTCCGGCTCAGAGCGCAATGCCCTTGAAATTTTGCAGGTATATGGCTTGTCTGAGGACCTGGTATCCTGCCAGAATTTGGACTATGCAGATGCGGCTGAGGCCCTTAAAAATGGCCAGATTGATGCTATGTTTTGCACCACAGGTATTCCTGCAACCGTTGTGGATGAGCTGGCAAAATCCTGCCAGGTTCGTTTCCTTTCATTGGATGAGAAGCATATAGATATGCTTGAGTCTTCATATGATTTCTTTTCTACATACACTATTGCAGCAGGCACTTATCCTGGACAGGAGTCAGATGTGACTACAGTAGGGGTTCAGGCCATGCTTTTAGCAAATGATACCTTGGATGATGCTAGGGTAGAAAAGATAATGGACCTTCTTTTTGAAAAAAGCGACGAGTTACAGTATGGCTTGCCTATAGATTTGCAGCTTAGCCCTGAAGCTGCCATTGATGGAGTGACAATTCCATTTCATTCTGGGGCTTTAAAGTATTATGCAGACAAGGGCATTACGATGGAAAAGTAGGAATCCCAGAGTTTACGGGGATTTTTTGTATGTTCAATGCAGACTTTAATCTGGCAGGCAGAATTCAAAAGTGAATCTAGGCATTAGGCTTGACTATAAATATTACTAGAGGTTTTTTATGATTATTAACTTAAATATGTACCAAACTCTTGCAATAGCTGTTTTGGTTCTTTTGCTTGGCAAATATCTTAAGACAAAAATACAGGTATTAGAAAAGTTCTGTATTCCTGCACCTGTAGTAGGAGGTGTGCTTTTTGCCATATTTACTTGTATACTCTATGTTACAGGAATAGCGGAGATAACCTTCGATGATACTTTGCGAGAGGTTTGCATGGTATTCTTTTTTACATCGGTAGGCTTTCAAGCTAATCTTAAGGTATTAAAGCAGGGCGGTAAGGCTCTTGGTATATTTTTAGTACTTGTAATCATACTTATTGTAACGCAAAATTCATTGGCAGCAGGCATGGCTAGTGTCCTTGGGCTTGATCCATTGATTGGACTTTGCACAGGCTCTATTCCTATGGTGGGAGGCCACGGTACAGCTGGTGCCTTTGGTCCGGTACTGGAGGATTTTAACGTTACTGGTGCTACAACACTATGTACTGCAGCTGCCACCTTTGGACTTATTGCAGGCAGCCTTATTGGTGGCCCTATTGCAAAGTCACTCATCGATAAAAAGAATCTTATGTCTACTGTTGTTCCCGAAGATGACACCATATTGGTGGAGGATGAAAAAAAGCATACTCATTTTGCTTCGATGTATCCTACAGCTACATTTCAGCTCATACTTGCTATAGGTCTTGGTACTATTTTTTCTTTTATACTTACAAAAACAGGAATGACATTTCCTGTATACATAGGCGCTATGATTGCGGCAGCCCTTTTCAGAAACATAGGAGAGTACTCAGGTCATTTTACTATCTATATGGGTGAAATAGATGATATAGGTGGTATATGCTTGTCACTTTTTCTTGGAATAGCTATGATCACCCTTAAGCTGTGGCAGCTGGCAGATTTGGCTTTGCCTCTTATTATTATGCTGGCAGTTCAGTTGCTGCTTATGTTTTTGTATTCTCGATTTGTGGTATTTAATGTTATGGGCCGGGATTATGATGCGGCAGTGCTTACAGCGGGAACCTGTGGCTTTGGCATGGGAGCCACACCAAACGCTATGGCCAATATGCAGGTCATTACAGAAAAGTATGCTCCATCAGTTAAGGCATATCTTTTGATTCCTATTGTGGGTAGTCTTTTTGCAGATTTTATTAACAGTCTTGTTATTACATTTTTCATAAATCTGGTGTAGGAGAGCTTTTGTAGATAGGCTTTAACTTAGTGGGGGAATATGCAGGTAAGTCTTGACGTCTTCGATAATTGGAGTATCATAATGCAGTGTTGATGTAAAATTTGCATCGGCACTGTTTTTTTGAGGGAAGTAAGTAGTAGGAATCTGCTTTTGTATGAGATTTTTATGACTTACCAGGGAGTTTTGATAAGTGAGGTAAAATAATGAATGAGAAAAAAATAAGAAGGTTTTTTATATATGCGGCAGGATTAATAGTCCTTGCCCTGGGACTGGTGCTTAATACTAAGTCTGGCCTTGGGGTATCGCCAATACTTTCTATAGCTTATGGTATTTCTCAAATATGGAGTATTAGCTTTGCAAATGTGACCTTGGTTATGTATCTGATATTTGTAGTCCTAGAGATTTTAATTCATACCTATATGCACCGTGGCATTAAACAGATTATTGCTGATGTTCTGCAGATACCTTTGAGCATTGTTTTTACCCGCTTTATGAAAGTATTTTCAATATTTATTCCAGAGCTTTCCTTTGATGGAAAAAGTATAATATACGAGTATACCATACGATTTATAGTACTTTTAACAGGGCTTATCCTAACAGGAACAGGCGCAGCTACCTCTCTTAATATGCGAATAGTACCTAATCCGGGGGATGGCATAGTGCAGGCTATAGCAGACCGCATAGGCAAAAGTGTTGGCTTCACAAAAAACTGCATTGACATATGCTGTGTCGCATTTACCATAGTGGGCAGCCTTATTTTGACAGGCCACATCTATGGAGTAGGTCCTGGCACTATCGTAGCCGTTATCCTGGTGGGCCGCACCATCGCCATCTACAATTCCCTCATGCGCAACAGACTGCTGGAGACTGTAGGAATCAGAGTCTAAA
>CAVJHG010000049.1:0-5922 GCA_963649335.1 bacterium
GGTGAAATTTATAATGACCACTAGTAATAATCTATTTTTCCACTTTTTACTATGAACATACTCAAGCTAAAGTATTTTCTCTGCAATACCTAACTGATAATAATCAAGAAAGCTTTTCTATGATTTCATGAACCTGAGACGCATCTAAATCTATCATCTCAGCTATTTGTTCCTCTTTAATTCCTTTCTCATACATCGAAGCAATAATTCTATGTATTGCCTTTTCTTCGCCTTCATTCAAGCCTTCTGCACGACCTTCTGCACGACCTTCTGCTCGTCCTTCTGCTCGTCCTTCTGCTCGTCCTTCTTCCAAACCTTCCGCCCGTGCCTCATCTCTGGCATCTGCCACTTCCAACTCAAGCTGTCTTTCAAATGTAAAATCCATTGCCATACTTTCAACAACCTCCCCTCTACGTTTTTCCAAGAAGTCTTTAAGTATATCATGTTGTATACAGTAACCAATAGCTCTCTCTATATCCGCCTCCAAATGGTCATCACCACGATCCCCATGATATTCACGAACTTTTTCTACAAATGTCGTATATTGATTTAGCCATGCACATCGCTCTTTTAAATCCTCATTCATGCCATCGTTGACATTGTATACTGTACATTTGAGCTCCAGCTTTGGATCATCTGTCTTTTTCTGAAAAGCATCAGAAAGCTTTAATTCTTTAACAGCTGGCTGTTTACTACGTCCATTATATATCACAACAAACTCCGGCGTAGGAATCTGTATCAACTGTTTGCTATATATATTTCTCTTGGATAATTCCTCCTGGGCAAACATACTCTGAATAACTGATGTAAAATAAATCAAACTGCGAAGTGGCATATTGGGATTAACTGTAGATTGATGCTCATAAATACTCAAGCGGGCATCAACTATAAAAGCCGCATCATTCCTAATCGACAAAGTAATACCACCCCGCAAAGTCTTAATATCCACTAATTCCGGATTATCATAAGCGGAATGATTAATGGCATTGTATAGCTCCAATGCCCTACCTTTGTCCTCCATTAACATGCTAAAAACGTTACTTTTGTACTCTCTTGTACTCATAAGCTCTCCTTTCTGGGCCATTGCTAGGCAGGAGAAAATATGTCTATAAAAAATCTCCTGCCCTTAATTGAATTAAAAATTGAAATTAAAAGCATGAGATTCATTGATATATATATTAAGAATTAAAGATAAATGACAACCGTACAAGACAATTCACACACGATATGAAAGCTTACGGCAAATATAGAATATAATGCTTTGTGGATATTATATATTGGCAGCTGTCAAAAATGCAACATTTAATTTGTACCTTTATCTTATCCTTAACACATTAACTTTTCTTGACAACTTTCACAAATTTTGTAAATCATAGACCTTTTCATTTACAAAACCTTTACTAAATTAGACCAATCGCTGAAGAGGAAGAATTTGTCTCCTCCACTGAATATAAACCGGACCAATCACTGAAGAAGAACAATTAATCCCCACCCAATATAAAAACAGCCAGGAGCTAAAGCTCCTGGCTGTTTTCTCCTAAAATATTAACTTGTCTCATAAGTAACAATTATAAATGCCAAATATCCTCATTGTACTGGGCAATGGTACGGTCTGATGAGAAGAAGCCTGCATTTGCAATATTTTTAATCATCTTCTTGCCCCAGGCGGTTCTATCTTCATAGTCTGCAATAGCCTTGTCCTTAGTAGCGCAATAGTCTTCAAAGTCAGGGAAGGTCATGAACCAGTCCTTATTAAGAAGCTCCTTATAAAGTCGCTCTAAGTTTTCCTTCTGACCTACTGCCAAAACTGCATCCGATACTATAAAATCTACACACTTCTTGAGATTTTCATCCTTCTCATAGTAATCGCGAGATACATAGCTGGCATCAGCATAGCGCTTAATAACTGTGTCTGAGTCCTCGCCAAAAATATAAATATTGTCATCGCCTACAAAGTCATGCATCTCTACATTGGCTCCATCCATAGTACCAAGTGCTACGGCACCATTTAACATGAACTTCATGTTAGATGTACCAGAGGCCTCCTTTGAAGCCAGGGAAATCTGCTCATGGATATCGCAGGCTGGAATAAGCTTCTCAGCCAGGGTAACATTGTAATTTTCTACCATAACCACCTTGAGATATGGTGATACCTCTGGGTCTGCTGCAATAATTTCTGACAGGCAAAGGATCAAATGGATAATATCCTTGGCAATGATATACGCAGGGGCTGCCTTGGCGCCAAAAATAACTGTGATAGGACGGGCTGGCTTTTTGCCCTCCTTTATCTCAAAGTACTTATTGATAACATAAAGAGCATTCATCTGCTGTCTCTTGTACTCATGTAAACGCTTAATCTGGATATCGTATAAGCTATCTGGATTAAGGTCGATGCCCTGAGTTTTCTTAAGATAATCAGCAAGAACTTTCTTGCGAAGTGCCTTTACATCGGCAAAACGCCTAATAACAGCCTCGTCATCCATGTACTGCTCTAATTTCTTAAGCTCCATGGCATCCTTCTTGAAGCCAGGTCCTATGAGCTCCTCTATAAGAGAAGCAAGCTCAGGGTTGCAATGAAGTAACCAGCGACGGAAGGTAATACCATTTGTCTTGTTGTTGAACTTCTCTGGGTAGAGTTCGTAGAACTTGTGAAGCTCTGTATCCTTGAGAATCTCTGTATGCAGGGCGGCAACGCCATTGATAGAAATACCATAGTGAATGTCCATATGAGCCATGTGTACCAGATCGTCACGAATAATGGCAACATCAGGATCTGACACCTTTTTCTCTATACGGTTATGAAGCTCACGAATAATAGGCATAAGCTGTGGCACAGCCTTCATCATAAAGTGGATAGGCCACTTTTCAAGAGCCTCAGCCAAAATGGTATGGTTAGTGTAAGCGGTACACTTTGACACAACATCAATTGCCTCGTCCATGGTAAGGCCTTCTATCTGCAGGAGGCGTACCAGCTCTGGTATAACCATAGATGGATGTGTATCATTAATCTGGATGATAGCATAATCAGCCAGGTCATAAAGATTAGAGCCCTTGGCCTTTGCCTCAGCAATAACAAGCTGTGCCGCATTACTTACCATAAAATACTGCTGATATACACGAAGAAGACGGCCATTGTCATCACTGTCATCTGGATACAAGAAAAGTGTAAGATTCTTGGTAAAGGCTGACTTATCGAAATCTATGCCTGAACCAATGATACTCTCATCAACTGACTCTACATCGAAAAGGTGAAGCTTGGTTGTAACTGAGTCATAGCCTGTTACATCAATATCATACATACGGCTTGTTACATCAAAGCCACCAAAATTAACCTTGTAGGTAATGTCTGTCTTTGTCATCCAGCTGTGCTCAGACATCCAAGGATTAGGTACCTCATGCTGCAGGTTATTCTCAAAGACCTGCTTGAAAAGACCCATGTGATATGCCAAACCAACGCCATCGCCATTAAGACCAAGTGTTGCGATAGAATCAAGGAAGCAGGCTGCCAAACGTCCCAAGCCACCATTACCAAGGGATGGCTCCACCTCTACTTCTTCTATCTCAGCCAAAGACTTGCCACAGGCCTCCAAATCCTTTTTTACCTGGTCATAAAGGCCTAAGTTAATAAGGTTATTAGATAAAAGCTTTCCAATCAAAAACTCTGCTGATATGTAATAAAGCTTCTTCTTGCCTCCGGCAATCTCCTTAGCCTCAGCTGCATTTTTAACATACTCAAGAAGACCTATATAAATCTCCTCATTGGTGCACTGGTCCATATAACGACCAAAACGACTCTTAATATACTCGTTTGCTGTCATGATTTTCCTCCATGTGATAATCTTGGGGACTAATAAAGGCTGTCACCCTTGTTTCGTTTTCTTTAATGGCATTATAATCTTATTTCATCCAGTAAAACTTGCAATATTTTAGCAAAAAGTGATACTATTCTATCATGTTAAATATAGAATCCTATCAAGCAATCAGAGAAAATGCCAGTCACTTTACTGGTCTTTTCCCATATAATACCTATCTGTGCTCCATCCCCTATGACTTTGCCTCTGTGCCACTCCATTGGCACGACGACACAGAGTTCATATATATAAAAAAGGGCCAGGGCATTATTCACGTGGGGGCTAGCCAAACACATGTTAAAGCTGGGGACATAGCCCTCATTTTGCCTGGCACAATACACGGAATTCTCCAGGATAATGATGCAAAAATGGAGTACGAAAATATCATCTTTGACAGTAAAATACTGGACAATTCCTTAGATGACACCTACGAGACCTACCTGGCTCCACTTTTTTGCGGTCAAATAGATCTGCCTATTTTTTTTAAACCAGGTGTCAGTGGCTACGACAGTGTGAAAAAATATTTGGATATCAGCGACAACATTTCAGCCCACCAGGTAGGAGGCTGGGGAATTGCTATCAAGGGCAATCTTATGCTATTATTTTTTGACTTGGTTAATCTGTATGAAGGTAAAGCTGCCAAGGGCCAAAGCCGTCATATAGACCGGCTTAAGCCAGTGCTAAAATACATTGAGGACAACTATGCCTCACCAGTTGCAGTAGCCGATTTAGCCAGCCTGCTTGGCTTTTCTCAGTCACACTTTATGAGATTTTTCAAGGAAAGCCTTGGGGTCAGCTGTATCACCTACCTCAACGACTACCGCCTCTCCATGGCAGCCAGACTCCTTCTTTCAACAGAGGATTCTGTCCTTGCCATATCTGAGCAAACCGGCTTTGAAAACTTGAGCCATTTCAATCGTTTATTTAAGAAAAAATATAATAAAACACCACGGGAGTATCGAAATTGAAAAAAGAAAGATTGTACAACATAGAATTTATCAGAGCAATATGTGCCCTTGGAATCATCCTTTTTCACTTTGCCAAGGCTTCTGCCTGCGTCAACAGCACCATCTTGCCAATATGCGCCAAAGAAAGCTTTGGAGAGATTATCGTCACCATATTTTTTATATTATCTGGCGGCATGCTTTATTTCAACAATTCCACAGTACCTTCTCCCATAGCCTTTTATAAAAAAAGAGCCAGGTCCATCTACCCTTCCTACTACCTAGGCTATGTCATCACCACAGCTATTCTTTTAGCCACAGGCTACAGCTTTTACCGAGGCCAAAAGCTGTGGACTGCGCTCCTTACTATTCTTGGAGTAGATGGCTACTTTAGGTATTTAGGGGATAATTTTTATATGCTTGGAGAATGGTTTTTAGGAGCTATTATCATTCTATATCTTTTATACCCTATACTTACCTTCCTTATTAATCGCATTGAAGCTATCACAGCTGTATTTATTCTAGGCCTGTTTGTCTGGATAAACATAGATAATATTTTTACCATCAGCCTTTTTCGCAACATTATTTCTTGCATTCTCAGCTTCTACCTAGGCATGCTTTTCTTCAAGCACCGCAGCTTTATAGAAAACAAATGGACCACCATAGCGGCGGCCCTCATTTTTATCTCAATCGCATTATTTATCTATCCTGCCGAGCTATCTTTGGCCGCAGACAACATATATATGCATCTCATGGGAGTAGCTGCCTTTATATTACTCTACCAGTTAGGCCGTATTTTTACAGCCCTGGCTCCACTTAGAGGCTTCTTCAGCTTCCTGGGCAGCCTGTCCTTTGAAATATTTCTATTCCAGCACTCTGTCATCTCCTTTGTGCTGTCCCGCAACAATCCCATGGGCCGCACTGAAGCCTACACCGTGCTGCTGCTCATAGTCATTGTCACCGTGCTCCTGGCCTGGATGCTCCACGCCATAACGAGCCGCAGGTAAATGCATATTTAATTGAGTGCCGGGTTTACGTATTGGCCCGCCCCTGGGGTTTTCTCTTGCATCCTAAAAGTTCAGTCACGCAAAATATACGCGAGGGTCGTGCTATCCAAGTTCCACTAA
>CAVJHG010000050.1:0-5520 GCA_963649335.1 bacterium
CTTGGATAGCACGACCCTCGCGTATATTTTGCGTGACTGAACTTTTAGGATGCAATAGAAAACCCAAGGGGCGGGCCATAGAGAAAGCCCTCTGCGTTAAATATACATTTAAGTGAGTGAATATCTAGAAAGATGTCCATCCTTTGAAAGATTGATGCCATGCTTCTTCAAGGTACCCATGCCCTTTATCAAAGTGCCATAGGCATTCTTCAGCTCTTCCTTATCGGTTTCTGTCAGCTTGATGTTATAACTTTGTAGATTTTTTCTGGCCTCGTTGTATACTCTCTCACTGTCAGGGTCCTTCAGCTGAGAATTTGCTATAACCTCATCTCCAATATTGAGCATATAGTCCATGACAGATTCGTAGTTGTTCTCAAGCTTATTCTCTGCCATCTGAGAGAATGCCTGGAAAATGTTCTTGCTTAGCTCCTCTACCTCTACATTAGACTTATACTTCTTTATTACGCTGCGTGATATCCTGTTAAGAGACGATTCCTTTACAGACTTAATACCGCCCAATGCCTGATTAGCCTTGGATAGTATGGTTGATACCATCTCGACCTCTTCAAGGGAGTCTGTGTATGGTGAAGCTTCGCCATATTCCTTGAAGGAGTTACGGGCGTCGGTTACTTTAACAGACTTTCTAATTCCTTCTCCATTTTCGTTGGATTTTTCTGATACATTCGTTGTATTGTTACTGCTGCTTCTAACACTTCCTGAGACTTTCTTAGCTTCTTTTCCTGAATTATCACTACCATAGCCATTTTCTCGCAGTTGCTCTTCAAAATTCGTAATATAGCCTGAATATCTTCTTGTTGGATATTTGCCTCTTCTGCTGTGAGAATTAGCTCGTCTTCGTAACTTAGCACTATTATCAGCTCCTTCCTTTATCTTAAATACATCAATTATCTGAGGGTCAACATCATCGAAATTTTCATAAATAAAATAGTAACCATCAGCGATTACGCCTCTTATATAAATAACATCATCCATTGTCTCAAAAGCTTCATCAACCTCAGCTTTGATCAAACTTCTAGCCTTTGAATATGTTTGAAATGATAGATCACTAACCTTTTTACTTAAAATACTATAATCAGGAGTAAAGTAACCACTGTTTTCGGTATATTCATAGTCTTTATTCTGATATTCCCTATCATAAACTTTCTTGGAAAACCTTGCATTCTCAGTAGCATTAACCGCTTCCTTTCTGGCTTTCTCATTACCTTCCTCATAGGTCTCATAAGGAATATTATTATCTTCAAGTACAGATACAAGCTCAGTCTCTGTAGAAGGGCACACTACCTTTAATATCTCATCAAGATATACAGCACGCCTTGGTTTAGCCTCAAAGTAACCTGTAACCATTTCAGACATATCTGCCATAAGCTCAGATATTTTCTTTGCCGTATCAGGCTTTAGATTAAGGCTACCATATTTTTTTAATTCTCTGGCAATAACCTTCTCAGAAGTGCCTTCTCTTACTGCATCAGCAATAGCATCAAAGGCTTCCTGGTAAGCTATAAATGAATTTTCCTTATTACTCTGGATTTCCCTTGCTATAGCATCTGCTCTGTCACCAAACTTGGCCTTCTCGGCTGAGTATTCCTCGTCAGTCATCATTTGAAGCTGATACATGGCACTTTTTACTTCATCAATACTCTTAAATTTCTTAGTAGCCAGTGCCTGTATTACAGACTGAGAGAATATGCCAGTAGCTCCCTGCTCGTCCTGCTCACTCATTAGCTTTACTATGTTATCAAGAGTAATATCATCGTGCAGTGCTTCCCAGCTTATTTGCTTGCCTGCTGAAGTATAAAAGTCTTTATTATTTCTTAAACCTTGCTTTTCAAATACTCCATCAAATATTTTATTAAGCCACTTGCCATATTCCTCTGTGTGCTGTTCAACTGTTGCCTTAACATTATCCGAAAAGGCATACTCATCAATGACCTGGCCAAAGCCACCTTCAGTGAGAAGTTTATTCACATCTGCA
The DNA here is from genome assembly GCA_963649335.1 of bacterium. Taxonomy (GTDB): domain Bacteria; phylum Bacillota; class Clostridia; order Lachnospirales; family Lachnospiraceae; genus Pseudobutyrivibrio. Next base: position 1,994 of record CAVJHG010000050.1, read on the forward strand.
AAAACCCTGTCAGTTTTTCCAAGAGTCCAAGAGTCAGTCTTAAAGCGCTCTTTTATCATTCGCTGCTTAAACTTAGGCAAGGATTCTACATCCACATCAGGATTATCCTTTAGATAATTCTTATAATGTATCTCATTTAGAATCGCTGGAAGCTCGTGACTAAACTCTATATAGTCATTCCTACTATCCTGCAAAGCATTCAGATAATCTGCACCATACTTTTCAATAAACTCATTTATCTCATCTACTGGTAATCCGCTTTGACTTGCCTCGTCTTTGGTTGGGATTTCAACCTTTTGGCCTAATTCTTCTGTAATAAACAAGTATCCAAATCTGGCATCTGAAGCATAATGAGAATCTAAAAGGCCACCCTTACCAAGCATAGTTTCGGCATTATGAATATCTAGGCAATCATAGCCACCAAGATTTCTTAACTTACCAGGTAATTTATCATCGAGATATTTCTTTACTCTGTCTATTACCTTTTCATCTAATTTATATTCAATAGTTGGAAATACCGCAGTCCAAGCATCACCACCAAATATAGCATTAGAAGATGATAACTCAGGATCAATGGTGTCCCTTCCAAAAACTACAGAAACCTGTCCATACTTTTCATGGCTCATAGAAGCCTTTACTACAGCAATGGATGGTGCAGGAAAGCCACCAAGCTTAATAGTGTCTATCAACTGCTGAGGTGTGGTATTATGTATTGCTACCAACTCATCATTTGCAGATACTGGCTCATCTACTCTAATAGATTTTCTACCTTTAAGGGCTAGGTTGTCAACTATTTCCGATGCCCCTGCAGCCATATCCCTGTTTTCTATAGCCACATCCATAGCATCCAGTACCATCTGGCGCATTGCCTTAGCCTGGTCTTTTTCCATCTCAAGAGCTGCACGCTCTGCTGAGTTGAATGAACCAGTCTTTAAAAAGTGATCTAAGGCTTTAATTACATCATCAAGAATACTCTTAAAGGTTTCAAGGAATGTCTTGCGCTCCTGGGCAGGCATTGCCTCAGAAGTCCAATCAATCATATCCTGCATGCCTTCTTCCTTGCGCTTATCAGAGGTTTCAAGCTCACTCTTGTTGAGATTAAAGGCTTCCTTGTCATAGTCGCTTCCTTCTTAACTTAAACTTTCCACCTTGTTCCTTCGGATTCTATTAAAAAATACATAGCCCACAAGACATGCAACAATCTCTGTTATCGGGAATGCCCACCAGATCAACAAAACACCCATCTGTCCATTTCTGACAAAAACGGAAAAAAAGCCCGCCAGTGGTAATATGACTATTAGTTGTCTGAGCAATGAAATCACAAGTTCAATCGTAAATGGTAAAGTATACAAAAAGCATCCATTATTTCGGATGCTTTTTGTATACTTCTGTTATTATTCCATTTTTGAAATCAGTATTGTCAACCTTGGGGAACAATTCTTTCAGATGCTTTAATATTTCTGCATCTTGAAGATTCAACCCTTTAAATTCAGCTCTTCTTTTATCAAATTCTTGATATGTATCGACTTGCAAAAATTTTTCTTTTAAACTCACAACACAACACCTTCTATCAGTTTTCTTATTTCATCAGAAATATCTTCACCATTCATGTATTTCCTTAAAGTATATTTTCCCCTTCTGAAATATGTTCAACATTTACCGTATCGTCAACAGAAACTGTCATCTGTGTATCATATGTTTTCCATTCAAACTGTGACCAACTCACTCCACCATTTGTACATCCATATGCTTTTATAGCATTGTCATACTGTTTGTTTCGTTTTGTAGCTTCTTCATTCACACCTTTACTCTGTTCTAACAGTTGCATTAACCCTGTCGGCATACTTCCAAAAGCTTTTTTCCATGCTTCACTTTGTTGTTTTGCAACTGCAATTTCATGTTGCATTATATATTCATTATATGCTTTTTCCCGATCAGCCTGTGCCTGTTTATCTGTGTTCAACAACTGTTGCTTTGTTTCGTCTGATATTTTTAACTCCATGCCATTAACTTTAATATATCCTCTAGAAACTGCCCTGCTAACCATTGCCGAATCAGAAAAATGAATAACATACGAATTATCTTTATCTCCTTTTGTTATCCCTAAAATATCTTTGCCTGATGATGCCGTCATATCTTTCATTTTACATGAATCTTCTGCAATTTTTTTTGTATCTTTTTTCCCCACTTTTCTTGCACTTGTACTATTTGAATAGTTAATGGATGCTTTTATGCCGTTCATTCTCTGCTGATTGTTATATATAGAAATGGTATTCATACTGTATCCTCTCCTTTGCTAATACATGGATAAAGTGTCAAAACTATTTCCGCAAAGCATTATTATAATATAAAAATTACATAACACATCTTATACAGAAAATTGCCCCGACACTCTATCCTACCCTCAAAAATCTATATAAATATTTGAAAGCATTTGATTTTTATTATAAAGTATCATCCCAGTATATCACTATATAAGGCTTACTATAAGTCTTTGTACCTATGTTCAATACAGAACCATTCACTATAGCTCCTCCCATGCAGGTACTATTAAATGATAAAGTATATGTTCCATTTGCTGATGAAGCAAGAAATTTGCTAGTAGTCAATGTTTTATTTGCCGCACCATTCCAAGCTACCTGCTCGCTTCTTCCATTAGAACTTGAAATAGTCAAATAATTTGTTAATACACCTCCCTGATATGTCAGAGAACCTGTATTTACTTCTAATTTTGTAATAACAGCCTTTTCTGGCAATCCTGAAACTTTGATTGTAACCGAATTAGAATTTCCCGTTTCCCCTACAGATAATACAACACTCATTTTACCTGATGTTGTACATTTCTTCTGTCCTGAAGCTGCATATACATTTGTAGTCGCTGTAAATGTCATTGCTATTATCATTACCAACGATAATATACTACATAAAATCTTTTTGTTTTTCTTCATTTTACATCCCTCCATTATTACTGCTTTCAAGTATTTGTAACTGATAGCTATTAAAGTAATCATTCCTGGCTTCAATAAAAATCAATATACAGATTATAAAAATTTTTCTTGACCGTATTTCAAATCAAAAGAACTTCTCTGCATATATATATCCAGTTTTTATATTACTTTTAATATTTACTTATTTTTACATTAAGAAAAGGATTTTTTCAATACTCTTTGCAGAAAATAATACGAGTCGTTGCCACAGCGGAATCACCTCCTTCCTAAAACTCCTCAAAAAGAAAAGCCCCTGCTGTTTTATCAGCAAGAGCCTTGATATATCTGTCATTTAATTAACATCTGGGCGGAGCGGACCATAATAGTAGCTTGCTGTTGCACCACCATCAATCAGGAATGTAGAGCCGGTGATAAAAGCTCCCTTATCACTCATCAGTAGTTCAGCAACATTCGCCACTTCATCTGCTGTACCTGGTCTTCCTGCCGGACATTTGGCAAACATGTTCTTGTAGAAATCTCCACGAGGGCCGTTGAACTCGTCTACTGCGAGCGGTGTGACAATGATTCCAGGTGCAATGG
>CAVJHG010000051.1:0-3217 GCA_963649335.1 bacterium
GTATTTAAGACTTACGAACAGGCATCAGAAGAGCTTAAACAGATATTAGCAAAATAAATAAGTAAAATGTAACTATTCAGAGCCATGCAAATAAACTTGTTATTCAGTAAAGCTGTGAAACAGCGATTTTGCGCATGAAGTTCTGAATGAAAAACCTAATCCCCCAGCTATGCTGGGGTGAATGGAGTAAGCAGTAGCGTGTAGGATAACAATAAAAAGCCTCCTGTGTTACAATGAGAAAGGTATCGCAAGCCAATCTCAAAACAAAGGAGGCGGTCCTTAATGGACAATCAAAGTTTATCACATGTTCGCTGGAAATGCCAGTACCATATAGTTTTCATACCAAAGTATCGGAAGAAGATACTGTATGGCAAGTTAAAAAAAGATGTAAGAGAAATAATCTCAATATTGTGTAAGTATAAGGATGTACAGATTATAGATGGAGCAGTATGTGAAGATCATATACATCTAAGTGTAGCAATACCACCTAAAATAAGTATATCGAGCTTCATGGGATATTTGAAGGGAAAAAGTACGTTAATGATATATGACAGACATCCGGAACTACAAAGTAAGTGGGATAAATCTTTCTGGGCAAGAGGATATTATGTGTCGACAATTGGTAATATTACAGAAGATGCAATAAAGAAATATATACAAGAACAGTCAGACGAGTCAAGGAAAGAAGAAAACAGAAGTACCTCTTTATAGAGGACCAGTAACAATGCTTGTGATACCCGCCTTTAAGGCGTGTATGCAATCAGCCCTTATTAGGGCTAATAATAAACCACCAGTTGAACTGGTGGTTCAGACTGTAGACAACTACGTTCAAAAGAGCTGGTTGTCTATTTTTATGTCTCCAATTCTGTTATAATAGTTATATCAAAATTGGAGGCTCTTTTATTATGATGGGACAAAAAGATAACAGTGAAAGAACACAGATCGAATTTATCAGCCTTGAGGACTTGGTTCCGAAAGATCATCTTGTCAGGAAGATTGACGCAGCTATGGATTTCACTTTTATTTATGATGAAGTAAGGGATTTATATAAGCCTTACGGAAGGGAAAGCATTGATCCTGTTGTCCTGATCAAAATTACTTTCATACAATACATTTTTGGTATCCGTTCCATGAGGAAAACAATCGAAGAAATCCAAGTTAATTTCGCATACCGCTGGTTCCTTGGCTATGGAATGCATGAACAGATCCCTCACTTTTCTACTTTTGGCAAAAATTATTCCAGACGGTTTGAAGGAACGGAACTGTTCGAACATATCTTTCAAAAGATTTTACAGGAAGCCTATGACTGTGGCTTTATTGATGAGGAAAAATTCTTTATAGATGGCTCCCATATAAAGGCAAGTGCCAATAATCATAAATATACTGACGAAGTCATTGAAAAATCAGCAAGATATTATGAAGATGAATTACAAAAGGAAATATCCCAGGACCGTGCAGCCCATGGAAAGGGACCTTTAAAGAAATCAGAAAAGGAACCTGAGACAGTCCATCAGAAGAAAAGCACAACAGACCCAGAAAGCGGATATTTCCATAAGGGTGAGCATAAACAGGTCTTTGCTTATTGCACAAACACATGCTGCGACCAGAATGGATATGTGATAGATTTTGAAGTTACTCCGGGAAATGTACATGACAGTGTGTCCTTCTGGGAACTATACAAACGCCTGAAGGAAAAAGAGGGATCCCGCTTTTATGTCATGGATGCCGGGTACAAGATACCGGCACTTATGAGAGAACTGATCCGGGATGGGAAAGTGCCTGTTATGCCGTACAAAAGCCCCATGACTAAGAAAGGCTATTTTAAGAAGCATGAGTATGTCTATGATGAGCATTATGACTGCTACATCTGTCCCAATAATGAAATATTAAAATATAGTACAACGAACAGGGAAGGATATAGGGAATATAAGAGCAATCCGGAAAAATGTAAAAACTGCCCATATATAAAACAGTGCACAGAAAGTAAAAATAAAACCAAAGTGGTGACCCGGCATATATGGGAAGCTTATATGGAACAGGCTGAAGATATACGCCATACCATAGGGATGAAAGAAATTTATAACAAACGCAAGGAAACAATAGAGCGTGTCTTTGCAGATGCAAAGGAAAAGCATGGCATGCGATATACACAGTATAGGGGATTGGCTAAGGTAAAGATGGAGCTGAACCTCTTGTTTGGCTGTATGAATTTAAAAAGAATGGCAAATTGGAAATGGAAAAACAGACTTTCTTTTATAGTATATTGGTTTATGAGTAAGCTAGGAACACGAAAAAAGACAAACTTGGTTCGAAGCATGAGCTTCAGAACCAGTTTGTCTACAGTCTGAGGAGCTGCAACTAAATTACAGCTCCTTTTGGTTTCACTTATATAATTAATCTGATTTACAATTCAATTAGCTCAGAATGAATCTGGAGATTAAGTCATTCAGTGAAGTTGCCTGAGCGGATAATTCCTGGCTGGTAGCAGATGTTTCTTCTGCTGTAGCGGAATTGGACTGTACAACTTCGGATATCTGGTTAATACCCTGTTCAGCCTGCTCCATAGCAGTAGCCTGCTCCTGAGCGATCTGGCTTAATTCCTGTGAAGTCTCTGCGATAGACTTAATACCATCAACAACGGATTCAATAGAATCTGATGCACGCTGAGCGGCTTTATTACCTTCCTCAACTTCTGCAAGTGAACTTTCAATTAACTGTCTTGTATCAACTGCTGACTGTGTACTCTGTTCAGCAAGCTTACGAATCTGATCAGCAACGACTGCGAAGCCTTTACCTGCATCGCCTGCTCTTGCAGCTTCGATAGATGCATTCAGTGATAACAGATTGGTCTGGCTTGCAATATCTTCAATATCTGAAATGATATTTCCGATCTTCTGTGATGTTTCATTAATACGTGCCATAGCTTCCATCATGGCTTCCATTTCTACACGGCTCTGATCAGCTTCTGTAGCGTACTTGTTTGCTTCCTGATAGGAATCTTCTGTTTTAGCAGAGGACTTCTCAACACCGGAAGTAATATTTGCGATAGTTGCCTGTAATTCCTCTACTGCTGCAGACTGATCTGTAGATCCTTCTGCAAGTGCCTGTGCAGCCTGAGCCAGGTTATCAGAACCTGCATTTACCTGATCGGATGCATCACTGATTTTCTGTAATGTTTCAATCATTAAGTCTCTCAGGTTTCTCATTGCATTGATCA
>CAVJHG010000052.1:0-2565 GCA_963649335.1 bacterium
CGAAGTATTCTACTGTAAGCACGGATCCACCATTCTTCAAGCGTTCATCATCCATGACCCAGCCTTTGATGGTGTAGTCCTTTGCAATCTGGTTTACCCATTTACGGAACTGAACCGCACGATCGGAATTTACCTTAAAGCCTACAGCGATGATCATCTCCAGGGAATAATGATTTGTGCTGTAGCTTTTTCCATCAGCGGCAGTTATTCGAAATTTTCGAATAACTGAATCCTCCTGCAACTCACTATCCTCAAATATCTTTTTTATATGATAATTGATTGTATTTGTGCCTACGTCATACAAGGTGGCCATCATCTTCTGCGTCAGCCATATATTTTCATCCTCGTAGCGCATCTCAATACTGTCCTGCTGATCGCCTACAGAGGCGACATAGGTTAAGTATTCCGCTGCGCTGGAACGGATGGTTATCTCATCTTTTTTCTTTGCCAAATAAAGCGCCTCCTTTTTTCAACTAAATCCAACCCTTTTTCTTGAATTCTTCAATCTGAGCCAGTTGCTCCTTGGAAGGTTGCTCTTCTTCTACCTCATCTATCGGTATATTTAAATAAGCTTTATTCCATCTGTCCAGTATCGATATGATTTCATCAGAGATTCTGATATCTCTCTTGGTGATGGATTCCAGATCCCACTCCAATACTTCAGATGTTCCCATTGCCTTTGTAATGGCAATTTTAGAATCTGCATAGCTCTTTTTCTTTTTTGTAAAATAACCATTTCCAGCTACGATATTCAGCTTCTTTTCAAACGGAAGCTTATTACCTATATGCTCAATCTTCTCTTCGATTGTATTAGTCGGAATATCTGTGAAATAATTTGTCTGCCACTTCTGCGGAAAGATATGCTCAATCTCCCATTTTGCAGGAAGTAGCTCCTCCTGCTCTTCATAAGCTAAAGTCTTCAGAATCATTCTCACAACACTTCTATTCGGATTCTGAATGCAAGCCTCCAAGCGGCTGGTGTCAATTTCTTTGAAATTAAATGCCGGAACATCAGATGCTACTATAGCAGAATTTAATTTCAGGATATCTGGTTTTACAGCATTAATGGTAGGAATCAACAAATATTTTGTCATCAACTCCAGCAGCAACTTATTCAGGAAAAGACCAAACTTTATCTCAAAATCCGCCTCATTGCGATAGCATATGTAATAAATGACTACCGGATATTTCCAGAACTCATTTGGATAAGACGTAAGCGTATCTAATGACTGCCTGATTTTAATATTCTTAGACCACTCTTCGCCTTCAAGCTCCTCACCTTTGTTGATTACCTTCCAAAGATTCAAAATCACAAACAGGTTGTCCATAAGATCCGGTTTGTATAATCTTTCGATTTTATTTGCATCATAATACTTACGAACGCCAGGTGTTGTTGTCTTAGTATCCATCTCTAACGCTCTTAAGTAGAACATATTGTAATAGAACAACTGCTGAATACTCTCTCCAGCTTCTGTTGATTGCTCGTCCAGATCTTTCCATCTCTCAATAAAATCCTTCTTCTCTTCCGGATCTAGCTGATTGTAAATTTTAGCCTTAAAAATATCAGCATCAGACAATGGCAATCCTCTATCATTAAGCGTGGAGAATATCGTCAATGCTGTATTCTGGTTGTCTGCTGTAATCGGAAGTAGAATTGCCTGGTTGAGCAAAGCATAGATAAATTGATATACCATCAGCGGATTTTCCGTAGAGTGTCTGTCAAACAACTCTTGGAAATATCTATAGTTCCTAGAATAGTTATCCTTTGCATTATCTTCTGCCTTACCGGTCTCTAGAATGTTTCTAAGAATCTCATTACCTTCATTATTGACAACTCTGGATGTAAGGAGGATATTCTTGTAATCCACAGTTCCGGTAAGTTTATTCGTTCGCCAGATAGCTGGTTCAATCTTACCTATAAAATTATTAGCTTCTGCAGTTCGCTCTGATACAGGTGTGGCAACAAGTCTCGTATAAATAGCTCGGAGCAAAAGAAATAAGGAAGTGATTCTCTGCTGACCATCAATAATTTCCTGTTCTCCCTTTTCATTTTCATAGGAGACAACACTGCCCAGGAAATAGGATCCTTCACGTTCTGTACCACCACTGGTAGCAGTGAATTCCCACAAGTCCTCAAAGAGAGTTTCCACCTGTTCATCTGTCCATGCGTAAGGGCGCTGGTATTCTGGAATAACAAATGGCTTTGTCTTACCGCTGCCAAGTAGTGTCTCTACGCTTTGTTTATGTACTTCTATTGTTGTTGGCATAGCTTGCCTCCTTTATTTTTTCCATTTGGTGACATCACAAACCTATTGCATCAGAAATGTCATTTACAAAAGTTGTGCTTTTAGCAACTCGGCTATTGCCACCTAACTCTTTATATTTCTGATAAACAATATCTTGGTAGATTGTATAATGAAGTTGCACACTTAATCAAAAAATAAAAATCCATAGTGACCTACTGTGTTAAAATGGTTTTGTCACAAATCACAGACAAAGGAGTAATCACCATGGACCAAACCTATTTTAACACAATTGAGGAAATTCGTAAACCTAACCGCCATC